>NZ_VFUG01000036.1:0-10955 GCF_006440615.1 Mesorhizobium sp. B2-6-2 | reverse complement strand
TGGTCGAAATGGCAGGCAAAGCGCGTCATACCGCCATGATCGGAAGAGGCTCGGCATAGTTCGGCGGTCGGCATAAAGCGCTAAGTTGAATGACGTCGACCCTCAGGCCTGGCTCGCCGACATCCTCGCCCGACTGCCCGCCTATCCGGCACATTGGATCGATGATTTGCTGCCGTGGAATTGGAGATCCGCAAAACTGCGGACCCAACCAGCGGCGGCCTGAACATGCAGCGCAATAAGGTGCACCACGTCTACACCGTCGAACTTGTCGCCAGCGACCTCGGCGTCAGCGAAGCGCTCATCCACGAACTGACCCTCGGTCTCGAGCCGGAGGACGGCGTCATCTGGGTGTACGGCACCAACGATGACGACGGGATCTTAGCCTTCACCGATGAAGGCATCGAGGAGGTTAAACTCCTCCTCGAAGAATATCATCGCATCTCCCCATCAAAAACTTGACGCCAGCACCGCAGTGCTAAGGTCCTCATGGCCGCCGGATACGCACGTCTGCGTTCTTCACCGGTTGCGTACGCTTCCGCCGACCAGCGCCGCCGCGGACTTGCGTCCAGCCGGCTCGCAACCGCCTCAAGGACATGGAAGCTTCTGTCATCCGGCATAGGCGCAGACATAGAAATTGACATTGCAAGCTCCTCAGCTCATTCAGTGTCACTATCTATCGCTCATCACCTCAAGCCGCGCCAGATGGGGTCAGCTTGGCGCTTACGCTGATCGCCCTTGCCGCTACCTAGTTAGCTGTGGCACCAAGACCAACGAGTGTCAGCCGAGACCCTTCAATGTCTCAGGATCTGGCTAAGAAATAGCTTGGTGCGTTCGTGCTGGGGGTTGGTGAAGAAGTCGTTGGGATTGCCCTCTTCAACGATTTGGCCCCAATCCATAAATATTACCCGGTCTGCGACGGCGCGAGCAAACCCCATCTCGTGGGTGACGCAGACCATGGTCATGCCGTCGCTTGCCAAACTGGTCATAGTGTCCAGCACTTCGGAGACCATTTCCGGATCGAGCGCCGACGTCGGTTCGTCGAACAGCATGACCGCGGGTTCCATGCACAGCGAACGGGCAATCGCAACACGCTGCTGCTGTCCGCCGGACAGCTGAACCGGGTATTTGTTCGCCTGTTCTGGAATTCGCACCCGCTCCAGAAATTTCAGCGCGGTCTTTTTGGCCTGGGCTTCGGGCACGCCCTTGATCCACATGGGACCGGCCATGCAGTTCATCAGCACGGTCATATGGGGGAAGAGATTGAAGTGCTGGAACACCATCCCGACATTCTTGCGAACTTCGGTCACGTTGCGCATTTTGTTGTGCAATCTGATCCCGTTGACGGTGATCTCGCCCTTCTGATGCGCTTCGAGCCGGTTGAAGCAGCGGATGAGCGTCGACTTCCCGGATCCGGAGGGACCGCAGATGACGATGCGTTCGCCTTTGCGGACGGTTAGATTGACATCAGTTAATGCTCTGAAGGTGCCGTACCATTTGGAGACATTCGTGGCTTCGATAATTATGTCAGCACTCATTGACCCGTGCTTCTGACTGAATGACTCCTGGGATGAAAGTGATTCGCGCAGCACATTGCCAATCGCTTGCGAGGAATCGCCGCTATCGAGGCCCTTCAAGTGACTTTTGAGGCCAGCAGTCATCGTGCTTTGCTCCTTGCATAGTGACGCTCGAGTCGCGATTGAGCCACTTCGAGGCAGGCAGACATGATCCAATAAATCATTGCGGCTGTTATCAGCATCTCCATGTGATGGAAGGTTGGCTGGCCGATGGTGCGAGCAAGGAACGTTAGCTCCCACACTCCGAGGACCGAGACAAGCGAGCTGTCTTTCAGCATTGAGATGAACGTGTTTCCCATTGGAGGAATGATGACAGGCAGCGCCTGAGGCAGGATGATCCTGCGCATGGTTAGACCGAAGCCGAAACCAATGGATCGTGAAGCTTCCCATTGGCCGCGATCGATGCTTTGGATACCGGCGCGGAAAATTTCAGTCATATATGCGCCGACGCAAAGCGACAGCGCCAATATCCCCGAAGGAACGGCATTGATGACAATGCCCAGCTGCGGCAGCCCGAGGTAAATCAGGTAAATCTGTATGAGAAGCGGCAGGCCACGAAAAAAGGATGTGTAGAAGCTGGCGATAGCGTAGGCGAAGCCGTTGCTTGAAAGTTTAGCAATCGCTGCAATGATGGCGATGACTGATGCGCAAACAAGTGAAACTGCTGAAACATAGATCGTCGTCACCACACCCTGCGTAATCAGGTATGGCAGATTTTCCCAGATGAAGGGCAGACTAAGGTTGAACGCTTTGAAGAAGGCCAGGAAGAGAGTCAGCAGCTCGATCCACACAATGCCAATCTGGGCCTTCAAGGGGGCAAAACCGATTAGCACGATGTTTAGGCAGAACGTGACCCCAATCACGAAAGCGATTGCGAAACGCCCATAGACGCCACTCTGCAGAGGGTCGCCGATGACAGGCCGCATAAGCTCGCCGAAGGTTGTGCCCACAAGGTTGAACATGAGACAAATCGCGAAGACGACGCCAAAGATCGAGGCAACAAACCACGGTCTATGGACAAGGACCTCGGATTCCACCGTATCCTGGTAAAGCATGGGACATCCTCCAACAAGGCGGCTCGGGCTGACCCGAGCCGCGTAACTTTCACCAACTTGCTAATTCTCGACAGAGTGGTCCGACCCGTACCATTTGATCGACAGAGTCGAGAGCGTGCCGTCATCCTTCATGCTCTTTAGGGCGGCTGAGACCTTCTCGCTGAACTCCTTGTCGCCTTTCATCATAGGGATGGCAGCAGGCGTGGCAAAGAGACTCCCAAGCACCTTGAAGGGGTAGCCAGATTTGATTGCTCTTTCCGCGAGAGTTCCGTCAGTAAGAATTGCATGAAGACGGGTACCATCGCCTAGCCGGAGATCATCCAACGCAACACCCGTTGAGGTATAAACCTTCACTTCACCGGCCTTGAATTTGTAATCCTCGGGCCGAGCGCCAATCCAATCCCACTTAAAGTTTTGGTTTACATAGTCCTCGGCCAGGGTTCCAGCGGAAACGCCGACGATCTTTCCATTTAGATCGGAAAGTGTAGACGCCTTACTGTCATTGTGAACAATGACAGCCGCTTTTTCATAGAAGTAAGTGGTGGAATAGTCGAATTTTTCAGCTCTGGTTTTAGTAGGGGTCATTTGACCCATGCTAATATCCCAACGGCCCTGCCAGTTGCCTGCGGCTATGATGTCCCACCCCGGCGTGACAAATTCAACGTTAACACCAAGGGATTTAGCGACGCCTTTGGCGACGTCGATGTCATAGCCCTCTAATTCGTGGTTCGCATTCAGGGAAGACATTGCTCCCCAATCAGTGCCAACCGCAACCCTGAGCGTCTTCGTATTGAGAACACGCTGCAGCACCTCTCCGGCATACACCGAGGTACTGTAAACGACCGACGCGATGGACAATGATGCCGCTGTGATAATTGTCACAATCTTATTCATAGTACATTCCCCTTTGAGGTTGATATGATGCATGAGACTCGGCGGTACCGCTCATACAGAAGCGACGGGCCGCTATAGCCAATCACCATGGCTGAAGCAGCCGCGAGCGCTCACTCCTCCATGCCGTCGCCTATATGCTAACCAAAGCCCCTCGGCCCATGAGGTAGCAAGAATATAATCAATATCAGACCCATCTGGAAGTTAGATGGCTGGAAGCGTCTTGGCAGCCCGGAAATCCTCCAGCCGGGCGGTCCAAAATTGGGAACACCTCACGATATCTTGTCATTCGATGACCCATAGTGGGACTTTGGGGACAACAAGATGACCCGTGGTCATGCCAAGCGTGTCAAGATCTAACGCTAGGTATGATGTTACCGATGATATCGAGCCACACGGCGGCACGACCAACATAAAATGTGTGGGTATCCCATCGCGTTTCGAGATGTTCATTTGCGATACACCGAAAGATGCCCCCCACCGAGACCAGTTGGCAACCCACGAACTGCTCATGGCGGAATGAGGTCATGCGGAAAGCAGTATTCGACAACGGCGAAGGAAATTGACCGGTTGCAGTGTTTTGTTTAAGTAAATCGCTTGTCGCCAGCCCCGGCAGCGAAGCGCTTGTTTGGAGAGGACACCAACTTGGGGGCGATTATCTCCTGCGATACCACTAATCGCTTGCAGACTCACTCCCGGACAGCTAAATGCGGTTCTGGATATGCTAGAGCCCCGATGTATTTGAAAAGCGCGTTCTGCTCAGATGTCCTGGAGGTGTGCTCTCAATTGGTCGCCGCAAATAGCGCTTGGTCGGCATCGCGAGCACGCGGAAGGGGGGCTCCAGATCAGGCAACGTCAACGCCTTGCTCAGAATAGCTCACAAGCGTGTGAGGACTCACCTGTCACTGTCGCATGAGCCGGTCCATGAAGAACCTCTCCAGCAGTGTGGGAAATGTGCTGGCGCTCTTCATCCCGGTCTCCCCGCTCAGATGGCTCCACTCGCAGTAGGGCGCACTGCAGTAACTCTGGCGTTTCGGTGAGATCCCAGTAGGTGTCGGTGACGTGTGCGTGCCCGAGGTAAGTCGTCGGCCGTGAAGAATACCGAAGCCGCTGATATCGCATAGGAATAGTCTACTTTTCAGCTTCCGAATTGCAGGTAACGGCCAGTTTGTGGGTAGTTTCTTGCAATTCCAGTTTGCGATTTCGCCGCCTGGCGAAGCGCGATTCGCCGCTTTCATCGCAGTGAATCGGAGCTAGGCGATGGGCAGACCACGCGAGCGGCGTGAGACTGGAGAACAGGATCTGTTCCGCGCTCGCCTTGAGCAGAGAGGCGCGCTTCGGTGCGGTCTATTCGAACGGTCCCGGCATGCTGCCGATGCCGACCCGGCTAATAGCGGGGCTCGCCATCCTCAAGCACACCTTCAACCTGTCGGACGAGGCGCTGTGCGTCCGCTGGATCGAGAACCTGTATTTCCAGTGTCTGTCCGGCGAGGAGTTCTTCCGCCACAACCTGCCGTTCGACCGCTCGTCGATGACGCGCTGGCGCAGCCGCATGGGCGAGGAGCGGATCGTCGCGCTTGCAAGAAAGCCTCAGCATTGCGGTCAAGAACAGGGCGATGAAGCCGACCGACACGCGCCAAGTGATCGTGGACACGACCGTGCAGCCTGTTCCCGACCAACGCCAAGCTCATCCACCGGGCCCGCGAGCGGCTGGTGCGGCTGGCGAAGAAGACGCGGCTCGACCTGCGTCAGTCCTATGTCCGGGTCGGCAAACAGGCGCTGATCATGTATCAGCGCTACGCCCACGCCAAGCAATTCAAGCGGGCCAACAAGGCCCTGCGCAGGCTCAGGACGTATGTGGGGCGCACCGTCCGCGACATCTCCCGTCAGATCGCCGGCGACGCGAAGCTGGACGCGCTTTTCAAATGGTCGCTCTACCAGGCCTCCACCGTTCTCGAGCAGCGCCAGCGCGGCCGCAAGATCTACAGCCTGCATGCGCACGAGGTGGAATGCATCGGCAAGGGCAAGGCGCACGCGCCCTACGAGTTCGGGTGAAGGTGCCGGTGGCCACCACACTGAACCGCTCAAAGGGTGGCCAGTTCGCCCTACATGCAAAAGCGCTGCCCGGCAATCCCTATGACGGCCACACGCTCATCGATCATCCCTGACATGGAAAAGACCATCGGCAACGAGATCAGCCGCGTTCTCGCCGACGCCGGCTATCGCGGCCACAATGCGCCGCAAAGTCATAAGTTCAGGGTCTTCACCGCTGGTCAAAAGCGCCGCGTGACACCGGCCATCAAGCGCCAAATGCGCCGCCGCTCCGCGATCGAGCCGGTGATTGGCCACATCAAGAACGAACACAGAATGGCCGCAATTAACTCGCTCACATCCAAGGCGATGCGATCAACGCCATCCTGGCCGCAGCCGGTTACAACTTCTCCCTCCTGCTCAGGTGGCTGAAGCAACTTTTGTGGCTCTTGATCGCCGCGTTCCTGAACCGGCCGAAGCAGCTTGCCGCTTAGCGATCAAGATTGTTCACAGTCGACTAAGTCGAGAGCACCGGCAGGTTGCGCTCGACAATGACCCCATCGCGATACCAGCGCAGCAGGGTATAGAAGCTTTCGCCACAATCGAATGAGGAGTCAACGACTGGCGCGGTGGCGGTGGGTTCCGGGGAGTTGCCGTTGGCCGACGGCTTTCGCCTTGTGGGTAGTGTGCTGAGGGTTCTGCAAATTCGCTGAGAGAGGGAAGGCTGGTGATGTTCAACGTCACCGATTCCCTGGAAGGAACGCCACCATGACCAAGACAGAAAGTAAGACCGCCAGCGCTGCCGTCAAAGACATTCTGCTTTCGAACCCGGATGGATTGCACGAGGTGATCCGCGCCGTGATGCAGGAGGTGCTCGGGGCCGAGATGGACGAGGCGCTGGGTGCTTTGAAGAGCGAGCGCACACCGGAGCGGCTGGGCTGCCGCTCGGGTTCTATGGCCGTACCCTTGTCATCGGCAAGCTTGAGCTGCGGGTTCCGCAGGACCGGGCCGGCCGCTTCTCCACCGAGCTTTTCGAGCGTTACCAGCGTTCGGAGCGGGCCTTGGTGGCCACGCTTGCGGAGATGTATGTGCAGGGCGTTTCGACCCGGAAGGTCAAGGCGATCACAGAAGAGCTGTGCGGCCATGCTTTCTCGGCCTCGTCGATCTCGGCCATCAACAAACGCCTGGACGAGAGTTTGAAGGCGTTTGCCGAGCGCCTGCTTCAAGAGCCTTTTGCCTACCTCATCCTCGATGCTCGCTACAAGAAGGTACGCGAAGCCGGCATCGTCATGAGCCAGGCGGTGCTGATCGCGGTCGGCATCGACTGGGATGGGCGGCGCCAGATCCTGGCCGTCGAGATGGCCAATCGCGAGCCGCTCGGCCTGGAGGGATTTCCTCGTCGCCCTGAAGGCGCGCGGCCTCAAGGGCTCGAGCTGGTCGTGTCCGACGATCATGCCGGCCTGGTGGCCGCGATCGGCGAGGTGATCCCGGAAGCCGCCTGGCAGCGCTGCTACGTGCACTTCCTCAGGAACGCGCTCGATCACCTACCGAGAAAGCATGGCGACGATTGCCTGCAGGAGTTGCGCTGGCTCTATGACCGGCGCGATCTCGCCGAGGCCAAGGCCGATCTCGCCGCATGGCTGTCCAAATGGTCGGGCCGCTATCCAAGGCTGACGACCTGGGTGGAGGAGACCATCGAGCGCACGCTGACCTTCTTTTGTCTGCCGCGCCAGCATCACAAGCATCTCAAGAGCACGAACATGCTTGAACGGCTCAATGAGGAAATCCGCCGGCGCACCTATGTCGTACGCATCTTTCCAAACTCACAGCGCTGCCTGCGCCTCGTCAGGGCACTGGCCGTCGAGACCAACGAAAACTGGATGGAGGCCAACCGCTTCATCAACATGGACGACCTGCGCGAGCACAAGAAGCTCGCGCTGCGTCAAGCCGCATGACCAGCTTCATGGCCGCCTCATTTTGCGGAACTCACACAACCGCCTTTTGCCGGTGCCGCAGTCCGGACCGTCGCTCCGTTTCCAGTCGCTGCTCATCAAACCGGACATCGGATCTCCCGCATCCAGCTTCCCACTGGCCTCATCGTAAGGCCCACGGCGGCGATACGCGCTGCCGACGAAGACACACCACGCCCAGTTTCTCGGAGATGTGGTCCGCGAGAGCTGTTTCGCGCCGCACCCTTGCAGCTTATGCCGATGGCACTTGCTCACGCGGTCATACACATTACCGGTCAACGGCATCATAGGCCGGCGCTCGGGTGTCGTAGCTGAAGTAGGTCGACCAACCGAGCAAAAGCTGGTTCAGCCGAACACGCACTTCTAGCCGCGGCCCCTTGTTACACCCTCCGCCTCGATCTGCGCAAAGGTCACGCCGTTCACGCCCGGCGAACCCGCATTGGCGCGGGTAAGCGCATAGGCATGGCGCAGCATGTCTTCACGGCAGATCTTGTCGTAGAGCACGTAGAAGCGGTAAAGGGGCTCCGCCTTCGCCTTACGATACAGCTTCCTCTGCAGATACCTGGTCATTTCGGCGTTTCCATGCTTGTCGCCAATCACCCCTCCCCACCACCTTCGAAAGCACACCAGAAGTCAGGGTCCTTCGCTCCGCTGGCATTACCCGGCTTCAACGGCCGGACGACCGTTTCCGACTCCCGCCGGCACCGCCGCCCGGAGGTTGAGGCCGCCACCCTCATGCCGAACGGGCCTCCCTTCGATTACCAGCATCACCTTTCCAACGTGCCGTGCCCAATACCCGGCAGACCGGACAGGTGCCTATGTCGATTGCTTCCCTGTCCGCACAGCCTTCCCCGAGCGAGAGATGGGTCGGAGTCTGCATTGACTCTTTCGAGGCCTGCTCAGGCTTTACTCACGTTACGGCACGCTGGATTGCTCGACCGCCCGGGGCGGTCTTTGTCACGAGGCTTCGTCCCGGCCAGTTACCCAACCAAGCCGCTATTCAGACTTTCCGGTGGATCCCTCCTCCACTGGTGATACGCGCCTTCGAGGCATCATCACGCCTGCCAACGGGACGGTGGACACCCAGAATCCGCCGCCTAACGTACACGCAGAAGTTGCCACCGACACGGACTGACGAAGGTCAGGTAAATTCATACTATTCTCGATATGCCCATTCGGCGACTGACAATGCCCGGATCGAATTTACCATTGTCCGCCTCAACACCGCCTCTAAGGTCGGCCAGCACATCGGGCAGGAATGGTTCCACGCGCCGCGATAGCAGGTTGAAATTCAGGAAAAGCTGTTCAGCTGTCGACAGTAACGCTCCGTCGGCACGTACCATGGTTTGCGCGACATGGACTCGCTTTTCGTCTATGTCGGCTATCCAAGTAGTAAGGACCAAATTGTCGCCGCGCATCGCTTCTTTCTTGTAAGCGATCCGCGCCTCGGCGGTGACGAGGCCAGAGAGCATCGAACCATTCGCATTTAGACGTATGGCAGTGTCGAGCCGTACATCCGCAGCTTTACTGAACGCTGCCAGATAGTGCACCATATTCATGTGCCCATATCCGTCAATAAGATCGTCGGTCACCATTGTTGCGAATTTACAGGTCGCATCCATCTATTTGCCCAATCTCTTGTAATGTTAGAAGATTACAGTGCCGCCGATATTGCGTGCTCACACTCTACTCGCACGTCGCTGCTGCCGAAAGAGAGCTCAAGCGACACATGACAGAGGCGAAGTTGGCGGTGCATCGCTTTTGCTTGGCTCCGCGATATTCGTTCCACGCACATAGAGACGCCCATGCCCCCGCCGATGCAGAGCGTCGCCAGGCCCTCTTTCGCGCCGCGCCGGCGCATTTCGTAGACAGCGTGTTGAACACGCGGGCACCGGAGGCGCCAATCGAGTGGCTGATGGCGATGGCTGCCATCAACGTTAACGATTGTGGATCCCAGGCCATGCTTTTGTAGACGGCGCGGGCCTGCGCGGCGAAAGCCTCGTGGCCTCTACGAGGTCGAGGTCCTTGACCGACCAGCCGGCCTTCTCCGGCGCCCGCCTCGAGGCGGGAATAGGTCCGGGGCCCATTATCGCCGGATCGACGCCGGCAGTCGCCCCGGCAGCGATGCGGACCAGCCGGGCGATGCCGCGGCCTGGTGGCTTCTGCCTCGGTCATCAGCAGCGCGCCGGCGCCGTCATTGATGCCGGACGCATTGGCCGCGTCACCGTGCCGTCCTTGTCGAGAGCCGGCTTCAGGTTAGTCATGGCGTCGATGACGGCGCCATGAGGATATATTCGTCCTGGTCGACGATCGTGTCGCCCTTCTTGCCCTTGATGGTGACGGCGACGATCTCATCCTTGAACTGCCAGCCTTCTGCACCGCCTCGGCCTTGGTCTGCGAGGCGAGCGCGAACTGTTCCTGGTCGCAAGCAAAAATGGCTGGTGAAATTGACCGCCAACGTTGGTTTCCAATGTCGATCCCATCCATCCGCTCGGCTGCAGCTTCGAAGAAGCGCTCAGTATCGGTCGCTTCGGCAAGATCACAACGTGTCGCGCCAATGGCGGGATGTCGGTGGCTCATCTCTGCAATCTTCTGTTGATCAACATCGCACACCTCTACCGGAGCCCCAGCTTTCGCAAGTGCCTCGGCGATAACACGACCAATACCGGAGGCCGCAGCGGAGACCATAGCTCGGCGACCAGTGAGAGACAGGGAGGGGGTCCTTTGTGCTGCTCCTAAATATCCGAGTAGGTCGCAAGTTTTGCAACGAATTCACGACTTACTTAGAGGTCCAACACACTATTTCTGCGAGCGTCGCTAATTCAAATGTTGTTTGCAGATTGAAGCCATCTCGAATTCAGATTCTACCGCGCTAATGGAGAATGGTAACTTCTCCGGGGTTACGCGGGCACAATACTGCGAACTCACCAGCGATAGCTACGCATTGCCGGCTGCGAGCAGCGCGTCGATTTCTGCATCGCTGTATTCAACGAGCGGAGAATCTTACGAGTGGACGCGCCGAATTTTTCGGCCGGGGAGAGTGCACTGACCGCAGGCCTGACGGCATACGGATCGAGCTGCACGACGACGTGGCCGCTCTGGTGCTCACAGTAGCCCGAGAAGGAAAAGCTGCCGCGGTCCGTGCCCGGGGTGCCATCCGCAGGCCGGGCGTTTCCGGAACATATCGCACCGATGTCCTCGCATACCGCCACGCCGCGCCAGCGGGCCGAAGCTTCGCATCGGGACCCGCGGGTTCATCGAAAGGCCCTCGTCCCGCGTAGTCGTTGCAATAGGGCATCTGCAGCAGGCCCGAGAGGGCCGCGAGCGAGGTTCCTCGGCCACCCAAGCACGTGCAGTATCTCAGATATTTTCGACTGCACGTCGCACTGCAATTAGCCGCTTCTCCCAGGCGTCGCCGGTGAGCCTCTTTGCGC
>NZ_VFUG01000035.1:0-12190 GCF_006440615.1 Mesorhizobium sp. B2-6-2 | reverse complement strand
AGGATTCCAGATTTGGCAGACCTCGGCTGGCGCCAGGACGGCTCCGCCACAAAATCTCACCCGATGCATAAGAACGGTTAGGTGGCGCGCCACCTAACCCTAGGCCGGCGATATTTATGTCTTCCGCGGCCGCAGCGGCAATCTGATCAAGATTATCTGGCATGATGGGCTTGGCATGTCGCTGTATGCAAACGGCTCGAGAAGGGCCGGTTTCTATGGCCGTCGCCGGCGGACGGCACGGTTTCCATATCACCGGCGCAGCTCGCCTACATGCTCGACGGGATCGATTGGCGCAACCCGCGCCACACGTTCCGCCCGCAGCGCGCGGGCTGAGTTTTTCTTTGAGTTTGCGCCATTTTCCGCGAGTCAGCGGGCGCGTTTTATGATTCACTCCAGGGCATGGTTGCCACCGCCCAGGATGCTGTTCCGGACGATATCGGCGCGCTCAGAGCGGCGCTGACCGCAGCGCTGGCCAGAGCCGAAGACGAGGCCGCGCGCGCTGCGCTGGTCGAGGCCGAACTGGCGGTCGCCAGGGCTAAGGCATCGGATGATGCGGCGCTGATCGCACATCAGCATCTGACGATCCGCAAGCTGCAGCGGGCGCTGCATGGTCAGAGTTCTGAACGCTCAGCCCGCCTGCACGACCAGATGGAGCTCACCTTCGAGGAGCTCGAGAGCACCGCGACGGAAGACGAGATCGCCGCCGAACAGGCCGCGGCCAGGACCACCGAGGTGGTGCCTTATGTGCGCAAACGACCGGCGCGTCAGCCATTTCCCGAGCATCTGCCGCGCGAACGCGTGGTCGAGCCGGCGCCGACCGCTTGCCATTGCTGCGGCGGTCATCGGCTACGCAAGCTGGGTGAGGATATCACCGAGACGCTGGAGGTGGTGCCGCGGCAATGGAAGGTGATCCAGCACGTGCGGGAGAAGTTCACCTGCCGCGACTGCGAGACGATCAGCCCCGTCGCCGACCGCTTTGAGGACAGCCGTGCCGGCGAATGCGTCGCCCGCCATCTGGATGGCTATCGCGGCGTCCTGCAGGTCGACGGCAGCGACCGTATTTCCTATGGTCCGGCGAAGCGGTACGGTTTCAGCTGTGTTCATGATCGAGATAGCTCGCGATGGTGGGACCTACGTGAAGGTCTTCGATCAACGCGGTACATCCCCACTGTGGCAAGAGGTACCGGCCGATACATTGTTGCCAGATCCGAATTGTGCTGCCACAAGTCAGCCTATAGCCTGGCCGCATTCCACTGGTAATGGCGACCGGCACCCAGCCCTCCCAACACCTGGGGCGGTTCGAGCTACGACGAGGGATCGCAGGCCCGACCAATGGTCTCCGATCGTGTCAACATAACGCGGGGGGGGGTGGGCTCCGCCCTTCTCCCTCCAGATGTGCCACGCACACCGCTGGAAATGATGATGCCACCCAAGACGGTCGCTTTGATTTGAATTAGAAGGAGAAAAACGTGCTAAAAGAACTGCATTTTGAGATTGCCGAGTTTCAGTCACGTCTAACAGCGGTAAAGAAAGAAATGACGACGAGAGGGATCGAGATCCTTCTTCTGTCAGAGCCGCCTAACCAAAACTATCTTACCGGCTATAACGCTTACTCGTTCTATACTCCGCAAATGGTGATCGTGTCACTCGATCACGACGAGCCTATTTGGGTGGGCCGGTTGATGGATCGCGTTTCGGCATTAATGACTACCTATCTTGCCGATCAAAACATCAGAGCTTACCCCGAAACGCATGTTCATTCGCCCTTCCTATCGGCCTACACCTTTATGGCCGATATTGTAAGGGAAGTCGGGGGCGAGAAGGCGCGCGTTGGCGTCGAGATGGGAGGATACTATTATTCCGCCCGTGCTCACCAGGATCTTACCCGGGCTTTGCCACTTGCGGAATTCGTTGATGCTGACCTACTCGTTGGATGGCTCCGGCTGATAAAGAGCCCGACTGAAATCGCAATCATGCGTCAAGCTGGTCAGCTTGCAGATGTGGCGATGCAATGTGTGATCGATACGGTGGAAGCTGGAGTTCGTGAATGCGATATCGCGGCAGCTATTTATCACCAGCAAGTGTCGGGTACGGCTGAGTTTGGAGGTGACTACCCTGCTTGCCCTCCCGATCTTTGCATAGGCGAGCGTTCAATCGCTCCACATGCAGCTTGGACCGACGAACCGGTGCCGAATTCCTCTGTTGTTAATCTTGAACTTTCGGGGTGCCGGCACCGCTACCAAGTTCAACTCTCTCGTACAATCGTAGTCGGCAAACCCTCAACTGCATTCCAAAATCTGTCGAAGATTGCTGTAGAAGCCCTAAACGTCGGCCTCGAAAGTGTGCGTCCTGGGCGGACCTGTTCAGAAGTGTTCAGCGCATTCAGTCAAGTGCTTGCTCGCCATGGGATTGAAAAGGAGTCCCGAATTGGATATCCGACTGGCATCGCATTTCCGCCCGCATCGGGAGAACGTACGGCTAGTATCCGCAAGGGAGATGAAACAGTTCTTCAGCCAGGTATGGTTTTCCACATGATGCCTGGCCTGTGGCTAGACAACGTTGGAATCACGATCACCCAAAGTTTTGCTGTTAAGGATCGTGGGTTTGACCCTTTAACGAAGACAGCGCGCGAGCTTTTCGTCAAATAGAATGCGGATTACTGTGGGGGGCAAGCTCTTCCTGCAAACCGGCGTCGATCCCGTCCTCTTCGGCGGGATTCCAGCAGTTGCACGTGGTGCGGCAACGCAATGCGCGCTTGTCGCCGCGATCCGCTCCCATGCGGCCGCACGCGTCGCCGGCGAAGCGCCGATCGATGCGACGCTCGACGAGGCGCGGCTGGGCGATTGACGCGGCAGCTACGTCAGGATCGAGTATCTCAAATTGCGAACCGATTAGGATCGGTTTTGCAACGGTTGAGTTGGGACGCAGGGAGGATTGTTTGCGCTTCTGGTCGGGCGGCGAGAATGGCGAACTGTCCGGCCAGCGACGGATTCGGATTGAAGGCGTCCCTGGCCTGTCACTTGCTCATCATGTGAAACATTTCAATGCCGGACAGGATAATGCCGACGCTTACTGAGGATTGAAGCCGCACATCGTTCGGACACGGTGCTTTATGCGCCGATGGTCCTGATTGATCCAATTGTTCAACTATGGCTCCGGCAGATGCGGATCGGCTTCAGCAGGCACCGGGCGCGATCCTGCAAGCGATTTGTGGTGTCGCAGGCGAGACAAGTCTGTAGGCCGGATACCGCCGTAGCGTACCAAAAGGACAGTATTCTTTGACAATATTCCCCTTCACCGAAGCCACCCCGTACAGTTTCAAGCGACTCCGCCGAAGACTTCGGAAGTCGTGGTCATCGGCGGCGGCATTGTCGGCGTGACTACGGCGCTGTTCTGGCGCGCCGGAATATCTCGGTATCACTGTTGGAGATGGGAATCCCGCTCCCGAAGCCTCTGCACTCCGCCCATCGACCGCGGGATTACGGGCTTTTCCTGCAGTTCAAGACAGTGCCGCTCAAGGCGAGTTGGGCGGGCATGATCGATGCAATGCCGGATGTCGTGCCTATCGTCGATCGCGCCGCTGCGATCCTAGGTCTGGTTATCGCGACCGGGATGAGTAGCCACGGCTTCGGTATCGGACCCGGCATGGGCGGGTTGGTGGGCCGACCTGGTCCAAGGAAATGAGACAGGGCACAACCTCCACAGATTCCGCCAATCACGCTTCAGCGACGGCAGCATGATCCGTTTGGGACCTTCCCTCTAGAGGAGATGACCTTCGCCGTTTAGCAGGCTTCGACCAGATGACCGGTCAGCGCGCCGGCCTTGACGGGCACATCGGTTGGCGGAAACGAGATGAACCCTGTCGCATTCTCTGCCTCCTTTTCCGGGTCGAGCGCAGGCGCACGAGCCTAAATTGATCTGCTGCAACTTTTGATTACAGTGCTGTGGCAAGGAACCTTCGTTTTCGGAGTGTTGCAATGTTCAAAGGCTGTCAGTTCGACAAGTCCGCGGTCCTGCTCTGGTGCGCTGCTATCTCTCGCCTGCAATCTGAGCCTGCGTGATCTTGAGGAGATGGCCGAGCGCGGTATTGCCGCACTCCAGTTTGCCTACTCATCGGGAGACGAGATGGTCGTCGGCCCGACGTCGGGAAAGCTTCAGCGCCTCTAAGTGAATAGCTGAGGTGCTTCTTAGGCTGTGGACACCCTTGGCATCGATCTGATCGCCGGCCTTGACCAGCACTTCGGCGATTGTGCCGTCGCGCTCGGCATGCAATGCCGTCTCCATCTTCATCGCCTCGATGGACAAAAGCACGTCGCCGGCCTTGACCGCCTGGCCGGCGGCAACGGCGAGCGCCGAGACGACGCCCGCATCGGTGCTCCGACATGCGCCTCGTTGCCCGGCTCAGCCTTGCGCCGCGATGCGCACGGGTGGTTTCAGTCCAGGCCATCGTGATCTCCATCGAAGCTCGCAAATCCGACGGAATCACAACCGGCTGAAATCACTCAACTATTTTCGGAACGGCGCTAATGGCGGGCCGCCAATCACATCGCGTTAACATTAGTGGTGCTAGTTCGGTGCAGCAAAAGATATAGTATACGACTGATGAAAAGAAGCTCAAAGAGGTCTTATAAATCTTTAAGTTGTTTCTTAAATGTTTAACCCCAGAGACGCAATGGCAGTGTAGAAGCTTTCCCAAGTCAGTAACGACCCGCCCCATTACCGCACTGTGGACGTGTAAATGGGGGAAGCAATAACGACTTCACCCTCGCGCTGATCAGGCAAGGGCATGTGGTGGAGCGAGCCAAAGGCTGTGACGAATGCATTCGCAGAGGCAGTTTGGTACGATCGATGTTTGGGTTTTCCGGCATTCACAGCTGACAATCCCAACGCCATACATGCGTGAAGTGCTAAGCCCAACTGAGCGGGAGCGGGCCGAAAGAATCCGCCACTCAGATCTGCGGCTTTCATACATTCAAGCAAAATTTGCTTTTCGAACCATCCTTGCTGCGCACTTGCATATTCCGGAGCAAGATCTCCAGATGACCGTTTCGCGGTTCGGCAAGCCTCGATTGCCGGCGCGCGATATCGAAGTGAGCCAGTCTCACAGCCAGGATTGGTCCGCCGTCGCCGTTTCAGCCGTGGGCCTGATTGGGATAGATATTGAGCGTTGGCGCCCCTTGGCAAATTGCCGACAATTGGCCCGCCACATTATGACTGACCAAGAAGTCAGGAGGTTTGAAGACGTTACGCGCAAACAGTCTGCGAGAGAGTTCCTGGAGCTGTGGACCAGGAAAGAGGCTATACTGAAATGCGTAGGTCTTGGTCTCCAGCAGGACCCGCTAACGCTTCACACGGGCTGGGATGAGCAGGTTGTGGAATTTGGTGGCCTGCATTATTATCTCAATGCGCTCCCAATCCGCGGGCAGTTAATAGGGCATATAGCATCGCCTTGTCCCCAGCAGATCATCATGCGCACCCTGCCATCTCAATTGGTTGACCAACTTGGACAGCCGGATACCAAATAAATTACTGAACCTTCATGATCGAAGGTCGCGGACAATGGTACCTTCACAGCAAGGTCTGAGGTCAGGGACAGCCAAAAAGGCTTGTGTCCGAATTGCGCTCGGACGCTGCACGAGTACGCAATGCAGGGGCGCAATAAGGGTCGACAGCGTTACTGCAATGGCGCCGTTCGCGTAAATTTATCAAATTAGAAATTAAATCGTTGTGCAAAATGATATTTAACACTTTTTAACAGATGCCTGAACTGAAGTTTGATACATCTTAACATTCTACATTAGATAACCGTGCTACTTTGGCTGCCGTAAGCTTAGGTCGAAGTGGCAGCTTCTAGTGCTATAAAGACCGAATTGGAAGTCCTCATAAAAAAGAAATGTCCGCTAAGAAAGAGGCGTTTTCAGGCGGAATCTAGGTGGAGTGGCTTGAGAGATGGAACAACTTCCTGGTAAGTCAAAAACACTGCTTAGTGTTGTAAAGAGTTCACTTGCGCCGTCGTATCGGCTAATTTGCTTCCCCCATGGGGGGGGTAGCGTCCAGTCGTTCCGTAATTGGCCAGACTATCTCCCTGACGACATTGAGCTTATTTGCTTGGATCTTCCCGGGCGCGGCAAACGATCAGCGGAGGCCGCCATTCGCAGCATGGACGTACTGGCACCCATGGTCATCGAGGCGCTCCAGGAATACAGCGATAGCCCCTTCGTTTTCTTCGGTCATAGCGCAGGTGCCCTCGTGGCCTACGAGATTGCCCGCTCCCTTGAGGAGGCCGGTCGGCCATCTCCCTTCCATGTGGTCGTGTCTGCTCACCCGTCAGCGGATCTGCCCCCGCAAGAGCCGCCGATGTATACATACACCGATGATAAGCTAACCGATGTGATTCGTACCCTTGGTATGGTCCCCAAGAAGGCGCTGGCAAACGAGAAACTGCTATTGGACTTCATTTTGCCGCCCCTGCGGGCCGACTTCGAACTTGCGGAGACTTACGACCGAAACCTGCCAAAGCCTCTCAAGGCGGCAATCACCGCAATGGGCGGAGTTGAGGACGAAATCAATGCCAATGACCTAGACGGATGGCGTCGGCTTACGACGTCGCGCTTCGCCCGGATTATGTTTGATGGCGATCACTTTTTCACCCATGCCATGACGGAGCAGGTGGTGTCCAGCCTCCTGCGCGAGGTTAGCGAGGTGAAGGGACAACTTCCGGTTTCTATCCAACACGGCGAGGTCTTCCCTTATACTAATCTAACGCTGCATGAGCGATTCCGCAAACAAGCAGCTCTCACCCCCGAC
Source organism: Mesorhizobium sp. B2-6-2 (assembly GCF_006440615.1). Classification (NCBI taxonomy): domain Bacteria; kingdom Pseudomonadati; phylum Pseudomonadota; class Alphaproteobacteria; order Hyphomicrobiales; family Phyllobacteriaceae; genus Mesorhizobium; species Mesorhizobium sp. B2-6-2. Next base: position 5,383 of record NZ_VFUG01000035.1, on the reverse strand, counting down.
AGTCCTGCCATCGTTTCAGAGGCTACGACCATCACATATCGTGAACTCGACGACCTAACCGACATTCTATCCAGGCACCTTCTTGGACATGGTCAGAGCCGAGGTTCCAGCGTGGGTATCCTGATGGATACTTCACCTGAATACGCCGTCGCTTTGTTCGGTATTCTAAAAACAGGGGCGGCCTACGTCGTGCTTGACAAAGCATTGCCCGCCGCTGCGGTAAAGCGAATACTTGCGAAAGCATGTGTTGAAATCGTCGTCACCAGCGACCATTTCGCAGCCAAGCTTCCGCCTGACTGGTCCGGTATTGCGCTGTCGCTCGACGAGGGTTGGGAAGCACAACTTGGCAAGGCCAGCCCGGCCAATCCGCAACCGGTGAATATCGATGCGCCGGCCCAGATCTCATTTTCGTCTGGCACGACTGGTGAACCAAAAGGGATTGTCTGCCCCCACCGAAGCAGTGTATGCGCCAACCAGTGGCGCTATCATGCGCTGCCATACACGCTTGGTGAGCGTGAGGCGGTCAATCTCTTCGGGGACATAATGCGGCCGATCCTCGCCGGGATTCCAGCCTATCTGGTCCCCGATGACGTTATCTACGATCCGCATCAGCTGGTCGAGTACCTGGAGCGAAATCGAATTTCCAGAATATTGCTAACCCCATCACTGCTGGACGTGATTATCAGCAGCGGCTTCCTTGACCTCCCCTCCCGCCTTCCCGATCTCAGATTGATCTACCTATCAGGCGAGGTACTAACAGCAGCGTTGCTTGCGCGGGTCAGGGACGCGCTGCCGCACATCAGAATCATCAATTACTACGGCGCAGCGGAGGCATGTGATGTTTCGCATATTGACTTGAGCGAGGTCGATCCTGCGATAATACAAAAGGTCGCGCCGGTGGGTAGGCCTCAGTACAATGTCAGTGTCTATATCCTGGGGGAGCAACGCGATCCCGTCCCAATGGGCTTCTTGGGCGAGGTCTTCGTCGGCGGCGATGTCTTGGCTCATGGATATCTCGGCAGCCCAGAGATGACACGCGAAAGGTTCTTTCCCGACCCGTTTCGCGCAGATGGCACGATGTTCCGCACTGGCGATCTTGGTCGTATGCTGCCAAGTGGCCACTTGGAAATTATCGGGCGCTGCGCTTTCATGGTGAAGATCCGAGGTTACAGCCTCGTGCCCGGGTCTGTAGAAGCTGCCTTGCTTCGCTACGCCGGGGTCCGCTCCGCCGCCGTATTGCCTGAGCTCGATTCGACGACAGGCCAGCCGGACCGACTGGTCGCCTATGTGGTGCTGCACGATGGTTGCAGAGGCTGGGAGGCTCCTTTGCGAGCGCATTTAAAGTCCGAGTTACCGCACTATGCGATACCTGCGCATTTCGTGGCGGTACGGGAATTGCCCATTGCGGCTAACGGAAAACTTGATCGGTCGCGCCTTCGCGGGCTCGCGCAAGAGTCGTGCGCTCTGGTGACCGGTACCGACGAGGTCGAATCAGCACTTCGCGCAGCCTGGCGAGACCTTCTCCAGGCCGAAGCTGCCGATCTGGGCGACAATTTTTTCGACTGCGGCGGACACTCCCTTCTGGCTGCCCGCCTCTGCACGCAGATTCGTGAGAGTCTGAAGGTGCAACTCCGGGTAGTGGAGGTCTTCCTCAATCCGACCTTTAACGAACTCGCGGCTCTTCTCCGCAAACGCATTGGCGAGCAGGGACGTCCCCAAATCGGCAAGCTCCCCAAAACACCGCCAGTCTTGGCGCGTAGGGCGCATGTGAAGGCGCTGGACCGTCGAAGCAGCCCCAGTATGGACATTGCGGTGATTGGTATGGCCGCGCGTTTTCCTGGCGCGGAGACGGTAGACGCGCTGTGGGAGAACCTCTGCCAGGGGGTATGCTCGATCACCTCGCTCTCCAGGCAGGAGCTCAAGGCCCGAGGCATTGCGGAAGCTGTCCTGAATCGCCCGGATTATGTGCGCGTGGGCGCCCATCTCAACGATGTGGACCTTTTCGATCCGGATTTCTGGAGCCTCTCGAGGCGTGAGGCAACGTTAATGGACCCGCAGCATCGGCTGTTTCTCGAATGCTGCTGGAAGGCACTTGAGTCGGCCGGATATGCGCCAACCCAGCATGAAGGCCGGACCGGAGTGTTCGCAGGGTCTTCTTCCCCACTCTATCTACTGCACCATTTGAAGGGCAGCCTCAGCGATCCCACCAACGCGCCACTCGCTTTCCTGACGGAGCTCGGCAACGAGAAGGACTACCTTGCCGCGCGCGTGTCCTACATGCTGAACCTTAACGGCCCAAGCATTGCGGTGCAAACCTCATGCTCAACTGGGTTAGTGGCGATCGCGGTCGCCGCTCAGTCGCTCGCGGCCGGCTATTGCGACATGGCGTTGGCAGGGGGCTCGAGTATCACCTTCCCTCAAGCGGGGTATCAGTTTGTCAAGGACTTCATTAATTCTTCGGACGGTGTGTGCCGGGCCTTTGATGCCGATGCAAGTGGCACGGTGCTCGGAGATGGGGTAGGGGTTGTCGTTCTCAAGCGCCTTGAAGACGCGCTTGAGGCGAACGACTCGATCCACGCGGTGGTAAAAGGATGTGCCATTAACAACGACGGCCGCGCCAAATCATCCTTCTCGGCGCCTAGCGCACGAGGCCAGGCCGAAGTTGTGCGCCAAGCACTTGCCTCCGCGGCACTTGGCCCTGAAGATGTGGAATATATCGAAACTCATGGGACCGGCACCAAGGTCGGCGACCCAATCGAGGTCCGCGCACTGGCAGATGTCTTCGCGGGGCAGGCGAACGCCTGTGCGCTCGGGTCAATTAAACCGAATATCGGCCATGCCAACATCGCCTCAGGGGTCGCGAGCTTTATCAAGACAGCTCTCACGCTTCAGCACGGAGTAATCCCAGCGACAATCAAAATCAATCGGCTGAATGAAGATCTGGGACTGGAAGACACGCCTTTCTTCATCAATGAGCAGCTTAGACCTTGGCCCCGTCCGCCGGGACGTTCACGAACTGCCGGAGTTACTGGACTCGGTATGGGAGGAACCAACTGCCATATCGTGCTGCAGGAATGGGACAGCGACAATGCAAGGGCTTGGCCCGGATCGATTGCACGGGGATCTCACGCCCTTTGCCTATCTGCAAAGACCCCGTCAGCGCTAAGCCGGGCCTGCCTGAATCTAGCTGCGTTCTTGCGGCGCAACCGCGACATCGATCTTGGTGACGTCGCTCATACACTACGCGTGGCGAGATGCCACTTCGCGCATCGAACCGTTGTGGTGGCGCGCAACTTGGGCACGGCCATCGCGAGGTTGGAAGAAGAAGGGGATCGTACAGCTGATCGGACCTTTTCCTCGCCGTCTATTGGCTTCATGCTGCCGGGCTGCGGAGTGCAGCACCCGCGGATGTTCAAGGATCTGTTCGATCACGTGCCGGACTTCCGCAATGCTTTCCTGACTTGTGCGGCCGCTTGTCGCCGGCTCCTGGATCGTGACCTGGAGACGGTCATGTTTGGGGAAGACGACAAATACCGGACGGCTTCCTTCGAAGAAATCAGTGTCATGATTTTCTCCGTGCAATTCGCCATGGCGCGTTCGCTAGAACTGTTCGGAGTTCAGCCCGCTTATCTCGTCGGACACAGCATGAGCGAATACGTTGTGGCTACCCTAGCGGGCATTCTAAAAGTGGAAGATGCTGTTGAGCTGACGATCGCTCGGAGCCGTGCGGTGGCAAATATTGGTATCGATGGTGCTATGCTTGCGGCCGGATGCGGCCCGAGCGAGGCTGAGCGTATCCTCACGGAGGACGCTTGGCGTGATCGAGCAGAAGCTGGCGAGATCGGCGTCGGTATCGTGAACTCAAATACCGACGTCGTGTTCACCGGCAAGCGGGAACTTCTGGAAAGGCTTCAGGAAAGTCTCGAACATCGACAGATCACCAACAACCTCCTTATTACAGCTGGCGTCCCCAGCCATTCGCCGCTGATGAAAGGAGCGACTGACGCCATCGACGCGCGGGTCCGTACACTCGAAAAGGGCCTGCCGAATGTGGCCATTGCTCTCAACTCAGGAGCTCTGCATGAAGCGAAAATACCCTTGCAGGACACCTACTTGAGCAGGCAAGCGATCGAGCCTCTCCGATTTGATCGTGCTCTCAAGCCCGTTGTCGCGGCTGGTGTAGCTGCACTCGTTGACATCGGGCCCTCACGAAATCTGGCGCGTCTGGCACAGGGAGCAATCAACTCAGAGGACCGGAAGACCCGAATTCCATCGATCGTCCCAGCCGCGCGCGACGAGAACGATGAACAATCCACTGACCGCCATGTCCTTCTGGAATGCCTTGGGGCACTCTGGGCCGCGGGTGTTGCGGTGGATTGGAAACGGGCCAGTGATCAATTGGAACCGTTCGGTACTCGCCGTCGCATTTCCCTTCCAACGTACTCATTCGACGGTCACCGATGCTGGCCGGACGATCAGCTTGCGAGGCGGACGGTTCCGCGGCAGTCCGGGGAGCGAGAACAGCAAAGGGGAGAAGAGTTCACGACGCCAGACGAGTAGTAATAAGAGGAGAAAAGGGTTATGGCAGAAAAAGTAGTCGAACCAGGAAAACTAAACATGTTTAGCAACGATGATCCGAGGAAAATTTTTCTTGATGAAGTTAAAAATATTATCGGAGATAACGAAATATGCTTGGACGATAACTTTTTTGATGTTGGGGGAGACAGCCTTATCGCCGCAGAGCTCCAAGCTAATTTGGATAAAAGCAACAATTGGAGGTCGCCGCAATTGGATGAGATAATTGAGGCGGCGACGTTCGGCGACCTGTACGAGCGAATATGCATCCGTAACCATCCGTCGAAATAAGGACACCTCGAACTTGCTAGACTGAATGTCCCAGGAGAACATTTGGTCTAGAGCGGAGACGCAGCTGAACACACAGCTCTGTTTCTGGCTTCGGCGAGACTGGGAGCGGACCATCTTCCGTCCGCATGCGCCAGACTCGACGCACACTTCCCAAAGGGAATGCCAAAATCGGACTCTTCTGTCAGGCTGTAACCACTGGATCTGCGAAATTGCTACCGCACATGGACATTTGGCACCCAGGTGGTCGGCGGCGACAGTCGATATTTGATGAATGCGCATACACCATGCACATCAAATGTATCTGCACGACCCTGGAGGCCAGAATGACGTCGCAAATCGAGAGCTGCCTTGGAATTCTGGGTTTGGAACCTGCCTTGCCACCCAGCGTGGCGCCGCCGGCGCCGCCGTCCGGCTCGCTGTTTAGTTCAGCTACTTTCGAGTTTCCCGTCATATCAGAAACCGTCGAAGGAGCTTGGGCGGATGTTGTCATGCTGGGCGAACCTGCGCTCCAGCCGGC
>NZ_VFUG01000034.1:0-13601 GCF_006440615.1 Mesorhizobium sp. B2-6-2 | reverse complement strand
ACGTCACCTCGCTCAACACGCTAATCGGCGGCGTGATCGTGGTCGCCGCCGGCATTTTCATCATCTGGCGCGAGCGGCAGCTCGGCCTGGAGCGCACGCGCACCAGGACGGTCACGCCGCCGCAGGGGTGAACTGTCCCAAAGAGTAGCTTCAAAGCCGAGTTCCGTCACACTCCTCTCTGGCCGCCAGGACAGAGGGGTGCTGTCCCTCGGCTTTTCCAATTTGAGCTATTGAGAGTTTCGATCCTTCGCCAGCCGCACCAGCACCGCCCGGGTCAGCTCATCCGCAGGGAAGAAGGATTCGATCGCCAGCTCCGACAGCGTGACGTCGAGCGGCGTGCCGAAGACGGTGATCGTGCTGATGAAGGACAGCACATGATCGCCATGCGCGAGCCGTAGCGGATGGACGATGCCGCTCGGCTCGGCCGGTGCGGGCCGGCTGCTCCTCAGGCCCGACGGATAGGTGCGCAATTCGCGCTCCAGCTCAATCAGCACCGGGTCGCCGGTGGCGTCGTTCTGGTGCTTCAGCCGCTCCAGAAGATGCGCGCGCCACTCCGCCAGATTGACGATGCGCGGTGCCACGCCGCCTTGGTGCAGGCTGAGCCTCAGAACGTTGACTGGCGGCGTAAGCAGGGACGGCTCGGAAATATCGGCAAGGAACGGGGCAATCGCGCCATTGGCGCAAACGAGGTTCCAGTGCCGGTCCACCGCCAGTGCCGGAAAAGGCTCGTGGCCCTTGAGCACGGTCTCGACGGCGGCAAGCGCCGGCGCCAGCGTCGCATCGGTCAGCGGCTTTTCGCTGAAGCTCGGCGCGAATCCGGCGGCAAGCAACAGTTGATTGCGTTGGCGCAGTGGAATCGACAGCTGCTCGGCCAGATGCAGAACCATGTCGCGCGAAGGCTGGGCCCGGCCGCTTTCGACGAAGGAGAGATGCCGCTGCGAGATATCGGCCTCCATGGCGAGGTCGAGCTGGCTCATGCGCCGCCGCGTGCGCCATTCGCGGATCAGGCTGCCGGCTGAGGTTTCGGATGTGGTCATGGGAGAGGAGTAGGGCGGCGAGGGGCGCAGTTCAATTACCTTGGAGGTTATTGGCGGAGGCGCTGGTGCCGGCCAATCTCCCCCCTTGCGGGGGAGATGTCCGGCAGGACAGAGGGGGGCTGTCCCGCCGACATGTCGATCTTGCGGCGCTCCGCGAATTTCAAAGGCAGGCGATCCTTCACGCCCCCCTCTGCCTTGCCAGGCATCTCCCCCACGAGGGGGGAGATTAGCCAATCGCCTTCAACCGCGCCTTCACCTCGAGAAAATCCCGCCAGGCCAGCTTCTTATGCGCCGGTGTCCTGAGCAAATAGGCCGGGTGCAGCGTCGGCATCGCCGGGATGGCAACCCCGGAAGCGGTCGTGTGCACGCGCCAGTTGCCGCGCAGGCGCAGGATGCCCTCGCTCGTGTTGAGCAGCGTCTTGGCCGATGGGCCGCCGAGATTGACCAGCACCTTGGGATTGACCAGCTCGATCTGCCTTTCGATGAAGGGCCGGCAGATTTCGGTCTCGTGCGGCGTCGGCGTGCGGTTGCCAGGAGGCCGCCACGGAATGACGTTGGCGATATAGGCCGAACCACGGTCGAGGCCGATCGCCGCGAGCATGCGGTCGAGCAGCCGGCCGGAGCGGCCGACAAAGGGCAGGCCTTCAAGATCCTCGTCTCTGCCCGGCGCCTCGCCGACCAGCATCAGCTCGGCTTTCGGATTGCCGTCGGCGAAGACGAGGTTCTTGGCCGTGAATTTGAGATTGCAGCCGTCGAAGCCGGCCATATGCTGGCGCAGTTCCTCGAGCGTCGAGGCGCTTGCGGCCAGTTGCCGGGCAAGCAGCGCCTGCGCCTCGTCGGGAACGGTGGCGGTCGGCATGCGCGCCGGAGCGTCCGGGATATTGCGCGCGTCGAGGCCGGATGACGACGTTGCCGGCACGGGCGCCTGGGGCCGCTCCGGGACCTGTCCGGATGCCGGGCGGCTCTCGGGTCTTGGGTCGCGAGGCGGTGCGGCTGGCGGCCGCTCGGCAGGCCTGCGTTCGGCCGACTTCGCCGCCGCTTCGGCAAACCGGTTGACCGGCGCGTCTTCAAGCGCCTCGTCGACGCCGGCGCTGGCATAGAGGGCGAGCAGTTCGGCGATCTCGGCTGGTGTGCTGGGGGAGGCGGCAGTCATGGCGCCACCATCATCCGCGCGGCGCCGATTTGCAAGGTTAAGCCACGTTCGTCTGTATTGGAGCATGTCGAGATTCAGGTCAGGCCGAGTCGAAAATGGTGGTTTCCGAGAACCGGCACGGAGCGTACTTTTCGTACGTGAGCACCGGAAGCGCAGGAAGCCGCCATTTGCAGGCCGACATCACCTGAATATCGATATGCTTTCACCCAGTCGGTATGCGCGGATCCTGTACGATATAAAACGTCCAGCGCGGCGTGTAGTCGGTGACCAGGAAATCGAAGGTCGCCGTCTTCAGCGGGTCGACCTTGCCGTTTTTGAACAGCAGCTGGTCGTAAGGTTCGAACTTACGCTCGAAATCGGCGAAATTGCTCGACCAGATGTTGTCGGGCGTCTTGTTGCGCTGGTCGAAGGACAGGCCGTCGCCGAACACGCTCGGCTGGTCGAGGATTTCCTGCAGCTCGAACTGGAACTCCACCCAGGGCAGCGCGCTGTTGTTGAGCACGTCGATGCGCATATACATCACGCCGTTGGCGACCTCGCCTGCCCTGCCGAAGGGCTCGATAGGCTTGGTCGCGCGGATCGTCAGCGTCACTGGCGTTGCCGTGTTGAGCTCCTCCTTGATGATCAGCGGGTCTTCCTTGGTGCCGATGCCCGAAGCGCCGGTGATGCGGAAGCCGCCCAGCTCGTCGGAGAAGGAATAGGCGCCGGTCGCCCAGACCTTCACCGGATCGGCCTCCGCCGGCAGGGTCAAAAAGAGGAGCGGAAGAACCGCGCGCCAGGCCATGCCTGGCGTGAAGAGTAAGCGCTTCGAGGGAAAGCCGGCTGGCTCTGGACTGCGCATGACGCGAAGTATTGCCGATAACCAAGCCGTCGAACAATTAAAAACATGCGGACGCGGCCCGGCCTTCCATCCAATTGGCGCTGGCCTATGCTTGGCCATGGCCTGCGCGGCGGCCGTTTCGTGGCGAAAACCGCGACTTTTTGTCGAAATCGCTGTTGTCACGTCAGCGCCGGTTTCGCGTCGCGAATTGATGCGCTATGCAGCGCATGAGCCAGCACAATGCGAGAACATGGCGAGCCAGTGAGGGGCCGATGAGCGAAATCGAACGCGAGAGCATGGAATTCGACGTGGTGATCGTCGGCGCTGGTCCCGCCGGCCTTTCCGCCGCGATCCGTCTGAAGCAGCTCAACCCGGACCTTTCCGTCGTCGTCCTGGAGAAGGGCGGCGAGGTTGGCGCCCACATCCTCTCCGGCGCCGTCGTCGACCCGATCGGCATCGACCGGCTGCTGCCCGGCTGGCGCGAGGAGGAGGGCCATCCGTTCAAGACGCCGGTGACGGAGGACCATTTCCTGGTGCTCGGCCCCGCCGGCTCCTTCCGCCTGCCGAACTTCCTGATGCCGCCGCTGATGAACAACCACGGCAATTACATCGTCTCGCTGGGCAATGTCTGCCGCTGGCTTGCGACCAAGGCCGAGGCGCTGGGCGTCGAGATCTATCCGGGTTTTGCCGCGGCAAGCCTCGTCTACAACGAGGCCGGCGCCGTCACCGGCGTTATCACCGGCGACATGGGCGTCGAGAAGGACGGCACGCATGGCCCGGCCTATGCGCCCGGCATGGCGCTGATGGGCAAATATGTGCTGATTGGCGAAGGCGCGCGGGGCTCCTTGGCCAAGCAGCTCATCGCCAAATACAAACTTTCGGAAGGCCGCGAGCCGGGCAAATATGGCATCGGCCTCAAGGAGCTCTGGCAGGTCAAGCCCGAGAACCACAAGCCTGGTCTCGTGCAGCATTCCTTCGGCTGGCCGCTTGACATGAAGACCGGCGGCGGCTCCTTCCTCTACCATATCGAGGACAACCAGGTGGCGGTCGGCTTCGTCGTCCACCTGAACTACAAGAACCCCTACCTCTCACCCTTCGAGGAATTCCAGCGCTTCAAGACCCATCCGGCGATCGCCGGCACCTTCGAGGGGGCCAAGCGCATCGGCTACGGCGCACGCGCCATCACCGAGGGCGGCTGGCAGTCGGTACCGAAGCTTTCCTTCCCCGGCGGCGTGCTGGTGGGTTGCGCGGCAGGCTTCGTCAACGTGCCGCGCATCAAGGGCTCGCACAATGCGGTGCTCTCCGGCATGCTGGCGGCCGAGCATGTGGCCGGAGCGATTGCCGGCGGCCGCGCCAATGACGAGCTCGCTTCCTACGAGGAAGCATGGCGCGGCACCGACATCGGCAAGGACCTGGAGAAGGTGCGCAACGTCAAGCCGCTCTGGTCGCGCTTCGGCACCATTGTCGGCGTCGGCATCGGCGGTCTCGACATGTGGCTGAACACGCTGTTCGGCTTCTCGCCTTTCGGTACGCTGAAGCACGGCAAGGCCGACTATGCGACGCTCGAGCCCGCCGCCCAGCACCAGAAGATCGCCTATCCGAAACCGGATGGCGTGCTGACCTTCGACCGGCTGTCCTCGGTGTTCCTGTCGAACACCAACCATGAGGAAAATGAGCCGGTGCACCTGATCGTCGGCGACATGGCGCTGCAGCAGCGTTCCGAGCACGACGTCTTCGCCGGTCCCTCGACCCGCTACTGCCCGGCCGGTGTTTATGAGTGGGTGGACAAGGACGGCAACGCCGCAGCTGACCCGTCGGCCAAGGATGTGCGCTTCGTCATCAACGCGCAGAACTGCGTGCACTGCAAGACCTGCGACATCAAGGATCCGAACCGGAACATCAACTGGGTGCCGCCACAAGGCGGCGAAGGCCCGGTTTACCAAGGCATGTGATCCGCTCGACCGGGCCGTCTCGACCGCCGCTCCAACAGGCCCGGCGAAGGTCGGGTAGCCGCGCCTTATCGGCAGAGACCGTTGAAGCCGGGCGCCGAGTATGGTCTGCTTCGCGTCAAACGAGGAAGCGGACATGCGGCGCATCAGCCTGGCGATTTTAGCTGCTGCCGGCATGCTTTTTTGCGGGACGGCCTCGGCCGGCACCAAGCTGACCGTGCATGTGCGCAGTTACGACGTCGCCGGCAGGACCGGGGCTGAACTGATCGAGGCGATGGATGGCCTCGGGCCGCGGCACGGTCATGCGACGCGCGCCATCGCCGAGACCGGCTATACCGTGCATTGGAACCTCGACGTGAAACGGGACAATGGCATCTGCCGGCTGCGTCAGGCCACCGGCACGATCGACCTGACCTACACCTTTCCGCGCCGCACGTCTCCGTCCGGTCCGGTCCTGCGCAAGCGCTAGGAGCGCTTCATGGCCGGCGTGCGCCAGCATGAACATACCCATGGCCGCATCGCGATGCAGATGATGCGGGCCACCGAGGCGGCGCTCGCCGGGCTCGAGCGGCAGGACAACTGGTTCTGCACCGGTCTTCGCTGGGACGCCAGGCATCGCATCGACACGATCTATGCCGACTACGAGGCCAGGCAGAATGCCTTCGACGCGCGCGAGCACCGCGACGGCGGCCATGTCGAAAAACTGGTCAATGCGTTGATGGGGAAGAACTGAACTCAGCCCGTTCGCCTACCAAGCGGACGTCAGCTGCGCGGCTTGACCGGCGCGTCGTTCGCCGCCAGCGCCGACTTGTGGTCGTCGTCAGGCGCGTTGCCGTCGGACCGCAGCGTGAATTCGACCAGCACCGGCAGATGGTCGGAGCCAGTGTCCTCCATTCGGGCCGACGAAAGGATCGTCACCCCGCCCTTGCTGAACACCTGGTCGATCGGCAGGCCCGCATAGCGGCGCAGGAAGTCGGGCAGCGTGCGGTGGATCCAGGTCGGACCGATCGAAGGCATTAGCGTCATGCCGCTGAGCCGCGCCACCCGCCGCGCCGCCACACTCCACGGCACGGCATTGCAGTCGCCGGCCATGATGGCGGTTTCTCCGAGCGCGGCCAGCGATTGCGCCAGTTCGCCAATCTGCCAGTATTGCTCCTGCGGCCACGGCCAGCTGAGATGGATTGCGGCGACATCGACCGGAATGCCGCCGAAATCGATCGTGGCGGCGGCCATCGCGCCGCGCGGCTCGCAACCTGGCGCGGTGCCGGCGGCGAAGGGACGGCGCGAGAGCAGCGCGACGCCGAATATGCCGTTGGGATAGTCGCAAAGGATGCGATAGGGGTAAGCGCCGGCAATATAGCCGAGTTCCTTCGCCCACATGCCGGACACTTCGTCGAGCGTGATGACATCCGGATTGGTCCTGCCGATCAGCGACAGCACTTTCTTCGGCGTCGGGTTGTTGAAGCGCAGGTTCATCTGCAACAGGCTGTAGGTGATCCGGTCGGCCGGCTTTGCGACCGCCTGCTGCGCCGACAATCTGGGAAGCGCGCCCGTCGTCGTAGCGAAGCAGGCGATGGCGAAGACCAGAACGGCGACGGCCTGCAGCCGGTAGGGACCGGCAAGCAGCAACAGCGCAAGCAAGGCCGTCAGCAGGCTCAGATGCATGCGGAAATGCGAGAAGGAATCGAAGGCCGGATGCAGCGCGCCGAAGAACCCGGCCAAGAGCGCAGCCGAGCATGCCATCATCGCCAGGACTATCAGCTGAGCCATCATGCTCAAGCGCGCGCCGCCCGTTGTCATTTTCTCCGAAGCCCAGTCTTCCGTTCGGACCGGTTATCGGCCAAATTGCGGCCCAAGCAAGACGACCGATTGCCTCGCCGGTCGCTGGCAGGCGTGCGGCTCTATTGGAACGCGGTTTCGGAAAAGCTTCTGAGCTTGCGCGAATGCAGCCGCTCCATTGGCATTTCGGCCAGCTTCTCCATCGCCTTGATGCCGATGGTGAGATGCTGCGCCACCTGCCGCTTGTAGAACTCGGTCGCCATGCCGGGCAGCTTCAGTTCGCCATGCAGCGGCTTGTCGGAAACGCACAGCAGCGTCCCGTAAGGCACGCGGAAGCGGAAGCCGTTGGCGGCGATGGTGGCCGATTCCATGTCGAGCGCGATGGCCCGGGACTGCGACAGGCGCTGCACCGGTCCGCGCTGGTCGCGCAGCTCCCAGTTGCGGTTGTCGATGGTGGCGACGGTGCCGGTGCGCATGATGCGCTTGAGGTCGTAGCCCGACAGTCCCGTCACTTCGGCGACCGCCTCCTGCAGCGCCACTTGGATTTCGGCCAGCGGCGGGATCGGCACCCAGACCGGCAGGTCATCGTCGAGCACATGGTCCTCGCGCACATAGGCATGCGCCAGCACATAGTCGCCCAGCGCCTGCGTGTTGCGCAGCCCGGCGCAGTGGCCAAGCATCACCCAGGCATGCGGCCTCAGCACCGCTATATGGTCGGTGATGGTCTTGGCGTTGGACGGGCCGACGCCGATATTGACCATGGTGATGCCGCCATGGCCCGGCTTCTTCAGGTGGTAGGCCGGCATCTGGGGCAGGCGGTGCGGCGGCGTTCCTTCCGGGACCGTCTCCCCGTTCCTGGTCACGACATTGCCGGGTTCGACGAATTCGACATAGCCGCTGTCGCCATTGGCCATCAACTCGCGGGCGCGCGCCACGAATTCGTCGATGTAGAACTGGTAATTGGTGAACAGCACGAAGTTCTGGAAATGCTGCGGGCTGGTCGCCGTGTAATGCGTCATGCGGTGGAGCGAATAATCGATGCGCTGCGCGGTGAACGGCGCCAGCGGCCGCGGCTCGCCGAACGCCACCTCGAAGGTGCCGTTGGCTATCTGGTCGTCGGTGCCGTCGAGATCGGGCACGTCGAACAGGTCGCGGATCGGCCGCTTGATGCGCTCGGCGGCGGCGCCGTCGACATAGGTGCCTTCCAGGAAGGCGAAGTGCAGCGGGATGGGTGTCGTCGATTCCGAGACCGTCACCGTCACGCCGTGATTGCGCATGATGAGCCGAAGCTGCTCGATGAGATAGTTCTCGAACAGTTGCGGCTGCGTGATCGTGGTGGCGAAATGGCCGGGCGTCGGCATATGGCCATAGGCCTGGCGTGAGTCGACCTGGCTGAACGAGGTCGTGGTGACGCCGATCTGCGGATAGAAGGCCCGGTAGCGCTTGCTTTCATCTCCGCCCGCGGCAAGGGCTGAGAAAGAATCGCGCAGGAATTTGGTGTTGCGGTCGTAGAGCGCCTGCAGCGCCGCGACGGCCTTTCTGGCGTCGTGGAAGTCCTGTTTGCCGAAGGGCTCCGGCATGACGACCGAGTCGATGGCTTGGGGGTAGATTCGCTTTTCCATGGCTCAATATAGAGACTCAGGAGAGCGCTTGGGAGGGGTGAGCGGACAGGAACCGCAACCCAGCTGGAGATTTTTTGTTATCGCTCCGATTCAAGATGTGACGAGATTCAGGTCAGTCCAAGTCGAGAAAGGTGGATTCCGAGAACCGGCCTACGCCGACCGTAGCCTTCATAGGACGGAGACATTTATGAGGGCTTCGGCCGGCGAAGGCCGGAGCGGAGCGTACTTTTCGTACGTGAGCACCGGAAGCGCAGGAAGCCGCGTTTCGCAGGCCGGCCTCACCTGAACATCGTTACATCTACCCGCGCTGCAGGCTGATCAGCAGCACGAAGCCTACGCTGGTGTTCTTGTGCGGCGGCGCCTCGATCCTATGGCTTGTATCGGCCCGCATCATCGGCACCGCCAGCACCGGGGCTGCCAGCAGCATCAGGATAAGCATCGCCCGCGGCAGCAGCCGGAGGATCTTCGTTGCATTGTCGGCGATGCGGTTCATTTTGGTGGTATCCCGGTTTCCAGCTAGGTCGATTTTAAGCTTTGTCGTTTCAGAGCTCGATTTGGTTCACGAGGCCGACAATGTGGGCACCGGCCGTTCCCAAGGGCGGGCCGAATGACCGGCCTCCGCCACAAGGATGGCGAAGAGCATGCCGAACAGGCTCATCAGCAGGCAAACGATGGTGAAGCGACGGGCAAGCATTTCTCTCTCCTTCAATGCGGGAGAAAATGCCTGACGGCCTCTGAACCGGTTCTGAGACCGGTATTCATCTGCGGTTCAAATTGATTGACGAGGGTCTTGCACGCGTGCCGGTGCCACAGCGCGGCGGAGCGCTGTCGCTCCAAAAAAACGGGCCGTGTGGAGCAATTCCAGGAAAAGTGTGAGGGTTTCCGTCCGGAATTGCGTCAAACAAAGACGCAATTCCAGGAAAAGTGTGAGCGGTTTTCCGTCCGGAATTGCGTCAAACAAAGAAATAGGGCGTTTCACCGTTCCGCAAAACGGTGAAACGCCCTTGGCCGTCTCGTATGGTCTGGAGTTTGGCGCTCAGAGCTTGTGCCAGAAATGACTTTGTCTTTGCAGATTGTACAATGAGTACGACGGAAATGAGGCCTCGATGGTCACGGGGATAGGATGGGAACCGCGAGTTTCCGCGAGGGGCCACGGGGGGAAACCGGCCCTGCCTCAATACGTAAATACCGAAACAGACTTTTTGCAAAAATGTCCGCATCGCCTGCTGTCATTCCAAGCTTGTTTCACAAAGCCATCTCATAGCATCCACGAGATGCCTAGGGACCAGGCTGACGTGGTTGCGTATCACAACGTCCACCATGTGGTAGAGTAGCTTTCCTGTCCCTTTGAATCGTTGCAGTTTCGGGAATTCATCAAGTACGGCTTCTTCTAAATCATGTCCGTTCGCGACCAGATACCTGCGGTCGACCATCAAGCGCCGGTCCGTACCATAATGAACTTCAACGCTGACCGCCTCGGACCTCGGATTCATCCTAGAAATAATTCTGTCTTGGATCGTATTGATCGCCGCTTGTAGACTCGTCGATTCAAGGCCGGAGAAACCCGCGAAAGTGACAGTCGATTCAAGTCCTATATCGGTTCCCCCAGAAGGGTCGACGTTGAGAATGGCGGCAGCTAGAAGCAGGGGGTCGAGTAGGTAATTCTCTATGGCGTATCGTTCGCTGCTTCCAAGGACGTATACGCGACTGGTTGCGCTGTTTTTTGTATCCCAGTCGATCAAGCCTAAAACGGACGTATTTCCTGCTTCTGCTAGTGATGTCACGGTTGAGAGTACCTGTGCGCAACCCGTTCCCATGTTGGCGTGGCCTACCCCGATGAAGTTCAGAGATCGCTCGCTTTCAAGGCGTGGCGCCAGGAGCTGATACAAAAGCTGGTATCGATCCGCATCGAAATCACTTTCGACAAAGACCTGTCGTCTGCCACTGAAGTCAATTGACATAGTGGGTATGTCGGCGGTGAGGGTAGATACCGCCCGACGTTTGCTTTCGGCTGATATCTTGTTTGTCAAAGGTTCGAGCAAGTGAATACTCTCATCGGGAGAAACCGCAACTGTCGAGGGCGAGTGAGTCACCAAAATAACGGGAATGCCTTCTTTCTGGACCAAGACAGTATTCACTATATCGACTAAAACCCTCGACATTGACGGATGCAATGGAGCGTCAATTTCGTCAAAGAGCAATAACTTCGGCCTTGCCACGTTCTGGCGTCGGTCAGTCGTGTTGTACAAGCAAAATGCGAGAGACATGATGATCTTCTCGCCAGACGAAAGGGAGCCAAAATCTATCTTGTGGCTGGTAGAGACTTTCGTTAGTCTTGGCCAAAATTCAGTGGATTCGTAATCTGTAGGGTAGTCAATTTGAAAATCGAGCCTTGCCCGCTTGAGCGTTTCGTTGACAAATTCCCAAGGGGGGCTTCCGTGTTTCTTAACAAACTCTGCCTCGCTCAACGAGGGAACGCTCGGAGTTCGTCCCTCAGATTCATCGAGACGGCGATTTCGATTGGCTCGCAATTTGTCGAAGTAGGCAAAGAACATTTCGCCAAAAGAATGCTGAAATATGCTTTTTCCATAATATGAAAATGGCCTCCTGTCAAAGTCAGATGGTGACATACTGTGCATTTTTAATCGGTCGCTCGTAAGGTCCTTAAATATCCACTTCTTGATCTCGTCTGCTCCGAAATCACGTTGAAGCATGCTTCCTATCTGATTTTCAAAGTTATTCAATTCATTCCGAGTGTTGTCAATTGTTTCTGCCGGAATCCCAAGAGAAATCAATTCGTCATCAGATTTGCTTATGCTTTGCCACGGGTCGGATGCAAAGGGCTGGTCTATGGAATGCCGCTTCAGAGTGTCGAATAAACCCTGCGTCAGCTGGGTTTTGTAACCTCTCACTTGCCCAATAAACCAATCCCTATGAGAATGAACTTGGGAAATGTTTGTTATGCCCACGTCGTTCGGGACGAGGTCATTCCAAGTGTAAAGCTGAATTTGCGAAATATCGGGCGAAACGTCTGCCTGTATCTGCCCGCTTCGGATTGCCTCGAGGATATGGGACTTACCAGAGCCATTGACTCCTGTGAGGACTGTAAAGCTGGGTAGTTCTGTCGGTTTTAACTTGGATATCGATTTGTAGACGCTCTTTTGAGACAAAGTAAATTTCGTCAACGTCATTCCGAATCCCCCGCCCGAGGTTAGCAGCATAGAGTTTACCGCTTTCAGCGACAACTAGGAGTCCGTCGTTTTGGGCTGGAATGATCGGGGTTGCCGAGGCACTCTAGAAGCATGTGCAACCTCTACAACATCACCACCAGCCAAGACGCCATCCGCAAATGGACCCGCGCCATGCGGGACGTCTTGGGGAACCTCGAGCCTTCGCTAGATGTCTATCCAAATACCCCCGGTCCAGTTGTGCGCAATGCGCTTGACGGTCAGCGCGAACTTGCAAAGCTCCTATGGGGAATGCCTGCTCCTCCAGAGCGAGTGAAAGGCAAGGCCGACTACGGGACCACCAACGTTCGGAAGACCGACTACTTCCACTGGCAGCAGTACCTAGGGGTGGAGCATCGCTGCTTGGTGCCGGTGACCTGCTTCGCGGAGCCTAGCCCGAAGCCGAACGACAAGGACCCCGAGACCGGCGTTCAGCGGAACTACTGGTTTGCATTGAATGAGGATCGTCCACTGTTCTTCTTGGCTGGCCTATGGACCCTTGGTATGGGGTACGGAAGGTGAAGGACGGTCCCGGCGATCATGAGGTCTATGGGTTCCTGACGACCGAACCTAACGCCCTCATCGAGCCGATCCATGAAAAGGCAATGCCGGTGATCCTGACGACGCGGGAGGAGACCGAAACGTGGCTTACTGCTCCCTGGTCGGAAGCCAGGGGCTTACAGCGCCCCGCGCCAGACGAAGCGCTAGTGATCGTCGACAAGCCTGCCACGCAAATAAAGTTTCCGCTGGGCTCAGCACCCGGCGACCAACTACGATTGCTTTAAGGCAAGTGCGGCTGGTGCCCAACGCTTAAGTGGTTGAGCAGCAGCCCTCAATCCTCAGAATCGGAGATTCGCTTCCATTCGCCGTCGCCAGTCATGAATTGGCTGAGGCGGCGGATGATGCAAATCAGCTCGACAAGGCGCACTCCATCGACATCGCGCGTGTGCATCGTCGGACGTCGGGTGGCGATCAGAGCCTGTAGGTCAAACTGCAGCCGTTCCCGGTGAGGGAAGATGTCCCCAAACGTCCCTTCCCAGTTGTCCTTGCGAAGCAGTATTGCCATCAGGTCCCCCAGATCGAGATACGACAGCAAGTCCTTATCTCGCTCGCCATTTGCCATGGCCGCCGCGCGAAGTTCTCGCGCCTTCTTGCGGGTCTCACCATCGACCCTTTGCTTGAACCACTGTGGTCCGGCCAACGCCTCCAACTTCTTGGAAATCAAGAGCCGCAACGAATGCTC
Source organism: Mesorhizobium sp. B2-6-2 (assembly GCF_006440615.1). Lineage (NCBI taxonomy): Bacteria > Pseudomonadati > Pseudomonadota > Alphaproteobacteria > Hyphomicrobiales > Phyllobacteriaceae > Mesorhizobium > Mesorhizobium sp. B2-6-2. The sequence goes on along the minus strand of NZ_VFUG01000034.1, from coordinate 771 downwards.
AAAGGAACTTATGGCGCTGAACGCATCATTTCTGGAATTGCCCGACCGAATCTGCATCGTTAGACCCGCCACGTCGAGCAACACAACCGACCTACCGGCTTCCGAAACACCGGTGGCAAAACCACTCTCGATGACAACCTCGATTGCTCCAGCGGGCGTGGTCTCGATAAGACCCGGGTCAACCTCGGCTTCGCGGTAATGTCTTTGGCGCATTTCTGGATCGCGCCAGAAGCGGTTTGGCAGATCAGACCGCGTGTGCCAGTTGCCGAACAGCTCCTCATAGGCTGTGAAGCTTGATCTCGCTGCGAAGCCAAGTACGTCTCCAGCACCAGCCAGTGCGGAGAGCTTCAATCGAGTTGTCTGCAACTCGGCAGACAGAGTTTCCACCCCAAGAGCCGCGCTCAGGCGCAAGCGGCCTACCTCTGCCGAGAGACTCAAGACGCCAGTAGCGGCCCGCTGGATTAGCTCGATTTCGTTGTTTGGCGTCCAAGTCGGCATGTGCACCGCGAGCCCACCAGTGCCAGCGAGTTGGTTTGCCCACTGGTTGGCGCGCGCAATCAATGCCATGGTTGGCGACGCCTGCAGCTCGGCGATGGCCTGGGAGAAGGGCGATGTCTTCGCCTGCAGCTCCGCGATGGTCTGCGACAATGGCGATGTGTTCGCCCGCAGCTCCGCGATAGCCTGCGAGAAGGGAGATGCCTTCGCCTGCAGCTCGGCGATGGTCTGCGACAATGGCGATGTCTTCGCCTGCAGCTCCGCGATGGTCTGCGA
>NZ_VFUG01000033.1:0-23137 GCF_006440615.1 Mesorhizobium sp. B2-6-2 | reverse complement strand
TGACCCACGGTGAATCACTCACCACGATCACCGTCAAGCCTAAGTTAGCGCCTATGGGGACAAGCCCGAGGATGACGCTAAGACATGCCGGGTTGTCCGAACTCCCAACGCCATATGCGATTGCCCTGCCCCGCAAGGGGGGAGATTACGCTCGGTTGTTTTCGCCAATCGTTATCGCCAGCATGATTCCCGCCAAGCCCTCACCGCCAGCCCAGCGCCGGCGCGACATGCTTCAGGATCGACTCGATGACATGGGCGTTGTAGTCGACGCCCAACTGGTTGGGCACGGTGAGCAGCAGCGTGTCGGCCTCGGCTATCGCCTCGTCCTCCTTCAACTGCTCGATGAGCGCGTCCGGTTCGGCGGCATAGGTGCGGCCGAACACGGCGCGCTTCTCCGGCTCGATATAACCAAAATGGTCCTCGCCCTCGCTGCCGCCGAAATAGGCGCGGTCCATGTCGTTGACGAGAGCGAAGATGCTGCGGCTGACCGAGACGCGCGGCTCCCTGGCATGGCCTGCTTCCTTCCAGGCCGCGCGGTAGGCTCTTATCTGCTTGGCTTGCTGGACATGCAGCGGCTCGCCGGTTTCATCGAATTTCAGCGTCGAGCTTTGCAGGTTCATGCCGAGCTTGGCCGCCCACACGGCCGTGGCGTCGGTGGCCGCGCCCCACCAGATGCGTTCGCGCAGGCCCGCCGAGAAGGGCTCGAGCCTGAGCAGGCCGGGCGGGTTGGGGAACATCGGCCGCGGATTGGGCTGGGCGAAGCCTTCGCCGCGCAACAGGTCGAGGAAGATCTCAGAGTGCCGGCGCGCCATGTCGGCATCGCTCTTGCCCTCTTCCGGCACGTAGCCGAAATAGCGCCAGCCATCGATCACCTGCTCGGGCGAGCCGCGGCTGATGCCCAACTGCAGACGCCCGCCGGCAATCAGGTCCGCGGCGCCCGCGTCCTCGGCCATGTAGAGCGGGTTCTCGTAGCGCATGTCGATGACGGCGGTGCCGAGCTCGATACGCTTGGTCCTGGCGCCGGCCGCGGCAAGCAGCGGAAACGGCGAGGCGAGCTGGCGGGCGAAATGGTGGACGCGGTAATAGGCGCCGTCGGCGCCGAGTTCCTCGGCCGCGACCGCGAGGTCGATCGACTGCAGCAGCGCGTCGGCGCCCGAGCGCGTGCCCGATTGCGGCGAGGGCGACCAATGCCCGAACGACAGAAATCCGATCTTCTTCATGGCTCCATTCCTGCTGGAGCGGCCCATCGCCGCTTGAACTTCTTGTTGCTCCAGCAGATAGCCAGGGCAGTGCCGCGATACAACGGACACCGAACGGATACAGACCGTCAATGCGTTCTGCGAATGTCCGCCCTCGCGTCAGGGCGTGATGGGGCCGGAGGCGGCGCCGATCGCCTCATCCCTGGCATTCTCTGCGCCGCCGAAGCGCTGTATCGTTCACGCCACCCGATGATTCCCGAGCATTGGACCAAGCCTGCATGCATGGCCTGACCCCGATATTTTCCACCGTGACGGCCTCGTTCCTGGCGTCCTTCGTCGAAGTGGTCGAAGCCTTCACCATCGTGCTCGCCGTCGGCGTGACGCGCGGCTGGCGCCCAGCCCTGACCGGCGCGGCCCTGGCGCTCATCTTGCTTGCGGCGCTGGTGCTGACGTTCGGACCACTGCTGGCGCTCGTCCCCATCGCCGCCCTGCAATTCGTGGTCGGCGTGCTTTTGATCCTGTTCGGCATGCGCTGGCTGAGAAAGGCGATCCTGCGCAGCGCCGGCGTGATCGCGCTGCATGACGAGGAGCAGGCCTTTTCCAGGGAGACCGCGGCCTTGCGGCGGCAGGCCGCCGACCGCCGCGCCGACTATCTGGCGGCCGTCGCATCGTTCAAGGCGGTGCTGCTCGAAGGCGTCGAAGTGGTGTTCATCGTCATCGCCGTCGGCGCCGCGCACGGCCAGACGCTCTATGCCGGCCTCGGCGCATTGGCGGCCTTCGTGCTGGTGATGCTGATCGGCCTTGCCGTGCATCGTCCTTTGGCGCGCGTGCCCGAGAATGCGCTGAAATTCGTCGTCGGCTTGATGCTGACCAGTTTCGGCGTGTTCTGGACCGGCGAAGGCCTCGGCGCCGAGTGGCCGGGCGCCGACCTCGCTCTGCTCGCCATCTTCGCCATCATTGCCGCCGCATCCTTCGCCATTGTGCGTTGGCTGCGCGGCGCCTACCCGGCGCCCGCCGAAGGAGTTGCCCGATGATCCGTCTCGTTTTCAACGAGCTCGTCGGCATGTTCGTCGACGACGGCAATCTCGCCCTGCTCGCGCTGATCCTGATCGCGCTGATCACCGCCGCGGTGAAGTTCTTGGGGCTGCCGCCGCTCGTCGGCGGCTTCCTGCTTCTCGCCGGCTGCCTGGCAATTCTCCTGCAGAGCACCCGCCGCGCCGCGCGCGGCAGGGTACGCTGAGCGGCGTTCATTCCGGTGAAGCTGCGCAAACGCTGAAGACTGGCGGAAGCCTCTCAACCTCGTCATTCCAGGGCGAAGCAGGAGCGAAGCTCCGTCGCGAAGACCCTGGAATCCATGCCGTTACCTTGATCGAAGGGCACAGCGGAGCAGAATTCTGCACCGAGGCAACGCCTCGACGCCACGGAATGGATCGCGGAGAACTAATAAACCGTGAAAAGCGTCGGCAGGTCGCCGCTAAGGCGCAAATATTCGACCGCCTCGATCACCGGAAACAAAGCCAGGAAATAGAGCCCGTCGCGAAACGTGTTCCGCAACGCCATCGTCGAAAACAGCCACTGCGCCTCGTCGTGGTAAAGCAGCGGGTTGGGCCAGAAACGCGGAGTGCGGTTGGCATAGGCCGCGTAAGACGCGCCGAACTTGCCGGCGAGGTATTCGGCTTCCTTGCGCGCGGTGAAGCGGAAGACGAGATAGCTTGCCAGGCCGAGCATGACAGCCGCCAGCACCGACCCGAACATCAGTCCGATGCCGGCCGCGCCGACGGTCGAGAAGAAATAGAGCGGATTGCGGGTCATCGAGAACGGGCCGGCGACGACCAGTTCGTTGTTCTTCTTGCCGCCGACATAGAGGATGCTCCACAGCCGACCAAGGAAACAGACGAGCACGAGGCCGAAGCCGACCGTCTCCATCAGCTCGTGCCCGTTCGAGCCCTCGCTGAGGAACGGCTTGGAAAACAGCAGCAGGACGATAGCCATCACCGAGGCCGCCTGCACGACGATCAGGCGCTTGTGCTGGTCGAACGCCCTCGGCGCCGATTTGAGGGATGTGTAGGCCATTCTTCTCACCGTTCCGACGCCAAGAAGGCGCGCCAAGCTTGTCTAGCTTCTCTGCCGCGTGATGGCGAGGCCCGGCGGGTGTTTTTGGCCGACCTTACGAATTTGTAAGAACGCGGACAGGCCGCGGTGACTTCGCCAGCCTAATTTGGGCGTCGCCGCCATACGGAATTCGAGGTGGCTCGAACGAACAACGGATCGCGCCATGATCTCTCAAGCCGACAACCTCGCGCCCAGCCGCGTCCCGGACGTCACTCTCGATTTCTGGCTGATCAAGATCATGGCGGTGACCATGGGCGAGACGGCGGCCGACTACCTCGCCGTCAATCTCGGTCTCGGCCTTACCGTCACGTCCTTGATGATGGGCGGCATCCTCATCGTCGCACTCGTCCTGCAGTTTGCGCAGAAACGCTATGTACCTTGGGCCTATTGGCTCGCGGTCGTGCTGATCAGCGTCGTCGGCACCTTGGTCACCGACAACCTGGTCGACAATTTCGGCGTGCGGCTGGAGACGACGACCGTCGTCTTCTCGGTCGCTCTCGCACTGACTTTCGCGGCCTGGTACGCCAGCGAAAGGACGCTGTCGATCGACACCATCTTTACCACCAGGCGCGAGATCTTCTGCTGGCTGGCGATCCTCTTCACCTTCTCGCTCGGCACGGCTGCCGGCGATCTGGTGGCCGAGCGCTTTGATATCGGCTATCTCGCCACCGGCCTCATCTTCGGCGGCGTGATCGCGGCGATCGCTTGTGCCTGGTTCTTCCTCGGCCTCAACAGCGTCCTCGCCTTCTGGCTTGCCTATATCCTGACCCGGCCGTTCGGCGCCTCCTTCGGCGACCTGCTCTCGCATCCGGCCGAATATGGCGGGCTGGGCTTCGGCGTCACCTTCACCAGCCTGACCTTTCTCGGCTGCATCGTGGCCATCATTCTCCATATGACGCTGAGAAAGCTGATCGACGAAGACGAGCTGGCGCTCCTCGACTAGAGGCGCCGCACAGGGATTTTGACCAGTCGGCTCTGTTTGCGTTGGCAGGTGGCATGCGTTGGAGATTGGTCGAAACGCCCATCGCGATCGTCATTCCAGGGCGGAGCAGGAGCGAAGCTCCGTCGCGAAGACCCTGGAATCCATGCCGTTACCTTCGCCAAGGCGTGCAACGGAGCAAAATTCTGCACCGTGGCGGCGCTTCCAAGTCGCGGCATGGATTCTATGGTCTGCGCGCGTCGCTTCGCTCCTTGCTCCGCCATAGAATGACGAGGTTGAGGCGGCTTCAACCAATCCCCGGCGTTTGCGCTGATTCACGCAAATGAACGGAAATCTTGCCCTAAGACAAACGCCAACCTTTCAAAATCCCTGTCCGGGGAACTAGAGCATGTCGACATTCACCGTAAGTTGCAGCAGCGAGACGGGCCCGGGCGAAGGCGGTCGGCGGCGCAGCACGCCCGCTATCCCTTGCGCGCCGCTCATCGATGCGTTAGACACTGAACCAAATGGTTCAGTATTCGAAACCCAGCCTTGATGTCTCGTTCGCCGCGCTCTCGGACGCCACCCGGCGCGGCGTTCTGGAGCAGCTCGGACGCGCGGAGGCCTCGATCACGGAGCTTGCCGAGAAATTCCACATGACCCTCACAGGCATGAAGAAGCATGTCGGCGTCTTGGAGCAGGCGGGGCTCGTCACCACCCGGAAAGCCGGGCGGGTGCGGACCTGCACGCTCGGCCTGCGCGGACTGGAGGAAGAGGCGGCTTGGATCGAGAGCTACCGCCGGCTCTGGGATACACGCTTCGAAGAGCTGGACAAGGTTGTCGAGGAACTGAAACGGAAGGAGGAAGTCGATGGAAGAACGGAGTGAGCCTGCTCGCACGACGGTAGAACGGAGGTCCGACCGTGAGCTGGTCGTTACGCGAACCTTCGACGCTCCGGCGCGCATCGTGTTCGAGGCGTGGACCAAGCCCGAACTGTTCAAGCGGTGGTGGGCGCCGAAGTCGATGGGCATGATCCTGCGTTCCTGCGAGATGGATGTTCGCGTCGGGGGCGGGTACCATTTGGCGTTCGGCCACGATGCCTCGAACCCCGCCGAGTTCTTCGGCAGGTATATCGAAGTGGTACCGTACTCGCGCCTCGCCTGGACCAATGACGAAGGCGGCGACGGTGGACCCGTCACCACGGTGACCTTCGAGGAAAAGGGCGGCAAGACGCTGCTGGTCATGCACGAGCTCTATCCCTCGAAAGAAGCTCTCGACGCTGCCGGCACCGGGGCGGCCGATGCGATGGGCGAGACGTTCGGGCAACTGGACGAGCTTCTCCTCACGCTGGGCGCGAGCGCGGGACGACCATGAGGTCGCTCTCACCGCCGGCCGCCCGGTTCTTCGCCGCTGCCCTCGTCGGCTCGCGATGGATATCGGCTGTCTCTCGCAAAAATGTGTAGCGTTATTCGGTCTGAAAGCTCGTAAAAACAAATGGTTGGACTAGCAAGGACAGCACCGGGCGATGCGACTTCTGCTTGTTGAAGACGATCCGAGAACCGCGGACTATATCGTCAGGGGACTGACCGAGGCCGGCCATGTCTGCGATTTACTGCGCGACGGTCATGACGGGCTCTTCGCCGCGACCCGCAACGCCTATGACGTGATCGTCGCCGACCGCATGGTGCCCGGCCTCGACGGCCTGTCGATGATCAAGGCGGTGCGCGCCGCCGGCATCCGTACGCCGGCTATTTTCCTGACCTCGATCGGCGGCGTCGACGACCGGGTCGAGGGCCTCGAAGCGGGCGGCGACGACTATCTGGTCAAGCCCTTCGCTTTTTCCGAGCTGCTTGCCCGCATCCATGCGCTCGGCCGGCGGCCGGCGGCGCAGGAGCAGAAGACGGCTTTGCGCGTCGCCGACCTCGAAATGGACCTTATCCAGCGCCGGGTCACCAGGCAGGGCCAGCCGATCGACCTGCAGCCGCGCGAATTCAGCCTGCTCGAAGTGCTGATGCGCGGCGAGGGCCGCGTCATCACCCGCACCATGCTGCTCGAGCGCGTCTGGGATTTTCATTTCGACCCCAAGACCAGTGTCGTCGAGACGCATATCAGCCGGCTCAGGGCCAAGGTCGACAGGCCGTTCGACGTGCCGCTGATCCACACCGTGCGCAATACCGGCTACAGCCTGCATGTTCCGGCCTGATCTCGCATCCGCTATTGCAGGGCGGCCAACCGCCTGCGCGGTCATATGAGCGGGAGACGCTCCAGCCTGCTGCGCAGCACGCCGTTCCGGCTGGCGCTGACCTTCGCCTTCCTGTTCCTGCTGGCCTTCATCCTGTCCGGCGCGATCGTCTATCAGCTGATGAGCGCCTCGCTGGCCAGGCAGCTCGATCAGTCGATCAAGGAGACCTATTCGCTCATCGCCGCGACCCATGCCGAGGGCGACGAGGAGGATCTCGTTTCAACCGTCAGGGACCATGCCCAGTTCAGCCAAGACAAGGACCAGATCTTTTCCCTCACTGACAAGGCCGGCAACCGCCTCGCCGGGGATTTCACCGCTTCCGGCCTACCGGAGGGTTTTTCAATGTTCGCTGCCGAGTTGCCGGGTGTCCCGCCCCATACCGAATACCGCGCTTACTCAGGCACGGTCGGCGACAACAAGCTGACGGTCGCCTTCTCGCTCTCGGAAACCGAGGATCTCGAAACCATCGTGCTGATGAGCTTCGGCTGGGCCACGCTCTTCATCACCGTCCTGGCGGTCGGCGGCGGCGCCGTGCTTGCCTCGCGCGTCCAGCGGCGCCTCGATGGCATCGCCGACACCATGATCGACGTCTCGCATGGGCGGCTCGACGCCCGCATCCCGCTGATCGGGAATGGCGACGACATCGACGCCGTCTCCGCCCAGGTGAATTCCGCGCTCGAGCGCCTGTCGGCCCTGGTCGACGGTATGCGCGAAGTGAGCGCCAACATCGCCCATGATCTCAAGACGCCGCTCAACCGGTTGCAGATGATCCTGGAAACGGCCGCCGACAAGACGGTGTCGGGCGAGGACGTCTCGACCGAGCTGACCGACGCCCGCGCCGAGAGCCAGCAGATCAACAGCACGTTCGACGCTTTGCTGCGCATCGCCCAGATCGAAGCTGGCGCCCGCAAGACGCGCTTCGTCGATCTCGATGTCGGGCCGGTCGTCGAGACCATTGGCGAAGTCTATGCCGATGTCGCCGAGGACGACGGCAAGTCTCTGTCCACCATGATTGTTCCGGATACGAAATGGTACGTGCACGGCGACCGCGACCTGCTCATGCAGATGTTGGCCAATCTGGTCGAGAACGCGCTCAGGCATTGCCCGCCGGGCACCGCGATCGAGCTCTCGGTGACCAGGGCAGGCAACCACGTCCTCATTCATGTCCGCGACAATGGCCCGGGCATTCCCGCCGAGGAGCGCGAGAAAGTGTTCCGCCGGCTCTATCGGCTCGATGCCAGCCGCACGACGCCGGGCAGCGGCCTGGGCCTCAGCCTTGTCAAGGCGGTTGCCGACCTGCATGGCGCCGCCATCGTGCTGGAGGACCGCAATCCGGGTCTCGGCGTCACGGTCAGCTTTCCGGCTGTGCGAACTCCGGTGACGTCGTCATTCTAGGGCGGAGCAAGGAGCGCAGCGACGCGCGCAGACCCTAGAATGACGAACGTTGGGCCACCGTCGGCCATTTTACCGCGCCCCGCCCGCCCGGCGGAAATCGGAGGGCGACATGCCGGCGAGCTTGCGGAACGATTTGTTGAAGGCGCTGAGCGAGCCGAAGCCTGAGTCCATGGCGACCCTCAGCACATTGGCGTCCTCATGCATCAGCAGCGCCTGGGCGTAGCTCAGTCGCAGCAGATTGACATATTCGTTGAGCGTCATGCCGGTCGATTTCTTGAACAGGCTCATGGCGTATTTGGGATGGATGTCGGCGGCAGCCGCGATGGTCACGCAGTCGACGTCGTAGAGGAAATTCTCGGCGATGAAATCGCACATGCGCCCGACATTGCGCGAGGACTGCTGGTCGAAGGCATTGCCGGCGCCTTGCCCGGCCACCCTTTCCGGCACCAGCCGGTACGGCTCGAAGCGCACCCGCTCGAGCCTCAAGAGCAGCTCGTTGACGGCGTGCTCGGCCCTCGCCGGATCGCCGGCGCGCGCATATTCGTTCCAGCGCCTGAAATTGTCGTTGTCCGACTGGTCGGTGGCGTTGGTCACCAGCGTCGCGCCGGTCATCAGCCGGTGGCGGATGTCGGCCGGCAGATGCAGGCGGAAGAAATGCACCAGCGGCAGATGCGCGCCGGCATAGACGGCGTCGTCGGAAAGATCGTCCATCTGGTGCGGCAGACCGCCCCAGAACAGGCACATCTCGCCGGCCGAAAGCGAGATCTCGTGCTCGGCCATGCGGTAATGCACCGAGCCCTGCACGATGAAATTCACCTCGACCTGGGCGTGCCAGTGCGGCTTCAGCATCAACAACGGGTGGTTGTGGAACATCTGCAAAACAAGCGGCAGTCCTTCGACGCTGCTCGCGCCAGGCTGGTAGAATGGACGCCCCGGCATCTTACTTTCCGCCAACTTCTTATTCCCTCTGACGGCGACAAGCCTTCCGCGCCGCATAGTCTAGCCACGCTCACAGTGAGAGAGCAAATGAAATGGGAGGATTTCAATGCGCACTACACTGACCTGCGCCGCGCTTATGCTTGCCCTGGGCTCCGGCCCGGCGCTGGCGCAGTCCGGCGAGATCACCATCTGGAGCTGGAACATCGCCGCCTCGTCATTGAAGGCGACGGTCGAGGGCTTCAACAAGAAATACCCCGACATCAAGGTCACGGTTCAGGACCTAGGCAACCAGCCCACCTATGACAAATCGATCGCCGGCTGCGCCGCCGGCGGCGTCGGCCTGCCCGATATCGTCTCGATCGAGAACGGCGAGGCGGAGAACTACTGGAGCCAGTTCCCGGACTGCTTCGTCGACCTGCACACGCTGGGTTACACGGCGGAAGACCAGAAGAAATTCCCCGACTTCAAGCGCACCGAGCTCGAGGTCGGCGACAAGGCCTATGCCATGCCCTGGGATTCCGGCCCGGTCGCCGTCTTCTACCGCCGCGACTTCTACGAAAAGGCAGGCGTCGACCCGGCCTCGATCAAGACATGGGACGATTTCATCACCGCCGGCAAGAAGATCCAGGACGCCAATCCGGGCGTGACGATGACCAATGCCGATTTCAACGGCGACACCGAATTCTTCCGCATGATCTCCAACGAGCAGGGCTGCGCCTATTTCGCCGAGGATGGCCAGTCGATCACCGTGGCCGAGCCGAAATGCGTCGATGCCATGACCAAGGTCAAGGAGATGAAGGACGCCGGCATCGTGTCGTCGGCCGACTGGTCGACCAAGATCACCAACAACACCGCCGGCACCGTCGCCAGCCAGGTCTATGGCGGCTGGTATGAGGGCACGATCCGCACCGAATCGCCGAAGGAGAGCGGCAAATGGGGCGTCTATCTGATGCCGAGCCTGACCGCCGACGGCCCGCGCGCCGCCAATCTCGGCGGCTCGTCCCTGGCCATCACCTCGGCCTCGAAGAACAAGGAAGCGGCCTACGCCTATCTGAAATACACGCTTGAGACCAATGACGGCCAGATCACCATGCTGAAGGATTTCGGCCTGGTGCCGTCGCTGATCTCGGCGCTCGACGATCCTTACGTGTCGCAGCCGCAGCCCTATTGGGGCGGCCAGGCGGTGTGGAAGGACATCCTGGCCACGCTGCCCAAGGTGGTGCCGAGCCGCGGCACGCAGTTCCAGAGCGACGCCGAGATCATCGTCCGCGCCGTGCAGACCAAATATCTGGCCAACGGCTATCCCGACGCCAAGGCCGCGCTCGACGACGCCGCCAAGCAGATCGCCGCCGCGACCGGCCTGCCGGTTAAATAGGGCGCCACTTTGCCTTCTCCCCTTGTGGGAGAAGGTGGATTGGCGCGCAGCGCCAAGACGGATGAGGGGTGTTCCAGCGGAGTGAGACGTTGGCGTTCCCTGGAACACCCCTCATCCGGCCGCTTCGCGGCCACCTTCTCCCACAGGGGGAGAAGGAAAAGACAGACGAAAGGAGGAAGCCGATGCGCACCCAGAACGCCACCGCGTACCGCTTCCTCACGCCCTATCTTTTGATATTCGCCATCTTCTGGATCTGGCCGATCATCTCTTCCTTCATCATCTCCTTCCAGGCGACGCGCACCGTGCCTTGGCGCTTCGCGCCGGCGTTCAACTGGGGCCGCCTGATCGGCGACCCCGCCTTCTACAATGCGCTGAAGAACACGCTGCTGATCCTGGTCATCCAGGTGCCGGTGATGATTGCGCTGGCGATCGTCATGGCGGTGCTTCTGAATTCGCCGCTGCTTAAAGCCCGCGGCCTCTACCGCTTCGCTTTCTTCGCGCCCGTGGTGGTCGGCGAGGTCGCCTATTCGGCCGTCTTCCGGCTGATGTTCAGCCTCGATTTCGGCATCGTCAACAAGCTCTTGAACAGCGTCGGCCTGGCCAAGATCGACTGGTTCTCCAACGTCACGCCGGCGATGGCGCTGATCATGATCGCGGTGACCTGGCGCTGGGCCGGCTACAACGCCATCATCATCCTCGCCGGCCTGCAGTCGATCCCGGAGGACGTCTACGAAGCGGCGACGCTCGACCGCGTCAGCAGGGTGAAGCAGTTCTTCCATATCACCTTGCCGCTGCTGAAGCCGGTCATCGTCTTTTGCGCCGTGCTGTCGATCATCGGCACCATGCAGCTCTTCACCGAGCCGTTCCTGATCACTGAGCGCGGCGGCCCGGGCGGCGGCACCGAGACGCTCGGGCTGCTGCTTTATCGCCAGGGCTTCCGCTCGCTCAATTTCGGCTACGCCTCGGCCGTCGCCTACACCATGGCCGGGCTCGCCATCGCCATCACCCTGGTGCAGCTCTGGCTGATGAGGGAGCCGAAATGACCTCGCGCTCGCAAGCAAGACTCGGGCGCGTCATTGCGCTGCATCTTTTCCTGACGCCGCTGGCGCTGGTCTGGCTATTCCCGCTGTGGATGATGGTGGTGTTCTCCACCATGCCCGACAACGGCATCTTCAGCCCCGGCATCGAGCTCCTGCCGCATGACAATTTCCTCGACAATGTCGCCAACCTGCAGCGCGACACCAATTTCATCGGGGCCATCGGCATCTCGGTCTCGGTGGCGGTGACCTACACGGTCCTTTCGGTGCTGCTCACCTCGATGGCCGGCTGGGCGCTGGCGCGCTACGAATTCCACGGCAAGGGCGCGGTCGTCGCCATCATCTTCGGCACGATCACGCTGCCCTACGCGGTGGTGCTGATCCCGCAATTCATCATGGTGGCGCGCGACTTCGCCTTGGCCAACACCTGGATCGCGCTGATCGTGCCGCCGCTGTTCAACTCGCTGGGCGTGCTCTTCATGCGCCAGGCCTTTTCGATGATGCCGGCCGAATTGTTCGACGCGGCGCGCGTCGAAGGCGTCAAGGAATGGCGCATCTTCCTGTTCGTGGCGATGCCGCTGGCCCGCCCGATGCTGGCGGCGCTGGCGATCATCCTCTTCCTCGCCTCGTGGAACAACTATCTGTGGCCGCTGCTGATCAACAGCCAGCCGGGCGCCATGACGGCGCCGGTGGCGCTCGGCACGCTGATCGGCCTGACCAAGGTTTCGTGGGGCGGCATCATGGCCGGCGCCGTGATGCTGACGGTGCCGATGCTGATCGTCTTCGTGCTCTTGCAGCGCCATTTCATCGCCGGCATCGCCGCCGGCGCGGTCAAATAGGAGAGCGCGAAATGCCTCGCAGACTGGAACACAGAATGATCCAACCTAGCCATATCTCGCTCTGACATGGCGGCCGTCACCCTCACCAATGTCGTCAAACGCTTCGGCATCTTCGAAGTCGTCCACGGCGCCAACATCGACATCGCCGACGGCGAGTTCGTCGTCTTCGTCGGGCCCTCCGGCTGCGGCAAGTCCACGCTGCTGAGGATGATCGCCGGGCTGGAAGACATCAGCGGCGGCGACATCGCCATCGGCGGCAAGGTGATGAACGACGTCGAGCCGGCCGACCGCGGCATCGCCATGGTGTTCCAGTCCTACGCGCTCTACCCACATATGACGGTCGAGCAGAACCTTTCCTTCGGCCTCCGCATGAACGGCAATCCGAAGGCCGACACAGAGCGCCGGGTCAGGAAAGCCGCCGAGATCCTGCGCATCGACGAATTGATGCAGCGGCGGCCGAAGCAGCTCTCCGGCGGCCAGCGCCAGCGCGTCGCCATCGGCCGCGCCATCGTGCGCGAGCCGCAGGTCTTCCTGTTCGACGAGCCGCTGTCGAACCTGGACGCCGAGCTCAGGGTGCAGATGCGGGTCGAGATCTCGCGCCTGCATAAGGAGCTCGGCGTCACCATGATCTATGTGACGCATGACCAGACCGAGGCGATGACGCTGGCCGACCGCATCGTTGTGCTCAAAGCCGGCAATGTCGAGCAGATCGGCGCGCCGCTCGATCTCTATGACGACCCGGCCAACCGTTTCGTCGCCGGCTTCATCGGCTCGCCGAAGATGAACTTCCTCAGCGCCAAGGTCGTCGACACCTCCAACAGCGCAGCCATCATCGAGCTCGCCCACCACGGCGGCGCCAAATTGCGCAAGCCGCTTTGCGAGACTTTTCCCGCCATCGGCGCCGAGGTCGTGCTCGGCGTCAGGCCGGAGCATTTCTTCGAGGCCGGCGAGGGCGATTGCGACATCCCGGTCAAGGCCGACGTCGCCGAGCATCTGGGCTCCGTCAGCTATGTCTACGCCAATGCCGGACCCGAGGAGCTGATCGTCGAGCGCGAGGCCTCGCGCCAGCGCGCCAGCGGCGACCATTTCAAGGTCTCGATCAAGGCGGAACGGGCGCTGCTCTTCGACAAGGCGGGTGCCAGGATCCGCTGACCCGCAGATTTTCATTGCCGGCACGCCAGGCGTGGCGGCGACCCATGGAGAATTCGACATGACACCCTCACCCAAGAAAATCCGCTGGGGCATCCTCGGACCCGGCAGCATCGCGAAATCCTTTGCCGGCGGCGTGGCGGGGTCGCGCAACGGCGAGCTGGTCGCGCTCGGCGCCCGCAATCCCGCCAAGCCGGGCTTGGCCGAGACCTTTCCGGACGCGCGCATCCTCGACGGCTATGAGGCGCTGCTCGCCGACACGCAAGTCGACGCCGTCTACATTTCGATCCCGCATCCCGGCCATGCCGAATGGGCGATCAAGGCCGCCGAAGCCGGCAAGCATGTCTTATGCGAGAAGCCGCTGACGCTGACCGCCTTCGAGGCCGACGCCATGATGCATGCGGCGCGCAAGGCCGGCACCTTTCTCGGCGAGGCCCTCATGTACCGGTTGCACCCGCAGACGCTGCAATTGATCGAGCTGATCAAGTCGGGCGCCATCGGCGAGGTGCGCATGATCAAGTCGAGCTTCGGCTTCGCCATGCCGGGCTTCATGCCGGAACACCGGCTCTACGCCAACGACATGGCCGGCGGCGGCATCCTCGATGTCGGCGGCTATCCGGTGTCGATGGCGCGGCTGATCGCGGGCGCCGCCGCCGGGCAGCCTTTCCTCGAGCCGGACAAGGTTGTCGGCGCCGCCCATCTCGGCCAATCGGGCGTCGACGAGTGGGCCTCGGCCCTGCTCACCTTCCCGGGTGGCATCGTCGCCGAGATCTCCTGCAGCATCTCGCTCAACCAGGACAATGTGCTGCGCATCTTTGGCACCAAGGGTCAAATCGAGGTGCCCGATTTCTGGTTCGCCGGTGGCAACCGCGACGTCGGACCGGGCCGGATCGAGGTGATCCGGTCCGGGGCGGCTCGCGAGGTGGTCAGCCTCGGCGAGACCCGCCATGTCTATTCCTTCGAGGTCGATGCCGCCGGCGAGGCGATCCTGGCCGGCCGGCAGGAGTTCGGCTGGCCGGGCATGGGCTGGGCCGACAGCCTCGGCACGCTGCGCGTTCTCGACAAATGGCGCGCCGCGGTCGGGCTGGAGTATGACATCGAAAAGCCGGCTAACCGCGTCAACACCCTCTCTGGCCGGCCGCTGCGGACCGATGGCAAGGCAATCGGCAAGCGCGCCATTCCGGGCCTGCCGCGCGCGGTGTCGCTGCTGGCGCTCGGCTTCGAGGATTTCCGCACCTTCTCCTCCGGCTCGATCCTGCTCGACGCCTATTTCGAAGCCGGCGGCAATCTGTTCGACACCGGTTATGTCTATGGTGCCGGCTACACCGAGACGCTGCTTGGCCAATGGCTGAAGAATCGCGGCGTGCGCGAGCAGTCGGTGATCATCGCCAAGGGCGCGCATTCGCCGCTCTGCTATCCCGACGTGATCGGCAAGCAGCTGGCGCAGTCGCTCGACCGACTGCAGACCGACCATGTCGACATCTATTTCATGCATCGCGACAATCCGGACGTGCCGGTCGGCGAGTTCGTCGATGCCATGGACGCCGAGGCCAAGGCCGGCCGCATCCGCGGCCTGTTCGGCGGCTCCAACTGGACGATGGAGCGCATGGACGAAGCTATTCGCTATGCCGAAAAGAACGGCAAGCAGAAGCCCGGCGCGCTCTCCAACAATTTCTCGCTGGCCGAGATGCTGGAACCGATCTGGGCCGGCTGCGTCACCTCGTCAACCGATGCCTGGAAGGCCTGGCTGGCGGCAAGGCAGATGCCGAACTTCGCCTGGTCGAGCCAGGGGCGCGGCTTCTTCACCGACCGCGCCGGCCGCGACCGGACCGACAATGAGGAGCTGGTGCGGGTCTGGTATTCGGAAAAGAATTTCGGCCGCCGCGACCGCGCAATCGAGCTGGCGCGCAAGCTCGGCAAGAGCCCGATCCATGTCGCGCTGGCCTATGTCCTGGCGCAGCCCTTCCCCTCGGTCCCGCTGATCGGCCCGCGCACGCTGGACGAGCTGGAGGACAGCCTTAGGGCGCTGGATATCAAGCTGACGCCGGAGGATGTGGCGTGGCTTGACGAGGGCCCGGAGAGACGCAGGGCTTGATCGGAGCGAGGAAAAACAAACGCCTTATTCCTTCGCCCCCCTCTCTGCCCTGCCGGGCATCTCCCCCTCAAGGGGGGAGATTGGCAGCTTCGGCGCCTTGCTCATTACTGCAAAGTTGGCGATTAGCGAAATCCCGCGTGACATCTGATCTCCCCCCTTGAGGGGGAGATGTCCGGCAGGACAGAGGGGGGCGCCTCGCGCCAGCATCTCAACAGTTTCACCGATCCACCCGCGTCGACAAAATAATCGACGACGACGTCCGCTCCACCCCCTCCATCGCCCCGATCCGGTCGAGCAGCGCGTCGAGGTCGCGGATCGATGGCGCGTCGACGATGACGATCATGTCGAAATTGCCGCTCACCGAATGCACTGTCCGGACCGGCGGCATCGCCGCGAGGCTGCGCACCACCTTGTCGGCGAGCTTCGGCGTGACGGTGAGCAGCACATGCGCCTTGACCAGACCCTGCTCGTAGTCGGGCGACAGCCTGACTCCATAGCCCGCGATGATGCCGCGCTGCTCCAGCCGTTCGATGCGGCTTTGCACCGTGGTGCGCGACACGCCGAGCTGGCGCGCGAGCTCGGCGGTCGAGGCGCGGGCGTTGGCGCGCAACAGCGTAAGCAGCGCTTGTTCGGCTTCACTGATCATTTCGACGAAACCTTTCGGCATATCGCTCAAAGTTCGGCTTCATATTGCCAGATTCCACGCTTCCTTTCGACAGGCAAGCTGCGAAGATTCCCGCCACATCGAAATCAGCATTGGCAGGGGATATGATCATGAAGAACATCGTTATCGTCGGCGCCGGCAAGATCGGCTCGACCATCGCGGAAATGCTGAACGCGACGGGCGACTATCATGTTACTTTGGTCGACCGCTCGGCGGCTCAGCTTGCCGCCGCCGAACTGCCGGCGGGCGTCGCGACGCAGGAGCTCGACATCACTGCCTCGGGTGAGCTCGAGAAAGTGCTTGCCGGCAAGTTCGCCGTGCTGAGCGCCGCGCCCTTCCACCTCACCACGCGCATCGCCGAGGCGGCCGCCGCCACCGGCGTGCACTATCTCGACCTCACCGAGGACGTCGTCTCGACCCGCCGCGTCAAGGAGCTGGCGCGTGACGCCAAAAGCGCCTTCATCCCGCAATGCGGCCTGGCGCCGGGCTTCATCTCGATCGTCGCCAATGATCTCGCCAGCCGCTTCGACACGCTGGAAAGCGTGCGCATGCGCGTCGGCGCGCTGCCGCAATATCCGTCCAACGCGCTGAACTACAACCTCACCTGGAGCACCGACGGCGTCATCAACGAATATTGCGAGCCCTGCGAGGCGATCGTCGAGGGCGAGCTGATCGAGGTGCCGCCGCTGGAGGAGCGCGAGGAGTTCTCGCTCGACGGCGTCACCTATGAGGCCTTCAACACCTCCGGCGGCCTGGGCACTTTGGCCGAGACGCTGAAGGGCAAGGTGCGCACGCTGAACTACCGCACCATCCGCTATCCCGGCCATGCCGCGATCATGAAGGCGCTGCTCAACGACCTTGGGCTCCGCCACCGCCGCGATGTGCTGAAGGATATTTTCGAAAGCGCCCTGCCGGCGACGCTGCAGGACGTGGTCATCGTCTTCGTCACCGTTTCGGGTCGCCGCAACGGCCGCCTGCTGCAGGAAACCTACGCCAACAAGATCTATTCGCAGCGCGTCGGCAACATCGTGCGCAGCGCCATCCAGATCACCACCGCCTCCGGCATCTGCGCCGTGCTCGACATGCTGGCCGACGGCAGCCTGCCGGCGAAGGGTTTTGTCCGCCAGGAAGACATCGCGCTCGACGCCTTCCTCGCCAACCGCTTCGGCCGCGCCTACGCCCAGCACGAGATGGTAAGCCGGCTCGCGAGCTGAGGGGGCGGCTCCCCCTTCCCCCCTTGTGGGGGAAGGTGTCGCCGAAGGCGACGGATGAGGGGTGCTCCAGGGAAAGCCAGCGTCTCACTTCGCTGGAACACCCCTCATCCGTCTCGGCGCTGCGCGCCGATCCACCTTCTCCCACAGGGGGAGAAGGAAGAAGCGCTCAAACATGCAGCGCGTGGCCCAGCGCCTTCAGCGCCGCTTCCTGAAAACCTTCGCCCTGCGTCGGATGTGCATGGATCGTGCCGGCGATGTCCTCCAGCCGCGCGCCCATCTCAAACGCCAGGCCGAACGCCGCCGACAGTTCCGACACGCCCTGCCCGACCGCCTGGATGCCCAGCACCAGATGATTGTCGGCACGCGCCACGACCCGTACGAAACCGTCCTCGCCCTGCTTGGTCATGGCGCGGCCGTTGGCGGCGAAGGGGAACTGGCCGATCTTGATCTCGCCGGCGAGCGCCTTCGCTTCTTCGGGCGACAGGCCGGCGGTGACCAGCTCCGGATCGGTGAAGCAGATCGCCGGAATGGCGCGCTTGTCCCAGCTTCGTTTGTGGCCGGCGACGATCTCGGCCACCATCTCACCCTGCGCCATGGCACGGTGCGCCAGCATCGGCTCGCCGGTGACGTCGCCGATGGCAAAAATGCCGCGCATCGAGGTGCGGCACTGGTCGTCGATGCGGATGAATTTTCCCGCCATGTCGAGGTCGATCTGCTCCAGCCCCCAGCCCTCGGTGAGCGACTTGCGGCCGACCGTGACCAAGATCCTGTCGGCGGCGATCTTGGCGTTCTTGCCGTCGGCCGTCTCGACCAGCAGCGCGTCGCCCTTGGCCGACAGGCCTTTGGCCTTCGCGCCTGTCATCACCTCGACGCCGAGTTCGCCCAGCCGCTTCAGCACCGGCCGCGTCAGCTCGGCGTCATATTGCGCGAGCACACGCGGCAGTGCCTCCACCACGGTGACCTTCGCGCCTATCTTGGCGAAGGCCATGCCTAGCTCGAGCCCGATATAGCCGCCGCCGACGACCGCGAGCTTCTTCGGCACCTCGCCGAGATCCAGCGCCTCGGTGGACGAGATGACCGGCCCGCCGAAAGGCATAAACGGCAATTCTACCGGCGCCGAGCCAGTGGCAATGACGACAGTCTCGGCGCGGATCACCTGGGTTCCGGTCTCGGTCTCGACCTCGACGGTCTTGCCGTCCCGGAAGGTTGCCCAACCATGCACGGTTTTCACCCTGGCCTTCTTCAGCAATCCGGCCACGCCGCTGTTGAGCCGGCTAACGATTCCGTCCTTCCAGCCGACGGTTTTCGCAAGATCGAGCGTCGGCGCGGCGACCTTGATGCCCAGCGGATCCTTGCCGCCGGCCATATGAGCGACCTTCTCGAACGCCTCCGCCGCATGGATCAGCGCCTTGGACGGGATGCAGCCGACATTGAGGCAGGTGCCGCCCGGCTTGCCCGCTTCGACGATAACCGTGTCGACGCCAAGCTGGCCGGCGCGGATGGCGCAGACATAACCGCCCGGCCCCGCGCCGATGACGAGCAGCTTGCAGGAGATTTCTTTCATGTTGTGGCCCTTCGATCCAAGGGAACGTTCCGTCGAGATCCTTCGCGCCCCCCTCTGTCCTGCCGGACATCTCCCCCACGAGGGGGGAGATTGGCAGCTTTGGCGCCTCGCTCATTCCCGCGGCGCTGGTGATTGGCGAAAGCCGGCGTGACGTCCGATCTCCCCCCTTGTGGGGGAGATGCCTGGCAAGGCAGAGGGGGGCGCTGTCCCGCCGACATCTCTATCGCCCCGCCCCATCAATCCACAAAGATCAGCGCCGGCGTCTCCAGCAGCGCCTTGATGCGCTGCACGAACACCGCGGCGTCCCAGCCGTCGATGACGCGATGGTCGAAGCTGGACGACAGGTTCATCATCTTGCGCGGGATGAACTGCGTGCCGTCCCACACCGGCCGCACCATCATCTTGTTGACGCCGACGATCGCCACTTCGGGATAGTTGATGACCGGCGTCGTCGCCACGCCACCCATGGCACCGAGCGAGGTGATGGTGATGGTCGAGCCGGAAAGCTCCTCGCGGCTCGCCGTGCCGGACTTGGCCGCATCGGCCAGCCGGTTGACCTCCGCCGCGCAATCCCACAGGTCGCGCGCCTCGGCATGTTTCACCACCGGCACCACCAGCCCGTTGGGCGTCTGCGCGGCGATGCCGATATGGATGCCTTCATGCCGGTGGATGATGCCGGCATCGTCGTCGAACAAGGCGTTGAGGTTCGGCTGCTCGCCGATCGCCTTGACCATCGCCCGCATCAGGAAAGGCAACAGCGTCAGCTTCGGGCGATCGGCGCGCTTCTCCTTGTTGAGCGTGGCGCGCAAGTCTTCCAATGCCGTGACGTCGATCTCCTCGACATAGGTGATATGCGGGATGCGCGATTTGGCGAGCGCCATCCTTTCGGCGATCTTGCGCCTGAGACCAACGACCTTGATGTCCTCGACGCCGTCCTTCCGGGCAAGCCCGGTGGCGCGGGCGACTTGCGGGCCGCGCGCGACGAACGCGTCGATGTCCTCATGGCTGATGCGTCCGGCCGGACCGCTGCCCGCAACCTGCCGAAGATCGATGCCGGCTTCCTTCGCGCGCAGGCGCACGGCAGGCGAGGCCAGCGGCTTCTCGCCTTCCGCGCGCGGCGGGCCCGAAAGGCTGGGCATGGCGCGATCCTTTTTAACGCCGTCATCCTCGGGCTTGTCCCGAGGATCTAGCGACCTCCCGGTATTGGTCCCGGCATGGGGGACGGCAGGTCCTCGGGACAAGCCCGAGGATGACGGCGCCAGATTGGGCGATGTCGGCGCCGGGCCCGAGGACGGGCGAGCCGCCGCATCGTCAGGCGTACCCTCCGCTGTAACATCCGCAAGCGTCGAGTCTGCCTTCACATTGCCTTCGCCGGCCACCTTCAGCCGCACGATCGGCGAGCCGATCGCCACCGTGTCGCCGATCTCGGCGCCGAGCCACAGGATCTCGCCGTCGACCGGCGAGGGGATCTCGACGGTTGCCTTGTCGGTCATGACGGCGGCGAGAACCGTGTCCTCGCGCACGAGGTCGCCGACCTTGACGTGCCATTCGACCAGCTCGGCCTCGGCGACGCCTTCGCCGACATCGGGAAGCTTGATAACGTGCTCGCCCATCTCAGGCCTCCCCCACTCTAAGCTTCCAATGTTTCGACGAGCGCGCGCCCGACCCGCGCCGGGCCGGGGAAATAGTCCCATTCCTGCGCATGCGGATAGGGCGTGTCCCAGCCGGCGACCCGCGCCACGGGGGCTTCCAGATGGTAGAAGCAGTTCTCCTGCACCAGCGCGACCAGCTCGGCGCCGAAGCCGGAGGTCAGCGTCGCCTCGTGCACGACGACGCAGCGCCCGGTCTTCTTCACCGAGGCGACGATCGCCTCCAGGTCGAGCGGCAGCAGCGTCCTGAGATCGATCACCTCGGCGTCGATGCCGGTCTCCTCGGCCGCCGCCTGCGCGACATAGACCATCGTGCCGTAGGCGAGCACCGTGACGGCCGATCCCGGTCGGCGGACCGCCGCCTTGCCGAGCGGGATCGTGTAGTGGCCGTCGGCGACCTCGCCCAGCTCATGCTTCGACCACGGCGTCACCGGCTTGTCGTGGTGGCCGTCGAACGGGCCGTTATAGAGCCGCTTCGGCTCGAGGAAGATCACCGGGTCCGGATCCTCGATCGCCGCGATCAGCAACCCCTTGGCGTCGTGCGGATTGGAGGGCACGATCACCTTCAGGCCCGAGACATGGGTGAACAGCGCTTCCGGGCTCTGGCTGTGCGTCTGGCCGCCGAAAATGCCGCCGCCGGTCGGCATGCGCACCACGATCGGGCAGGTGAAGTCGCCGTTGGAGCGATAGCGCAGCCGCGCCGCCTCCGACACGATCTGGTCGTAAGCCGGATAAACATAGTCGGCGAATTGCACCTCGACGCAGGGCTTCAGCCCATAGGCGGCCATGCCGATAGCCGAGCCGACGATGCCGGATTCGCTGATCGGCGCGTCGAAGCAGCGGCTCTTGCCGTATTTGGCCTGCAGGCCCTGCGTGGCGCGGAACACGCCGCCGAAGAAGCCGACATCCTCGCCATAGACGATGACTTGGCTGTCGCGCCCCATCGACACGTCCATGGCGTCACGGATCGCCTCGATCATCGTGCGTCTCGGCATGGTCAGACCCCCGCCTGCTGGCGCTGGCGCCTGAGATGCGGCGGCATCTCGGCATAGACGCCCTCGAACATGTCGCGTGTCGACGGCTTGCCGCCGGCATGCAGTGTGCCGTGGCTTTCGGCCTCCTTCTGCGACGCGATCACCGTTTCGAGGATCTCGGCCTCGGCCTGGGTGTGGCGCTCCTCCGACCATACTTGCTTGTGGATGAGATGGTTCTTCAGCCGGATCACCGGATCGCCGAGCGGCCAGGCATCGGATTCCGCCTTCGGCCGGTAGGCAGACGGATCGTCCGAGCTCGAATGCGCGCCGGCGCGGTAGGTGACATATTCGACCAGCGTCGGCCCGAGATTGGCGCGCGCCCGCTCCGCCGCCCACTTCGCCACCGCATGCACGGCGAGATAGTCGTTGCCGTCGACGCGAAGCGACGGGATCCCGAAGCCGAGCCCGCGCGCGGCGAATGTGCCGGAGCCGCCGCGCGCGATGCCCTGGAAGGTCGAGATCGCCCACTGGTTGTTGACGACGTTGAGAATGACCGGCGCCTTGTAGGTCGATGCGAAGACCAGCGCGGAATGGAAATCGGACTCCGCCGTCGAGCCGTCGCCGATCCATGCTGCCGCAATCTTGGAATCATTGTAGATCGCCGAGGCCATCGCCCAGCCGACCGCCTGGATATACTGCGTCGCCAGATTGCCGGAGATCGAGAAGAAGCCGTGCTCCTTCGACGAGTACATGATCGGCAGCTGCCGGCCCTTCAGCGGATCGGCCTCGTTGGAGTAGATCTGGTTCATCATGGTGACCATCGGATAGCCGTCGGCGATCAAAAGGCCGGCTTGCCGGTAGGTCGGGAAATTCATATCGCCCGGCTTGAGCGCCTTGCGGAAAGCGCAGCTCACCGCCTCTTCGCCCAGATGCTGCATGTAGAAGGAGGTCTTGCCTTGGCGCTGCGCCATCTGCATGCGCGCATCGAAGGTCCTCAGCGTCATCATATGGCGCAGGCCTTCGAGCAGCTCCTCGTCCGAAAGCAGCCCGGCCCAAGGCCCGACCGCTTCGCCGGCGCGGTTCAGCACCCGGATGATGGAGAAAGCCATGTCGCGGATGCTGCGCGGATCGACCTCGATCTCCGGACGCGGAACCGAGCCCGCCTTGGGAATGGTCACATTCGAGAAATCCGGCGTGCCGCCGGGCCGCACCTCGGGCTCGGGCACATGGAAGCGCAACAATCCAGCGTCGGCCATGAGCTCACATCCTCCAATGTTGCCGGTGCGATATTTGCACATCCGCGCCGCCAGACCAGTGCCAATTCGCCGGACCTCGGCACGGCCTTCCTCCCGGGCCGTCAACTCGGCTGAGCAATGCGGCACGCAAGCGCCAAGATGCAGATATGGCGGCGAAATTTCTTGTCGATGTTTTTGCGCGGCGCGCAATTTGGCGGAAGTTTGCAAGGCGATTGCCGCCAGAAAGGTAAGCGGGATATGCGCGGCGGCCGAAGCTGCCAATCTCCCCCCTTGTGGGGGAGATGCCCGGCAGGGCAGAGGGGGGCGTGACAGAACGCCAACTCTCCTTCGTCATTATTGGGTGCAAGCAAGGATCTGAGCGACGCGCGCGAATCTGAGGCCTAGCAGCCGATGCATCGGTCAAGGCCAAGGATCAAACATCGAGACGCTGGCAGGACAGCGCCCCCCTCTGTCCTGCCGGACATCTCCCCCACGAGGGGCAGGGATGTCCGGGGAAAGTTATTCATATGCGAAGC
>NZ_VFUG01000032.1:0-27493 GCF_006440615.1 Mesorhizobium sp. B2-6-2 | reverse complement strand
ACACAGACCCCAACCTCGTCATTCCAGGGCGGAGCAGCCGCGAAGCGGCGTCGCGCAGACCCTGGAATCCATTCCGTTACCTTGATCGAAGAGTGCAGCCGAGCAGAATTCTGCACCGTGAGCGGCGCTCGGACGTCACGGAATGGATCCTCGGGTCTGCGCGCGTCGCTGCGCTCCTTGCTCCGCCCGTGGATGACGATCGCGATGGGCGTTTCGGCCAATCGCCAAGGCATGCCAGCCGCCACGCGGACACAGACCCCAACCTCGTCATTCCAGGGCGGAGCAGCCGCGAAGCGGCGTCGCGCAGACCCTGGAATCCATTCCGTGACCTGATCGAAGGGTGCAGCCGAGCAGAATTCTGCACCGTGAGCGGCGCTCATAGGTCACGGAATGGATCCTCGGGTCTGCGCGCGTCGCTGCGCTTCTTGCTCCGCCCGTGGATGACGATCGCGATGGGCGTTTCGGCCAATCGCCAAGGCATGCCACCCGCCCACGCGGACACAGACCCGACGATCGAAATCCCTGTGCTACGGAACGGGCCGATCTCGTCAGCTTTTGCTGGAGGCCAGCACCAGCGCCGGCTTCTCGCTGTAAAGCTTGGGGAACAGCGCCTTCAAATTCTCGATCTTGGGCAGGTCGTTGTAGACGATATAGGGATAGGTCGGGTTCAGTGTCAGGAAGTCCTGATGGTAGTCCTCGGCCGGGTAGAAGGTCTTGCCGGTCTCGAGTGTGGTGACGATCGGCTTGCCGAACACCTTGGCCTTGTCGAGCTGGGCAATGTAGCTCTCGGCGACCTTCTTCTGCTCGTCGTTCTCGGCGAAGATCGTCGAGCGGTATTGCGTGCCCTGGTCAGGCCCCTGGTAGTTGAGCTGCGTCGGATTGTGCGCGACCGAGAAATAGACCTGCAGCAGCTGGCCGTAGGTGACCTTCGACGGGTCATAGGTGATCTCGACGGATTCGGCATGCCCCGTGCGGCCGGTGCCGACGACTTCATAGACGGCGTTGTCGGCGCTGCCGCCGGTATAGCCGGACACCGCCTTGCTGACGCCCTTGACATGCTGGAACACGCCCTGCACGCCCCAGAAACAGCCGCCGGCGAAGATAGCCTTCTCGGTGCCGCTCGCCGCCTTCTCGTCCAGAGCCGGCGGCGGGATCACCACCGCGTCCTCGGCCGAGCGGGCCGGTGTCTGCCACAGAGCCGCTGCCGCCACGGCCGCAAGGCCGAGCACTGCCAACGTGCCGCGGGCGAAGAATGGCGATCGCCGCGCGGCCTTTGCCTTTATGCCGTTCATGTCCTGATCTCCTGTTGTTGCTTCATTATATACGAACGCAGCCGCGAAGTGGTTCTCACTTTGCCGTGCGGCTGTTCTTGTGAGCGGCGGCGCTCCCCCTCATCCGGCCCTTCGGGCCACCTTCTCCCCGGTGGGGAGAAGAGATTGGCGCCGGCGTCGACAATCTCCTCTCCCCACCGGGGAGAGGTCAGCCGAGCGAAGCGGAGGCTGGGTGAGGGGCAGTGCCAGGCTCACCTCACTGAGCAGTGCCATCCGCTGGCTTCATGGCATCCGTCACAGGCTTCATGGCATCCGCCGGCTTCATAGCGTCCGTCGCAGGCTTCATAGCGTCGGTGACAGGTTTCATCGCATCCGCCGGCTTCATCGCATCCGTTGCCGGCTTCATCGCCTCGGTGCTCATCGCGTCGGGCTTCATCGCGTCCGTCGCCGGCTTCATCGCGTCGGCCGGCTTCATAGCGTCGGTCGCCATCGCGTTGGCGGGCTTCATCGCATTGGCCGTGTCGTCGGCGCGGGCGCCGGCGACGAAGACGGACGCGGAAAGCGCGAAAGCCAGTGCCGGCAGCGTGAGGAACTTGGACATGGGTAGTCTCCTTGGGTTTTGGCGCGCGCATGCGGGCCGGGTTATGCGTTGCCGCTGTCTACGGCCCCGCGCGTAGGGGAAAAAGGTCAGTTGGCGGCCGCGGCCAGGATCGGTCCGCCGCGCGCCGCCTGCACCAGCACCGCGGTGCTCAAGCCGCCTGTGGCTGCAGGCAGCGGCAGCGTCGTCGCCGCGCCGTTCCAGCTGCCGAGCTTGGTCAGCGAATGCACGACATTGGCGTGCGGCAGCGTGCGGCCGGTGTTCTCGCCACGCGCCACCGGCACCTCGACGACGCCTCTTGTGTAGCGCACCAGCCAGATGTCGGCGCCGCGGCCCGGCGCCTTGCCGGCGCCGATGCTGACCCTGCCCTGCCCAAGCGAAAGCTCCGGCCCCTGCGTGCGACCGCCTTTGGCGATCAGGCTCTGTATCTCGCCCGGCGCGGCGCCCACGCCGTCGCTTCTGCCGTTCACCACCACCTGCGGCGTGAACGGCCCGTCATGGCCGAGCGACGGCTCGTAGGTCACCTGGCGTTCCGTGAATTCCTTGCGGCCGAACGTGTCCTTCCAGCCGAGATAGTCCCAGTAGGTGACGTTGAACGACAGCGCCAGCACGCCCGGCTGGTCCTTGACCTTGATCAGGTTGGCGTTGGCCGGCGGGCAGGACGAGCAGCCCTGGCTGGTGAACAGCTCGACCACGGTGAGCGGCTGTGCGGTCGCCGCGCCCATCGTGGCCGCGAGCATCGCGCCGGCGAGCAGGCTTGTTGTCGATCCGGTCATGGGAAGCATTCTCCGTTGCGGGGTCATGCTTCATTTCGCCGGGGTGGAGAGGTTCGTTACAGCTTCACCGGTTTGTGATTGCTTCCCGTCGCCCCGTTTACGGGGAGAAGGTGGATCGGCGCGCAGCGCCGAGACGGATGAGGGGTGAGTCACAGATTGCAGCCCTTGCTAACTGAAACACCCCTCATCCGCCCTTCGGGCACCTTCTCCCCGTGAACGGGGAGAAGGAAAAACCCCCGCCGCTTGCCCCTCAACCCCGCCCCTGCTAAAGCGCGCCGCATGACCACCCCGCTCGACCACATCCGCAATTTCTCCATCGTCGCCCATATCGACCATGGCAAATCCACGCTTGCCGACCGGCTGATCCAGCTCACCGGCACGCTGGAGGAGCGCGACATGAAGGAGCAGGTGCTGGACTCGATGGATATCGAGCGCGAGCGCGGCATCACCATCAAGGCCCAGACCGTTCGGCTGAACTACCATGCCAAGAACGGCGAGGACTATGTGCTGAACCTCATCGACACGCCCGGCCATGTCGACTTCGCCTATGAAGTGTCGCGTTCCTTGGCCGCCTGCGAGGGCTCACTGCTGGTGGTGGACGCGTCCCAGGGCGTCGAGGCGCAGACCTTGGCCAATGTCTACCAGGCCATCGACAACAATCACGAGATCGTCGTGGTGCTGAACAAGGTCGACCTGCCGGCGGCCGAGCCCGAGCGCATCCGCGAGCAGGTCGAGGAGGTGATCGGCCTCGACGCCTCCAATGCGGTGCTGATCTCGGCCAAGACGGGGCTTGGCGTGCCGGACGTGCTGGAGGCGATCGTCCACCAGCTGCCGCCGCCGCGCGAGGGCGACATCGCGGCGCCCCTGAAGGCCATGCTGGTCGACAGCTGGTACGACGCCTATCTCGGCGTCATCGTTCTAGTGCGCATCATCGACGGCGTGATGAAGAAGGGCCAGACCATCCGCATGATGGGCACCGGCGCGAAATATCTCGTCGAGAGGACGGGCGTGTTCAAGCCGGCCCGCGTCAATGTCGACGAGCTCGGCCCCGGCGAGTTCGGCTTCTTCACCGGCTCGATCAAGGAAGTGGCCGACACCCGCGTCGGCGACACCATCACCGAGGACCGCCGCCCGACGCAAAAGGCGCTCCCCGGCTTCAAGCCGGCGCAGCCGGTGGTGTTCTGCGGCCTGTTCCCGGTCGATGCCGCCGATTTCGAGGATTTGCGCGCCGCCGTCGGCAAGTTGCGCCTCAACGACGCGAGCTTCTCATACGAGATGGAAACCAGCGCGGCGCTCGGCTTCGGCTATCGCTGCGGCTTCCTCGGCCTGCTGCATCTGGAGATCATCCAGGAGCGGCTGGAGCGCGAATTCAACCTCGACCTGATCGCCACGGCGCCCTCCGTCGTCTACCGCCTGAACCTCAATGACGGCTCGGTCAAGGAACTGCACAACCCGGCCGACATGCCAGACGTGGTCAAGATCGCCTCGATCGAGGAGCCATGGATCCGCGCCACCATCCTGACCCCCGACGACTATCTCGGCGGCATCCTGAAGCTCTGCCAGGACAGGCGCGGCATCCAGGCCGATCTCTCCTATGTGGGCAAACGCGCCATGCTGACCTACGACCTGCCGCTCAACGAGGTGGTGTTCGATTTCTACGACCGGCTGAAGTCGATCTCCAAGGGCTACGCCTCCTTCGACTATCACCTGACCGACTATCGCGAGGGCGACCTGGTCAAGATGTCGATCCTGGTCAATGAGGAGCCGGTCGACGCGCTGTCCATGCTGGTGCACCGCACGGCGGCGGAAAAGCGCGGCCGCGCCATGTGCGAGAAGCTGAAGGAACTGATCCCGCACCATCTGTTCAAGATCCCGATCCAGGCGGCAATAGGCGGCAAGGTCATCGCCCGCGAGACCATCTCGGCGCTCCGCAAGGACGTCACCGCCAAATGCTACGGCGGCGACGTGACCCGCAAGCGCAAGCTGCTCGACAAGCAGAAAGAGGGCAAGAAGCGGATGCGCCAGTTCGGCAAGGTGGATATCCCGCAGGAGGCGTTCATCCAGGCGCTGAAGATGGGGGATTGAGAAGCCCGTTGGCGCGCGGAGCGCGCCAAGCCATCGATCCAGTGAATCGATGGCAGGCTTCGAAAGCGGCGGAGCTGCCGGCAGGCAGCGGGCCCCCCGCCAGCGCGGCGCTGGAACTGCGCGGTGGAGATTACACGCCAGCGACTACGAGTTCTTGGTGTCCCGACCGTCCGGTTCTTTTGCCACACCTTTGAACGGACCTTCCGAGGACTTACGCTCCATGAATTGGCCAGTTCGCTCGTCGCGCTTCTGCCAGTCGCCGTTCTCGTGCTGGAATTGCGTCCTGCCCGTCACGGCGCCTCTGCGGTAGTCATCACCCGTGTTCTTTGCCATGTTGGCCTTCGAACAGAACGGGAACGTAGCGCGATTCGCAGCCGAAATCATACTGACTTCAACAACATTCCACCTCGTTGTATCCTCTTCCCAGCTTGGGGAGACATCACATGCGCTCCACTCTGGACACTGTCGCCGCGATCGGTCTCGCCATCGGCGGCGCTTTTGGCTTGGCGGGCACTTTCGTTGCCAGCGACGCGCTGCGCGAAACGGTCTGGACCATCGACGGTGTGGCGATCGTCGTCGCCACGGCGTTACTCGTGGTGAAATACCAGCGGCTCGGCAATGATCTCATCGCGGCCGGGTTCCTGACTTTCCTGGCCGGCGAGAGCCTGCTTCTGGCCGGCAATGCGGCGGGCCTTCAGGCGAGCGTGCCTTCCTATGCCGGCGGCATTGCGCTGTGGGCGGCGGGGCTGGTCATGGTCAGCGCGCAGGCCACTTTTGCGCTGTGGATGCGGCTCACGGCGACCGTCGCCGCCGTGCTGTTCGCCGTCTCGGTCCTGATGATCCTGTGGGGCGCGCCGCTCTTGCCCACCTCGGCGCCGCTGCCGGCGCTCGGCTATCCGTTCCTGGTGCTAACCTTCATCGGCTGGATCTGGACTTTGCTGAAGCCGGAGCGTTGAGCGCGAAGGCGATGGCCGCGCCGCTCGAAATCCGCAACAGCCCGTCGGGAAAGATCTTGCCCGCCGTCGGGCCGTTCCTGCTTGGCGGCATTTTCGGCTTCGGCGCGCTGCAGGGCGTGGCCTCGGGCGCGAACAGCGGGCATGTGCTGTGGATCGCGCTGCTTGGCGCCGCCTGCCTGGGGCTCGGCGTATCAATCGCCCGTGGCGCTTTCGACAGTTCGGTCAAGGTGGTGCTGGACAGCCACGGCTTCCGCGATGCCCGCGCCGGCGACGTGCTGGTGCCATGGAGCAAGGTGAGAAGCGTGCGGCTCGCCGCCGGCGGCAAGGGCGCGGCGATGCTCAATTTCGAGCTCACCGAGGAGCCGCCCGACGCAGTCCGCTACTCCTCCGCCAACGCCTTCGGCCTGATGCCCTTTGGCCGGAACATCGTGCACATGGAAATCTCCTCGCTCGACGTGCGCGGGGAGGAGATGGTGGATGCGGTGAAGACATTCGCGCCGCATGTGGTGGTGAGGAGGTAGCGATCACCTGCGTTTCAGAAGGAGCGCGGCGCCGAAGCTGCTGATCTCCCCCCTCGTGGGGGATGGCCGGCAGGCCAGAGGGGGGCGCTGTCCCGCCGGCATCTCAAAGGTAAGCTTTCGCGGCTAGGTTCTCTTTGATTGACACAAACGCCGCGATCCTTCGCGCCCCCCTCTGCCCTGCCGGGCTTTCGTTGCTCGGAAAGCCAAGCAATTGGCTTCCCGTCCGCTACGCGCACCGTTCCTCAACCCCCACAAGGGGGGAGATTAAGCACTCCACCCGTGCTCTACTCCCCTCAGGGGACCTCGCCATGATTCGCGCTCTGCTCGCCTTCCTTCTCCTCAGCACCCCGGCCTTCGCCGCCGACATGTCGGTCTTCGTGCGCAACCAGCGTTCGGACGGCGTCGCGGTCGAGCTGTTCAGCCGCGACAGCCAAAAAGTCTGGCCGGGCGACGACAAGGTGTTCCTCATCCGCCCGAAGGCGCGAAAGTCCGTGCCGATCTCCTGCGAGCCGGGCGAGCACATCTGCTGGGGCGCCTGGGTGAACGGCGACGATTCCGTCACCGCCGGCGTCGGCCCCGACAACGACCAGCCCTGCGACACCTGCTGCTTCATCTGCACCGAGCATTCCACCGAGACAGTGGATTTGGCCGAGTAGCGGGGCGCCTTCCCCCTTCTCCCCTTGTGGGAGAAGGTGGCTCGGCGCGCAGCGCCGAGACGGATGAGGGGTGCTCCAGCGGAGTGAGGCGCCGGCTGTTCAAGTCCACAACATTGGCTAATCTTCCGCCATGCCGCACCAACCCGTAACCCCGGCCAAACGCAATTTCGCTCGGTCGATGCGCCGTGAGCCGACAGAGGCGGAAGACCGCTTGTGGCACGAATTGCGCGGCCGGCGACTCGACAATATCAAGTTCAAGCGGCAGGTGCCGATAAGCAGGTTCGTCGCGGATTTCCTCTGCGCCGAAGCAAAACTCATCGTCGAAATCGACGGCAGCCAGCACGCGGAATCGGATCGCGACCAGGAGCGCGACGCCGAACTGAAGGCAAGGGGATTTCGCGTGCTGCGGTTCTGGAACGACGATGTCCTGAAAGAGCTGGGTGCGGTCTGCGATACCATTATTGCGTATGTGAAAGATAAGAGTTTGCAGCCCTGGCGTTGATGCCACCGGGCGTCTTCGCCAAGCTGGAGCACCCATCATCCGTCTCGGCGCTGCGCGCCGAGCCACCTTCTCCCACAAGGGGAGAAGGGGAAGTCCCCCCAAATTCCGTCAGCCATTTTTCGCCGCCACCCCTTGGCATATGCGCCCGCCATGTCATCATCCAACCATCGGCCGTGGGGGCCGATTCTACCTCGGGGGTTCTCATGTCTTCCACCTTTGCGCGCCGCGTTGCCGCCGCGCTTTCGCTTGCCGTCCTCATCGCGCCCGCCGCTCACGCCGGCGACGTCACCTTCCAGATCAAGAACAATCATCCCAACGCCATGCGCGTCGAGCTCTACAGCCAGGACCGCGACTATGTCTGGCCGGGAAATGGCAAGGATTTCTATCTCGACGACGGCGAGACCAAGCAGTTGCCGATCTCGTGCAACGAGGGCGAGAAGATCTGCTACGGCGCCTGGGTCGACGGCGATGAAGAAACCTATTGGGGCGTCGGGCCCAACAACAAGGAAACCTGCGAGGACTGCTGCTACACCTGCAGCGGCGGCCAGACCGAGGAGATCGACCTGGAGGAGTAGGGGTGGGACGCCGAAGCTGCTGATCTCCCCCCTTGTGGGGGAGATGCCTGGCAAGGCAGAGGGGGGCGCTGTCCCGCCAGCATCTCAACCCGCTAAAAAGCTCCTGCCTTGGGAAACTTCTGCACATTCGAAAAGCGGCGGGCCGCGATCCTTCGCGCCCCCCTCTGTCCTGCCGGACATCTCCCCCACGAGGGGGAGATTGGCCGTCACGCGGCCCTTCGCCAATCTCCAGCGAACTTCCACAAGGGGAGAAGGAGAGGGCTGCGCATCCGGCCAGCTTGACGCCCCTCTCGCTCGCGCCCTAGCCTCACCTCAACCCAACAGGAGACCCCACCCACATGGCAGGCACGGTCGAAGGCGAGAAGATCGACGTTTCCTTCAGCGGCAAGCGCTGCATCCATTCGCGCAATTGCGTGCTCGGCAACCCGCATGTCTTCGTGCCCAACGCGCCGGGCGAATGGATCCATCCTGAGGCGGCAAGCGTCGAGCAGGTCGTGGCGCTGGCCGAAAACTGCCCGTCGGGCGCCATCACCTACACCAGAAAAGATGGCGGGCCGCAGGAGAAGCCGCCGGTGGTCAACACCGTGCGGCTGAGGGAAAACGGCCCGCTGGCGGTGCATGCCGAGATCGTGCTGGGCGAGGACACCTTCTTGCGCGCCACGCTCTGCCGCTGCGGCCTGTCGCAGAACAAGCCGTTCTGCGACAACAGCCACATCAAGGCCGGTTTTTCCGCCACAGGCGAGCCGCCGCTGAAGGAAGCGCAGGTGCTGGAGGCGCGGGACGGCCCGCTGACGGTGACGCCCACCGTCAACGGCCCGCTCAAGGTCGAAGGCAACGCCGAGATCGTCACCGGCACCGGGCATACCATTGCCCGCATCAGCAAGGTGTTCCTCTGTCGCTGCGGGCATTCGGCCAACAAGCCGTTTTGCGACGGGTCGCATAAAAGAGTGGGCTTCGTGGCATGACAAACGCCGCGCCCGCCTTAGCTTAGGGGGAGGACTCTGAGGAGGAATCCACCATGCGCACCATGCTCACCCTTGCCTTGCTTGCCGTCGCAATGCCCGCCTTGGCCGCAAACCACGCGGTTGAGATCAAGGACATGAAATTCCACCCGGCCAAGATCAGTGTCGCCGTTGGCGACACCGTGACCTTCACCAACGCCGATTCCAAGACGCACACCGCCACGGCGGATGACCGTTCCTTCGACACCGGGCAACTCGCGAAGGGCAAGCGCGCCAAGGTCAAGATATCGGCCGCCGGCGCGCATCCGTTCCATTGCGCGATCCACAGCTCGATGACGGGCACCGTCACGGCGAAATAGGCGGCGGCCGCGGAACCGCCAATCTCCACCCGTTGCCCGCACCACCAAGGTGTTCCTCTGCCGCTGCGGCCATTCGGCGAACAAGCGGTTTTGTGATGGGAGCCAGATGAGGGTGGATTCATGGGGTAGGCGTTGGAGCTGCCAATCTCCCCCTCGTGGGGGAGATGTCCGGCAGGACAGAGGGGGGCGCCGTAGAGCGCGAACCTTAACAATCACCGAGCGATCCAAATGCTCCATACACCGCTGCCGCCAAAACACCGCGCCAACGCCAGATCAATGCGCAAGGTGATGACAGCAGCCGAGTTGAAGCTTTGGAACGAGCTTCGTGCCCATCGGTGCCAGCATATCGTGATCGTGACCGGGCTCGGAAGTCCATCCGAATAGTGCGGCAGGTCGGCGGGACAGCGCCCCCCTCTGCCCTGCCGGGCATCTCCCCCACGAGGGGGGAGATTGGCTAACCTCACTGGCCCATCCCTCCCGCCTTTATCCGCCGGCGCGTATCGGCTAAGGGCTTCCCAACAAAGCCCTCGACCCCGGACCGCCATTCCAAAATGACCGCCAAGCCTCACCCTCTCTTCCTCGGCATCGACACCGGCGGCACCTACACCGACGCGGTGCTGTGGTCGGAGGAAGGCGGCCCCAAGGGCAAGGTGCTGGCCAAGGCCAAGTCGCTGACCACGCGCCATGACCTCGCCGTCGGTATTTCCGGCGCGGTCGACGCGGTGCTGGAACAATCCAGGACTGATCCGGTCTCGATAAAACTGGTTTCGATGTCGACGACCTTGGCCACCAACGCGCTGGTGGAAGGCCAGGGCGGGCGCGTGGCGCTGGTGATGATCGGCTTTTCAGAGGCCGACCTCGCCCGCGATGGGCTAAAGGCCGCTTTAGGCACCGACCCGGTGGTGTTCTTGCCCGGCGGCCATGACGTGCACGGCAATGCGGCGAAACTCGACCTTATCGGGCTCGAGGCGGCGCTGCCGGAACTTGGGCGTTCAGTGTCGGGCTTTGCCGTCTGCGCCTATTTCGCCACCCGCAACCCGGCGCATGAGCTTGCTGCCCGCGACCTCATCCGTAACAAGACCGGCCTGCCGGTCACCGCCAGCCACGAGCTTTCGGCCAAGCTCGGCGGCCCGCGCCGCGCGCTCACCACCTTGCTCAACGCGCGCCTAATCTCGATGATCGACCGGCTGGTCGCGGCGACCGAGGGCTTTCTTGGCCAACGCGGCATTGCCGCACCCCTGATGGTGGTGCGCGGCGACGGCGCGCTGGTCTCGGCGGCCTTTGCCCGTCAGCGGCCGATCGAGACGATTCTGTCCGGCCCGGCCGCCAGCCTTGTCGGCGCCCGCCACATGACCGGGCTGGACGACGCCATGGTCTCGGATATCGGCGGCACCACCACCGATGTCGCGGTGCTCGATGGCGGCCGGCCGCGGCTCGATCCGGAAGGCGCCACCGTCGGCGGCTTCCGCACCATGGTCGAAGCCGTCGCCATGCGCACATTCGGCCTTGGCGGCGATTCGGAAGTGACGCTGGAAGGCGGCGCGCTCGACCCAAAAATCCTGCTTGGGCCGCGCCGCCTGGTGCCGCTGGCGCTGTCCGGCATGGTGCATGGCGAGGCGGTCACCACCGAGCTGGAGCGCCAGCTGCGAGCGCCCAATCCCGGCCGCATGGACGGGCGCTTTGCCCTGCGCACCGGCGTGCCGGAGCGGCTCGCCGCCGGCCTCACCGGTCCGGAAGCGAAGCTCTACGAGACGATCGGCGCCACCCCGCTAGCGCTCGACAGGCTGCTCGCTTCGAATGCGCAGAACGCTACGCTGAACCGGCTGGTCGCGCGCGGGCTGGTGCACATCTCGGGCTTCACGCCGTCCGACGCCGCCCATGTGCTGGGAAAACAGGCCAATTGGGACGCCGCCACCGCCCGGCTCGGTGCCGAGCTTTTCGCCCGCCGCCGCGACGGCCGCGGCCAGACGATCGCGGCGACGCCGGAGGAGATTTCCGCTCGCGTGCTCGTCACGCTGACCCGCTGGTCGGCCGAATACATTTTGGAAACCGCCTTCGCCGAGGACGGGCTGGACGGCGCCGCCACCGTCGCGCATGCGCTGGTACAGCGCGCCGTCGACGCCCATCCCGGCATCGCCCGCTTCACCGTCGCGCTCGACCGCCCGGTCATCGGCCTCGGCGCCTCGGCGCCGCTGCATTATGCCGGCCTGCCGCCGCTGGTCGGCAATGGCTGCATCGTGCCGGAAGACACCGATGTCGCCAACGCGCTCGGCGCCGTGGTCGGCCAGGTGCGCGTCTCGGCCGAAGCCCGCGTCAGCCAGCCCAAGGAAGGCCTGTTTAGGCTGGCCTCGGGCCAGACGGTGCGCGACTTCACCGAGGAGGACAAGGCGATCGAGGCGGCGCAAGCCGATGTGCGGGCGCTCGCCGCCGATCGCGCCAAGGACGCAGGCACCGACAGTGCTGAGATCCACGTTTCCACCGAGTTCAAGGTATCGACCATCGAGGGCCAGCGCATGTTCATCGAGGCGCATGTGGTGGCCGTGGCGTCGGGACGGCCGCGGATTGCGGTGTGAGGAAGAGCGTAATCTCCCCCCTTGTGGGGGAGATGGCCGGCAGGCCAGAGGGGGGGCGCTGTCCCGCCAGCGTCTCCGTTCTTCCGCCTCTCCGACAGCCAGTCTGGGTGACATTTGCACGGGATAGAGAGTGACAAGGTTGGCGTTCCTTCGCGCCCCCCTCTGCCCTGCCGGGCATCTCCCCCACGAGGGGGGAGATCAGCAGCTTCGCCGCCCCGCCAAATCCTCCCTACACCCTAAGCTGAATTGACCCCGCAACCCCAAACATGCCAAACGCCCGGCAAGCCACCTATCTGGAGACGTGCAGATGACCGACCGCATCGAGATCGCCGGGTTGCGGATTGCCCGGGAGCTCCATGACTTCGTGGCCGCGGAGGCCACGCCCGGCACCGGCATCGATCCGGAAAAATTCTGGACCGGCTTTTCAGCGATCGTCCACGACCTCGCGCCGAAGAACCGCGCGCTGCTCGCCAAGCGCGACGCCATGCAGGAGAAGCTCGACGGCTGGTATCGTGAGAACGGCGCGCCGCTCGACATGGAGGCTTACAAGACTTTCCTCAAGGAGATCGGCTATCTGGTGCCGGAAGGGCCGGCCTTCAGCGTCTCGACCGAGCATGTCGATCCCGAGATCGCCGTCGTTGCCGGGCCGCAGCTGGTCGTGCCGGTGATGAATGCGCGCTATGCGCTCAACGCCGCCAATGCGCGCTGGGGCTCGCTCTATGATGCGCTCTACGGCACCGACGCCATTGCCGAAACCGGCGGCGCCGAGAAGGGCAAGGGTTTCAATCCGGCGCGCGGCGCCAAGGTGATCGCCTGGGCGAAGGATTTTCTCGATCACTCGGTGCCGCTGACCACCGGCAAATGGGCGGGCGTCAATGGGCTGTCGGTGGCGAATGGCGCGCTGAAAGCCGGCGAGGGCGCCGGCGCCACGACGCTCGCCGATCCAAGGCAGTTCGTCGGCTATCGCGGCGATGCCGCCACGCCGGAAGCGGTGCTTCTGGTCAAGAACGGGTTGCATATCGAAATAGTGATCGACCGCGCCAACCAGATCGGCAGGACCGATCCGGCGGGCATCGCCGACGTCCTCCTCGAAGCCGCGTTGACCACCATCCAGGACTGCGAGGATTCGGTCGCCGCCGTGGATGCGCAGGACAAGGTCGTCGTCTACCGCAACTGGCTCGGCCTGATGAAGGGCGACCTCGCGGAAGAGATCACCAAGGGCGGCAAGACCTTCGTCCGCAAGCTCAATGCCGACCGGAGCTACATTTCACGCGCGGGCGGCACGATCACCTTGCCCGGCCGCTCGCTGATGCTGGTGCGCAATGTCGGCCACCTGATGACCAATCCGGCGATCCTGGATCGTGACGGCAACGAGGTGCCGGAAGGCATCATGGATGCGGCGCTCACCGCGCTGATCGCGCTGCACGATGTCGGCCCGAACGGCCGGCGGATGAATTCCCGCGCCGGCTCGATGTATGTGGTGAAGCCGAAGATGCACGGGCCGGAAGAGGTCGCCTTCGCCGTCGAGATTTTTGATCGCGTCGAAGCGCTGCTCGGCATGGCGAAGAACACCATCAAGATGGGCATCATGGACGAGGAGCGGCGCACCACCGTCAACCTCAAGGAAGCGATCCGCGCCGCAAGAGAGCGCGTGGTGTTCATCAACACTGGTTTCCTCGACCGCACCGGCGACGAGATCCACACCTCGATGGAAGCCGGCCCGATGATCCGCAAGGGCGACATGAAACAGGCCGCCTGGATTTCCGCCTATGAGGCCTGGAATGTCGATATCGGCCTGGAATGCGGGCTCGCCGGCCACGCCCAGATCGGCAAAGGCATGTGGGCGATGCCGGATCTGATGGCGGCGATGCTGGTTGAGAAGATCGTCCATCCCAAGGCCGGCGCCAATACCGCCTGGGTGCCGTCGCCGACGGCCGCCACGCTGCACGCGACGCACTACCACAAGGTCGACGTGCACGCCGTGCAGGCGGCGCTGAAGAACCGGCCGAAGGCAAAGCTCGACGACATCCTGTCGGTGCCGGTAGCGGTGCGGCCGAACTGGACGCCGGACGAGATCCAGCGCGAGCTTGACAACAACGCGCAGGGCATTCTCGGCTATGTCGTGCGCTGGATCGACCAGGGCGTCGGCTGCTCGAAAGTGCCCGATATCAACGATGTCGGCCTGATGGAGGACCGCGCCACGCTGCGCATCTCCTCGCAGCACATCGCCAACTGGCTGCGCCACAAGGTTTGCTCGGAAATCCAGGTCAGGGATTCGCTGCAACGCATGGCGGCGATCGTCGACCGCCAGAATGTCGGCGACCCGCTCTACCGGCCGATGGCGCCGGACTTCGACAATTCCATCGCCTTCCAGGCCGCCTGCGACCTGGTGTTCAAGGGGACGGTGCAGCCCAACGGCTATACGGAGCCGGTGCTGCATAAGCGGCGGCTGGAGCTGAAGGCGCGCGAGCAGTAACGCGCCCGCGGGCGCAAGCGGCGCCGATCACATAAAAGAGATATCGAGGTGATCGGCGACCGGCCCGCAAGGCATTGACGATTTTCAATCTACCTACTAGTTGGTAGGCAATGAATGAAAGGAACCGTCATGCCTGCACGAATGAACCATGCCCAGTCCTCAAACGGCTGGCTCAAAAGCTACTATTTTCTGCGGTTTGCCGTGTCGGCGGCCTGGGTCGCGGTAGCCTTCACCGTCGCCAGGTCGGTTCCGCCGCTCGCCGCTGTCATGCTGGTGGCCTACCCTGCCTGGGACGCGCTCGCGAACTATATCGACGCGCAGCGCAGCGGCGGCTTGGGCCGCAACAAGTCGCAGCTCCTTAATTTCGCCGTCAGCATTCTCACCGCGATCGCGGTCGCTATCGCGCTTGGCCGCAGCATGAATGCGATGCTCGCGGTCTATGGGGTCTGGGCGGTCGTCTCCGGCGCGTTTCAGCTTCTCACCGCGGTGCGTCGCTGGAAGAGCAACGGCGCCCAATGGGCGATGATCCTGAGCGGCGCGCAATCGGCGCTGGCCGGCCTGTTCTTCGTCAAGATGGCGCGCGGCGCCGATGCCATCGGCATCGCCAACGTGGCTCCCTATGCCGCTTTCGGTGCCTTCTATTTCCTCGTGTCCGCCGTGTGGCTTTCCGTCGGCGATATTCTTCGCAAGTCGCGGCAGGTCGCGAGTTGAGGTAGGCATGTCCATGGACAAGCCCTCGAACACCGCCGATGACATACTGGCCGCCGCGCGAAGCTTCATCGTCGCCGGCGGCTATAACGGGTTCAGCTACGCCGATATCGCCGACGTGGTCGGTATCCGCAAAGCCAGCATCCATCATCATTTCCCGAGCAAGGTCGACTTGGTGCAAACCCTGGTCAAGCGCTACCTCGAGGATGCCGTGACGGGCATGACGGAGCTAGAGCGCAGTGTGCCTGCGCCGCCTCAGTTGCTGCGCACCTATGCCGGCTTCTGGGCGCAGTGCATCGAGGACGCGAGCAGGCCGATCTGCGTCTGCGCGCTGCTTGCCAGCGAGCTTCCGGCCCTTCCGCCTGAGGTGGCCGCGGAGGTCCGAGCCTATTTTCAATTTCTCTCGCGGTGGCTGACCGGCGTCATCGAGCGCGGCGCCGCGCAAGGCACATTGACGATCGCCGCCGCGCCGCGCGTCGAAGCGGAGGCCTTCATGGCGACCGTGCACGGGGCGATGATTTCCGCGCGGGCCTATGGCGATGTCCTGACCTTCGGCATGATCCTGGCGCCGACGCTGCAGAAGCTGATCCCGGCTCGAGATTGAAGAGGGACGAAAGCCAGGCTCGCTTGCGGTCACGCCGCCTGTGCCATGCGCTCCGCGCTCATCCGATAGGAGATCGCCTCGGCCAGATGGATGCGGCCGACGGTTTCGCTGGCGTCGAGGTCGGCCAGCGTGCGCGCCACCTTCAGCACGCGGTGATAGGCCCGCGCCGAAAAGCCGAGCTTTTCGCTGGCGTCCTTGAGCAGCGCCAGCCCGGCGCTATCGGGCTTGGCGATCTCCTCGATGATCGAGGGCGGGCAGTGCGCGTTGGTGGTGGCGCCCGCGCCCAGTCTTTCCAACCGCTCGCGCTGCATGGCGCGCGCACGCGCCACGCGCTGCGCCACCGAAGCACTTGTCTCGGCCTTGTCCGGCCGGATCAGGTCGCTGGCCGAGACTGCCGGCACCTCGATCCTGAGGTCGATACGGTCGAGCAGCGGGCCGGAAATGCGCGCCTGGTATTCGGTGCGGCAGCGGTCGCCGCGCAGGCAGCGATAGCCGGGCTCGCCCGACATGCCGCAGCGGCACGGATTCATCGCCGCCACCAGCTGGATGCGCGCCGGATAGGTGACGCGGTGGTTGGCGCGCGCGATCATGCAGTCGCCTGTTTCCAGCGGCTGGCGCAGCGCATCCAATGTCTGCGGCGTGAATTCCGGCAACTCGTCGAGGAACAGCACGCCGTGATGGGCGAGCGAGATCTCACCCGGACGTGCGCGCAGCCCGCCGCCCACCATCGCCGCCATCGAGGCCGAATGATGCGGGGCGCGGAACGGCCGCCGGTCGGTCAGCTTGCCTTCGCCGAGCTCGCCCGCGACGGAAGCGATCATCGACACTTCGAGCAGCTCCTTCGGTGCCAGCGGCGGCAGGATCGAGGGCAGGCGCTGCGCCAGCATCGACTTGCCCGAGCCGGGCGGCCCGACCATGAGCAGGTTGTGGCCGCCGGCGGCAGCCACTTCGACCGCCCGCTTGGCGCTCTCCTGGCCCTTGATGTCGGCGAGATCCGGCAGGTCGCGCGCCGCAAGCTGGATGCCGGCCTCGGGCCGCGACAGCACCTGCGTGCCGCGAAAATGGTTGGCGACGGCAATCAGGCTGCGCGGCGCCAATATGTCGAAATCCTTGCCTGCCCAAGCCGCCTCCGGGCCGCAGGCGAAGGGACAGATCAGGCCCTTGCCTTCGGCATTGGCGCCGATCGCCGCCGGCAGCGCGCCGGCGACGCCCGTGATCGTGCCGTCGAGCGACAATTCGCCAAGCACCACGTAACCGGCGAGCATGTCGCCCGGAATGGCGCCGAGCGCCGCCATCAGGCCGAGCGCGATCGGCAGGTCGTAATGACTGCCTTCCTTGGGCAGATCGGCCGGCGCGAGGTTCACCGTCACCTTCTTCGACGGCATCGACAGGCCCGACGCATGCAGCGCGGCCTGCACGCGCTCGCGGCTTTCGGCCACCGCCTTGTCCGGCAGGCCGACGATCTGCATGCCGACCTTGCCCGGCCCGACCATCACCTGGACATCGACCGGCAAAGCCTCGATGCCCTGGAAAGCCACCGTGCGAACCCGCGCCACCATCTTTCAAGCCCCCGGATGCCGGCTCCCGCGCGGCGCTGCGATCAGGCCGCGCAAGACCTCACGCCAGACAACCACAGATTTGTGGCTTAGGCAAGAACATTACGGGAACATCGCGCGTCGTTCGTTTCCGACGGCGCCGCCGCGAAGGATTACCCCCGCTTGCC
Organism: Mesorhizobium sp. B2-6-2; assembly: GCF_006440615.1. NCBI lineage: Bacteria > Pseudomonadati > Pseudomonadota > Alphaproteobacteria > Hyphomicrobiales > Phyllobacteriaceae > Mesorhizobium > Mesorhizobium sp. B2-6-2. The sequence goes on along the minus strand of NZ_VFUG01000032.1, from coordinate 10,148 downwards.
CTCAACGCAATCCCAGAACAGGCTGGCGATATCCGCGCCGCCAAAACGCTGCACTTCACGCACGCCGGTCGGCGAGGTCACGTTGATCTCGGTCATGTAGTCGCCGATCACGTCGATGCCGACGAGGATGAAGCCCCGCTCCCTGAGCGCCGGTCCGATGCGGGCGCAGATCTCGCGCTCGCGCTCCGTCAGCTCGGTCTTCTCGGCGCGGCCGCCGACATGCATGTTGGAGCGCGAATCGTGCTCGGCCGGCACGCGGTTGATGGCGCCCACCGGCTCGCCGTCGATCAGGATGATGCGCTTGTCGCCCTTGCGCACGTCCTTCAGGTAACGCTGGACGATATAGGGTTCGCGGAACAGCTGGCCGAACATTTCGAGCAGCGAGGCGAGGTTGCGGTCGGCCTCGTGCAGATGAAAGATGCCGGCGCCGCCATTGCCGTAGAGCGGCTTGACGATGATGTCGCCGAATTCCTTGCGGAAGGCCGCCACCTCCTGGGGGTCCTTGGTGATCAGCGTCTCCGGCATCAGGTCCGGGAATTCGGTGACGAAGATCTTTTCCGGGCTGTTGCGCACCCAGGCCGGGTCGTTGACCACCAGCGTCTTCGGATGGATGCGCTCCAATATGTGCGTGGTGGTGATGTAGTTCATGTCGAAGGGCGGGTCCTGCCTCAGCAGCACGACGTCCATCTCGGAGAGGTCGGTGCGCACCTTCTCGCCCAGCGCGTAATGGTTGCCCTTCTCGTCGCGCACCTGCATCTCCTCGAGGCGCGCGAACACCTTGCCGCCCAGCATCGACAGCCGGTCGGGCGTGTAGTGGAAAAGCTTGTGGCCGCGCCGCTGCGCCTCCAGCGACAGCGCGAAGGAGGTGTCGCCGGCAATCGACACGGTGGAGACATGGTCCATCTGGACGGCGATCTTCAACGGCATTTGCGGTCTCCGGGGAACTCAGACGCCCGATATAAGGAAATCGGCGGCGCCTGCCAATCGTGCTCGCTTGGTGCAGAAGCTCAGAGACTGTTTCGAAATTCGCTCTGGCGAGTCATATGGTGGTGATTTCGAGAACCGGAGCGGAGCGGACATTTGGGTCCGTGAGCCTGCGCATGACAAGAAAATCGAAATCGATTTTCGGAAAGGATCATGCGCCAAGTAAAATTGCTGCAGCGTCCTTTGCGCGTCCAAGAGGACGCGCGGCGCTGCAGTAGCGCAGAAAACGCCATCAGATGGCCGCCCGAGTAGAATTTCCAAACGGTCTCAGCGGTCGAAGACCAGCCTGGAGTAGCCGAGGAAGGACAGCGCCATCGCGACGATCGAGGCAAAGGCCAGCGCCGCCAGCGGCGGCAGCGCCGGCAGGGTGAACAGGACGGCGCAATAGATCAGATAGTTGACGATGCCGGTGGCGACGCCGACACCGCCATAGCGCGCGCCTTCCTGCGCGATGCCCCGGCTCGACGGCGCAAAGGTCAGATGGCGGTTGATCTGCCAGGTGACGCAGAGCGCGAAGCCGATCGACAGCACACGCGCCGCCATCGGGCCGAGTGGCGTGGCGGCAAGCAGCAGCCAGAGCGCCGCTGCGTCGGCGACAAAGCCGATGCCGCCGGTAAGGATGAAGCGGACGAGGCGGTCCACTATGCCGCCCCCTAGGCCGCCCGTGGGGCCTTGCCCGGCTCGCCCTTGGGCGAGGCCTGCCCGGATATCCTGCGCTCGGCGCGGCCGGAGGAAATCGACAGATAGAAGATGCGCTTCTGCTCGGCCCGGCCGCGCGACACCGAATCGAGGATCAGCCCGGTCATCATCGACAGCATGGCCAACAGCAGCATGCCGATCGACAGAACCCAGGTCGGCATGCGCGGCACCAGCCCCGTCTGCGCGAACTCGACCAGCACCGGGATCATCAGGCCGATGCTGGCCGCGAGGAAGAACAGCGCGAACGTGCCGAAGAAGCGCAGCGGCTGCGTCTCCTTCACCAGCATGGCGAACATCCACAGGATCCTGGCGCCGTCGCGGAAGGTCGACAGCTTCGACGACGAGCCTTCAGGGCGGCGGCCGTAATCGAGCGCGATCTCGCTCACCGGCAGCTTGAGCTGCGAGGCATGCACCGACATCTCGGTCTCGATCTCGAAGCCGCCGGAAACGGCCGGAAAGCTTTTGACGAAGCGGCGCGAAAACACCCGGTAGCCGGAGAAGATATCGGTGAAGTCGGTCCCGAACAGACCCTTGTAGAGGCGGTTGAAGATGCGGTTGCCGAAAGCATGACCGTTGCGGCCGGCATCGTCGGTCACGCCGCGCCTGGTGCCCACCACCATGTCGGAGCGCTCGGTCTGCAGGACGTTGATCAGCTGCGGCGCATCCTCCGGCGCATAGGTGCCGTCGCCGTCGGCCATCACATAGATATCCGCGTCGATGTCGGCGAACATGCGCCGCACCACATTGCCCTTGCCCTGGCGCGGCTCGCGCACGACGACGGCGCCGGCGGCGCGGGCTTTCAGCGCCGTGAGGTCCTTGGAATTGTTGTCATAGACATAGATCGCGGCCGAGGGCAGCGTCTCGCGGAAGCGCCGCACGACCTCGCCGATCGTCAGCTCCTCATTGTAGCAAGGCAGGAGCACGGCGATGACCGGCTCGTGGCGGACTGCATGCGGCATGTCTGTCTCCGGACGCCCGATCCAGCCTCCGGCCGTCCTCATGCCGGCCCCGTCGAGCCGTTTTACTATTTATTGAAGCCGTTAAGGCTAGGTTTAAAACCGATCCTCTCCCTCCAAAGGCCACCGCAATGGGCACAGCCGAGACCGGCGCCGCCGCCTGGAAGTCCGATCTGGCGCTGGCGCTGCTTGCCGCCCTGCTCGCCTTCGCCGTCGATGCATGGGCCGGTTTTGGCCAACTGACCGATGCCGGCGGCGACAACGACAATCTGCTGCGCCTCGTCGAGGTCCGCGACCTGCTGGCCGGCCAGGGCTGGTTCGACCTGCACCAATACCGGATGGGGCTGGAAGGCGGCTTCGTCATGCACTGGTCGCGGCTGGTCGACGCGCCGATCGCCGCCATCGCGCTTGCCGCCTCGGCGCTCACCGGCAGCAGGCCGCTCGGCGAGGACGTGGCGCAGGTGCTGTGGCCGGCGCTGCTCCTTTGGTCGACCTTGTTCTTCACCGCCCGCGCCGCGCGCAGCTTCGGCGGTGGCGGCGCGGTGCTGCCGGCCATCCTGATCGGCGCAGCCGGCTATTATTTCATCGGCATCTATGACCCCGGCGCGCTCGACCACCACAACGCCCAGCTGATGCTCACCATGGCGAGCCTCGCTTTGCTGCTCGAGGCGCCTTCCCGACGCTGGGCCGCCTTGTTGTCCGGCCTCTGCGCCGCGCTGACGCTCGCCGTCGGCATGGAAACCCTGCCCTACGTCGCCACCATCGGCGTTTGCGTGGCGCTGCTGTTCGTCGCCGATCCAGGCGGCGAACGGGCGATCGCCCGGGATTTCGGCCTTGGCTTTGCCGGTGTCGCGGCGCTTGTCTTCGCCGTCACCGTTCCGCCTTACGCATGGGGCGTGGCGCAGTGCGACGCCTTCTCCGTCGCGCAGTTCGTCGTCGCGGCCATTGCCGGCGTGGGGCTTGCTGCAATCGCCTCCGTCGAGCCCGCCGCCGGCAGCTGGCCGCGCAGGCTGGGGTCGCTTGCCCTTCTGGGGGTCGTGCTCGGCGTGGTCGTGGCGGTGCTGTTCCCGCAATGCCTCTCCGCGCCTTATGCCTCCCTCGATCCGCGCCTCAAGGAACTGTGGCTCGACCATATCGATGAGGCCCAGTCGCTGTTCGCGCTGCTTGTCCGCGATCCGGCGCGTGTGGCGGCGCGTTACGCGACGCCGCTGGTCGCGATCGTCCTGATGGCACGGCACTTGCGCCGCGGCGGCTGGCGGCGGCAGGACAGCCTCGTTGCGCCACTGCTCGTCGTCGCCTTCGCGGTCGGCGCCTGGCAGGTGCGCGGCACCACCTTCTCGATCGCCTTTGCCGTCGTTCCGCTGTCGGCCTGGATCGCCAAATGGCGGGCGCGGGCCGAAACCAGCTCCTCGCTCGGCGTGGCGCTGCGCCTTGCGGCCGTCTGGCTGGTCTCAATTAACCCGGTCTGGACGGGCGTCGCCGCGGCCGCCTCGGTGGCGTTCGAGAAAGGCAAGGCCGTCGCCGACGGCGGCGCCTCGGACAGGACTTGCCAGAAGAAGGCCAGTTTTGCGCCTCTCGGCGGAATGGCCGATACCACCGTGCTGACGATCTCCAATCTCGGAGCGCCGGTGCTCGCTTATAGCGGCCATCGCGTTTTCGCCGGCCCCTATCACCGCAACGTCGCCGGCAATCTCCTGGTGCTGGACGCCTTTCTCGGCTCGGCCGATGACGCGCGGGCAATCGTCGAGGCGCATCGCGTCGGCCTCGTCGCCATCTGCCCCGGCAATGTCGAGACCCTGATCCTGACCCGGAAGGCGCCGCAGGGTTTCCTTGCCGGCCTGCTGCGCGGCTCCGTGCCGGACTGGCTCGAGCCGGTTGGCGAGAAGGGCAGCCCGATCGAGCTCTATCGCATTAAGCAAGCTGGCTAAAGCAATTCCCGAAGGTGCGAAACGGCCTTCGCTGCGCAATTGCATTCCACAGGAGACCGTTCGATACTTCTATTAGAAGTTATGCATAAACGAATATTGGAGGTTGGGTTACCATTTCTTGTCCAAAGCTGAGCCGCCGGCGAGCCAAGCAGCTTCTGGACGATGGAAAATCGATTTTCCCGATACTTTTCCTAAACGCTTTGCTGCCACTCTGGCCTTAAATACCGACATCAGAACAGAGGCGTGATGCAAACGACGTTTGGCACCGGCCAGCCAGGCAAGGAAAACACGGATCTGGCCTTCACGGATTCGTTGACCGGGCTCGGCAACCATCGTCGCTTCTTCGACAAGGTCGATCGCCTGATCAGCGACCGCGCCGACGATCCCGCGCCCTTTACCGTCGGCATCCTCGACCTCGACGGATTCAAGCCGATCAACGACCTGTTCGGCCACAAGGCCGGCGACGACATCCTGATCCAGGTGGCTATGCGGCTGCGCGCTTCGATGGACGGCTATTCCACCGTCTGCCGCATCGGCGCCGACGAGTTCGCCTACCTCTATCCGATGGTGTTCTCGGAGGAGCAGGCGGCCGAGACGTCGCGCATGCTGATCGAGATATTGTCGGCGCCCTATGATGTCGGCGAGCGCACCGCGAGGCTTTCGGCCTCGGTCGGGTGCTCGCTGTTCTATTCCGGCGACGAGACCACCGAGATCCTCCTCAACAAGGCCGAGACTGCGCTCTATCACGCCAAGCGTTCGGGCCGCGGCCGCGTCGTCGTCTACACCCGCGAGATGGAAGAGGCGGCCAAGCGCGTCACCCGCATCGAGCAGGCGCTGCGGCGCGCCGTCTCGGCCGGCGAAGTCGAACCGCATTTCCAGCCGATCGTCGACTTGAGCAGCCGCCGCACCATCGGCTTCGAGACGCTGGCGCGCTGGACCGACCGCGACCTCGGCGTCGTGCCGCCATCCGTCTTCATCCCGATCGCCGAGGAACGCGGCATCATCGGCCCGCTGTCGCAGCTGGTGCTGCGCAAGGCGGCCGAGGCGGCGCGCAGCTGGCCGAAGGAACTGTTCTTGTCCTTCAACCTGTCGCCCTCGCAGCTCGTCGACCAGAACACCGGCCTGCATATCCTGGCCATCCTCGACCGCACCGGCTTCGATCCACGCCGGCTTGAGATCGAGATCACCGAGACTGGCCTGATGAACGATCCGGCCTCGGCCGAGAAGATCGTCGAGGACCTGCGCCGCGTCGGCATCCGCGTCTCGCTCGACGATTTCGGCACCGGCCAGTCGTCGCTCGGCCGCCTGCGCGAGTTCCATTTCGACAAGCTCAAGATCGACCGCGCCTTCGTCTCCTCCATCCTCGACGACCGGCCCTCGGAGCACATCATCCGCGCCATTCTCGCAATGTGCGAAGGGCTCGGCATGGATGTTGTCGCCGAAGGCATCGAGGACGAAGCGCAGGCCGACCGCCTCGTCCAGTTCGGCTGCGCAGGCGGGCAGGGCTATCTGTTCGGCAAGCCGGTCGATGCCGACGCCACGCTCGGCTATCTGCGCGATTCCTATCGTGGCGCGCTGCACGCCAAGGCGATCTGACTAGTCCCCCGGTACAGGGATTTTGGCCGTCGGCTCTGTTTGCGTTGGCAGGCGGCATGCGTTGGAGATTGGCCGAAACGCCCATCGCGGTCGTCATTCCAGGGCGGAGCAGGAGCGAAGCTCCGTCGCGAAGACCCTGGAATCCATGCCGTTACCTTCGCCAAGGCGTGCAACGGAGCAGAATTCTGCACCGCGGCGGCGCTTCCAAGTCGCGGAATGGATTCTATGGTCTGCGGCCGCGTCGCTTCGCTCCTTGCTCCGCCATAGAATGACGACGTTGAGGGCGGCTTCAACCAATCTCCGGCGTTTGCGCTGATTTCACGCAAATGAACGGAAAATCTTGCACCAAGACAAACGCCAACCTTTCAAAATCCCTGTGTCGGGGAACTAGAGCTTTCCGGCTGTTCGGAAGACCGGCCGGCGCTGCTTTGGCGGTGTGCCGATCATTTGTCAGACATAACGCCGGAAATCCGACGTTTCCCGCTTGCTCCCGCGCTTTGTCTGGCTAGGATGCGCGCCGGCCAAACGGGAGAACAGATCATGATGCCATCGGCGCGTTTCGCCGACCTCGACGGCGCCTCCGTGCTGATCACCGGCGGCGGTTCCGGCATTGGTGCCGCGCTCACCGAAGGCTTTATGCGGCAGGGCGCCAACGTCGCTTTCATCGACATCGCCGACAAGCCAAGCACCGCCCTTGCCGACCGGCTGGAGAAGGAGCTCGGCCGCCGCCCGCTCTACCTCAGCGCCGATCTGCGCGACATCGCGGCACTGCGCGCCGCCGCCGCGAAGGCGGCCGAGGCGCATGGCGACGTCACGGTGCTGGTCAACAATGCCGCGCTCGACGAGCGTCACGCAGTGGAAGACGTCACCGTCGAATTCTGGGACAACAACCTTGCGATCAACCTGCGCCCGCATTTCTTCACCGCCCAGGCCGTGGCGCCCGGCATGAAGCGGGCCGGCGGCGGCTCGATCATCAACTTCACCTCCACCTCCTATCTGATCAACCACCCCGATATGCCGGCCTACACAGCGGCCAAGGCGGGCATTCTCGGCCTGACGAAAGGTCTCGCCGGCAAGCTCGGCGCCGACCGCATCCGCGTCAACGCGGTGGCACCAGGCTGGGTTATCACCGAGCGCCAGCGCGAGCTCTGGGTCACCGACGAGGCGCTCGCCGCCCATGTCGCCAAGCAGTGCATCAAGGATGTCATGCAACCCGACGACATGGTCGGCACGGTGCTGTTCCTGGCGTCGGACGCCTCGCGCATGCTGACTGCCCAGATGCTGATCGTCGATGGAGGTTTCCTGTGAGCCCGGCACCAGCGGTCGCTGCGCTCGACTGGGGCACGACCAGGCTCAGGGCCTGGCTGCTCGACGGCTCGGGCAAGGTGCTTGCCGAGCGGCGCGGCGACGACGGGCTGATCACCGCCCGCGAAAAGGGCTTTTCGAACGTGTTGGAAGGCCATCTTGCCGCCATGGGCGCGCCGGACATGTTGCCGGTCATCATCTGCGGCATGGCCGGTTCCCGGCAGGGTTGGATCGAGGCGCCTTACGTCACCGTGCCGGCGCCGATCGGCGCGATTCTGCGCGGCGCAGCCCGCATCGAGGGTGCGAGCCGCGACATCCGCATCGTGCCCGGCCTCGCCCAGCGCCTGGCCGACGCGCCCGATGTGATGCGCGGCGAGGAAACCCAGCTTGCCGGCGCCGGTTTGCCGGCAAAGGGACGCCACCTCGTCTGCATGCCTGGCACGCATTCCAAATGGGTCGCGGTCGCGGACGGCGTGGTCGAAGGTTTCGGCACCTGGCCGACCGGGGAACTATTTTCCGTGCTGGCCACGCACTCGATCCTGAAACATTCGCTGGGCGAGCACCCGGCGCCTGTCGCCGCGGACAGCCCGTTCTTCCGGCAATGGTGCGAGCGGGCTTTGGGCGAAGGCGGCGACGTCACCTCGAAACTGTTTGCCATCCGCGCCGCCGGGCTTCTGCAGGATTTGCAGCCCAACGACGCGGCGGCCTCACTATCCGGCCTGCTGATCGGCGGCGAGATCGCCTCGGCAAGGCGGCGCTATGGCGTTAGCGAAGCGCCGGTGGTGCTCATCGCCTCGGGCACGCTGGCCGAGCTTTATGGCACAGCGCTGGGCCTAGCCGGCCTTGCCTTTCGCAGCGTGGACGCCGATGAAGCGGTGCGTGCCGGCCTTGTCGAAGCCGCGCGCGAGAACGGCATGATTGGAGGCGCTTCATGAGCCAGACCGCACCCTTCCCGAAGCTCAGGCGCGGGCTTGTCGCCATCCTGCGCGGCCTGAAGCCGTCCGAGGCGGTGGCGATCGGCCGGGCGATCCACGACGCCGGCATCGAGGCGATCGAGGTGCCGCTCAATTCGCCGGAGCCGTTCGTCTCCATCGCCGATCTGGTCGAGGCGCTGCCGCAAAGCGCGCTGGTCGGCGCCGGCACGGTGCTGACGGCGACAGACGTCGACGCCTTGCACAAGGCCGGCGGCAAGTTGCTGGTCAGCCCCAACATCGATGCCGAGGTCATGGGCCGCGCCATGCAATACGGCATGGTGACGATGCCTGGCGTGTTCACGCCGACCGAAGCCTTCCAGGCGATCCGGCTCGGCGCCTCGGCGCTGAAATTCTTCCCGGCAAGCGTGCTTGGATCGAGCGGCATCGCGGCGATCCGCGCCGTGCTGCCGGCAACGACGCTTGTCGGTGCCGTCGGCGGCGTTTCGGACAAGGACTTTGCCGGCTACAAGGCGGTCGGCGTCAGCGTCTTCGGGCTGGGATCGAGCCTCTACAAGCCGGGCGCGAGCGTCGAGGACGTGGCGCAGCGCGCCCGCGCCGCGGTCGCCGCCTGGGACGAAGCCTTCGGAGGATGACAATGGACGGCGTTTCGGTTTTTTCCGACCATATCTGCGAGCTCGGCGAGGGCCCGAGCTACGATCCCGCCACCGACACGCTGTTCTGGTTCGACATCGTCAACGGCAAGCTTCTGGAAAAGCCGCTCGCCGGCGCGCTGAAAGTGCATGATCTCGGCGTCATGGCCAGCGCCATCGCGGTCATCGACGCCGACCGGCAGCTCATTGCCACCGAGATCGGCCTGCAAGTTCGGGACGTCAAGACCGGCAGGCTGACGCTGCACACGCCGATCGAGGCCGACAATCCGCTGACGCGCTCCAACGATTCGCGCGTTCATCCCTGCGGCGCCTTGTGGACCGGCACAATGGGCAAGGACGAGCAGAAGGGAGCCGGATCGATCTACTGGTTCTTCAAGGGCGAATTGCGCCGGCTGTTTTCGGGCATCACAGTCTCGAATTCCATCTGCTTCTCGGAGGACGGCAAAATCGCCTACTACACCGACACCGCGACCGGGCTTCTGATGCGCGTCGCCTGCGATCCGGCGACCGGCCTGCCGGCCGGCGAAGTGAAAGTGTTCGTCGATCATCGTTCTTCGAAGGGCTATGTCGACGGTTCGGTCGTCGACCGCGACGGCGTGCTGTGGAATGCCGTCTGGGGCGGCAAGGCGGTGAAGGCCTATTCCCCCGACGGCACGCTGCTGCGCGAGATCGCCATGCCGGTGACGCAGGCTTCCTGCCCGGCCTTTGTCGGCCAGAAAGCCGACCGGCTGGCAGTGACCTCCGCCTGGAAAGGCAAGGACGAGAGGCAGCGTGCCCTCGACCCGCAGGCCGGCATGATCTTCCTGCTCGACATTCCAGTCTGGGGCCGCTTCGAGCCGCGCGTGCTGATCGCATAATTCCTCGACACAGGGGTTTTGAAAGATCGCCGTTTTGACGAGGGGCGAGCTTTCCCGCTCGTTCCATGAAATCAGCGCAAACCCTGGAGATTGGCCGAAGGCTCCCAACCTCGTCATTCCAGGGCGGAGCAGCCGCGAAGCGGCGTCGCGCAGACCCTGGAATCCTGTGTGTTGATTCCGGTGTATGGTTGAAGTGGGAAGGAGGCCGAGTGGATCTTGGTCGTCCTTTCGGACAGGC
>NZ_VFUG01000031.1:0-28188 GCF_006440615.1 Mesorhizobium sp. B2-6-2 | reverse complement strand
TGACCCACGGTGAATCACTCACCACGATCACCGTCAAGCCTAAGTTAGCGCCTATGGGGACAAGCCCGAGGATGACGGCGTTGCGTTGGCCTTCGCCAATAAACCCCATATGCGATTGCCCTGCTCCTCGTGGGGGGAGATCGTGTCGGCGCCTTGCAAATTCCCGGCAAAATGCCATCTAATTCTGCGGCATCCACGGAGAACATCCTTGACGCAGCGAAGCGGCAGCGCCGACCTGCCGCTGCATGGCGGGCGGGTCCCGAAGTGGCTGGGCGATCGGATGACGAAGCTCGGCGCAGTGCTGTGCGAGGCGATCATCCATCATTACGGCCGCGATGAGCTTTTGCGGCGCCTAGCGCATCCCTTCTGGTTCCAGTCCTTCGGCGCCGTGATGGGGATGGACTGGCATTCCTCGGGCATCACCACTTCCGTCATCGGCGCGCTGAAACGGGGGCTCAACCCGCTCGGCAATGAGCTTGGCATCCATGTCTGCGGCGGACGCGGCGCGCATTCGCGCAAGACGCCCGGCGAGTTGCTGGCGATCGGCGAGCGCGTCGGGCTGAACGGCGAGGCTCTCGCCACCGCCAGCCGGCTCGTCGCCAAGGTGGACAGCGCCGCCGTGCAGGACGGCTACGACCTCTATCTGCACGGCTTCATCGTCACCGACGACGGGCGCTGGGTGGTGGTGCAGCAAGGCATGAATGGCGATGCTCGCCAGGCACGCCGCTACCACTGGCTGTCGGAAGGGCTGACTAGCTTCGTCGACCAGCCGCATTCGGCAATCGAGGGCGAGCGCCAGGGCGAGATCGTCAACCTCACCGACCATCGCGCGGAAAAAGCGCGTGGAAGCCAAATCCAGCTTTTGAAGACTATGAGCCCGGAGAAGATCCTGACCGAGCTGGCCGTGCTGGAACCGCAGCCGGAACCCGAGCCCGCCGCGCAGCCGATGCTGCCCAACCTCGTCATGCCCGCGCATCACGACGTGCGCGAGAGCGACATCGTCATGCACCGCCTGCACGGCAACATCGCCTCGGCCATCGAAAGCGGCCCGAAGGATTTTCCTGAATTGCTGCTGGTCCCCGGCGTCGGCCCGCGCACGGTGCGGGCTCTGGCCATGGTGTCGGAAGTGGTGCACGGTGCGCCCTACCGCTTCTCCGACCCGGCGCGCTTCTCCCTCGCCCATGGCGGCAAGGACCGCCACCCCTTCCCCGTGCCGCTAAAAGTCTATGACGAGACGATCGGCGTGCTGAAATCGGCGGTGGGAAAGGCCAAGCTCGGGCGCGGCGAGGAACTGGAGGCGCTGCGGCGGCTGGACGGCGAGTCGCGCAGGATGGAGCGCTATGTGACGGGGCCGAGCTTGAAGGAGATCGTGGCGGGGGAAATGGACCAGTCGCATTTGCTGGGCGGGCGGAGCGTGTTCGGGTGGGAGAAGGCGCCCGGCGGCGAAGAACGCTAAAGCCGCCATCGCTCAAGGCTATGCATAGCCCGGCAAGTCGGCGCCCCCCCTCATTGCCCTGCCGGGCATTTCTCCCCGTAAACGGGGAGAAAGTGGCTGGCGCCGGTGCCGAGCCTCTCCTTCGCCCCGTTTACGGGGAGAAGGTGCCCGAAGGGCGGATGAGGGGCAGCGCCGAGCGTTCGCAAGTTCACGCCAGCCACCTCACATCGTGATTTCACTTTGTTTTGCCAAACTCTTGATTTGGCCGCGTCCATGCCGCCCCCCTACCCCGCCTTCCTCCCCATCATACCATAATGCACCGCCAACAGGTCCAGCCCGACCTTCAGCAGCTTCACCACCACGTCGCGCCCTTCGCCGCTGCGTTCGGCGATGGCCTTCACCGACTGGCCTTCGAGGCAGATTTTTCGGACCACTTCAGCCACTTCCCAATGGGCGAGCGCAGCGGCAGCGTGGGCATACGCCCGGCCGGCTGAGAGCACCCGGTCCGGGACGCCACCGCCGATCCGGCCGCCGTCGACGCGCTCGCTCCAGGATTGCGGCTGCAGGCCTTCGCGTTGACTACGCTCGAAATCGTCGCGGAAGCGCCCTCCTGCTTCGCGCTGCTGGCGGCTGAGCGAGGTGATGCCCACAAGAGGATCGACATTGCGCAGGCGCACGACGCCGCCGGTGGAGGTGTAGCCGCCGTTCGACACCTCGTAGATCCGGCGCGCTTCCGCCGTACCGGTGGTGAGGCGCTGGCGGCCGAAGCCGTCGGGCTTCAGCGCGAAGTCGTGACCGATCTCGCGGCGGATGCGTACCTGCTCGGCCTCGCCCTTGGGGAGCTTTGGCGGCTTGGGTTTCTTGGCGGCTTTGCGGGGCATGGTGCGATCCTTGTTTGTGCGTGCTAACTGGGAAAGGCTGCGTTCCTTCGCGCCCCCCTCTGTCCTGCCGGACATCTCCTCCACTTGGGGGGAGATCAGATGTCTTCGCGGCTTTCGCCAATCGCCAACGTTGCAGGAGGAGCGGCGCGGCCGAGCTGCCAATCTCCCCCCTCGTGGGGGAGATGTCCGGCAGGACAGAGGGGGCGCTGTCCCGCCGGCGTATCAGCAAAGAGGGTTCGCGCCCTTTGAACTTTGTGAAAAGCAAAACATGCGGGAGGCTGGCGTTCCTTCGCGCCCCCCTCTGCCCTGCCGGGCATCTCCCCCACTTGGGGGGAGATTGGCAGTTCCTGCGTCCCGCTCCTCACATCCCCTTCCCGCGATGGCCGTGAAACCTTGCATGGTGATGGGCGCAGTAGGAACGCGTGGCCGAGGTTGGCAGACCGCAGCAGAGCATGTCCGGTCCCGGGCGCGCGCCTTGCGGGTCGGCATCGGCATCCTCGCGCAGCGCGAGATCGAGCGGTGCGCGGCAGCGGCCGAACAGGCAATCGAGAAAGCGCATGGCCGCGACATGCGGCCGGCGGCCGGGGTTCACCGGAGGCGGCGGCGCCGGGAGCTTGTAGAGATGCGCTTCGGATTTTTCGCGGGTGCCTGGGGCGAGCCAGGCCGGCGGAAGCGTGCGCGCGGGTTTGCGCGGCTTGGGATTTTTGAGCTTGGGCAGAATGCGGGCAGTGACGACATTCGCTTGCGTGACGGTTCCATCGACGGACAGGTCTGCGGGACAGCGCCCCCCTCTGGCCTGCCCGTCCTCCGCAGCAGCTGCGCTGCAGTTGCGGAGGGTGGACCGGCCATCTCCCGCGCTTGGGGGGAGATTGGCAGCTTCCGCGCCGGCGCCCTCTGCCAGCTCGGCGTATCTCGAAAGCACGGCCGGCTCCGACAGTGCCATCCCCCCAGCGGCCGCCCTGCCCCGCCTGCGCGGGCGATCGGGCCGGGCGTGCTTTCTCGGCCTGCCGCCGGCGCGACCGCCCTTGGGGTTGGCGAAGCCGATGGCGCTCAAACCGGCGTTGCGGTGGACGATGCCGATGATGGCGTTGCGCGAGACCGGGCTGCCGCGCAGCGCGCTGAAACGGCCGGCAATGCGCGAGGCGGAAAGCCCCTCCTTCAGCAAAGCGGCGATCTCGTCGATTTCCTTCTCGGTGTAGGCGGATGCCATCTGCTCATTCCGTTGATTGCGAAGCGCTTGGGGCGAAGCGCCAGGCTTCAGGCCAAGCGCCAGGGTTCGGCCGAAAGGCCGTTTGGGGATCAGGTCAGCGAAAGCGTTGAAGGTCAGGCGGCGCCGGCAGCGTTGTCTTGGCGCAATTCCGGACGGAAAACCGCATCGCACTTTTCCTGGAATTGCGTAGCGTTGTCTTGGCGCAATTCCGGACGGAAAACTGCTTCGCACTTTTCCTGGAATTGCTCCGGCGCCGCGCCGGTCAGTCGGAGAAGAGCGGCCTCGGCGGCAGTCCGCGTCAGGCCCGACACCGCGCGGCCCGTCATCCGATCGAACAGGATGACGGTGCCGTCCTCGGTGCGGATGCAGCTTATGCCCGAATTGGGGGCCGGAGCCGGGGGAGGAACGGCTCCGGCCGTTCCGGTGAACCGGGGTGCGGGCGGTTCAGCCGGATCCGGGGCAAGCGCCCCGGAATGCGCCCGGACCGGGGAGGAGGACGGTCCGGACGATTGGAATTCGACAGGCGATTCGAACGGGAAAGACGGTTCGAATTGGAAAGGCAACGCGTTCATGCCGCCCCCTTTTGCGTGGCGGCGAAAGCGTCGACGCTCCGCCAGGAATCAATAAGCCCTGAGATGCCCGTGGGCGGCACCGGAATCACCGGCAGTGCGGAAATGCTTGCGGGATGTTCATTCATGCGCTAAGCGTACGTTATGTACGAAATACGCGCAAGCGAAATCGTACACTTTGGACGATAATTTTCAGGCATTTTGTACGATGATGGATTCTCGGCACAGATTGCAGCAGGCGCGCGCCCAGGCCGGCTATGCCTCGCCCAGCGATGCGGCGCGGGCCTTGCGCGACATCAACAAGAACACGCTGATCAGCCACGAGAACGGCAACCGGCCGCTGTCGCGCAAGGCGGCGGAGAAATACGGCCGGCTGTTCGGCGTCGACCCCGGCTGGCTTTTGTTCGACGCGGATGGCGCGGAGGCGGCGCCGGTCAATTTCGCCCCCTCGCCCGTCACCGTCGATGTGCCGATCGTATCGTGGATCAGCGCCGGCGAGCTCGGCAGCCAGGACAGCGTCGTCAACCTCTCCGACTATCCGACCATCCCCACCGCCGACCTCGAAGAAGGCGAGTGGATCGCGCTGCGCGTCGACGGGCCGTCGATGAACAAGATCTCGCCGCCGGATTCGATCATCTTCGTTAACCTGCGCGACAAGCGGCTGGTGACCAATGGCTGCTACGTGATTTCAGACGAGACGGGACGCGCCACCTACAAGCGCTGGCGCCCGAACGACAATCCGCCGTTCCAGCCGGCGTCCTACCTCGACATCCCGCCGCCGGAGCTGGAAGGCGCGATCACGATCATCGGGCGGGTGAAGCGGTCGATGATCGATATGTGAGGATTAGGCGGCGGCATGTCGTCTCAAGAGCAGTTCGGCAGGGCCATGGTTGAGACAAAGAACAAAAAGTGAACTTATCGTCTTGTGCTTGTCTTCGAAATACTCTTATATCACGGATGCTTGAGGTTGGGGTCCCATTGGCGGGAGGGGTAATGAACAAGTCGGTCAGGGAAAACCTGATTTTCATAATGGTGGCGCATGCCTGCTTTCTGGCGCAACCGGCCATCGTGCATGCCGAGGATACGGACTATCATCCGCAAAATTTTACCCAGCCTCTGAGCGCCGCCAGAGGCACAATCACTCCGGCTGGCGGCGCCGCCTTCTACCTGAAGCCGGAGGACCGCTGCAATCTGGTGGTGAAGGAGTTCGGCTGGGACCGCGACCAGTGCGGCACGATCGACCAATTGATCTTCGGCTTCACGCCGGAGATCGATAACCTCACTGTCGAAAAGCCCGTGTCGGACGGCTATGTCAGCCTCGCGGACTGGGACAGTGCCGACCGCAACGAAGAAATTAGTTCCCTCGAGGAGAGCTTCAAGGAATCGGTCAAAGCGCAGTCGCAACGGCTTGGACAAGACATCCGCTTCGACGGCTGGCTCCTTTATCCGCAAATCGATAAGGGCAAGAATATCCTTTACTACGCCAACATCCTGAACTGGGCCGGCGACAGGACGATCAACATCTCGGTCTCGATCTTCGACCGCCAGGGCTATGTCCCAATCAAGATCGTGCCGGTGAACGGCAACATCACGAACGATGCCGTGCAAAAGATCGTCGAGGCATCGGCCGACGCCTACAAGCCGAGGGCCGGCAGTTCCTATTTCGAATTCTCCAGCGGCGACAAGGTGGCCGGTTACGGCGCGCTGGGCGTTTTGGCGACGATGCTCGGGGTCAAATACGGCAAGGCCGCCGGCGCCGGGCTGATCGCGCTGGCGCTGCTGGTGCTGAAGAAGGGCGCCTTCCTCGTGCTGTTGCCGCTGGTGTGGCTGAGAAGGCTGTTCAGCCGCAAGAAGGCCGATAGTTGAGGTGAACTTGCGGGCCTTCTGAGACATCGAGTTCCTTTGCCCCTCTGGCCTGCCCTACCCCACAAACTCATTCGTGAAATACGCCGCGACATCCGGCCCCTCCTTCAGCACCTTGCCGTCGCCATCGAGCAATATCCCGGAGGCGAACAGATAACCGCCCATCGCCTCCATCTTGGCCTTGTCCATCGTGCCGATGGCGCCGTCTGCGCTTTTCAGGAAATGCCCGTCGTTCAGCGTCTTCAGCGAGGCGTGCACCAGCGCCGGGTTGGTCAGCGTGTCCTTGTTCGCAGCGAGCAGCAGCTCGCCTGCCTGCTGCGCATGATCGACGGCGAATGCGTAGCCGCGTCGCGTCGCCTGGACGAAGGCCACGGCCGCCTGTCGGTTGGCGGCGAGAAAGGCGTTGCTGGAGACGATCAACGTGGTGTGCTCGTCCGGCACGCCGTAATCGGCGTAGCGGAAGCTGCGCTGCTTGAGACCTTTCAGCTCGGCCTCGACGCCTTCCCAGGTCGAGACCTCAAGCGTGAAATCGACTGCGCCGTTGGCCAATGCCTCGTAAGCCGAGGTACCCAGCGTCACAGTGGAAAACGCACCCTTGCCGCCGTCATGGCGGATGATGGTCGAGATCAGCGCGTTCTCCCAAACGCTGCCGAAGCCGCCATAGGTCAGGCCGTCGAGATTTTTCGGGCTCACAATCGCGGTTCGGTCGGCGTTGAAGACGACGCGGCCGGTCTCCGACTGGACGACGGCGTAGACGGCCTTCAGGTCGGCGCCCGCGCTCTTTTGCGTGAACAGGCCGAGCGAGCCGGAAATGCCGAAATCGGCGACCTGGCTGGCCACCAGCGTGCCCGAGCCGGTGTCGCCATAAGGCAGGATTTCGACCTCGATGCCCGCATCGCGGTAAAAGCCCTTGTCGCGGGCGACGAACAGGCCGACGTGATTTGTGTTGACGGTCCAGTCGAGCGCGACGGTGATTTTTTGCGCGGCGGCCCGGGCACGTGCAGCGGTCCCGGCAAATGGCAGGCTGGCGGCCAGAAGCATCGCCTGGCGGCGGGTGAAATCGGTCATCGGTTTTCTCCATCGGATGGTCGGGAAATCGGTTCGGCGGCGCCGAGCAAAATGTCGAGGATGCCGGCTTCGATCGCGGCGGCCTCGCGGGCAAGCGCCGTGCTCTCGGTGCGCGGGCGCGGCAGCGGCACAGCCACCTCGCGCACCACGCGCGCGGGCCGCGCCGACAGCACATAGATGCGGTCGGACAGAAGCACCGCCTCGCGCACGTCATGGGTGATGAGCAGCGCCGTCCAGCGATGGTTTCGCCACATTGTCTCCAGCCAGCGCTGCATGGCCGCGCGGGTGAGCGCGTCGAGCGCGCCGAACGGCTCGTCGAGGAGCAGCATGTCGCGCTGCTGCACGACGGTGCGCAGCAATGCCGCCCGCTGGCGCATGCCGCCGGACAGCTCGGCCGGCCAGGCGCGCTCGAAGCCGGCAAGGCCGAACTCGGCGAACAACGGCGCCACGCGCTCGCGCGCCGCGCGGCGCTTCATGCCCTGCACCTCGAGCCCCAGCGTCGCGTTGTCGATGACGCGCCGCCACGGCATCAACGCATCGCGCTGCGGCATGAAGGCGAAGCGGGCACCATCGAGCGGCGCGCCGTCGAAGCGCATCTCGCCCTCGCCCCGGATCGCACCGGTGAGCAACTGGAACAGTGTCGACTTGCCCGCGCCGGAGGGGCCGAGGATCGAGACGAACTCGCCCTCTTCGACATACAGCGAAATGCCCGCCAGAACCTCGAGCGCGCCGAAGTTTTTTCGCATGTTGCGGAGCTCGAGCCGCGTCATGGCCGGCCCTCTCGGGAAGGCTTGTCCCCATAGCGCCCCGCCCTTTCGCTCTTTGCATTTTCCCATGGCATGGCGAGACGCTGGGCGAGCACGGCGAGGCCGAACAGCGTGAGCGTGAGCGCCGAGCTGACCGCGACGGCTGCGAGCACCAGGTCGGGGCGGAAATTGTTCTTGGCGCTGAGCATATAGATGCCGAGCCCTTTCGCCGCGCCCGCATATTCGGCGAAGATGGCGCCGACCACCGCATAGGTGATGGAGATGCGCAGTCCGGCAAAGAAATAGGGCAGCGCCGACGGCAACCGAGCGAGCCAGAAGATGCGCCGGCGCCCTGCTCCCATGGCGGCGAGCATCTGGCTGATTTCCAGGGCCGTGGCGGCATAGCCCTCGACCAATGCCACCATCATCGGAAAGAAGGTGACCAGCGCCACGAGCAGGATCTTCGGCAACAGCCCGAAGCCGAACCAAAGCACCACCAGCGGCGCGATCGCCACCAGCGGCAAGGTCTGGCTGGCGATCAGGAGCGGGAACAGCGCGCGGCGCAGGGGGGCAAAGAAGTCGACCACCGCCGAGAGGACGAAGGCGGCAACGAGCGAGCAGGCAAAGCCCGCCAGCGTGGCGCGAATGGTGGGAAGCGTGTTGTCGGCCAGTGCCGCCCGGTTCTCCCAGGCCTGCGCCAGCACGCGCGAGGGTGCAGGGAGCACGGTGGGGGCGATGCCGCCGAGGCGTGCGCAGAGCTCCCAAGCGACGAGAAGGAGAGCGAAAGCCAGCGCGGCGGGGAAGATCCTGGCGACGGTCGTGGTGAAGGCTGATCTCCCCCCTTGAGGGGGAGATGCCCGGCAGGCCAGAGGGGGGCGCGAAGGAACGCCAGCTTTCGAAACTTGTGCGAAAGCAATTGGCGAACGCCGCGCGCGCAACCAGTTGAGAGGTCGGCGGGACAGCACCCCCCTCTGCCCTGCCGGGCATCTCCCCCGCAAGGGGGGAGATTGGCCGTCACCTCGGCTTTCGCCAATCGTCGAAGGTTCCCCTCTCTCCTGCGAGATGGGACTGGGAGCATCTCCCCGACGCGATGGGTCAAGCCAAACAGCCACGACATCTACCTCGATAGATCGAGCTTGCGCTCAAGCCGCGGTCGGGCTGTTCGCCGAAATGGTGATGTCGAGCGTCACGTGACCGGCGCCGGGCCCGAAGCGGCAGAAGGCTTCGTTCAGAGTGGCGAAGACCGCGCCGGCGTCGCCGCGCAGCTTGGTGCAAAAATGCTTGGAGCGTTCGAAGACGCCCGACTGTTTCAGGAAGTCGATACAGCCATAGATCTCGTCCATGTGGTCGCCGGTGCCCATCACATAGAGCGAGAATTGCGCCGCCACCGGCTGATTGGTCGAAAGCGTGGCCTCGACGGCGCGCAACGCGGCGCGCTTGCGTTCGTCGAGCGGGATCGCCGGGCCGCCGATCTCCTCGGAGCGGCAGATCGGGTCATCCGGCTCGCCGGGGCAGCCGCGCGAGACGGCGGCCGACAGCACACAGTGCCTGCCGCTTTTGGCGGCCGCCACGAACAGGTCGCGCATGGCTGGGAACAGCACCTCGGGCGGCCCGACCAGCAGCGTTGAGATGTCGTCTGTCTCGATCCTCAGCCTGTCGCGGTAAGGATCGAGCGCGCCAAGCGCGCCAAGGATCACGCCGACGAAATCGTCGGCCATGGGATAAAGGGAAATCTGTGCTCCGGAAAACATGGCCCGCCTCGCTCCGCTGGTATTATCCAGATCAGCTTTAGGGTCCGGAGGCTTGCCGCCACCATCTCAGCCCCGACCGTACGGAGCACCCCTGTGGATGGCCGGGTTAAAGCACTGTTTGCGGTGCTGGGAAAGCTATTTTTTGCGGTGTCAGTTGGGCCAGGCGCCCATCTCCCTATGGGAGATGCCGGTGGTTATAAGATTTTTGCGGATTTCTTATAACTGCTTTATCTAACTATTTTGTCGTTCAAATTGTACGAATCCCGCTTGATTGCTTTTCGTACATAAAGTACGATATTTCCCTTCCATTGAGGGAATTTGCTTGAACACCGCGAACCATGCCGCTTTTGCCGACCTCTCCCACCCGTTGTTGTCGCCTTTGCCGCTCGCCGAGCGCGAACGCCTTGCCGGCGCCTGGCGCATGGCCAGCCAGGACATCGCCGACGACATCCGCTTTATCCGGCAATATCTGAAAGTGATCGCCGAAAAGAACGAGCGGCTTTCGACCGGCGCGCTGGTGCACGGCCGCGTCTATGTCAAGGCGTGTGCGGCCTGGCTGCCGGAGACGGCGGCGCGGTATTTGCGCAACCTCAGGCTGATCAGCGAATGCGAAAGCGCGATGATCGCCGCGGGGGTGAGGTTCGCCCGCTCGAGCGATGCATGGTGAGGCGCGTTCTCACCTCTTCCATCGTAGAAGGGAAGGAATCCGAGTCGCCCGAAAAGCGAACAATCATGCCGCTGCAACCCTTGGCTCAGCGGGTCGAAAAATGCATCGTTTCACACAATCGCCAATTGGTGGACGCGGGCGAGCGGCCGGGCGTTAATTCTACGCAGGCGAAGGAGGGTAAAGCCGTATACCAGGGAGGAATTCGTTTTGATGGACCAGCAAATCGACATCGGCATACAGCCTGACGATCAGCCCTACGAAGTCACTTCATTCGCCCGCAAGCATGGCCTGACGGTCCCGGTTGCCGATGCGGTCCTTTTCGCCAAGGGTCCGGCGCCGTCACGCGCAGCTTGCGACATGGCAGCGCTTGCCTTTCTCTGCGCGGTCGCGCGATACGCCGGAAAGCAAGGGAGGCAATAACCTTTCCTACCAGCTGAACTGCAGCCCCGCATTGCTGCCCACGTGACTGCCGGCGAAGGCGACGCCGAGCGTGCCGGTCAGCCGGCCGCCATGGTCGAAGCCTTCGCTCAGCACCGCGGTCCCGGTGATGCCCAAGCATTGGCTTGGCCGGCTTGGCCCAGTTGCCCTACAACATATCCGTCGACCGACATGGTCATGATCAAGACGACTTTTCGCATGGTCGGCATAGCCTTCGGGCACAGTCCTCACACGGAGCGTCGCACCGTCACATGATCCGGTGGAAAGGGGTGCAGGCCTTGGCTGGCGGTCAGCCCTTGGTCTTCTTGGAGGGGGACTTTGCCTTGGCAGGGCCCTTGGCGGGCTTCTCCGCCTTGGCCGCTTTCGGCTTGTCGGCCTTGGCGGCAGCGGCCTTTTTCGGGCTCTTGGCTTTCGGCTTGCCGGCCGCATCGATCTCGGCGGCCGCCTGGTCCCAATGCTCCATGTGGGCGCCTTCGGGCCGGCCAGCCTGCTCCCAGATCTCGTGCGCGCGCTGGCGAATGCGTTCGTGCTTATCGTCCGTCACTGTCGCCTCCTGATGTTGGGACGGTTCCCCGGCGCGAACATTAGCCGAATTTTCGCGTGACGTCTTCGCTATCACGAATAAGCGACCGACCTGGACGGCAATTTCGCTCAGTGTCCGTCGGTGACGACCGCGATGCCCAGATGCGCTGCCTTTTTTGTAATCAATCCGGCTAAATCCGCGTCAGAGCGGTCGGTCCCCGTGCGCTGGCGCAGCAGGGTGATTGCCTCGTGCATCGACAGCAGGCCAGTCCTATGCTCGGCCAAAAGCTTGTCGACTTGGCGTGCCATGTCAGGTGATTCGACGTGTGGATGATGCATGGCAACGACTCCTTCCGCGCTTCGTTGCCTCCCAAACCACTGCCTATCTTAGGCCTTATGCCCGGATGCGAAAAGAGCCCGATCCTTGCCCAGTGCTTCGGAGGACCGGGCTCTTCCAAGGCTGGATCTACTCGATCACCTGAACAACGCGGCGCGTGCCGGGATCGATCAGCACCGTATGGTCGTTGACGACCGCATAGCGGTACTGGACGTCCGGAACCTGCTGCAACTCGACGGTGTCAGGCACGGTCGAGCCGACGCCAAGCTCAAGGCCGAGCACATTGACCGAGGCGATCGGATGCTTGTGAACATATTCCTTGACCACGGTCTGCTGCTCGGGGGTGATGATCACCTCGTCCGCGGCCGCGATGCCGATGCCGGCCATCAGAGCCAGGCCGGCGACAGCTGGAATGAGGGTGGTTTTCATCGTTTCTCTCCTGTTGCGTTGGTGAGCTCCGCCCTGCCTCCGCAGGGGCGGAAACACGAGCAGATCGAACATGGGAGCTCCCGGGGCAAACGCCGCCGGCAGGGTGTTGTTCCGTCAGCGGCGACTAATTGATTTGGCGGAACCTTCGCATCGGCTCCGCATTGGAAGGCATTGAAACTGCCCAAGTCTTTGAAATCCAAAGGATGCCGCAGTCATGCAGGAAGGCTCCATCAGAAGCGACATCGAACTTCGGCCCCCCGTGGCCATCGCGGTGGGTGCCGGCTTCAAGCGCGAGATCGCCTCTCTTACCGCGATGCAGAACTTTCTCAAGGAATGGCCGCAGGCCATGCGGGGCGGCAGCTACGCCAACGCATTCCGCGCCTGCGAGGCGGCGCGGAGCGGCGAGATCGATGTCGACAAGGCGCGGCAGGCGTTCCTGGCCTTCGCGCGGAAGGCCGGGATCGAATGGACAGGCGCCGATCCCGTCGCGGTGTTGCGCGAAGCGAAGATCAGGCGAATCCGGGCGCGCGAAAGCCGGGCACCAAACCGGCACATGCCTGGCTAGGCCCAGCCTCGACGCGTTCGGACTCACGCCATGCGATCGGCGTTGTCCTGCAAGCTTTGGGATTTGGCCGGCTGATCCTGGGAGCAAGCCGGGCGCCTCCCGGCGTCCATTTTGCCTGCAGACCGCCGCCTTCCGGCTGACGGTCGGCTGAATCGATCCGGGATCTCGACTGGTGGCCGCTGTCAGTTCGGCGCCGATTCGCCCAGCCCCTCGGCAACGAAGGACGCGGCGATCAGATCGTCGGCCTCAATGCGTAGGGAGCCCTCGCCGCCCCCCATGATCGCCGCGACCTTCTGGAAAGCCTTCATCTCATGTTCGGTGATCCGGGCGTCTTGCATCCTGGCTTTGAGATGGGCAACACGCATCCCGAGCGAACGGGATGTTCCGATTTCTCGTTTCGACATGTTGGTCAAACTCCTCCTCGCCCCGCCCGTACTTGTTCGCCACCGCCCGTATCACGTTGCCACTGGTTTGTGGTGTCTATGAGACAACGTGAACCAGAGCCGCTAACTCAAGCGCTGAGGGAAGGTTCCGTTAGCACATGGTAACAAAATAATAATCGGTTAACGGCCCGTCGCCGTAATCGGGCGTCGGGCCATCCGATTTGGTGCGCTATCGATCAATCGAGGACCTTGACGATCTTGCGGGTACCGGGGTCGACGATCACCGTCCGGTTATCGACGACGACGTAACGGTATTTCACGTTCGGCACTTCGTGTAATTCGACCGTATCGGGAAGCGTGCTGCCGACGTTCAGCTCGACGCCCGGAATCTTGACCGAGGCCAACGGCTGTTTATGCACGTATTCCTTGATCACGGTTTCCTGCTCCGGCGCGATCACGACATCCTGCGCGGCAGCAGCGCCAATGCCAGCAAGAAGCAGGAAGCCAGCGGCGGCGGAGGTGAGGTGCATTTTCATTGGTCGTCTCTCCTATGTGGATCTGAATCGAATCGCCTGAATGCTGCGCCTGCGATTTTCCACAGCGGGTCGGCATTGCCGTAACGCCGTTCGCCTACCCTTGTTCCTGCAAAACTGGACCGGCGCCTGCAAAAACAACTGCCGCCGTGTTCCGCGACCATCGCCTCCGACCGTGGCACCAATTTCGGAACAATGCGTTTCGGGCTGGGTTACCCATCCGAAGGGACCGACTTTCCGAGGAGAAATCCAATGAAACATCTGCTGATCACAAGCATGATCGCGCTCGGCGTCGGTTGCGGCGCCGCGATGGCGCAGACCGAGTCCGCGCAGCCGAGCGGCGGCGACAATAATTGCACGGCCGGCACGGCCAATTGCCAAAAGGGCGGCAAGACGGGCGGCCAGGCCCAGGGTGAGATGAAGTCGCAAACCCAGCAGAACGCCCAGGGCAAGGCCGGCGCAAACACCGAAGAGCAGGCTCAAGGCAAGACCAAGATGAAGACCGACGAGCAGGCTCAGGGTCAGTCAGGCGCCAATACTGAGCAGAACGCCCAGGACAATACACAGCTGAAGAAGAAGAAGCAGGCGCAGGGCAAGACTGGCACCAGCACCGAGCAGAACGCCCAGGGCACCACCAAGATGCAGACTGAGCAGAACGCCCAGGGCAAGACCGGTACGACCACCCAGCAGAACGCCCAGGGCAACACCAACGTCGAGACCGACCAGAACAAGACGGCGTCGATCAATAACGTGACGGTGGAACAGAAGACGCAGATCACGCAGGTCATTCATGAGAGCCATGTCGAACCGGTTCGCGACGTCAGCTTCGACATCTCCGTCGGCGTCGAGGTGCCGCGCCATAAGGTGCGTCTGCACCGTCTGCCGGCCCGGATCGTCAAGATCGTTCCGGCTTATGAAGACTATGAGTATTTCGTCTTGGCCGATGGGCGCATCGTCATCGTCGACCCGGACACCTACAAGATCGTAGTGATCCTGAGCTGATCCAGTCAGCATAGTGGACAAAGGCCCGCCCAGGTGGCGGGCCTTCCTTTGCGAAGAGGCGTCAAAACAGCAGGCGGTTGCCCGCATGCACTGTGGTCCATCAGGCATGACTAGAATGTCGTCGGC
Source organism: Mesorhizobium sp. B2-6-2 (assembly GCF_006440615.1). Classification (NCBI taxonomy): domain Bacteria; kingdom Pseudomonadati; phylum Pseudomonadota; class Alphaproteobacteria; order Hyphomicrobiales; family Phyllobacteriaceae; genus Mesorhizobium; species Mesorhizobium sp. B2-6-2. The sequence goes on along the minus strand of NZ_VFUG01000031.1, from coordinate 13,663 downwards.
CGTGGAACGATCCGGCGCAATTCCCAGTTGTCACAACGGAAGTCCTGCGTCCGTCGTCCCTGTCAGGATCGGACGAAAGGGCAATGGGGCCGCCGGCAAATCGTTCAAGCTTGCGGTCCACCCGGAAAAGGTGCATGGGTCAAAATGGGTAGAGATATGGGCGAGATCGTCGTTGACCGAACGGGGTCGCGGCGCTCGAATGGGCAGATGTATTTTCCGCAGTTTCTTGTGGGAATGGTGGTTACGCTTCTGATGGTCCTCGGTTGGATGTTTGCATCCACGGGATCTGTCTGGGCGGCATTGGGCTGGACAGTGCTTGCCGCCGTCATCCTGCAGGTGGGCTATTTCGCAGCGGTGCTGTGGCTCGTCCAGCGCGAAGGCGCGACCGACGAGGCCAAGTCGAGCGATGGCGCTGCTTCGCCCGCCAAATTGCCCGGCCCGTTCGAGCGGGACGGCATCATCCAGGCGCTGCTGTCGCGCCTGTTTCCAAGGTTACCCTGAGCCACAGGCAGACAAGCGCGTCGAATAGCCTGGCGCGGAAGGCCAAGCGGCGCAAAAGCCGCTCGGCTATGAGGGACGGATCCTCAGCGGGTGGCGGCAGCCGTCGTTGAGCGCACCGTCTCTGGGGACGAGAAGACGACGAGGCCGAAGACCAGCACCGCGGCGGCCACGATCAGCGAGCCGATCGCCACGACCGGCTCGATCTCCGGGTGGCCTCCCGCCAGCATCCAGTAGAGCGCTGGCAGCATGATCACGATGCCGACCGTATAGAGGCCGTAATGGATCATGGCGATGCGGCGCTCGGCCTTGGCCGGGTTGAGCGCATAGTAGCCGCCGAAGATGGCGCTGGTGACCCAGCCAAGAAGGTTGATGTGAGCATGCGCCGGAAAGGCACCGTGATCGCCCGAAATCGCCATCTGCAGTCCGGCGGCGACGCCCAGGATGAGAAAGACGATGGCCGTCTTGAAGAAGAGTTCCGATACCCGTGGCATTTGTTGTCCTCCCAATGCCTTTGCAGATCCGACTCTGTGAAGTCTACATCGTGCAAGCCATATTAGCCATGACGCACCTAGTAGCTCTGCACAGGGATTATGACGGTTGCCGTTTGTCTTGGTGTGAGATTTTCCGTTCATGTCCGTGAAAGTCAGCGCAAACGCTGGGGATTGGCTGAAGCCGCCCCAACCCTCGTCATTCTATGGCGGAGCAAGGAGCGAAGCGACGCGGCGCAGACCATAGAATCCATTCCGTGACTTGGAAGCCCTGCCACGGTGCAGAATTCTGCTCCGTTGCACGTCCTGGCGAAGGTAACGGCATGGATTCCAGGGTCTTCGCGCGTCGCTTCGCTCCTTGCTCCGCCCTGGAATGACGATCGCGCTGGGCCAATCTCCAACCCATGCCACCTGCCAATGCAAACGGAGCCGACCGGTCAAAATCCCTGTGCAGTGCCACTAGGTCGGCGTCGCTGCCGTGAGGTTTGGCGGCGGTTTTGAAAAAAATGGCTCGCCTCCTTCGAAGCGAGCCGAAAAGGGAGCCGGGCTTGAGGTCGGCTCCATCCAGGTTGCCACCTGAATTCCAAGCAGAGCTAACGTAATAGAGCCCGGAATTTATCCCACCGCAACGGGGCAAAGGTTTTTCCGACACGCGGCCGCCAGCCTTCGCCGATCGGCCATCTGACACAAGACGCCGCCGGCCAGCACATCGCCCCGGTCAGCCGGCGGGCGAAAGCATGCGCTTCAGCGTCCCGTCCCTCAGCCAGAACTGATGGTAGAGCGCCGCCACGACGTGGACGGCGATCAGCACGATGAATGCCGGCTTGGCAAGCGAATGAATGTCACCCCAAGGATCGCCCAGATAGAACGCAAGAAGCCCGATTGCCGGCGTCGCCAGCAACAGCACATAGAACAGGCCGTGCGATACATGCGCGGCGACCCGCATCCATCTCGATCCATGACCGGCGGGGGCCGGCGCGCCGGATGCCAGCCTGAGGAGCAGTCGAACAAGCACAAGCGCAAGAACGGACAGGCCGACCCAGTAATGAGCTGAGCCCAGTGCCTGGTCGGTGGCCGATACCGGCTGGCCGTCTTCGGCGGCGTCCACGACGACCGTCATGCTCTCACCGAAGAAGAGCTGAAATAAAACCAGCGCTGCAATCAGCCAATGCAGCGCGATCTGAAAAATTGAATATCCATGTCTGGTTTCCATCGCGTCCGTTCCCCTGAATACAAGGCGTCCCACGCCTTCACGTTGTTGAATAGTCGTGAGGACGATGGCCGAATTTGGCTCGAAAGCTCCCGCAATTGTGGCCGCAACGTTACATTTTCGTATGGCGGGCATTCGCGCCGGCCTTGGCGGTTCGAGACCGGGACCGGCGCCTTGCAAGCGCGCAGCATTTGGGCAATGCTTGGAATCGGGGGAGTGGTTTCCGTAATTTCGGAAGCGCGATTACATGTTCATCGACTACTACGAACTTCTGGAAATAAGCCCGAACGCCAATTCCGAGACCATCGAGCGGATCTTCCGCTACTTTGCCATGCGCTATCACCCGGACAATCGGGAAACCGGCAATGAATCGCGCTTCAGCGAGATCGTTGAAGCCCACAATACGCTCCGCGACGCGGTCAAACGGGCTCAATACGACATCCTTTACCGCGAGCATCTCGGCCTTCGTCACGAGCTCACGGAAGGAGCGCGCGACGGCGGTGGCATGGAGCGGGATTCCGTCATCCAGGCCAATCTGCTGTCGCTTCTCTATGTGAGGCGCCGGCGGGACGTCAACAATCCGGGCATCGGCGACGACGAACTCGAGCGCCTGTCCGGTTGCCCTCGCGAGCATCTGGAGTTCCACCTGTGGTACCTCAAGGCGAAGGGCTTCATCGGCAGGACCGAGAACGGCACGTTCGCGATCACCGTGGAAGGCATAGATCACGCCGCGGTCAATCAGAGAGATCGCCCTGATGCCACCCGCCTGCTCAATCACGCCGAATGAGCCGGTCTGCGTTGCCCTGATCGTCAAAGGCCCGCCTGCTGGCCTGAACCAGCGGCGGGCACGATGAAGGAACAGCTACATGCCATGCGCCATGGAGGACAAGAACAGCGTCAGTGACTAGTTCCCCGACGCCGGGATTTTGAAAGGTTGCCGTTTGTCTGGTGCAGGATTTTCCGTTCATTTCCGTGAAATCAGCGCAAACGCCGGGGATTGGTTGAAGCCGCCCCAACGTCGTTATTCTATGGCGGAGCAAGGAGCGAAGCGACGCGCGCAGACCATAGAATCCATGCCGTGACTTGGAAGCGCCGCCTCGGTGCGGAATTCTGCTCCGTTGCATTCCTTGGCGAAGGTAACGGCATGGATTCCAGGGTCTTCGCGACGGAGCTTCGCTCCTGCTCCGCCCTGGAATGACGATCGCGATGGGCGTTTCGGCCAATCTCCAACGCATGCCCACCTGCCACGCAAACAGAGCCGACCGGTCAAAATCCCTGTGCAGTGCTACTGGGCGTTGTGCGCCATCGAATACAAGGCGACTGAGCTCCGGCGCACTGCCGAAATTGGCTCGGCGCGCCGCGCCCGTCGCCCTGCCACCAAAGAAAACCGCCGGGCGAGGCCCGGCGGCTTTCGCTCGCCCTCCGGTCGGTTCTTCCGGCCTTATGGGGTTGTGGTTGTCGCCGTGGCCGCGGCTTGCGCGTCGATCTTGCCCGCCAAAGTATCCTTGGCCCAGGCGGTGACGTCGGCGTCGACCGGCTTGTTGGCCATGTCGGCAAGGGCCGCGTCCAAGGACTCATTGGTGGGAGCCGGTGCATTGTCAGCCGCTGCCTGAGCATCGGTGATCGCCTGGGCGTCAGTGGTGCTGATCGTATCGTTCAGCGCGGTGATCTGATTTTCGAGGTCGGTGATGGTATCCGGCGGAGTGTTCGAATCCGCCTGCGCCGTGGCCAGCTCTGTCTCGAGTGTCGCCAGGGTGGCCTGGTCGGCGGCCAGCTTGTCGTTTGCCGCCTCAAGCGCGGCCTGTGCATTCTGCGCCGCCGCGGCCTGCGTCACATAGGCCTGAATGCCGGCGAACTTCTTGCTCTTGGAATTCATATAGGCGTTGATGTTGCGCTGCAGCGAGTTCAGCCGGCCGAGCTTGGCGTGAAGGTTTTTCTCTTTCGGCGTCGCGGCAGTCGTGGTGTCGTCGGTCGAGCTGTCGTCCGACGTGCTGTCGGTGCCCTTGTTGTGGCCGCTCGCCGAAGCTGACTTGCCATGCGAGGCGCCACTGTCGCCTTTGCCGTTGCCACCGGCATTGCCGTTTCCGTTACCGCCGCCGTTTCCGTTGCCGCCGCCATGGCTGCCGCCATTGCCGTGGCCGCCGCCGTTACCGCCGGCAAGCGCGGGGGCGGCCGCGAGCGCGAGAATAGCAAGGGATGTCAGAAGTGTCGTTCGCAATGTCATTGTGCTTCTCCGCAGATAAATCGTCACTATCGCCCAACCGCTAGGCAGCCTCTTATGAGAATTTCCTAATGACGTCGGATAAACTTTAAGCAATTGCGGTCGCGAAATGAGAGCATAGCTGCCATCGCCCGGCAATTCTCGCGAAAACTCTCCTTAACACATTGAAATTTAACGGAAATACAAAGGGCCGAACCTTCGTGGGCCGTTTGGAACAAAGAAGGCCCTTGTCTCGCCAGACCATGGTCCCAAGAGGCAATTGCCGCCGCGAAAACCCCTGCAATCGGATCACCTGCGCCTTTGGAACCCTGCCGAAAGGTCGGGGTTAAACAAGCGAAGGGACGTTGCCTAAAAGGACAGTCACCATGAAACGAATTCTTCTCGTTGCCGCTTTTGTTGCTTTGTCCTGTGGTCTGGCTACGGCCCAATCGGGAACGTCGTCGGGCACGTCGTCGACTTCGTCATCCACAACAACGACGATGCCCAGCAGCCAGAGCACAGACACGACCACGACTAACTCGACCAACTCGAATTCAGCGAAGGACTGCGCGCCTGGGCAGCAGACCGGCAGTGCCAAGCAGGCGGCCCCTGGCCAACAGGACACGAGCGCCAAATCCAACGCTCCCGGCCAGATGAAAACCACAACGGAAGGCTGCTAGCCACCAGGCATAAGCGGGCCCGGCTTTTTGCCGGCCATCAAGCGGAAGGATTTGGATCTTCCGTGCCATCAGTCTCGATCGGCGTGTCGGTTGCCGTCTCCGGCTCCTGACCTTCGCCTGAACCGGTCGGGGAAAGCACGGTCAGGTCCATCCGGGCGATCCGGGACGCGGATTTTCCTTGGGCATTCGGCTCGCCGATGTCCGTCTCGAAAACCGAGGCTTTCGCGAGGTGGCCGACGCTTTCGGCGCGCTTGCCCGGGAAAGTTTCCGACGCCTGGGGTCTGCTCGCTTGATGCACGGCGCCTGGGCCGTGCTGGCTTCCAACAAGAGAGGTCATGGCTGCGCTCCTGATATTGGATGACAGCAATCCCTAGCATTCCTGGCTGGCGCCAGCCTTGCAGCTTTTTAGAGAATCCTAAGATACATCCGTTCGTCCCTTAGCCGCCGACCAGGGGCACGGTCACCGAGGTGGTGTAGCTGATCGGGTAATTGCTGAAATAGGGAAAGCTGATGACAAAGGCATAGCTGGCGTTGACGTGTGCCATGCGGAACCCGCCGCTCGCCGGATCGGTGTTGATGGTGACGTTCACATTCCGCAGGCCAAGTGCCTGAAGCTTCTGTGTGGCGACGGCCTGGATGTCGGCCTGCGTCAGCGTGTTGTTGAGCTGCAGGGAGCGCGCCGAGGCTTCGAGCGCGTAGCGCACGCTGGATACGCTGTTCATCGACCAGCCGAAGGCGAAAATGCCGAACAGGAGCATGATGAGAAAAGGCGCGACCAGCGCGAATTCGAGACCGGCGCCGCCCGCCTCATTGGCCGCAAATGCCGAAAGCCGGAGTCTTCGTTTAGCGCACACGGACCACCTGCACATGGCCGATCGCGGTGTTGTCTGGGTATGGACCAAAGGTGAAGGGCGGGATCCAGGTGCCGGATGCCTGAATCTGGACGTAGACGGACGGCGCCTTCGGTCCACTGCATAAGGTCGACGCATCGACCACGGTGGTCCCGCACTTGTAGATGCGACTAATCGTAACCTGCGCGTCGGAAGGCTTGTTCTCCCAGCTCGCCAGCGCGACAGTCTGGGTCGCGCTGTCGTCAGCGGAGCCAGCCATCACGAGGTTGGCCGCCGTCTTCACGCCGGCGCGCATCGACAGCGAACCGTTGACATAGGACCAACCGTCCATGATTCCGAGCAACGCCGCACATAGGACGGGCAAGACAAACGCGAGTTCCACCGCGGCGATGCCCGATTCATCGCGAATGGCCGGCATCAATCGACGGGCAGCGGATTTCACTCGACCACCGCGACCGACTGAGCGGCCGGGATGTCTTTCATCCCGAGGCTCGAGCAGTCCTGGTTGATGGTCGAGTTGCCCGACCACTGGATGGTATCGGCAACGACCTGTGTGCAGCCATTCACGCCCGAGAAATTGCCGAGATAGTTGACCTGTTGCCTGGGAAAATAGATTGCGCCGGTCAAAAGCGAGGTCGCGGTGCCGTTGAAAGTGCTTTGCGCCGCCGTGCCGGTCCTGTCGCCGTAGAACAGCACGCCCGAATAGGTGCCCGTGGTCGGGGCGGCCAGCGTCACGGTGGCGTTGCCGTTCATGCTGACAGTGTTGCTGCCGGCCATGAAGATCGTAACGTCGCTGCCTTGGATGACGGCGCCCGCGTTGATCTTCATGTCGCCCTGGACGACGTATACACCGGGGGAAAGCGTGATATTGCCGTTGAGGCTCATGCCGCTGCAGTAGGTCCCGGGCTGGATCGTTTGCGTCGTCTTGTTGCCGTTGATCTTCTGGCATGGGCTCGTGGTCGCGGGAGCCGGCAAGCTGGCGAACGGGTCGGCCGCCGGCAACGCCTGGGTGATCGGGGCCTTGCAGACCATAGTTGGCGGATTGTTCAGCACCATGCCGCCGGCGCTGATCAGACAGTCGGTCTGGACAGCCGCCGAGCCCTGGATCTTGATTGCGTCGGAGGCGTTCGAATTCGCCATGTCAACGCAGCCGATTTTCTTCGCGTCGGTGCTGCCGGAGAAGAGCAACGCCTGCGAAGCCGTGAGACTGAGAGCTATGTCGCAAGCTTTCGAAGCGTCGGTGATAAGTGCCACCGCCCTCGCCCGCTCCGGCACCTTTGTCTGGGTGAAGATGGACGTGAAGATCCGGTCGAGATCCTGGTTGAGGATGACCTCGACCGCCTTCTTGGCCGTGTTCGGTCCCGACGCTGGCGGGGTGTTGACGACGATGGTGCCCGCACCAAGGCCATTCGAGGCGGCCGATGACGCGGCGGCGGCGGTGATGGCATCCGTATTGGATCCGGCGATCTTTTCCAACGCGCCGGCATAGGCGGCCGCGTCGGCGATCGCCTGCAGCTTCAGGCTCGAATAGTACCAATAGGAGGTCTCGACGCCGAGCCCGGCGCCGCCGACGACGACCGGCAGGGTGAGCGCGAAAATGGTGGCGACATTGCCGCCCTTGCCTTCGCAAAAGCGTCGAAAAAAAAGTCGAGAAAAAAACTGTCTGAAGAAACGACCCGAAAAGGCCATGGCCAAGCGCGCCCAAGCTATCCCAGTCGTCAGGTCATCATTGCCATATGAACGAATGCCTAATTATTTCGTTCGATTTTTGCCGGTGGGACCCTAGCGCTCCGCTGCCCCCACCTTGCGCCGCGCGCACTAAGACTTAAGGCCTAGATAACCTCGGACTTAAGGCATAAGTGCCGGTAAAACCGTGCATTTTAGCTCTTTCTGCATTTTATCTATTTTGGAAATCGCCCGTAGAGACGGCGCGCATATCACATCTCGCAGATCTGCGAGGATGGGCTCCATGTTGAGACGGTTTTTGGCATCGAGGCGCGGCAACTTTGCGATCGCGGCCGCAGTCGCCATGGTGCCGCTTATGCTTGGCGTGGCGGCATCCGTCGACCTGATAGGCACGAGCGACGACGCCGCGCGGTTGCAGAACTCGCTGGACGCGGCCGGCTTGGCGATCGGCACGAAATACCTGCCAGGCATGTCGGCAAGCGACGTGCAGCAACTCGGCCAGACCTTCTTCGCCGCCAATATGAGCGCAGCCGACGCGCAGGAGCTATCGGGCAGCCTCGCCGCCTTCCAAGCCAGCGCGAGCGGCGATCCGGGCGCCTATTTCATTTCGCTGTCGTCGAGCGTCAGCCGGCCGGCCTTCATCAGCGGCATGCCGGCCTGGCAGGCGACGCGCACCGCCTCGGTCAAGCTCAAACCCGGCGCGCAAGCCTGCGTGCTCGCGCTCGATCAGCATGCCGGCGGCGCGGTCAACCTGCAGGGCTCGACCAATGTGGCGATGGACGGCTGCGTGATCGCGGCCAATTCAGACGCGCCCGACGCCGTCAACCGCGGCGGCTCGGCGATCCTCAGCGCCGGCTGCGTCTCGACGGTCGGCGGCACGCAAGGGCTGACCCCGCCGAACGCCACGCTTTCCTGCGGCGCGCCGCATGAGAACCAGTATGCTTCGTTCGATCCGCTGGCCGACGTCGTTCCTCCCGCCTACACGCTCTGCCTGCCGGTGCCCAATGGCAAAACAGTGACGCTCTCGCCGGGCACCTATTGCGACAAGACCTTGTCGGGAAAGATAACCCTCAATCCGGGCACCTACATCATGCGCAACGTCACCATAAAGCCGGGCGGCAACGGCAGCCTGAGCGGCCAGGGCGTGACGATCTTCCTGATGGAGAATTCACAACTCTATATCAACGCCAACGAGCAGGTGAACCTGTCGCCGCCCACCAGCGGGCCCTACGCCGGGATCACCATCTACCAGGCTCGCGGCAACACCCAGGCGCTGACGCTGAACGGCGGATCTGGCTCCATGGTCAGCGGCTTTATCTACGCCCCGGACGCCGTCATCACCTATGCCGGGAATTCGGACATGAACGCTCAGGGCAGTTGCCTACGGCTGGTCGGCGATACGATCTCGATGACGGGGAACTCGGCCGTGAAATCGGATTGCACGGCCGAACTCGGAGGCCGGACAGCGTATGCGGGCCGGATGATCACCCTGGCGAAATGAGCGCCAACCTCCTCCGCCAGGAGGAGGAGATTGCGCCTAACCGACAATATCCGCGCCCGCTCGCTCGTCGAAGAGCACGGCGCAGCCGCGCTTGAGCGCGACCTGCGTCAAGGCGTTGGCCGCGTCCTCATCCGACGAGACGAAATCGCCGGTCAGGACGCGCAACTCCTCGACGGCCCTCGACATCGGCACGATACGGCCGGCCGAACGGTCGCTCACGCAGGCGTCGATGACGCACAGAAGATCGATGAGGTCGAAATTATCCATGGCGGCCTCCGCCAGCGCCATCCCTTCGCTCCGTCAACGGCCCGGGGCGCGGACTGGTTCCCGCGCCCGGCTTCATCCGCGCGGCCTGGCGGGCGCGCGCTTGAGATCGAAGCGGGCCGGCAGGCATGGCTCGAGGCAGGTTCGGCGCAGCGATCCGGTCGCAATCGTATCGACCGGAAGAAGGATCACCATACGAGCCTGGCGCTCGGGCCAGAGCGGCCTGCCAAAGACGAAGAAGACGCCGCCGACCAGGCCGGCCAGAAGCAGCGCGGCAAACAGATTGGCGATCATCTTACCGGGTTGCACGGCCGGCAACTCCAGGAGCGGTTTCAGGGAAAGGCGTGCCCGCCATATCGCAGGAATAGCGGGCACGCCGTGGTCAACCGCCGATGAAGGGACTTTGTCCGGCGGCTTGCTAGCCAATGATTTTGGTGCCGTCGTTGTTTCGTGAAAACAGGCGTCTCGGGCCTCTGCGCTCGTGCGATGGGACTTCGGTCCGAAGCTGGCCCGGGACCGTCGCCCGAGGGTCGGAATATCAGCCTCCCACGACATGCGCCAAGCATTCGGCTGAGCTCGCGGTCGCCTCAATTAATTAGCAATCGCTCATAATAAGGCTTATGAATACAGTCGCGGTCGCCGACGATCGCAACGTCAGGCGCCGCTTCACACATGGGAGGGATACCATGGCCGAAGTTGCAATGAAGGTGACGAAACTCGAATCCAAATCGCACAACAATCCCGACGAGGTCCGCGCGCCTGCCAAGACGCGTGTCGAGATCGTGCGGCTGCCGGGCTATACGCTCGGGCGGATGAACATGCAGCCGGGCTGGAAATGGTCCGAATGCGTGAAGCCGGTGGTCAAGACCGACAGCTGCCAGGTCTCGCATGTCGGCTATGCCGTGTCCGGCTCGATCACCGTACGGATGACCGACGGCACGCAAAAGACCATCGAGGCCGGCACTTCCTACACCATTCCGCCCGGCCACGACGCCTGGGTGGAAGGCAACCAGCCGTTCCAATGCATCGAGGTGCTGAGCGCCGAACAATACGCCAAGCCGGCATAGCGCAGACAGTCGCAATTTACGTTCAGAAGCGAAGGAGGGATCGCCTCGTGAGGCGATCCCTCCTCAGCCTGCGGCGACGTCTCCCGCGCAAAGGTCACGCGCACAACCGGCGTTCTATCTGTGGCTGCGCCCCCAGTTGTGGAAACCTGCACGGCCAAGCGTGGTGGCTTGACAGAGAGCTTCTTTTGTTCTCTTTATGTTCCGTTAATTCCCCTTACAAAAGACGCAGCTAATGCTGCAATGCCACACAAATGGCCATGGGAGCGTGCGATGGCCGCCACGAACACCGCCGCGGCCGCCACCATCCTGCATGCCGACCTCGACGCCTTCTACGCCTCGGTCGAGCAGCTGCTCGATCCGTCATTGCGTGGCAAGCCGATCGCCGTCGGCGGGGGCGTGGTGCTGGCGGCTTCCTATGAGGCGAAGATCTTTGGCGTGCGCGGCGGCATGCCGGGCCGCAAAGCGCGCGAGCTGTGCCCTCAGCTCATTTTCGTCGGCGGTCATTTTTCCGAATACCAGCGCCTCGGCGACGCCGCGATCGAGGTGCTCGACGATTTCACGCCGGCGGTCGAGCGCATCTCGATCGACGAGGCTTTTGCCGACGTCGCCGGCTGCACGCATCTGTTCGGATCGCCGCAAGAGATCGCGCGAAAAATCCGCGAGCGGGTGAAGACCGAGCTCGGTCTGCCGATCTCGATCGGCGTGGCGCGGACGAAGCATCTGGCCAAGATCGCCTCGCAGGTGGCCAAGCCCGAGGGGCTGGTGGTGGTCGAGCCCGGCAGCGAGCTCGCCTTCCTGCACGACCTGCCTGTCACGCTGATGTGGGGTGTCGGTCCGGCGACCAAGGCCAGGCTGGCCGAGATCGGCGTCGAGACGATCGGGCAATTGGCGCGCACCCATAGCGGCGCGCTGGAGCGGCTGATCGGCCACGCCGCCGGCCAGAAGCTTGCCGCGCTCGCCTGGAACCGCGACCCGCGAAAACTCGAGGCACACCGCCGCGCGCATTCTGCCGGCGCGCAATCGGCGCTCGGCAGGAAGCCGGCAGTGCCACGCGTCTTCGTGCCGACGCTGCTGCATCTGGCCGACCGCGTCGCTAGCCGCCTGCGCGCCAAGGACCGGCCCGGGCGCACGGTGACGGTGCGGGTTCGCTTCGCCGATCTGCGCGCAGTCAGCCGCTCGATCACGCTGGACCAGCCGATCCAGGCGACCGCGATGCTGGCGGAGATCGCCGAGGAACTGGTGCGCGGCGTGCTTGCCGCCCATCCGGGCGAGAAGGACATCTCGCTGCTCGCCATCTCCGTCTCGCATCTGGAGGAGCATGCCGAGCTGCAGCTCGAACTGCCGCTCGGGCTGGCGGACGAGAAGCTGAGGCCCGGCAGCCGCAAAGGTCTCGCGCGCTTCGGCGCCGACCGGGCAGTGGACAAGATCCGCCAGCGCTTCGGCAAGGAAGCGGTCGGCTACGGCACGGTGGCGCTGGAAGGCCCGCGCTCGGTGCCGGACGGGTTTAGGGAATTGGCCGAGAAGGAGTTGTAGAGTGGCTGGCGGTATTGGAGATTGGCGAAGCCTACGCGCCGTCCGTGCGCTACGTACCGACTGCTTCGGATAACCTCCCGTCCGTCGGCACGGGCCGATTTCCAATCTGTGAAGTTACGCGTTCCCCCACTTGCAAGAATGTCGGTGCTGGGCTCGATTGCCCAAAGCCAGGCTTAAGGACGCCGGAGAGGCAAAGGGGGCCGCGATGGAGCCGATTGCGGCTGGATCACCACCGGACGCGGATGGCGGCGCGCCCGAGCGATACGATCTCGGCCTCTGCCTTTCGGGTGGCGGCTACCGCGCCATGCTGTTTTATGTCGCCTCAACGAGGCCGGGCTGCTCCAGAAACTCGACATGGTAAGCTCGGTCTCGGGCGGCTCGATCGCCGCCGGGCTGCTGGCGGTGCTTTGGCCGCGTTTCGCCTTCGTCGACGGTGTCGCCGCCAATTTCGATATCTATCTGGACAGGATCCTGGAGTTCTCGCAAGTCTTCCTCGACGCGCCGGCGATCTTCAAAGGCCTGCTCAACCCGTTTTCGAGCGCGGCGCGCGAAGGCGCCGCCTGCTACCAGAAACATCTGTTTGCCGGCTCGAGGCCAATGTTGAAGAGCCTGCCGGAAAAGCCCTGGTTCGTGTTCTGCTCCAGCAATCTCGGCACCGGCTCGCTGTTCCGGATGTCGCGGCGCTACATCGCCGACTACCGCATCGGCGTCGCCTACCAGGCCGACCTGCCGGTGGCTCTCGCGGTTGCCGCCTCCTCGGCCTTCCCGCCTTTCCTGTCGCCGCTGCGGCTCGACCTCACGCCCTTCGCGTGGAAGAACGACAAGCTCGACCCCTCTGTCGGCCCGCCGGTGCCGCCGCGGCGCGCCGTGCTCACCGATGGCGGCGTCTACGACAATCACGGCATCGAGCCGGCGCTGAGACGCTGCCGCTGGCTTCTGGTCAGCGACGCCGGCGCGCCCTGGCAGGCTTCGAGCGCGGGCTATCGGAACTGGTTCTCGCAGTTGAAGCGCGTGCTCGACACAACCGACAACCAGGTGCGCTCGCTCAGGCGCCGGGATCTGGTGGCGCGCTTCCAGGCAGCCAAGGACGCCGACGATCGCGGCCTGGCCAACGACGCGACCCGGCCCGGCTATGCGGCGACGCGCGGCGTCTTCTGGTCGATCGCCAGCAAGCCCGACACGACCGAGCCGACCTTCGTGCAGACCGCCGCCACCGCGCCTGCCGATATCGGCACCTCGCTGCATTTCCTGGGCAGCGAGGAGACGGTCGATCTGGTGAACTGGGGCTATTGCGCCGCCGACCAGGCACTGCGCGGCTGGTACGAGCCGGCGGTGGCTGCGGGCAAGGGCGTGCCGCTGAAAGCGGGCGACGTGAAGCCCGGCCGCTGCGCGCGCGTGTCGAGGATGGTGATGAGTGGCTTCAAGGTTTGAGGGTGCTCGAACTGCCAATCTCCCTCCTTGTGGGGTAGTGGCCGGCCGGCCAGAGGGGGGCGCGAAGGAATGAGGCGTTGTTCGAGCTTGGATCGCTCGCCAAATCAAAAGGCACGGCAGCATGGATAACGGCTGATACGTCGGCGGGACAGCGCCCCCCTCTGCCCTGCCGGGCATCTCCCCCACGAGGCAGGGATGTCCGGGGAAAGTTATTCATATGCGAAGCCCAACTGGTTTGGGGAGGTCCGGGC
>NZ_VFUG01000030.1:0-29863 GCF_006440615.1 Mesorhizobium sp. B2-6-2 | reverse complement strand
CGGACCGCCCGAGCAACCCTCGGACGCGCAGTGTAGGGTGAGCCACCTCACCGGCAGAAGCGGACATACGGTCTTACTGAACACATGAAACATGAAGCAATCCTCAAATGCAGTGTCAGTGTCATCTAGAGCTAGCGAAGGGGAGGATGGCGTTCTGCAGATTGCTCCGGTTCGCCAGTGGTCAGGAATGGTGTGATCGACCAATCGATTAAGTCGACTGCACGCTGAAGTATGGCTTCCGTCCGAGCAAGGCTGGGTGAAGCGGCGGTAACAAATCCGATGCGGTCCAGGTAATCGCCTTTCCTGATGATCAGCGCCTTGGGTTCGACATGCAACTTGACCTCGGCGACACCTGGTACCGCAGCCGCCCGATTGCCGCCTTTGATCCAATTGAGGATACCATCGCGGTCGGGAATCATGATCCGCGCGGCCGCAATGTGGGAACGCTTTCTGCGTAAATCCCATTCTTCGCCAATGACAAGTTTGATGTGCTCGGAGATAAGATCGACACCGTAAGCCAGCTGAACCAGTTGAGGTGCGGGAGCGCCACCGAGGCGTGGATTAACTTCAATCACGACTGGGCCAAGCTTCGTCCATCGGAGATCAATGTTCGCTGGCCCCCAGCCGAGGTTGAGAGCCCGCAGACAGCTCAGCGAGACTTCGACGATACGCTTATCTTCGTCATCAGTCAGCACGGCCGGATAGGTGTACTTATGACAGACAAAATGAGGCGGGAGGCCGAAGTCAGCGATGGCAATGGCAACGACCTCATTCCCCATTGTGTCGACGCTATAATGGGGGCCTTGTGCGAATTCCTCGACCAGTATCCTCGGGGAGGATCGCCATATGTGCTTGCCGCTCAACAAATAGCTTGTTTGTTCGGCCACTTCATCAGCATTGCGGCACAATCGGACTCCGATGCTGCCGCTGCCTACCGCTGGCTTAACAATCACCGGAAGGCCGATCTCCGCGGCAGAGCTTTCTACCCCCGCCGCATCCGTTGCCAAGCGATAAGCCGGCATTGGAACGCCGGCCTCCGCGAGGAGCTGATGTTGAACGAATTTGTCGCAGCAACGTTCGATTGATGCGGGGTTCGGCCCCGGTAGATCGAACTGTCGACAGAGCTTGCCGACTGTCACAGAGGCAGATTCATCGCCGCCCGCAAAGCCAGTAATGCCAGCAATGTCATATATAGCACTCAGCCGGTGACATTCGCGGACCAGCGCATCGAGATTGCCTGTATCGATCCGAATAGCTTCAATGCTTTCTGCGGCAAGATAGTCGTACTGGGTTGGATCTGCCGCTAGGGCAATTGGATCAAGCCCGAGACGCTGGGCCTCCTGGATGTATTGCAGACCATTGCCCCTATGGCCTTCAACTAGGATGAGCGCTCTTCTTGCCATCTCCGTCGACCTCCGTTGCATACTGTGCGGTAGTCCGAGCGTAAGTTGGGATCAGCTGTTTCAGTTTTGCATGATCACAGACGCTGCGGAGAACGTACTATATTCGGCGATTGACGACTGCAAAGTTTCTGTAAATTCGTTTGAAGAATCGGTTGCGAGGTTTTGCTCGGGACGGGGGGTATGGAGCCGTTAGCTCCTAGCGTATCCGGCTGAAGTTCCACCACACGAGCCGATCGATGCGGGCGATTGTCCAGCCCCTTGGCGATGCGCTGAAGGGTTTGCTGGAGCTAGACGATTGGATGAATACCGTTCACTTTTTTTGCCGTCTGCGACGTGGTTGCTATGGTCCCCACACACGTCCACTGCCTTCGGAGCCAACGAAGAGACCTTTCTGATTTTTTGTTTGCGGCCTGATGGTGGCGCGCGACGATAGTGGAATCGAGTTCGCCCGTCCGTCGTTGAGGAAGTGTTCGAGTGCGGCACGTCGTGACGTTGCATATCGGATCACCTCGGAGTTTTGACTTCCTTGAAATGCGCGGCAAATTCCCATAGCCTGAACAGGTCGGAAGCGATCGCCGAGGACCGATCCTGGCGTGCAGCCATGCGAACCTTTGATTATGGCCCCGGATTGCATTCTCTACCTTCCGGCGATCGCCGCGACTCCTGTGACGCCACCATTTCTACCGAAGCCACATTACGCATCAAATGTGTTTGAGCACATTGATGCGGGAAATCCGCCCGCCAGGACCTGTGAGGGCGAAAGCCGAATGGCTGCCCTACTCGACCACGATCGTTTTTCTTCAAACTATTTTGCAGTATCTTCACACTGAGGAGCTCCTGACAACGCTATAAATATAGAGGTCAGGTGCGCATAAAAGACCTGACGATCGGACCTGCAGCCCAAGCATGCAAGATCGGAACCAACAACCCATGGCAAGGAGAGCATTCATCCTGGTTGAGGGCACAAGAGGTAATGGTCTGCCATACGTACAAGAGGCCACGGGCATCGAAAAGAGAGAAACAATGAGCAATCTGGGGGTACCGCGCAAACTCAGGAGAAGGATCGGAACGCCGTGATGAGCTTCGGCCCACTTCTAAAAATTGAACTTCAGAAAATCACCCACAATGCAGCAATTATTCGGGAAGCTTTGCGACACAACGGCCATTCCTTAATGGTCGTTGTCAAAAGCTGCTGCGGTGACCCCAACATAGTTCGGGCGATTGCGGCCGCCGGCATCTCGCAGTTTGGGGATTCCCGGATGAGCAACCTCGAGCGCCTGAGAGAGGCAAACATAGAAGGGGAATTCTGGCTTCTTCGGTCGCCAGCGCCGGACCAGCGTGAGCGAATGGTGGAATTGTGCAATGGCAGTTTGCAATCCGATCTGGATACGATCCGGAAGGTCGAACAATTACGGCCGCCTGCTCCGCATCGTGTAATCCTCATGCTTGACCTCGGTACCGGCCGGGAAGGCTTTCAGCCCAATGAGCTTCTGCGCGCCTGCGATGAAGTCGAGAGGATGGCGCATGTTGAGCTTTACGGATTGGGTATTTATTTTATGCATGCAAGCGACCCGGCCTTCGTGGAGACCACCCTGGGGCGCTTTGGAGAGATATGCAACGAGGTAGAAAGTGCGCTTGGACGTGTTTTGAAGGCTAAGTCGTTCGCCACCTCGCTTGTGTATGATCACATTCTCAAGTCCGGATTTGTTCCGTCAGGTCTCAATCATCTTCGATTGGGAACAATGCCAATCATCGGGCGTCTAACTAGCGTCGACGACACGCCGGCTCTGCCCGGACTCGCGACGGATACCGCCGTGCTTGAAATCAAGGTGATCCAAACCAAGGTTCTATGTGATCGACCAATCGCGCTGCTTGAGATAGGGAATCTTGATACGGATATTCGCGCACTGCGCCCGATTCAAAGCGACCTGCGGGTGATAGATAGCAGTAGCGATCACACCATTGTTGAACAAACGCCCGGTGCAACTTTACTTAAAGTCGGCGACGCGGTTGAGTTTACTGTGTATTATAGCAGTTTTGTACGCCTTATGAGTTCACCGTATGTAACTAGAAGTTATAGTGTCTGATTAGGATGAGTCCGGCACTTCCTCGCAGCGGGTGGCTGCGACAAAAGGGTTGGCTGCGCAAACACAGTGTGTGGAATTTTGATACATTCGAGCCTTCCAGTCACTTTGGCTGGCCTACCCTCGCCTGCGTCTGGCGGATTTGACAGAAGAAGTCAAATTGCACCGATTAATGGAGTTCTGCATATGGCAACTGTTGGCGAGCATATCGTCGATACATTTATTCCACATAAGATAGATCGCGTGTTCTGCGTGCCTGGCGAGAGCTAACTTGGCCTCCTTGACGCACTGTATGGGCGGAGCGATGTCGAAACTGTCTTTTGAAAGTGGTGCAGATTTCATGGCGCTTACCGACGCAAGGCTTCGGGTCGGCCCGGCGTCGCCTGTGTCAGCCGCGGTCTTGGCGCTCCTAACGCCTCATTGCGGTACATGCGGCCCAACTGGACGGCGTCGCCTTTATCCTCATTGTGGGGCAAGTCGCGGCGCAAGACCTGCGCCGGGAGTCCTTTCCAGAATCGAGTGCGATATGTTCGGCTCGATCGGCAAATGGACAGCCGAAATCACAGTTCCAGAACGCCGCAGAGACAATGCTGCGTTCGCTGCAGGCAGCTACGACGGACGTTCCCGGTCCTGTCGTCATCGCTTTGCCAGAAGACGTGCTGACTGCGGAATGCACCGCTAAGGCCGTCAAACGGCAGGCGGAAATCACCTCGATGTCACCACGCAAGGGTACGCATTTCCACTGCTTGTTCATCCCTCCCAACAGTTAGGCCACATTCACAATGACCTATCAGCCATGGGCACACGTTTTGCGAGCGATCTTCCATTGCCCGTTTGCCGATCTCATTCATCGACACCGTGGGCCATCTGGAGAGCTTGCTCCCTGACCGAGAAAACAGTTCGAAGACTTCCCGTCTCTTGCGAAGGTGAATTCTGGTAAGCCAAAAAACCTACAGAAATGTCAACGGTTTACAATGTACACTTGATCGAAATTAAATTGGAGATTTGAACGTATGACCGGCAGATCAAATAAATTGTGCTCGACGGAGCGCTCGGATGAACATGATGTATATTTCAATGAGGATTACTCGTACTTTGGAGACGTCGTACATTCGCCAGAAGCGAGTGACAGGCAAGCAGACGCAATTTGGAAGCTTCTTTGTCTCGCACAAGGCAGCCCAGTTCTTGAACTCGGATGTGGTTATGGGCGGATTACCAACCGGTTGGCGGAGAAAGGAGCGCGGGTAACCGGATTGGATATCTCGCCGATCCTGCTGAAAAAAGCCAAAGCAGATGCGGCAGAAAGCGGGATGGATGTCGAATATGTTCTTGGCGACATGCGTTCTCTTCCCTGGCGGGATGGATTTGACGCAGCCTTTCTGTGGCATTTGACGTTTGGTTATTTCAGCGACGCGGACAATGAGAGAGTTCTTCGTGAAGCCGCCTCCTCACTTCGAAAAGGCGGGCGTCTGCTCATCGATCACTTAAATATTTTCGCTGTGCCAAGCCACGGGGCGCCTACCTGTTACGTTGCACAGCGTAATGACGATCTAAGAATCGATATGATGAGCACCGAGGTGCTAACCGGTCGTCGGCATTGCGATAGGCTTATCGTTCGCAATGGGTGCGTTAGACGAACCCATCTTTATTTTAGACTCTATGGGTTTGCGGAATGCGCTCGCATGTTGCGGAGCGCGGGATTCGAAAGTGTTGACGCTTATGGGGAGGAAGGCGCAGCGTTTACATCCGATGGTCCTCGCCTCGTCATTGTCGCCCGCAAATAATACCGATAGTTACTGTCTGTTGTGGCGGCAAGGACATCGAGGTAGCTGCAGGGCAACGAGTCCAAATCCTATGAGGTGGATAGCGACCTGCGCTGTGGCAAAGTGAGGTCGCTAAACTCTCACACTGGAGGCAAGCATGCCCGCTGAAGCTACCCAATCCGAAGCGCCGGCCACTCCGCGCCACGGCATTAATAATGCCTCCTCCACCGCTGTCGCTTCTAAGAGTTTGTCGAGCCTGTTGTTCGGCAGGAAAGCGAGGTCGCCCATTGCGGCTTCGGCCGCCGACTCACTCTTAGGCAGCCGAGCCACGGTGGGGCGCGAGAATCTGAGTGTTGCACCTATCGACCACGACGCTGTAAAGGCGGGCATGCTCAAATATGGGCGATTGAACGCACCCTACCGCCTTGTCCTTTGTCAGAAGATTAACCAGCGGCAGGCGACATTCTCGCGCGCGGAAAGCGTCATCGCGGCCAATCTCGTCATGCTATTGTTCAAGTCTTGCGCGCTGGAATATAGCCGGCCGCAGCAGCGGCTGAGCCAAAACTCTCGCCCGCGCGAATACGCTCTTCCACCTGCGCATCAATAGCTACTATTCTCTCTGCTTTCGCCAGAATCTCTTCTACTCGGGCACGCGGTACAGCCATAATTCCCGTATCATCACCGATCACAAGATCTCCTTGTGATACTGAAATACCCCCCATCATGATGTCACAACCAATTGGAAGAAGCTTCACCCGGGTTTTGCCCGTTGTAGGTGCAACCCACCGGCTTGAAAGCCACAGTCCCGTTTCGCGAATTTCATCTAAGTCTCGGCAGGCGCCGTCTATCACGACAGCCGTAGCCTGCCGATTTTTTGCGGCTATGGCGGCAAGACCGCCCATTGTCGAAATGGGCTCACCGTTCATATCCACCATCAACACCTTGCCAGGGCCCGTCGCTTCAATCAGCTGGCCGACCGCGAAGTCGGCCTTCTCAAAATCGCCCAATACACCGGTTAATTCGCGCGCAGTGACCGCGAAGCCGATCATGCAGCCGCTGCCGCTCCGTCGCGCGATGCCCTGAATAGTCCCCTTGATTCCGAGTTCGTCCAATGCATCCGACCATGCGCTGACCCCGAGCGCCGCACCACGCTCCAGGATCTCGTTCTCGTTCATTGTCACTTGGACTGCTCCTGCTCCTATTGAATGTTCCGGTGTCGATGCGAGTCGAGCCCACAGATTGCCCGATGATCAGCATTACTCTCTAGCGTCCGGGGGCCTATTTCAAGGCAAAGCCAGATACCGCGAATTACTCGGGATCAACTTGTTCGACTTTAGTGCTTGGCGAGATCCTTCCCAATAATGCTGACAGGACCTCTACGCCCCTGCGCACGGTAACCTCATCCATCGAGGAGAATGGCAAGCGCGAGAACGTCGCTGACGGCTTGCTGACGAAAAACCCGTCGCCATCGGCGACGTCTAGCCCCGCATTGCTGGCCTCCTTGCGCAGCCGCTGAGCATCCACCGGGTGCGCGAGTGTCACTCCCACAAATACGCCGCCGTCGGGCCGCACATAGCGATGGCCGGCCATGAATTCGTCCAGTGCCGAGACCATCGCCTCCAGACGCGGCGCATAGAGATGCCCAAGGGCGGCAAGCTGATCGCCTAAAAACCCACGGCGGAGCCATTCGCCAGTCACCGAGAGCGCGAAGTTGCCAGGCGTTACGTAGGTGCTCTCAGCCACCTTGGCCGCCGCGCTGATGGTATGCGGCGGCGCAATGAGATAGGCTGCGCGAAGACCAGGCGCGATCACCTTGGAGAAAGAATTGAGCTGGACCGTTACATCGCGGCCAATATCGAGGATTGACGGCTCTTGGGCGCCCTTGTAGCGAAGAAAGCGATAGGGGCTGTCTTCGACAATCCGGAAATCATGGGTCCTCGCCAGATCGACAAGATGCTGACGCTTGGTGGATGACCACGTGGTGCCGGTTGGATTTTGGAAATCCGGAACTGTATACATGAAGACGGGCCCGCGCCGCGCCGCGGCGTTCAACGGCTCGAGCGCCGGTCCATCCGCTTCCATCGGTATGGCGATGACATTTGCGCCGTAGTGGCGCAGCAGGTGGACCACTCGGTCGTAGCAAGGCTCCTCGATGAGCACGGTTTTGCCGGGCTTCAGCCAAATGCGACACAAAATGTCGAACAGACCGACAGAGCCGTCAGCAGCCATCACGTTGGCATGTCCACACCATGATAGTCGGCGAGCCATTCCCGCAGCGGCAGGGGCCCGACCGCGGGCCCATACTGGTAGGCGACAACCTCGCGGGATGACGCCAACCCTTGGACGCAGAGCTCCAACTGCGCGCGTGGAAAGGCTTCTTCGGCAGGAACTCCGCGTGCGAAATTGATGCGTTTGGGCATAGTCTCACTCTCTCTGTCTGGCGGAAGAAATCGTAGCCAAGCACCGTTATAAATGCAGTCGCGCGTTACTATTATCAGCTATGCCGGGTTGAGATAGGCGGGGAGCGATCTGTGTCGCGGGAGTTGCGTAGTCCGCATTCGTTCGACAGCGCCTGGGTCAGGAAGCAAGAAGGCCAACGAGTGCCCTAGAGCGGGATGAGATTTATGGGAGTCGTGGGATTCCCAAATCAGCGTTGATCTGATTCAACCTTGATGCTGGGCGGAGGCCAGCATGGATGGTTGGATATTCGATGGACCTGCGCGAACGGGTTGTTGCGGCGGCTGCTCGATTTGGCGTATCGGGAGCGTGGCGCGACTGGCTTGTCGAGCGCTGCCGGGAGAAGGACTTCACCTTGCGCGGCCTTGTGGCCGAACTCGGCGAGCGCGGCCTGAAGGTCGACTGCCGCTCGGTGTGGGAGTTCGTGCACGCCGAGAAGCTGTCTCACAAAAAAAGACGCTGATCGCCTGCGAGCAAGATCGTCCCGATGTTGCGCGCCGACGGATGCAATGGGTTCTGTATCAGGACCGGATCGATCCCACCCGCCTGGTGTTCATCGACGAGACCTGGACCAAGACCAACATGGCCCCGCTCAGAGGCTGGGCGCCGGTCGGACAGCGGATCAAGGCCAAAGTGCCGCATGGCCACTGGAAGACCATGACCTTCCTGGCTGCGCTGCGCCATGATCGCGTCGAAGCGCCTTGGCTCATCGACGGACCAATCAACGGCGAGAGGTTCCTCCTCTATGTCGAGAAGGTTCTCGTACCCACCCTCCAGTCGGGCGACATCGTTGTGATGGACAATCTCGGCTCTCACAAAAGCAAGGCCGTTCGGCGCGCCATTCGCAAAGCCGGGGCGAAGCTCTTCTTCCTGCCCAAATACTCGCCCGATCTCTCCAATCGAACAGCTCTTCGCCAAGCTCAAGCACTGGCTGCGAAAAGCGGCAAAGCGAACCGTCGAAGCCGTCTGCGACGCAATCGGCCAAACCCTCAATCGTGTCACTCAACACGAATGCTCAAACTATTTCGCAAACTCAGGCTATGACCGGAGCTAATCTCATCTCGCTCTAGCAGTCTGGTGGGGAAGGCTGGTGATGTTAGAACGGGCATTAAGATCCTCCGCCTGCACGCGGATGCGAAGGCGCGAGTTAGCGAGCGGTGTGGCGATCTGCTCGGCCTGGTCGGTGGAGCTCAGAACAGGTTCGACCGCCACGCCTGCAAGCCGCAATGACGGCACAAGCTCTGCCCGCACGCCTCGCAGCTGTGACGTTGCTGAGGCTCATCCCCAGGCTGCCTCCGCGATCATCGCTACTGGACCATCTTGACGCGCGGTCCAAAGTTTCATTTTTCCGTCTTCCTCCGCCGCATGCAGGTTTATGGATTCATCATCAAAGAGCGATGAAGCCGCGCGGAAAACGAACTTCGACGGGGGCTTGCCCTTCAATTCGGCCGCATAGTTCAAAAGCAGTGTCGCCTGCAGCGGTGCATGAATGACAAGGCCGGAATAATGCTCGACCTCGACGGCGTAAGGGCGGTCATAGTGGATGCGATGGGCGTTGAACGTCAGCGCCGAATAGCGAAAGAGCAACGGAACGGAGACGCCGACCTGCCGGTTATGCGATCCCATCGCAGCTGCCTCGGTATCCGGCTGGTTTGAAGCGTCCTGCGCCGTGCTTGCCTCTCGGTACACGATCGTCTGCGTCTCCTCGATCATGACTGTCCCCAAGACACTAAGCTTGTGCTCCACTGTTACGAAGCAAAGCGTTCCAGTCCGGCCTTCCTTGACCGCCACGTCGGCCACCTGCGAGACCCGCTCGACCAGGTCGCCCACTCGCAACGCTCCGGAAAAGGCAAGGCTGCTGCCGGCCCACATGCGTCGCGGCAACGGGACCGGGGGCAGAAAACCGCCCTTCTCTGGATGACCGTCCTCAGCAAGCAAGCTCGTTGGCATAGCGGAGGGGGCAAGGCAGTAGTTGATAAGCAGCGGCGCAGCATCGCCCAGCGACGGAACGGCGCCCTTAATATCGATGGCCGCACTGAACCGTCGAACCAGATCGGGCGAAATGGTATCGGATGCGCTTTCCTCACGGCCGATCCATGAGCGAAGCCGCTCGACGTCCAAATTAGGCATCAGTATGCTCGGTTTGGGGTGCGCAGGCGGTGTGTCGTGAGTCCGTGCCGGGATCGGTCGACAGGGTCGCGGGTTGCCAAGGAAGATAGCCACGTCATTCTCGAGCCCTTCGTTGCTGACTAAGCGAGCCTGTGATGGGCGTTCTCGGGCCCGGGCGACAGACCCTGTTATGGGAAACTAGCTATGCCCCTTGGTTATAGGTCGCCGCAGCCATCATAGGGGATTGAGGCTTTGCTGAGACGTCCCATCATGCGACCGTCTTCGACGGCCTTGCGAAGTTCGACGCGCACCCGGCGGGCAAGCTCGCGCATGGCGAGTGTGGTTGGCCTCTGCAGCGAAAAGGCCAGCATGAAGCGTTGCGTGAGATTGGGCTCGACCAGCTTCCTGAAGCTGAATTCGGGATTGCTGGCCTCGAAATTGATCACGCCGTGCGGCAGCACTGTCAGGCCATGCCCGTCGCGGACCAGTTTCTTGAGCGGCGCCAGAGCATCGACTTCCGCCTTGATGTCAAGCTCAAGGCCAAGCCGTTGCATGGCGCCGTCCAATTCGCGGCGCAGGCCATGATTGCGGCCGACGAGCAGGAGCGGCAAGCCGACCAGCGCAGGGGTCGGGAAGGTTTCCGTGTCGGGGGCGATGGCGTCAATATCTCTTCTTCGACCGAACAAAAGCAGGTCGACCTCGAGCAGGGGGTCCATGCGCATATATGGCGCCTTGCGTGCATTGTTGATGATGGCCATGTCGACGCGGCCGCTGGCCAGCCATTCATTGATGAAGCCGGAAAGGCCGTCCACCAGATGAAGCTTTATCTGCGGATAATGCACGAAGAAATCGCTCACGATCTCCGCGCCGATCGCAGCACTCATGGATGGCGGCATGCCGAAGACGATGTCGCCTGCGGGAACCTTGGCGGCGGCGACCAAGTCCGATTTGACCTGATCAAGCTCCCGTAGCACCGGCACGATGGCGGCATAGAACTGAGCCCCTTCCTCTGTGGCCCGAACGCCGCGACCGTGGCGATACAAAAGCTGCACCCCCAGTTCTTCCTCCAACTGCCTGATCTGGCGACTCAAGGCTGGCTGGGCGACTCCAATGATGCTCGAGGCCTTCGAGAGCGCGCCTGATTCCGTGACAATCAGGAAATGTCTTAGCTGTCGCAGTTCCAAAAGGGCTGACTCCAATCAGGTCGCGAGTGTTGTCCCGAGATCATGCCTGTCTGTTATATCTTAGAAAGATGCCGTGCTTAAAGCGCGATTCGCTGGTCTAAGGTCGTCCCGCATGAGAGGCAGCTTGCGGATCTCTAAGGCATTGAGACAGGAGCGCGGTTGCGGGAGCTTTTTGCACTGGCGTTGGCCTCATGAATAATCGGATGAGAGCAGGCGGCCAATGCGGTTGGCCGCCGCCGTGAGCTTGGGCAGGATCTTGGCGAGCTGCCGCCGCCTGTCGCCAGCCATGCGCAGCATCAGGCTGCTGAGGGCGATATATTCACCGGCCACGGTCGGCACAGGGACCGCCACGGCCCAGATTCGTGACTGGTAGACCTCGTCAAGGTAAGCCTGTTCGGCAAAGGCGTAGCCATGGCAACGGACGTCCTCGAGCCTTTCCGGGAGCGCCGCTAGAAGCGTGGGATTGCTATCCCAGCGCGACGAACTCTGCCCTCGGGCCAGCGCCTGACGGCGTTCCTCGGGAGACATGCGCGAAAGGGTCACGAGGCCGACGCCGGTGGCGACGAGCGGAATGCGCGCACCAACCCTGCCTGGGATCGATAATCCCAGCGCGGCGCGGTTGGAATAGGCGATCACCATGGCGTCGCCGTCGAAGACCGCCAGATTCGACGGCCACCCGATCTCTATATGCAACTGCTCCACCACAGGCATTGCGAGCTCGATCAAGCGATAATGAGGGTCATATCCGCGGCTGAGGGCTAGGGTCCGCCCGGTCACCTTGTAGGTCGTCTTGCCAGCTTGGCGATAGACGTAACCGCCCTCGAGCAGCGTTTCGACGAGGCGGACCACAGTTGGCTGCGGCAATTTGCAGAGGTTTGCAATGTCCGACACATTGATTGGTCCATGCTCGCTGACGGCTCGCAACACCGCCAGCCCCCTCTGCACAGCTCTCACCGGTTCAAAAACGGACATTGGGCAGTTGATCCCGGTTGTATCCTCCCGATCGCCTAGCTTATGGTCCCGATCAGGTCGAGAGCCTATTCCGCGGCCTGAGCGCTAACGGCAGGTGACAGTGCCGAGGCGATAATATCGTTTTGCTCCACCTCATGCCGGTCGATCGATCCACCGGCGGCTGCAGCCATCGCTGGCCGTCCGACATAGGCGAGCGGCCGGTCGGGCGCCATTTCGCCCACGCGATCCCGCATGAAAGACCATGCCCCTTGATTGGAAGGCTCCTCCTGGCACCACACGATCGGAATGCCCTGGAACCGCTGGAGGACCGCGCCGATGGCTTCGCTCGGGAAGGGATAGAGCTGTTCGACGCGGACCAGCGCCACGTCGTTGATGCGCTCTTGCGCCATAGCCGCCCGAAGGGCGTAGGCGATCTTGCCCGAGCAGAGCACCAGCTTGCAGCACGTCGAGGCGCAGGGGGCCTCGACGATCACTGGCTGGAAAGACGTTCCCTCGGCGATATCATCAAGCCTCGATACGCAATCGCGTAAGCGCAGCAGTGACTTCGGGGCGATCAGAAACAGCGGCTTGCGCATCGAGCCCCGTACCTGTCGGCGATAGAGGTGGAACAGGTTTGCCGGCGTCGAGGGGTTTGCGACGACAAGATTGCCGCCGGCACAGGATTGAAGTATACGCTCGATACGAGCCGAGGAATGGTCCGGGCCCTGGCCTTCGAGCCCGTGCGGCAGGGCAATGATGAGCCCGGAGCTCATCCGCCACTTCGCCTCGGCAGTTACAATGAACTGGTCGACGACCACCTGGGCGCCATTCAGGAAGTCGCCGAACTGGGCCTCCCAAACCACCAGTCGCGTCGGGTCGGCTAGGCTCATTCCGTATTCAAAGCTCAGCACCCCATACTCTATCAAGGGCGAGTTCACCGCGTCAAAGCGCGCGCCGGCCTGGCCCAGGCCCGCGAGAGGCATCGCAGTCTGACCGGTGCGCCGGTCATGCAAGACCAGATGGCGCTGCGTGAACGTGCCTCTGGCGCTGTCTTGTCCGCTCAGTCGCACCGAGGTGCCTTCGTCCAGAAGGGAGGCGAAAGCCAGAGCCTCGGCGGTGGCAAAGTTGAAGCCGCTGTTTTTCTCGATCGTCTCCAACCGCGCCGTCAGGAAGTTGCGCACCTTCGGGTCGGCTTCGAAGCCGTCGCCGACGGCACTCATGCGCCGGGCCGAGTCCAGCAGCCGATCGCGCGCGACGCCGGTCACGATGCCGAAGGGGAAGGGGCCAGCGGGCTGCGGCGGGGCAAAAATGTCAGTTTGGCGCTCCGGTTCCCCGTTACTCATCTGGTCATATGTCGTATAGGCTCGGTCGAGCGCCAAATGGAACGCCCTGCGCTTCGCCTCTGCCATATCGAACGCTGTGGCCGAGGCGGCCTTGACACGATCCGAATGCAATTGCTTGAGCGTCGGCCGCTCGTCGACCTTGGACCAGGTAAGCGGCTGTGTGAAACGCGGTTCGTCGAGTTCGTTGTGGCCGTTGCGGCGGTAGCAGACCAGGTCAATGATGACGTCCTTCCCTGTCGCATTGCGCCACGCGACCGCAACGCGGGCGACCGCAGCGGCGGCAATTGGGTCTTCGCCGTTGACATGGAAGATCGGCACGCCGAAAGCCTTGCCGATATCGCTCGGATGCGGCGACGAACGTCCCTCTGACGGGAGGGTCGTGAACCCGATCTGGTTGTTGACGATAAGATGGATAGTGCCCCCGACACTGTAGCCAGCCAGCGCGGAAAGCTGGAGCAATTCCCAGACGAGACCCTGGCCGGCAAAGGCAGCATCAGTATGCATCAGGAACGGTAGGACCTGCGAGGCACCGGTCGTGCCAGCGTTCGCCCTCCCCTTCTGCTCCTGTCTGGCGCGCGCCGCCCCGACAGCTACGGGCGCGACAACGATCAGATGGGATGGGTGAGGCAGCAGACGCACAGCCACTTTACCTGCGCCGGTCTCGACCTCCGCAGCCAGGCCGTTGTGGTAAGGCACGTCGCCGGTGAAGGCCGCAGCGCCATCGGTGATGTCGCGCCCCTTGATCTCGGCAATTAGCGCCGGCAGCGGCTTGCCGAGCACGGTCGCAAGCGTCGCCAGGCGGCCCCGGTGCATGCCGCCGATAACCACCTCCCGGACTCCCACCTCGGCCGCGTAGCGAAAGATCTCGCGAGAGATGACGGCCGACGACTCCGCCCCCTCTATGCCGAAACGCTTTTTGGTCGGCCATTTTGTTTTGATGAAATGTTCGAATTCGTCGGCCAGCATCACCGCTTCAAGCGTGCGCGCATACACCTCGTCGTTAGCTTTGGCGAGGATCTCGCGTTCGAAGCGCTCATAGACCCATGCGCGTTCATCGGTATCGAGTAAATGGCTGGCCTCGATGGCTGCCGTGCCGCAATAGATCGAGCCGAGCGTGGCGATCGCCTGTGCTTTTGGCAGGCTCACTTCCCCGCCGGCTAGCGTCAAGGCAACGGAATCTTCGCCGCCTTCAATAGAGTTCAGTTCCGGGATGAGGCCGGGAGCGCTCATTTCAAGAGGGTCGAGGCGGGCCTGGCGGTGCCCATAAATCCGAAACAGTTCGGCTATGCGGTCGCCATTGTCGCCACTGGCGTGCGCCGGCGCTTCCATCAAGGCGAGCTTCACCCGCCAGTCGGCTGGTACCGACGCCGGATCTTTCACGAAGCGTGCATACAAATCCAGGAAAAAGGCGCTATCGCCACTGAGGGGCAGGGTCATAGATGCTCTCTTGAGGGCACGTTCGGTTGTCGCCGAACCAATAAAGGGTGCTAAGAAGAAGTCTCGACATTTTGGAGCGCGTATTCACGCAATGAATAAAATGAGCCGTATTCCTTGATGGGCGGGGCTATTTCCCCCATGAGGTGAGCTGAACTTGACGGGTTAAGCGATGTATGGACTTCTTCATGGTGTGCGGGTGATCGAGGGGGCATCCTTCATTGCCGCTCCCTTCTGCGCGCTCTCGCTTGCCCAGCTGGGCGCTGAGGTCATTCGCTTCGATGCAATCGGCGGCGGTCCTGATTTTCATCGTTGGCCACGCTCTCCCGGCGGCGGCAGCTTCTATTGGGAAAGTCTCAACAAGTCCAAGAAGTCCATTGCCATCAATCTCGCGGACCCTCGCGGACGTGAGCTTGCTGCGGCTCTGGTGACTGCCCCAGGCGAAGGCGGCGGCATCTTCGTCACCAACTATCCTGTGGCCGGATTCCTGTCGCATGATCGGATGGCAGCGCGCCGGCCGGACGTGATTACGGCGCGTATCATGGGCCATGCCGACGGCGGCAATGCTGTCGACTACACCGTCAATTGCGCTATGGGCGTCCCGATGATGACCGGCCCCGCCGAGAAGCCCAACGATCCTGTCAATCACGTTCTGCCGGCCTGGGACCTTTTGGCCGGGTCGACTGCGGCGACCAGCGTCCTTGCCGCGCTTATCAGCCGTCGTGCCACCGGACTGGGTCAGGAGATCCGCGTCCCGCTAAGCGACATCGCCGCCGCCACGCTCGGCACGCTAGGCCAGGTGGCCGAGGTGGTTGTAAACGGACGGGACCGCCCGAAGATAGGCAATGACCTCTTCGGAGCCTTCGGCCGCGATTTTCTCACAGCAGACGGCCAGCGGCTGATGATCGTGGCGATTACCAGCCGCCAATGGAGTGGGCTGGTGCAGGCCCTCGGCATTGAGGCCGGGGTCGCTACGCTCGAGGCTGAGCTGGGTGTCTCGTTCGCACAGGACGAGGGGCTGCGCTATGAGCACCGTGGTCGCCTAGGCGCGTTGGTCGAATATGCCGTTTCAACGAGCCCGGCCGCTCACCTAACAGCGCGCCTTGATGAAGCCGGCGCATGCTGGGGGCCGTATCGCACATTGTCGGAAGCGGTCGCCAAGGAGAAACCCTTCCAGCCGGAAGGCGAACTCTTCACAGACGTGGACCATGTCAGCGGACACACCTATCCAACGCCAGGCTATCCCGCGACCTTCCGGGGACTTCAGCGCCAGACGCCGGTACGGGCCCCGAAGCTCGGAGAACACACGGAAGAAGTGCTGGCCGGCGTTCTCGCCCTACCCAGCCACGAGATTGCCGCCTTGCATGATAGCGGCGTCGTCCAGAGTCCAGGAGCACATGCGTGACGGCCAATCCTCTCGAGTTCGCTTCAGGCGCCACCCTTGTCGCGTTGGCGAACAGTGCCGTGACCGCAGCTGAACGCTACGTCGCTGCCGTCCGCGAAAAGGTTCAAACCTTGGTTGCTCCCCAAGGAAAGGTGGATTCGCGCTTGCTTGACCGGTCTCAGCGCGTGGCCCACGGCTTCGCCTGGCTGGCAACGTCGGTGGCTACGCTCAATGCGGTTGCGGCCTGGGGCGCGCGCCATCTGCGCGAAGGGACTTTGCGGCGTGGCGACGAACTCGTGATCGCTATCGGGTTCGGCGAGTATCTTGGCCAGCTCGTAGGCGGGCTCCCGATGAGTCAAAATGAGATTCTCCGCCCGGCGGAACTTAGCGCTACCGCCGAGGCCCTCGCGCTCCTGCGCGAGCCCTCGGTCGCGTCCTTCATGGCTCATGGCAATTCTCCCGCGCACCGCGAGGAACTTGTCTCGCTGGCCGCCCAAGGAGACGCGGTGAGTGAAAAGCTGGGCGATGACGACCTCGACTTGATCCGGCTCGAGATTCGGCGCTTCGCCGACGAGCGCATCTTGCCGAATGCCCATGGTTGGCACCTGAGAGACGAGCTGGTTCCGGACGAGATCGTCACAGAGATGGCGCAGCTGGGCGTGTTCGGCATCTGCATCGATCCCGCGTTCGGCGGACTGGGCCTTGGCAAGCTCGCAATGTGTGTCGTGACCGAAGAGCTGAGCCGGGCCTGGATTGCGACCGGCTCGCTCGGCACGCGCTCGGAGATCGCTGGCGAGCTTATAGCAGCCGCCGGCACGCTCGAGCAAAAGCAGCGCTGGCTTTCCCGCATCGCCTCTGGAGAAATCTTGCCGACCGCGGTTTTCACCGAGCCGGACACCGGGTCTGATCTTGCGAGCCTGAAGACCCGGGCGGTCAAGACACCCGAAGGCGGCTGGCTCATCCAAGGCAACAAGACATGGATCACGCACGCTTCGCGTAGCGATTTGATGACGGTGCTGGCCCGCACCAATCCCGCCTCGACCAGTCATGATGGACTTTCCATGCTGGTTGTCGAAAAGCCACGCGGCACCCGGGACGAGCCTTTTCCGTCTTTCGGCATGAGTGGTGGCGAAATCGAAGTCCTCGGTTATCGGGGGATGCGCGAATATGACATCGCTTTTGACGGCTTCGCCGTCCCGCCCGGCGGACTGCTCGGTGGGGCCGAGGGTCAGGGCTTTCGCCAATTGATGCGAACGTTCGAGGGCGCGCGCATCCAGACTGCAGCCCGCGCGGTCGGCGTTGCGCGTCGCGCGTTTGAGCTGGGTTTGGGCTATGCGCTGGAGCGCAGGCAGTTCGGCCGATCGATCGTCGCCTTCCCACGGGTCCACGACAAACTTGCCATGATGCTCACCGAAACCGTGATGGCCCGCGAGATGACCTATTTAGCCGCCCGCCAAAAGGACTTGGGCACGCGCTGCGACATCGAGGCCGGTATGGCAAAGCTGCTCGCCGCACGCGTTGCTTGGTCGAACGCCGACACCGCGCTCCAAATCCACGGCGGTAATGGCTACGCCCTTGAGTATGAGATCTCGCGTGTCCTTTGCGACGCCCGCATCCTGAACATCTTTGAAGGCGCTGCCGAAATCCAAGCCCACGTCATCGCCCGGGGCATGCTGCAACAGCAGCCGGGGCAGCAAAACTAGATCGGGGCGTTGCCAAGTCGCCCCAGCATTTCGAAATTATCTGTCAAAAAACGCATCAAGAACCTGCCCATTCGTCCCTAAGGCGGCTTGTGATCCTAGTCGTCGACAACATGTTGGCTATGCCGAACCCGGTGAGATCGCCGAGGCAGCGATCGCCGCCTATGCGCAGGAAGAAGCGACCGCCGCTCTCCAGCGCCCGAGCATCTATTCGCGATGCGCCAAGGACGGTCAATGGGAGCATAAGCCACTCCGATCGCACGAACCGTCGCAGCGTTGCGCACGGCTGTCGAGGCTTGGCGTCAGAATGGCCTGAAGGCGCTGTGGTGCCGCTATGGTGCGATGCATTCAGAGCGCCCGAGTAGCGCGACAATCCGGGAGAAGGCACTCTCACTTTGATTGCCGAGCTGCAAGCCCGTTGGTCTCGGCAATAGGTTCAGCTTTCGCTGATCGCAAATGATGATCTCAAAATGCGATGGGATACCCCGTTGATTTATATTGGCCATGCCGCTGTGTGCCTTGATATCATCCCTCAGTTCCTAATTGCGTCTAACTGGATCATTTAGGCGTCGCGGGTGGGCTAAAATTGTCTGTCGTAATGAAACTCTTGAAACGGAACACTTTGAGTTATCAAGGGATGAGGGCGTCGTAGCAAGGCCTAGACAGACTACGGCGTATCAGTTGCTCATCGCACAACGGGAGTACCAAATGACTACAGCTGAATTGCGATTTGAGGTCTCAGAATATCAAGAGCGCCTCGCCAAAACCCAAAAGGCAATGGAGCGAGCAGGGGTCGACTTGCTCATCGTCACCGATCCTGCAAACATCGGTTGGCTGACGGGTTATGATGGCTGGTCGTTCTACGTGCACCAATGCGCGATTGTTCGACTTGATGGGCCGCCGATCTGGTTCGGTCGCAAGATGGATGCGAACGGTGCAAGAAAGACGACCTATCTCGGCGAAGAGTGCATCAAGTTCTATGAAGACTACTACGTTCAATCTGACGACTTCCATCCAATGACCGTGCTTGGGCAGTTGATCACCAGTAGCGGATGGGGCTCGTCGACGATCGGCATTGAAATGGACGTGCCGTACTTCACCCATGCGGCTTTTGACGCCCTTGAGACGAGCCTTCCGAACGCAAAGTTCAAAAACACCACGCGGCTGGTGAAATGGCAGCGGATTGTGAAGTCTGCCCGCGAGATGGAATACATGCGCGGTGCCGGCAAAATCATCACTGCGATATACGAGCGCATCGAAGAAGTTCTTCGTCCGGGGCTAAGACAGAACGATCTCGTCGCTGAAATTTGCGATGCCGGTATCCGCGGTGTCGATGGATTTTGGGGTGACTATCCCGCCGCCTTTCCGCTCATTGGCGCTGGGGCGAATGCAGCGGCTCCTCATCTGACCTGGACTGATCGTCCTATAAAGCCACACGAGAGCATCTTTTTCGAATTGGCTGGCGTTTACAAGCGTTATCATGTCCCGCTGTCTCGAACGTTTTATCTGGGAAAGCCGCCCCGGAAGATTCTCGATGCCGAGAAGGCGATCCTTGAAGGAATGGGAGCTGGGTTTGAGCAGCTTCTTCCCGGCAAGACCTGCGAAGATGTGGCGTTAGCATTCTTCAAAGAACTTGCGCGACACGGCCTAAAGAAGGAAGGGCGAACCGGCTACTCAATCGGAATGGCCTACCCCCCTGGCTGGGGCGAGGCGTCGGCAAGCTTCCGTAAGGGCGATCACACGGAACTTAAGCCAGGAATGTGCTTTCATTTCATGTCTGGCCTCTGGTACGGCGACTGGGGTATCGAGATTACTGAAAGCCTCATGATAACCGAC
Organism: Mesorhizobium sp. B2-6-2; assembly: GCF_006440615.1. Classification (NCBI taxonomy): domain Bacteria; kingdom Pseudomonadati; phylum Pseudomonadota; class Alphaproteobacteria; order Hyphomicrobiales; family Phyllobacteriaceae; genus Mesorhizobium; species Mesorhizobium sp. B2-6-2. The sequence goes on along the minus strand of NZ_VFUG01000030.1, from coordinate 10,215 downwards.
GGAAAGCCGGAAGTTCTGTCGAACAGCCCCCGCAAATTAATCATAATCGAATAATTCAGCTATGCATCGGCGACGTCGCCCCCGGTCAAAAGTTGGCTGTTCAACGGAGGGGTAGCATGCAGTCGGCTTGCAAAAGCGGGGCGGCGTCGCATCAGTGGCGTTCGGTAGAACTAAAGTGGGGAGCGCCCGCGCGGCTGGTAGCGGTGTCTGTGCCGGCACGACTCTTGGGAAAAACTGTACCAGCGGCCATACCTGGATTGCCACGTGCTCGCGTAGCGATTTTCGATAGTCATTCCGGCATTTCGGTGAGCCGATCTTGACATAGAGACCACCCCATCGATCCGGTCATTGCCTGTGTTCGTGCTCATACTGCTCGCCACCCTGGCCTCAATCCGCCCAAGCGGCTCAAACAGCTTCCAGCCGAAATGGATGCTTCTATAGGACCTCTCAATGAGCGACGTAGCTGACATTGTAGTCGTTGGAGCAGGAATGGTCGGGGCGGCGACCGCGCTCCAACTCCAGAGGCTTGGCCGTAAGGTCATTTTGGTTGATCGGCGGGAACCTGGATCGGAAACTTCTTATGGCAATGCAGGCGTTATTTCTGGCTTGAATATTCAAATAACAATCCCCAGGGAACCTCTGCAACTAGCGCAGCTTCTTCTGAACCGAGTACCGTATTTCCGTCAGAATCTATTTGCCCTTCCAAGCAATCTACCCTGGCTGTGGGCATTTTGGCGGGCGTCATCGGACTCGAATTTGTGGCGTATTGCCTTACAGTCTCAACCACTCTTCTCGACCGCGATTGCTGAGCACTTGTGCCTCGCGAGTCTATCACGTGCGTCTCACTTGCTGCACGATGTGGGATACCTTTCAATCATTCGGGACAAAACAAAGCTCAGTACAATCTCACGCGATAAGCGTTTAGCGCTTGCTTGTGATTATCCGTTCAGAATTATCTCGACGGAGGAGATAGCCGAACTGGAACCCTTTGTGAAACCAGGTGCGGCAGGAGGCCTGTATTGGCCCGGCACATATCATACGCCGGCTCCCGACCAACTTGCCAAAGCCTATGCGGAAGCGCTTGTGCGTTTCGGCGGTGAGTTCCGGCAGATGTCCGTCACCAATCTCGGGCGGCACAAAAGCGGTGCCTGGGATGTAGAGTCATTGAATGACACAATTCAGTCACGCAATGTCGTCATATCGGCAGGTCCATGGTCAAAGGGACTCCTGGAGCCACTCGGCTATAACTTGCCACTCGGCTCCAAACGAGGATATCATCTTCATTTTCGACCAAAAGACGGCGCGCACTTGACTCGTCCGGTAAAGGACGATGAGTATGGCTTTGTGCTTTCACCTATGAACCAAGGCATCAGACTGTGTGTTGGTGTGGAGCTGGATCACTTTGACGCGCCGGCAAGGGATATGCTTGTGCAAGGAGCCATTGGTCCTGCAAGAGAGCTATTCCCGATCGGTGAATCCTTAGACTCTACGCCCTGGCTTGGACGTCGGCCCACTTTTCCTGATCAATTACCGATGATCGGTGCAGCTCCTAACCACAAGGGCCTATGGTTTAATTTTGGCCACGGTCACTACGGTCTCACCCTTGGGCCAACTTCTGGAAAGCTGCTCGCTGAAATGATGGACAACAGAGTGCTCTCCATGGATCCAGTTCCTTTCGCGCCTCTTCGCTCGTTCCGACCGAGCGCCGCTCTGAAGTCAACGGGATAAGAATGTGGCCCCGTCGCGTCGTCGGCAGAACCGGCGGCACGTCGATGCGTCCGCGGAAAGCCGAAACGCGCGGCGCTTGGCGGATTTGCCTCGCTTGGCCCCTTCCACCCACGGAGGCGCCTCCAGTCGAACTCGCCGCGCCCGGTGCATCAGGCTTGCCTCGGTCAGCACGTCCGGTTGCTCTGTTAAGTGGCTAGCGAATCCGCAAAGCCATGATCTGGGCCAACGGAGAGTGGCAAGCTGGTAGCCGACAGAAATTCTTTGATCAAGCCGAAAGGATCAATATCAGAGGTAGCGATTGGAGAACGACTGAAGAGCCGCGGGGTACCCGCGAAGCGAGAAGAAGAAGTTTAACGGAACGGCCACAATGCCGCTCAAAGTACAACAGAACGTAAGGAACTTCGCCAGCTTGGAAGCGAACCCTTGAGTTCATTCTTTGGTGCTTCAACCATGATGTTTCAAAACCGACGTGCACTTGGAATTCTTGAGCTTGATGAAGGCGTGCAAGCCGAGAGTTCTTCGCTAGATCCGCGGCCCGGCGGCTTACTGAGCCCAACGACCTTTGATCACCCAATCGTGACGGAGCTCGTGGAGGGAGCATGGCCGGATATGGTCATTCGTGGTTACCCGTCGCTCGAAGGCGCGTGCGTGGCAGCCGCCACACGCTTGGTCGAACGAGGGGCAGCCGTGATTTCCTCTGACTGTGGTTTTTTCATCCGACATCAAGAGGCGGTCGCCGCTGCCGTCAATGTTCCCGTTGTGATGTCTAGCCTGCTCTTGGTTCCAACCTTGCTGCGACAGCTGGCGCATCCTCACAAGCTTGCCGTGGTGACCGCTGATTCAAGACATTTCGGGGAAGACCTGCTTAGGCTCGATAATCCGAGAGATCGGGCGAGGGTGGTCATCGGCGGCGTCGAAGGCGGCGAATTTCTCCGCAACGCTTTGATGCGTCCTGCAATCCGAACCGAAGTCGATCAGATTGAGAAGGAAGTTACCGCCTGCGTCACGCATCTTCGTGCTGAGCATCCTGAAATCGCAATGCTGCTGATGGAATGCACGGGGTTCCCTTATGTCACGAACGCACTCCGCCGCCATACGGGGCTACCCACCTATGACATTACGAACCTATGCCGGCTATCGCTTGCGGCCGTTTGCTCAGACTAACCTGTCTTCGCAAAGCGTTGCCTGGACGATTCGGGCGAAAGAGTAAGTCCATCGTGCGGTTAGATCCCTACAATATAAAAACTGTATTTGACGCAGCGAGAGTGAACCCCTAGCGTTCGCTATTTGGGTGCATAAGGTCGGCTGACAATGAGCGAAACACCATACCTGACGTTTGATCTCGACGCGCCTGGCATGTCCACGGGACATCTTGTTGTCCCCAAAGGCAACGACTGCGAAGCTATTTCGCTTCCGGTCTTCTGCCTCAATAAAGGGGAGGGACCGCGCCTCCTTGTCACTGGCGGAAATCACGGCAACGAATTGCAAGGGCCAATCCTGGCACGACGGCTTGTTGACTGGCTGCCCAAAGCGCAAACCTGTGGAAGCGTCATCATCGTACCGATGCTTAATCTGCCGGCGGTGCAGGCATGGAGCCAAAACTCGCCAATCGATGGCTTGAATCTTAATCGAGTGTTTCCCGGCCGCGCCGTCGGATCGATAACTGAACGCATTGCCGATGCGGTTTCGCGCCTGTTGTTGCCAATGGCCGACACGGTATTCGATTTGCACAGTTTCGGGCCGACATGGGATTTTCCACCAGCAGTCGTCACGCATCCCATTGGTGATGTGGATCTCATGGCCAAGACGCTTCAATTGGCAGAGGCATTCAAATTACCCGTGACATTGCTCTGGGAACACCCCGACACAAATGGAATGTTCGACACTTGGGCGCATAGCAAAGGCAAGGTATTCATTTGTACTGAATTCGGCGGCGGCACGGTCAGCTCCGAAGCGCTGGGGATCTATGAAAGCGGGCTACGCAACGCCCTAATCGCGCTCGGACTCGTAGAGGGAAAGGCCGAGTGTCCGACTTTCCGTCAACGGAAAGCCAGCAGGACACTTGAAACGCTCTTGTCTGACGAGCTGAAATCGCCGGCCCGCGGCATCTTCGAACCTCGCTGCTCCGTGCTGGATGAAGTGAAGCAAGGAGATCTCTTAGGGGTCGTTTATCCCGTGGAGTCACTGTCGGCTGATGCGATCGATATTCGCGCTCCCACTACGTCTGTCGTCTGCGCTGTAAAGTCTGGAATCCATGTCGACGTCAATCAAATGATAGCGATCCTTGCGAGGCCGCTCAAACCCTGAGCCTCAGTGCTGCACATCGATGAAAAATCAGCCGAGAATACTTGCGAGGGAGCCTTGGAACCGGGCAACCTATAGGAGGGCTCGTTGGAGATGAGACCTCGTCCGGCAACCTCACGAGAATTTTAACCACTGCCGGCTGTAAGGTCGGAGGGGCCAGCCGACGTGCATCTACAGATCGATCGCTGATAACAGGCTCTGGACTACGCTGGATAGGCCGTTTTGCGAACGCTAAGGGCTCAAAAGATAAAGGGTTGGATCTATTGATGACGAAGAGCGCCATGGCGCCGCCAAGACGCAACTTGCCGGGCTCGGCGTCGATTCACGCTTCCGCAGTGCCTATAATGCCGCCGGAATCATTCCTGCCAAGCATATTGCAAAGGCCACCATGGGTCATCAAACGACGCGATATCGAAGATTCGCCTCTGATCGAGTGCGTCGGGCACTTAAGGCGCCCGTCATTACAAGTTCGAAGCAAAAGACCATTGACTATCAATACCGATGGTGGCGTCACGGGCCGAAACGGTCGCCTTCAGAAAGGCGATCCGGGCGAGGGAATTAGGAATCAGCGGTTGAGGGAGCTTGTTCCTACACCCAAATTGCATACCGGAAAGACCTCCGTGACGAAAGCAAAAATCTACATAAATCAATTAGAAACGAGGAAATCAGCCAGCCAATCGCGGCCGATAAGTCTTGCTCGGCCGGCGCCAGACGATCCGGCGGGCCTGCCGGTTCTGAAGTTCGACACGTCGACCTATCACTACAAGTCCCGCCGCCGCGATCAGACCGGCATCGAGGCTCGGCTCAAGGACATTTGCGCGACACGCGTTCGCTATGGCTACCGACGTGTCCACGTGAGCTCATGCGGGAAGGGTGGGACATCAACATGAAGCCGACCTACCGCATTTACAAGGATCTGGGCTTGCAGCTCAGGAACAAAACACCGAAGCGCGAAGCTCCGGGACGGCCGCCAAGAGGGGCCCGAACGAGGTCTGGCGATGGACTTCGTCCACGATCAGCTCGCTACGGGCAAGAAGATCCGCGTGCTGACGGTCGTCGATACGTTCTCCGCTACGTGCCTGTGCTCGATCCCCGGTTCAGCTGTCGGGCCGAGACGTGGTCAGCGCTTTAGCAGGCTGTTGAAGAAGTGCTGGCGCGGCGGCTTTTGTCGTCGGATCACTTCTCGGTGGACGGGACGCTGATCGAGGCCTGGGCTTCGATCAAGAGCTTCCGCCGCAAGGACGGGGACGACAACGGCCCGGATGGAGCGGGGCGCAACGCTGAGCGCGGCTTTCATAAGGAGAAGCGCTCCAACGACACACACCAGAGCACGAGCGACCCGCAGGCGCGGCTCTACAAGAAGGGCGACGGGCAGCCGGCGAGGCTCTGTTATATGGGGCATGCGCTGATGGAGAACCGTCATGGGCTTGCGGTCGATGGTGGCATTACCCAGGCCAGGGGCACAGGCGAGCGTGATGCCGCTCTCGCCATGTTGTATCGCAGACCGTTGCGGCGGCGCATCACACTGGGCGCCGACAAGGCGCCTATGACGTGCGCCAGTTCATCAAGGGCCTGCGCGAGCGCAAGGTCACGCCGCATATCGCCGTCGGCCATCTGAGCAAAACCGGCAAGCCTCAAGTGACGGCGATCGATGACCGCACGAAGCGCCATCCGGGCTATGATGCCAGCCAGCGCTGCCGCAAGCGGATCGAGGAGGTGTTCGGCTGGATCAAAGCCTCGGCCGGCATGGGATGCGCCCGTGTGGGCGCGGCCTTCACCTTGAACTTGGCGGCCTACAATTTGGTCCGCTTGCCCAAGCTGCTGGCGGCTCCGATATGAGTGTCACCGGCCGCTGGCTGATCGTCGCGATGCCGACTATATCGGGCCGTCGCGGCATCATGCGCGGTGATCTTGCTCTCGATCTCACCGACACGGATGAGTGCCTGGTTCCAACGCGCTTCCAGTTCCGCCGCGACCAGCCGGTTCTCGGGATCGGCCGCGTCATATTGCCGGAAGGCCCGGTCGGCGGCGTAGCGGGCAGCTCAAGATCCCGACTGAGGGCGTCCCGGACCTGGTCACGACGATCGGCAGCTTGCGCCTCAGCTCCGGCAGCGGCAGCAATCGCTCCCGGCTCCACGACACGCAGGAGCGCTTCCTCAATCGCATCATCGACGCGCAGTCCCCCAAAGGCGATGCATTGCGGCTCACCATTGTCGAGCAGACCCCGCCAGCAGGAATAGCGCGGAATGTTGTGCTTGGTGCCCGTGTACCGCAGCGTGGGCTTGCGGCCGCAGCGCCGGCAGCGGACAAGCGCGGCAAGCAGAGCGTCGCCATGCTTGGGCGCCCCGTTGTCGCTCACCATCTTGCGGATCGCCTCTGCCCTTTCCCAACTGACATAGCCTTCATGGCTGTGTGGGATCAGCGCCAGCCATTCCTCGCGCGTCCTGCGTCGGATACCTGCTCGAACGGCGGATCGGCCAAATCCCGGCGCGACACGAGTTTTACCATAGGCGTAGGCGCCGCCGTAGATCGGGTTGTCGATCATGCGGTGGATGGTCGCATAGTTCGGCCTGCGCCAGACCACATCGCCGTTGTTGCGTTTGGCGGGCAAATCCAACCCATGCTCGAGGAACCACATCAAGGCCTGACGGGCGCTGCCGAGCTCAGCAACCTTGTCGAACACCAGGGTAATGGATTCCTGCACACGCCGATCAGGATCCTTCTCAAGACGATCGCCGACCTTCGCGAAGCCGACAGGAGCTGCCACGACGAGTTCACCGCGCCGGGCCTTCTCGTAGCGTGCGGAAAGGGAACGCTGGCGCAGAAGATCGAGCTCATACTCGTTGAGGCTCCCCTTCAGCCCCAATAGCAGCCGATCGTTGCCTTGCCGCGGCGCATAAACCGTCTCCTGGTCGACCAGCACGGTGTCGACGACGCGGCACATCTCGATGAGCTGCTGCCAGTCGCGGCTGTTACGGGCAAACCGAGACACTTCTCGCGCCGCAACCGCACCGACCTTGCCGAGGCAGGCCTCGGCGACCATCCGGTCGAAGCCGGCACGCGCGACGCCGCCGGCGGCAGAACGGCCGAGATCGTCGTCGATCGTCTCTACGCGAGACCAGCCAAGCGCCGTCAGGCGATCGCGCATCGCATACTGAAGCATGCTGCTCTCACGATTGTGCAGGACCTGATGGGCTGACGACTGCCGCACATACAGGATCGCTTTACGCTCCAGATGCTGCGGCCCAATCTTCTCATGCATCATGATCCGCGCACTCCCGTTGTACGGCACCCTCGCCGTCGACGTGCCCGAGGATCAGGCTGACCGTCAGCTTCGTCACTGATCGGCGCGTCGCGGCCGGCAGCGCCTGCCATTGCGGCGTCTGCCCCGTGTTGGCGTCGTTCGGCTTCAAGAACAGATCGAACTGGTATGTCGTGGGCTGGCGCGGCATGGACATCTCCCCGATTCGCGTGAGAGCCCAATGCTGCGCCCATCTCCGGCGATTGCGATGGGGCTCCGGTGTCGAGGAGCAGCTTCGCCAGGGTGCCCAGCGCGGCAAGGTCGACGTGCGGAGCAGTCGTGATGCGCCAACTCTTACTGAGGATCCGATCGAACATCCAAGCCGGGACCTCCAACCACCGATCCGAGGCTTGGCCGAAAACGCTACAGCAGAAGACTGCTGCGTCATTCCGATCGATCACTTCGTGAATATGGACTTGGCTACCCACCCAAGGATGCCATCGTAGAGAAGCTCGCGCTCCGGGCCGGTCCCGTGGGTGTTGCGTCGCTGAGTTGTTCAACGAGGTGCGCCCCCATGGCGCAATCGGGCACAAGGTTCCGATCTCGTTGCTCAATCCCGATGGCGCCGTCAGCCCGCCATCGTGAAACAGCCGGAAAACTCCACCTTCCGGCGGTCCAAAGAATGGTATCGGATCAAATCAGCCCGGAAGTTCCAGCCTGGGCGATCCAAAGACGGGGAGCAGCTCAACAAGGAGAAGAGTCCAGCTATGAACGAGGGCTCATCGGGGGCAACCTGACGTCGCCTGATTTCGTTCAAACGCGACGCGCTTTAGATCTCCGACCAGCGTCCGCGCACAGTCATCTCGCATCCAGATGATCGGCGGCGACAATCAATATTTGACCAATACGTGACGCACGTGAAGAATACGCCAGATTTAATGATCGGCCGCCATGCCTATCCTTCCCTTGTGTGACCACTCGGTAGCACCATCGAGTGTGTTGGCGCCAGACTAAACAATTAAGAGATACCGAAATAGGATTTCTGATGTCCCGGAAAGTCATTGTCACCTGTGCGGTCACCGGAGGGGGGGGCGCGGTTCTTGCGAAGCATCCAAATATCCCCAAAACGCCATCGCAAATCGCGGAAGCTGCACTGGAAGCTGCAAAGGCTGGGGCTGCGATTGTGCACATTCACGTCCGTGAGCCTGACACGGGAGCCCCATCAAACCGAATTGAGCTCTATGAACAGGTTGTTAAGAAGCTTAGGGACGCGGCGACGGACGTCATCATCAACTTAACCTGTGGAATGGATGGTGAACTTGAACTTGATTCTTTGAATCCTTTAAAAATAAGGAAAACTAGCACACTTAAGGACGCAATTGGACGCTGCTCCCATGCCGTCAAACTTCAGCCAGAGCTTAGCACCCTAGATTGCGGAACGATGGCTTTTGGTGAGCGGATTTTTGTTGCGCGTATGTCCGATCTGCGACAGATGGCGGCACTCATGCGCGAGGCTGGTGTCAAGCCCGAGCTCGAATGCTTCGATTTAGGCCACATCGAAGTCGCTAAGAAACTCATCTCCGAAAACATAATTGGCAGCCCGCCCCTTTTCCAATTTTGCCTCGGCACAGGTTATGGCGCTCCCGCTGTGCCGAGCGCTGTGCAGGCGATGCGTGAGATTCTCCCTTTTGGGGCAGTCTGGGGCGGATTTGGCTGCGGGGCAGATGAAATGCCGATGGTTGGACAGTTGGTGCCAATGGGTGGGCACGTTCGGGTGGGTTTGGAAGATAACATCTATCTCCGACGAGGGCTGCTGGCATCCAATGCCGAGCTCGTAGACAATGCGGTTGGGATCATTGAGCGCATGGGCGCCAGCGTCGCCACGCCTGCCGAAGCACGGTCAATTCTCGGCGTCAAAAAGCGCGGATGACCGCACTGGGGTATCCCATGCAGCGAACGATGATGGAGGCCAGAATGACGTCGCAAATCGAGAGCTGCCTTGGAATTCTGGGTTTGGAACCTGCCTTGCCACCCGGCGTGACGCCGCCGGCGCCGCCGTCCGGCTCGCTGTTTAGTTCAGCTACTTTCGACTTTCCCGTCATATCAGAAACCGTCGAAGGAGCTTGGGCGGATGTTGTCATGCTGGGCGAACCTGCGCTCCAGCCGGCTTTTGTGACAGCAGCTCGGAGGCTCGTAGAGCGGGGCGCGGTCGTAATCACCTCGGACTGCGGCTCTGCTGTCCGGCATCAGGCGGCGGTGGCTGCGGCTGTAAGCGTCCCGGTCGTAATGTCCAGTCTGCTCCTAGTGCCGACGCTGCTCCGCCAACTGCCCCCCAAAGCCAAACTCGCTGTCGTCACAGCTGATTCACGAGTGTTTCGAGATGATTTGCTTGGGCTCAGTGATCAGGCCGACCGGGATCGGATCGTCATCGGCGGCATTGAAGGCGGTAAGATTTTGGAAAACGCGTCCATGCGTCCGCCGCAACCGACCGATATCGCCGACATTGAGAATGATGTGGCAGCTTGCGTCGCCCGGCTCCGCGGCGCACATCCGGAGATCGCTGCGTTACTGTTCACGTGCACTGGATTCCCGCCGATAACGCCGGCAATCCGTCGTATGACAGGGCTGCCTATCTACGACATCACAACCATATGCCGGATGACGCTTGAGGCCCTTGGCGCCTAATGTTGTCATCGCTTCAGGTTCTTCGGGTTTTCTCGCAGCCCACCTGAGAAGTCACTCTCCAGATCCATTGATATGAGGTAAACTATGCGCGTCGCATGCATTGGCACAGGAACCATAGGCGCGAGCTGGGTGGCATTGTTCATTACTGGCACGCATGAGGTGACCGCATGGGACCCGGCACCGGGTTGGCAGGATCGTCTATTGGCCGCCCTCGACCGCTACGAGCCGCAATTGCGAGAGCTTCAAATGCCAACTGT
>NZ_VFUG01000003.1:0-519570 GCF_006440615.1 Mesorhizobium sp. B2-6-2 | reverse complement strand
GTCCGAAAGGACGACCAAGATCCACTCGGCCTCCTTCCCACTTCAACCATACACCAGAACCAACACACAGGATTCTATGGTCTGCGCGTCGCTTCGCTCCTTGCTCCGCCATAGAATGACGACGTTGGGGCGGCTTCAACCAATCTCCGGCGTTTGCGCTGATTTCACGCAAATGAACGGAAAATCTCACACCAAGACATATGGCAGCCTTTCAAAATCCCTGTATCGGGGGGAACTAGTCGCTCATATATTCGCGCAATGCCTCTGCCGAGCGGTTCTCGCCGATCGACATCGCCAGGATGCGCGAGATGTGGCGGCGCGGCAGGCCGGTCTCGGCCGACCATTGGTTGATCTGCGCCTGGATCTTGTCGAGGTCCCGCTTCGAGGTCGGGTTTTCGGCGATATCGAGGCCGGCATCGCGCAATGCCGCCGCCATGTCGGTGGAGACGACAAACGTGTCCCATTCGAGCCAGCGCAGGAAATACTGGCCGGTGTTGCCGCCGAGCCGGCTGCCATGCTTGGCGAGATACGCGGTCAGGCCGACCTGATCGTCCGCGGGCCAGGAGGCGATGAATTTGCCGAAGCTGCCATTTTCTTTCGACACGCGATCGACGAAGGCGGCATTGTCGCGCACCGACTTGATCTTCTGCGGATTGCGCACGATGCGGCTGTCGGATGCAAGCTCGTGCCAGAAGTCGTCCGGCTGGAACAGAAGCCGCTTCGGCTCGAAGCCTAGGAACGCTTCCTCGAAACCCGGCCATTTCTGCTCGATCACCCGCCACACGAATCCCGCGGCGAAAATGCGTTCGGCCATGGTGGAGAGGATACGGTCGTCGGGGATCTTTGCCACTGCCATATTGTCGGGCGCGGGGCCAAGCAACGGCGCCAGCACGGCCTCTCCGCCCTTGCGCTTTGCCGCCCGTGCATGGATTTTCTGGAAATCGAGCATCATTGTCCCCGCCTGCTTGCCGCAATCTATCACTTCACGTGCGGCCCGGCAGCATCTACCTCTATCGACACCCGGCCGAAGGAGGGGACAAATGAACAAGACCGTCGAAGACATGGCGAACCGTCTGCTCAAGCGAAAGCCGGACGGTTTCGGTCCGCTCGAGAGCCGCGTGCTCCAGTCGACGCTCGAGCGCACCACCATCGCGCGCGACACCAACAAGGCCGTGGCCTTCCACGAGACCTATGGCGACCGTATTGCCGATACCATCGCCAGGATCGGCGGTTCCTGGTCCTTCATCCTGAGCTTTCTGGCCTTTCTTGTTCTTTGGACTGCCGGCAATGCCTGGCTGCTCACCCGCGACGCCTTCGACCCCTATCCTTTCATCTTCCTCAACCTTGTTCTGTCGATGGTGGCCGCCCTTCAAGCGCCGGTGATCATGATGTCGCAGAACCGCCAGACCGAGCGCGACCGCATCGACGCCGCCCATGACTACGAGGTCAATCTGAAGGCCGAGATCGAGATCATGGCCCTGCATGAAAAGCTCGACGAGCTTCGCCATAGCGAGATCATCGGCATGCGTGACGAAATCCTGCGCATGGCCGAGCAGATCAGGCGCATTGACGAAAAACTGTCCGCGCGGCCCGCAACGGAATGAACGAGACCATCCACCGCCTCATCGAGCAATATGGGCTGATCGCGGTCTTCTTGGGCTGCGTGGCCGAAGGCGAAAGCGCGGCGATCCTGGGCGGCTTCTTCGCCCATCAGCATGTTTTCGTGCTGTGGCAGACTTTTTTTGCCGCCTTCCTCGGCGCCTTCGCCGGCGACACGTTCTTCTTCACCATGGGGCGCAGCTTCGCCGAACATCGCTATGTGAGACTGTTGCGCAGGCGTCCGGGCTTCAGCCGCGCCTATCGCCTGCTCAATACCCATCCCAACATTTTCGTGCTGACCAACCGCTATATCTACGGCATGCGCCTGGTCGGCGGCGTCGCCGCCGGCCTGTCGACCGTGTCCATGCCGCGTTTCGTCATCCTGAACGCCATCTCGTCCGCGGTCTGGTCGGCCCTGTTCAGCGGCATCGGCTATGTCTTCGGCCTGGGCGCGGAGGAAATCGTGGGCCAGGCGTTTGCTCGCCATGAGCGCCTGCTCATCGCCCTCGGCGTCGGCATCGTTATCGCCGTGGTCGCCTGGTTGGTAGGCCATCACTTCGCGAAGCGCGAACGCGCCAAGGAAGACCAGGCAGGATCTTGATCAATCCGCGAGGATCAAATCGGCGCGCCGACAAGGCGTTCGACGAGGGCGATGCCCCAGACGCCGCCGGCGATCACGATCGAAATCAGCACGGCCAGCGAACCGCAGTCCTTGGCAAGTTGGATGTCGATGTGGAATTCGCGCGAGATTGCGTCGCAGGCCGCCTCGATGCCGGTGTTGAGCACTTCGACCATGATCAGGAGCAGCACAGCGCCGATCAGCAGGGCATAGCCGCGCCATGAAACCGAGATGAACCAGCCGGCCGGCAAGGCGAGCGCCAGCAACAGCAATTCCTGCTGGAACGCCTTTTCGTGGGCGGCCAACTTGCGGAAAGCCCGCACTGAATTGATAAAAGCATCGATCAGCCGCTGCATGCCTCTGCCCCGTTGCGAGTCACCGGCAGGGGATATCGCAATGGTGGGATCAAGGGAATAAGGCAGCCGCCGCAAAATTCATCCGCCCGCGACCTTTATCGAGGGCGCCGATTTCTCGAACTGCGGCAACCCGTCCTCGATCGAATAGTAATCGCCCTTGTCGCCGACGAAGATGTGGCATTCGCCCTGAAGTCCGCTCGGTTCTTCGAATGAACCAGCCATAACCGAAACATAGGCATCGCCTTTCGGCTTCCAGAACAGCACCGAGCCGCATGTCTTGCAAAAGCCACGCTTGGCGAAGTCGGACGCCTCATACCAGGTGAGGTTTTCCATGCCTTCGATAACGATGTCGGCGTCCGCAACGTTGGTTGCGGCGTAGAAATGGCCGCTCTGCTTGCGGCATTGTGAACAATGGCAATAAATCACCCCGCGTAGTGGGCCCTTCGTTCTGAAACGCACCGCCCCGCACAGGCACGATCCGCTGTGATTATCGTCCATTCCACCCTCCTGTTGCTTCCGCCTCAATCCAATCAGCGCACAGGATTCCAGTTTCATCGACGTCTGGCATCGGCAAAAGCGACATCGCAAGGACGTGCTTCAAAACCTGCGTCTGCACCGCTTTGCACCCTGTGGTAGCAGGCACAATGAGGAAATCCAGGCTATTAAGGAAACTTTAGCGAAACTGCATCTATGGTTCCCACAAGCGATGGTCGTGTTGGGGACGCGCCGTCGCACCACAATTCTGATTCAAATCCCCGCGTGAGCGACTCCCGGCGGTGGCATGTCTCCGGTCGCGCTGAAGGGGCAGTGAACAGAACATGAAGCCGGCAGCCATTCCGACCGACAGGAACACCGACATCGCCAGCACCGTCGTGGCGACGATGCGACAGCTCGGCGTGCTTGGCCTGCCGCGTAACTATGAAATCTTCTACGAGGCGCTCAGCAGCAGCAATCGCGAACTCAGCCTTGCCGTCGTCTCGTTGAGCAACCGCCCGACCCAGGAAGATCTCGACCGCATCGGACGGAGCTTCTTCCCGCAGCACCACGGCCCCGCCATTGTCGAGCACGCCCGTGAGGTGGTGGCCAAGGAACTCGAGGACATCGCCGCGCTGTTGCGCAGCGAGCGCTCGCATATCGAGAAGTACGGCCGCATCCTCGACGAGACCTCGAGCGGCCTGAGCAATCGCAGCCTGCTTTCGCAAGAGCTCCTGCAGAAGATCGCAGGCGCCATGTCGGCCGCCACCAGCTCGACGATCGACCACGGCCGTCAGATCGCCAGCACGCTCAGCGAAAAGACAGCCGAGCTTGAAAGCGTCAAGTCGAAGCTCGAGGAATACAAGCGGCTTGCCGACACCGACCCGCTCACGCAGCTGTGGAACCGCCGCGCCTTCGACAAGGAGATCACCCGGATCTACAACAGCAACCGCGGCATCCTGTTCAACGCCTTGATCCTTGCCGATATCGATCATTTCAAGGACATAAACGATCGCTACGGCCACCCGGTCGGCGACAGGATCCTGCAGATCATCGCCGAGATCTTCCAGTCCAGCGTGCGTGCCGACATATTTGTCGCGCGCACCGGCGGCGAGGAGTTCGCGCTTATCGTCGAAGGCGCCAGCGAGGAAGCCACATACGAGATCGCCGAGCGCATCCGCGCGCTCGTCGAGCAGACCCCGTTCACCGGCAGCCAGACCGGCATGAACTACGGCACCGTTACCGTGTCGCTGGGCATCTGCATGGCCTCGGAGGCGGAAAACCCCGAGGATCTCTATACCAAGGCCGACCAGGCGCTTTACCGCTCCAAGGTCGGCGGCCGCAACCGTGTGACAAAGCACTCGGCCATGGTAAGCCGGGCTGGCAAAGGCTGGCTGCTTTACAAGAAAGACTGACGCACCCCTTTCCAGACGAATTTTTGTGGACTATATTTTCCACAGAAATGAAAGGGTGCGCTAATGCAACGTTCAGTCGCGGCCGCGACGGCGGCCGAAAATGCCGTCATCACCAAGGCCACGCTGCGTGCGGCCGACCTGCTCGATATCACCGCCAGGACGCTTGCTTTGGTCATCGGCGTGTCGGAAGCAACGGTCTCGCGCATGCGCCGGCAGGAATTCCTGCTTGAACGCGGCACCAAGCCGTTCGAGTTGGCCGTATTGTTCGTGCGCCTGTTCCGTTCGCTCGACGCCATCGTCGGCGGCGACGAGACCGTCGCCCGGGCGTGGCTGAAGAATCCCAACACCACGCTCGACGGCACGCCGCTCGAAAAAATCCTGACGATTGCCGGACTTGTCGATGTCATTGCCTACCTGGACTCCCGGCGCGCTCTCGTCTGAGGCCGTCCGGCTCGAAGGCAAGTACTGGCGGATGGTCGAGGCGCAGCACCGCGTCTCGACCCTTAAGCTCATCGACACGCTCGATGAGCAGGCGCTGCTGGAAGACCTCATCGAGGACACCAAGCCGCGGATCCCGCTTGAGTGCCGCCATCTCCACTACCTGTTGGCGACGCCTTTTCGCTATGGCTCCGTCTATCCATACGGCTCCCGCTTCCGCCGCGCCGGCAAGACGAAAGGCGTCTATTACGCCGCCGAGACGGCGCTGACGGCGGTGGCGGAGATGGCCTTCTACCGCTTGCTGTTTTTTGCGGAATCGCCGGCGACGCAATGGCCGAGCGACGCGGCGGAATATACCGCCTTCGCCGCCGCGATAAAATGCGACCGCGCAATCGACCTGACACAGCCGCCGCTCGATCGCGACGAGAAGGCCTGGACGCACGCGACCGACTACACCGCCTGCCAGGCGATCGCCGATGTCGCGCGTGAGGCCGAGCTGCAGGCGATCCGCTATCGCTCGGTGCGCGATCCCAAGGGCGTCAATATCGCGCTGTTGACGTGCAAGGGCTTTGCCAAGGCAAAACCGCTGGAGCCGCAGACCTGGCGCATCCGGATCGGCTCTTTCGGCCTTCAGGCCATCTGCGAATTCCCGGACAAGCGGCTGGAATTCTCACGCACCGCCTTTGCCGATCCGCGATTGGCCGGCATGCGCTGGGAGCGCGGCTACTGAACTTCGAAAACTGTATCGAGATTCAGGTCAGGACGAGCCGAGAATGGTGGCCTCCGAGAACCGGAGCGGAGCATACTTCGAGTACGTGAGCACCGGAAGCGCAGGAGGCCGCCATTCGCAGGCCGACCTCACCTGAATATCGATACAGTTTTAGGCCAGGATGTTGACGGCACGCGCCGCCACCAGCGCGATCGTCAGGAGCGAGATCATCGCTTCGGCCATCATCAGGAGCTTCGCGCGCTGCGTGAGCGGCAAGGTGTCGGTCGGCGAGAACGCCGTGGCATTGGTGAAGGCGAGGAAGACATAGTCGACGAAGCCCGGCAGCCAGCCCTGTATCTCGCGATCGGGTAGCGTCATTTGCGGAAACAGGAAGTCTGCCTGCGCGCGCTTGACCAGCCCGCAGGTCGGCGGACCGCCCCGATCAGTGCTCCAGAACCACAGCGCAAAGACAATCACGTTGGTGACCCAGATGTTGAGCGCGTCGATGAGCAGAGTCGTGCCGGCCCCGGCATGCCCTTCCAGCAATGCCCGCACCAGGAAGACCAGCGATCCGCAATTCATGATGCTGATGACTCCCGTCATCACCAGTGCCGTGCGGCGGATGTAAAGGCGAAGTTGGCCGATCGCGTACCAATGTTCATGGTCGACTGCACTGCGCGTCGCCATTTGCGTCCAGGCCGTCGCGATCGACAAGGGCACGAGCAGCGCCGCCTCCACCGAAGGGGCCAGCCAGCGCGGACCGAAGGACAGGTTGTTGATGACCAGAAGCTGCAGGCAGATGACGACGAGAACCGCGGCGCGCGCCGACCAGAAATCGAGCCCACGGTGATGGATGACGGCATGCTGATGGCGCATGGGGGAACCTGTATTGCTAAAACCGCGGCGCCACGGACGGGCTCCGGCAACGATCGGCCGGCCGGTCCTGCCCGAAGCGCCGGCGACGGGTTCCATCGCAATCTTGGTTTTACAATGTTGCGGAAGAATACTTTTTCGTAAGCTTTTGCTATCGGACTGTTCAGCAATCCATCGGTATGATTTTAGGCCTGTATGTCGAGAACCAGTGAATCCGTGCATGTCTGGCCCGCCGCGGCTGCGGCGGAAGACGATCTGTCTTCCATCTGGAACGGTCTGGTCCGGCATCCATGGCGGTTGCTGGCGCTTTTGTGCACGATCCAGATCGCCTGCTGGACGGTCATGCCCGCGCTCGTCAACGTTGGGCCGCCGCGCGACGTCGTCGAGGGTTTCATGTGGGGCCGCGAATGGGTGCTGCTGACCTACAAGCACCCGCAACTCCCCTGCTGGCTGCTGGAGATCAGCCACCTGATCACCGGCTCATTCCGCTGGCCGCAATATATGCTGTCGCAGTTGATGATCTCGACGACTTTCGTCCTGGTCTACTTTCTAGCGCGCGACATCATGGGTCCGACCCGGGCGATCGCCGCCGTGCTCTTGATGCCGCCGATCTATTTCTTCGGCTGGCCGACCCCGCAATTCAACCATGACTATGCGCAGATGCCGTTCTGGGCCGCAATCTCATGGTTGCTGTGGCGCTCGGCGCGCGACGGCCGTCCAGGCTGGTGGCTCGCCCTCGGCCTCGTCTCCGGCATCGGGCTCTACGCCAAGTTCTCGACGGCTCTGCTGCTGGTCTTCGGTGGTATCTGGATTTTGTACGACGCCCGCGCCCGAAGCCGGCTTGCCACCCCATGGCCATGGCTCGGTCTTGCGGTTTTTCTGGGCCTCGCGGCGCCGCTGGCAATTGCGCTTTTCCGCCTCGATTTTCTGCCGCTGACCTATGCCGAGCATCGCAACGCCTGGGTGCTCGCCAACCGGGCCCGGCTCTACTATATCGGCGTTCAGCTTGCAGGGCTTGCCGCTCTTCCCGCCGTTCTTGCTATTTCCGGCCTGCTGCGACGGCGGGCCGACCCGGCACGAGACCCCTTGCCGGCCCGCCCTGCCCCCGAGCGACGCGCGATTGTCTACCTGGCATGGATGGGCCTGGGGCCGGCGCTCCTGATCATGGCCGCGTCGCTGTTCACCGGCACCGGCGAGTCCTGGGGCGCGACGATGTACAATTTGGTCGGCGCCCTCGCGGTTGCACTCTTGGGCCAGCGCCTGGGGGCGGCCGAGTTGCGCCGACTGACGCTGCTGGCACTGCTCTGCGTGGTCGGCGTATCGAGCGCCTATGCGGTTACACGCTGGTCCAGTTGCAACGTCCTCGGCCGACTGCAGCCGATGTGCTGGCCGGCACGATCGATCTCGCAGACGGCCGAAGCGATCTGGCATGAGACGGTGCCAGCACCACTGGGCATCGTCGGCGGCGAGGATGGCGTGGCTCAGCTTGCCGGGCTGGAAGCGGCGGACCAGCCGTCGATTTTCACGACGCTCGACAGGCGCCTTGCCCCCTGGATCACGGACCAGCGCCTGCGGGATCAGGGCATGCTGCTGGTGTGGCCGACCGGTTGGAGGCTCTCCCCGCAACAGCAGGCCTGGATCGCCGGCCTGCCGGTCAAGACCGTGCCGTTCGACTGGTCGCTTAAGGCACCGCCCCTGGAGATCAGCTTCGCCGTCATTCCGCCCGGCAGAACCAGTTTCCCGGGCGATCCGCCCGGACCGCCCGATCCGGAATGACCCGCGATCCGACTTGAAGTTTATCAGCCCGACGTCAAAAGGCGCCAGCATCGCCGCCAGCGCCTCCGACGATGGGCGTCAAGCTTCTATTCAGGCGTTGGCGGCCTGCTTGTGCTGGACCGGATGGCTCTTCTTGAGCAGGTCCGAGACCAGGAAGGCGAGCTCGATCGCCTGGTCGGCGTTGAGGCGCGGGTCGCAATGGGTGTGATAGCGGTCCTGCAGGTCTTCCGCCGTGATGGCGCGGGCGCCGCCTGTGCATTCGGTGACGTTCTTGCCGGTCATCTCCACATGGATGCCGCCCGGATGCGTGCCTTCCGCGCGATGAACTTCGAAGAAGGTCTGCACTTCCTTGAGAATGCGGTCGAACGGCCGCGTCTTGTAGCCGGCCGCCTCGATCGTGTTGCCATGCATCGGATCCGACGACCAGACAACGTTGCGGCCTTCCTTCTTAACTGCACGCACCAGCTTCGGCAGATGCTCGGCGACCTTGTCGGAGCCGAAGCGCGCGATCAGCGTCAGACGGCCCGGCTCGTTTTCGGGATTGAGCAGGTCGATCAATTCCATCAGGCCGTCCGGCGTCAGCGACGGCCCGCATTTCAGGCCGAGCGGATTCTTGATGCCGCGGCAATACTCGATATGCGCGTGATCGGGCTGGCGGGTGCGATCGCCAATCCAGATCATGTGGCCGGAGGTCGCGTACCAGTCGCCGGAGGTCGAATCGACGCGCGTCAGCGCTTCCTCATAGCCGAGCAGCAGCGCCTCGTGGCTGGTGTAGAAATCCGTCTCGCGCAGCGCGAAATTGGTTTCGGACGTGATGCCCACCGCGCGCATGAAATCCATCGTCTCGGTGATGCGGTTGGCGAGCGATTCGTATTTCTCGCCCTGCGGGCTGTCGGCGACGAAGCCCAGCATCCAGCGATGCACGTTCTCCAGGCTGGCATAGCCGCCCTGCGCGAAGGCGCGCAGAAGGTTGAGCGTCGCGGCGGACTGGCGGTACGCCATCTCCTGGCGCGCCGGATCTGGAATGCGCGAGGAGGCGTCGAATTCAATGCCGTTGATGATGTCGCCGCGGTAGCTCGGCAGCGTCACGCCGGCCTTCGTCTCGTTGTCGGACGAGCGCGGCTTGGCGAACTGGCCGGCGACGCGGCCGACCTTCACCACCGGCTGCGCGCCGGCGAAGGTAAGCACCACCGACATCTGCAGGAAGACGCGGAAGAAGTCGCGGATGTTGTCGGCGCCATGCTCGGCAAAGCTCTCGGCGCAGTCACCGCCCTGGAGCAGGAAGGCTTCGCCGGCTGCTACGGCCGCCAGCTGCTTCTTCAGCTTGCGCGCCTCGCCGGCAAAGACCAGCGGCGGATAGGTCGCAAGCCGCGCTTCCGTGGCTTGCAAAGCCCCAAGGTCCGGGTAGGCCGGGACCTGCTTGATCGGCTTTGCTCTCCACGAATTCGGCGACCATTTCGTCATCGCTGCACCCAACGCCCTTCCAGAGCAACTCCAGGAAAAATGTGAGATTTCCGTCGGAATTGCATCAAAACAAACCGGCGAGCGCGCTTGCCCGCCATTCCAGCCTCGATACGAGGTCGCGGCTCCTTACACGAAGCCGACTGCCTATTCTAGCCGGGTTTTTCAGTGGTGGCGAATGGTTCGCCTCCCCGCCGTGCCGCGTACGCAGCCTCGCTACGCCGCGTCCGCCAGCGCGAACAGGAACAAGCCGAGCCCCAACAACAGGCAAGATGGGCTGTAAAGCAGGCTGTCATATCTGGCGAAGCGCGTGTTCCTGACCCGCTTGAACAGCCCGAAATATCGTGACCAGCTTAATGCCCGCAGTGTGAATATCGCCGCACACAGGATGATAAATATCATTTTATGATATATATGTCCTGCAGCGGTTCCGTTGCAGGTGGGGCGCTGTTGTGGTTGTCTAGCCCAAAGGGCATTGTTGGTCAAAGCGACGGTGAACGATGAATAAGATCCAGACTTTGATCCATCGACGAGCCGATGAACGCAGGAGGGCCGCGCAGGCTTGCGTGTCGCGCATTCTTCAGTGCGCAAAAGGCCGCGGGATCGATATCTCCGTTGTCGGTTCCCTCGCCAAAGGTCGTTTCCGCGTTCATTCGGATATCGACTTGCTGGTTCACGGGAGAACCGATCCCGCGCGGCGGGCTATGGTCGAACATCTGGTCGCCGACCATCTCCGGGGAATGGATATTCCCTACGATCTCATTTTTGCGTCAGATATTTCGCCGGAACGGGTTCAGGAACTGCTCAATGACTGCGTTTAAGCATCCGGCATTCGCAAAGCTGTCGCCAAAAATCGACCGCGCGGCAAAAGAGCTGCAGCAGATTGATGAGTATTTGTCAGAGCACGGCAGCGAGATGGCACTTGGCGAATGGGGAGCGGTTGCAGCTGTTTCGCTTGGAATCCACAATATCTACAATGGCATCGAAGATATTCTGCTCAGTCTGGCCAACGATGTGGACGATCTCGTCCCCAAAGGGCCTTCGATGCACCAGGACGTGCTCGATCAAATGTCAGTGCAAATTGCTGGCATCCGCCCTGCCGTCCTCGACCCTGCGCTTTACGAGGCTTTCGGTGAGTTGAAAGGATTTCGTCATCTGGTGAGGCATCGGTACGGCTTTGACCTGAAAACGGACAAGGTTCAAGAAAATCTCGACCGAGCAAGAAAGGCATTCCCGGCTTTCGTGGAAGCTATTGTTTCCCTGGAGAGAGCCCTCACCGAGGAAAATACGGACGATAATGGTGACGGCTCGGGAGGCGGGGCCTCCGGCGGCCGTTGAATAGATGGCTCCGTCACGTACGCCGGAACAGATCTTGCGAGCGCTGACACCTGAGAACTGTCGGCTGGTGGCGCTGATCCATCGGCATCGGCCGCAAAGCGTCACGGAATTGTGCAATTTGGCAGCGCGGCCGCAACCGAACGTTTCACGCTCATTGGCGATTCTTGAGCGAGCCGGGATTATCTCAATGACGGGTTCTCGACCCAAGAGGCCAGAACTGGCCGTGCAGCGGGTAACGATTGAACTCGTGGATCTTCAAAACGCCTGACATTGAATTAGTCGACTGGTCGTCGCGTTTGGCGGTCCCCTCATCATCCCAGGCCTACGCGGCCTTGTCGACGAGCCGCGCCAGTTGCGTCATCACCACGGCCGAGCCGGCGAGCCGCTTCTCCGCGTTCGGCCAGTCGCGGGTGAAAACGACGCTATGGTCGGCCCTGATCTTGGCCAGCGATCCCTGCTCGCCGATGAACTTGACCAGCCCGACCGGATTGGGGAACTCGCGCTTGCGGAAATGAATGACGACGCCCTTGGGCCCGGCATCGAGCTTCTCGACATTGGCCCTGCGGCAGAGCGCCTTGATGAAGACGATCTTCAACAGGTGCGTCACCTCTTCCGGCAAAGGCCCGAAGCGGTCGATCAGCTCGGCGCCGAAGCCGTCGATCTCCTCGGTGGTTTCGAGGTCGCCCAGGCGTCGGTAGAGCGCCATGCGGAGCTGCAGGTCGGGCACATAGCTTTCCGGGATCATCACCGCGGTGCCGACGGCGATCTGCGGCGACCAGCCGCCGTCCTGCGCCTCGCCGGTATCCTTCACCTCGGCCACCGCCTCTTCCAGCATCTGCTGGTAGAGCTCGAAGCCGACCTCCTTGATATGGCCGGACTGCTCTTCGCCCAGAAGATTGCCGGCGCCACGGATATCGAGGTCGTGGCTGGCGAGCTGGAACCCCGCACCGAGCGTGTCGAGCGACTGCAGCACCTTCAGCCTGCGCTCGGCCGTATCGGTGAGCTTGCGGTTCGCCGGCAGCGTGAACAGCGCATAGGCGCGCACCTTCGAACGGCCGACGCGGCCGCGCAACTGATAGAGCTGCGCCAGGCCGAACATGTCGGCGCGATGGATGATCAGCGTGTTTGCGGTCGGGATATCGAGCCCGGATTCGACGATGGTCGTCGACAGGAGCACGTCGTACTGACCGTCGTAGAAAGCGTTCATGATGTCGTCGAGCTCGCCCGGCGGCATCTGGCCATGCGCCACCGCCACTTTCAGCTCCGGCACGGATTCCCTCAGGAAATCATGGATTTCGGCCAGGTCGCTGATACGCGGCACGACATAGAAGGAATGGCCGCCGCGATAGCGCTCGCGCAGCAGTGTCTCGCGGATGACCAGCGGATCGAAGGGTGAGATGAAGGTGCGCACCGCCATGCGGTCGACCGGCGGCGTGGCGATAAGCGAGAGCTCGCGCACGCCGGTCAGCGCCAGTTGCAGCGTGCGCGGGATCGGCGTCGCCGACAGCGTCAGCACATGCACGTCGGACTTGAGATCCTTCAGCCGTTCCTTGTGCTTGACGCCGAAATGTTGCTCCTCGTCGATGATCAGCAGGCCGAGGCGCTTGAACGAGATCGAGCTGCCGAGCAGCGCGTGCGTGCCGACGACGATGTCGACCGTGCCTTCGGCGATGCCCTTCTTGGTCTCCGCCAATTCTTTTGAACCAACCAGGCGCGACGCCTGCGCGATGCGGATCGGCAGGCCCGAAAAGCGCTGCGAGAAGGTTTTGAAGTGCTGCCGCGACAACAACGTCGTCGGCACCACGACCGCGACCTGGAACCCTTCCATGGCCGCGATGAAGGCGGCGCGCAACGCAACTTCCGTCTTGCCGAAGCCGACGTCGCCGCAGATCAGCCGGTCCATCGGTTTGCCGGCGCCGAGATCATCCAGGACGGAATCGATCGCCGTCTGCTGGTCGTCGGTCTCCTCATAGGGGAAACGTGCGGCGAACTCGCCATAAAGCCCTTCCGCCGGGATCATGGAGGGCGCTGCACGCATCTGCCGCTCGGCGGCGATGCGGATCAATTGCCCGGCCATATCGAGCAGGCGCCGCTTCAGCCGTGCCTTGCGCGCCTGCCAGGCGCCGCCGCCCAGCTTGTCGAGCGTCGCCTCAGTCGAATCCGAGCCATAGCGCGACAGAAGCTCGATGTTTTCCACCGGCAGGAACAGGCGATCGTCGCCGGCATAGTGGATTTCGAGACAGTCATGCGGCGCGCCGAGCGCCTCGATGGTGCGCAAGCCGATGAAGCGGCCTATGCCATGGTCGGCATGGACGACGATGTCGCCTGCCGACAGCGACGAGGCTTCGGCTATGAAATCGGAGGCCTTCTTCTTGCGCTTGGAACGCCGAATGAGCCTGTCGCCGAGGATGTCCTGCTCGGCGACGACGACCAGATCGTCGGTCTCAAAGCCGGATTCGAGCGGCAGCACGGCAAGGCCCGCCTGCCCCGGCTCCAGCTTTTCGACCTCGGCCAGCGTCGCGACAGGTTTCAGATTACCGAGATGGTGCTCCGCGAGAATTTGCCCGAGCCGGTCGAGCGAGCCTTCAGTCCAGCCGGCGACGATGACGCGGCGACGCGCCGCGCGCTCGTCGGCAATGTGCTTCACGACGACGTCGAAGACGTTGATGTTGGGATCGGCGCGCTCCTCGGCAAAGCTGCGGCCTTGCCGCGAGCCGCCATGGAAGACCTTTTTGCCGCCGACATCAGGGGCGTCGAAGACGCTGAAGTCTATGTCCTCGCGCGGTCCGAGCGACGCCTTGAGGTTTTCGGGCGAGAGATACAGCAGATCCGGCGCCACCGGCTTGTAAGGGACGGCATCCTTGAGCGCGCTGTCAGCCTGCTTGCGGCGTGCCTCGTAGTGGTCGAGGATCAGCGTGTGGCGCTCGGCCAAGGCCTCATGTGCCAGATGGTCGAACACGACAGGCGCGTCCGGCAGATAGTCGAACACGGTCGCCAGCCGCTCGTAGAAGAAGGGCAGCCAGTGCTCCATGCCGGCGAAGCGGCGGCCTTCGCTGACCGCCGCGTAGAGCGCGTCGTCGCGCGACGGCGCGCCGAAGGCCTCGATATAGGACCGGCGAAAGCGGCTGATCGTTTCCGGTGTCAGCGCCACCTCGCTCATCGCTTGCAGCGACATCGACTTGCGCTGCCCGGTGGTGCGCTGCGTCGCGACGTCAAAGACGCGGATCGATTCCAGCGTGTCGCCGAAGAAGTCGAGCCTGAGCGCCTCGCTCCAGCCGGGCGCGAAAAGGTCGAGGATGCCGCCGCGCACCGCGAATTCACCAAGCCCGCGAACGGTCGGCACGCGCTCGAAGCCGGATGTCTCCAGCCTCGCGATCAGCGCGTTCATGTCGATCTGGTTTCCCGGCTTGGCGTGGAAAGTCTGAGCTTCGATCAGCTCGGCCGGCGGGATGCGCTGCAGCAACGCATTGGCGGTGGTGAGGATCACCGCGCGATGCGGTTTCTTGGCCAGCGCGATCATGGCCGAAAGCGCGTCGAGCCGCCGCGCCGCCGCATCTGCGCCGGGCGAGACGCGGTCGTAAGGCAGGCAGTCCCAGGCCGGCAGCTCCAGCACCGGCAGGCCGGGCGCGGCAAAGGCGAGCGCTTCGATGATCGCCGGCAGCCGCTGGCCGTCACGCGCGACGAACAGCACCGGCTTGTCGGGCGCGATCTCCTGCGCCGTCCGCACCAGGGCGAAGGCTTCGTAGCCGTCGGCGATGCCGTCGACGATGAACTGGCCGGCGCGGCCCTTGGGCAAGCCGATGGAAGGAATGAGGGTCATGGATATGCGTTTTTCAAAATGTCAGGGTCCGGCGCGACGCCAGGATCTTTTGCAGCACCGCGCAATCGATATCAGGCGAAACCGGGCGCTCGCCGGTGATCATCGGGAAAAATTCAGTGTCGGGAATTTCGAGAAGTCTCTCATATTGGTCGATTTCATCGCCGGTCAAGGCACCGATCTCGGCGTCGGCGAAGGAACCGAGGATCAGGTCCATCTCGCGCATGCCGCGATGCCAGGAGCGGAACAGGAGCTTGCGGCGGCGCGCGTCCAACCCCTCGCTTGATCGCTGTGTTCCGGTCATGGCGCCGCATCCCTGTCCAAAGCGGCGCATATAGCGTGGATAGAGAGCGGTGTCAGCCTTGCAAGGCAAAGTGAGACGCCCGACAATCTACCTGAGATGATTGCATTCCTTCGCGCCCCCCTCTGTCCTGCCGGACATCTCCCCCACTTGGGGGGAGATTGGATGTCATGTCGGCTTTCGCCAATCTCCAAGGTTGCAAGAGTGCGCCGGCGCAAAAACTGCCAATCTCCCCCCTTGTGGGGGAGATGTCCGGCAGGACAGAGGGGGGCGCGAAGGAACGCGACCTATCCAGTTTCCAAACCGACGCCACGCTGATGCGTCCCACCGTCCTCGATCCCTTGTTCGTTCCGATCACTTCGCTTGCCGGCGTCGGCCCGAAGGTCGGATTGCTGATCGAGCGTGTCGTGCCGGCCGACCTCGGCGATCGCGCTGCGCGCGCGGCCGACCTTCTGTTCGTGCTGCCCAACACCGTCATCGACCGCCGCAACCGGCCCGGCATCGCGCTGTCGGCCGAGGGACAGATCGTCACGCTCGAAGTGCGCGTCGACCGCCACCAGCCGCCGCCGCGCGGCAACAGATCGGTGCCGTACAGGGTTTACGCCCATGACGACACCGGCGAGGTCGCGCTGACCTTCTTCCATGCCCATGCCGCCTATCTGCAGAAGATGCTTCCCGAAGGCGAGCGTGTGGTGATCTCGGGTCGCATGGAATGGTTCAACGGCCGCCCGACGATGGTCCATCCCGACCATATCGCACCGATCGACGAGGCCGAGGGCCTACCGTTGGTCGAACCGGTCTATCCGCTCACCGCCGGCCTGTCGTCCAAGGTGCTGCGCCGCGCCATCGGCCAGGCACTTGGACGCCTGCCGGAGCTGCCTGAGTGGCAGGACGACGCCTTCATGCGCCGCCACACCTTCCCGTCCTTCGGCGATGCGCTTGCGCGCATCCATTATCCGAAGGACCCGATCGACGTTGCCGTCGAAGGCTCGGCCTGGCGACGCCTCGCCTATGACGAATTGCTGGCCGGGCAGGTTTCGCTGGCGCTGGTCCGTTCCAGAATCCGCCGTCTCTCGGGCCGGCCGCTTACCGGCGACGGCAGCATCGTCGAGAAGCTGCGCGCTGCCCTGCCCTACAAGCTCACTGCCAGCCAGGAATTCGCGCTCGGCGAGATCAACGCCGACCTCGCCGATCCCGAACGCATGCTGCGCCTGCTGCAGGGCGACGTCGGCTCCGGCAAGACGGTGGTGGCGCTGCTCGCCATGGCGCGCGCCGTCGAGGCCGGCGGCCAGGCGGCGCTGATGGCGCCGACCGAGATCCTGGCGCGCCAGCATCTGGCGACGATCGCGCCGCTGGCGGAAAAAGCCGGCCTGCGCCTCGCTATCCTGACCGGGCGCGAGAAGGGCCGCGAGCGTGCCGAGACGCTTGCAGGTCTTGCCGGCGGCGAAATCGACATCGTCGTCGGCACCCATGCGCTGTTCCAGGAAAGCGTGGCGTTTCACGACCTGGTGCTGGCCGTCGTCGACGAGCAGCATCGCTTCGGCGTCCACCAGCGCCTCGCCATCACCGCCAAGGGTGACGCGCCGGACATGCTGGTGATGACGGCGACCCCCATCCCGCGCACGCTGGTGCTGACCGCCTTCGGCGACATGGATGTCTCGAAGCTCACCGAAAAACTGGCCGGCCGGCAGCCGATCCGCACCGTCACCTTGCCGATGGAACGGCTGGATGAGCTGGTCGGCCGCATGCTTGACGCCGTCGCCGATGGCCAAAAGATCTACTGGATCTGCCCGCTGGTCGAGGAATCCGAAGAGATCAAGCTGATGTCGGCGGAAGATCGTTTCGCCTCGCTGAAACCGCTCTTCGGCGACCGGATCGGCCTGGTGCACGGTCGCATGAAGGGTGCGGAGAAAGACGAGGCGATGCGCGCCTTCAAGCAGGGCGAAACGCGCATCCTCATCGCCACCACCGTGATCGAGGTCGGCGTCGACGTGCCCGACGCCACGATCATGGTCATCGAACATGCCGAACGCTTCGGCCTTGCCCAGTTGCACCAGCTGCGCGGCCGGGTCGGGCGCGGCGACAAGCCCTCCTCCTGCGTCCTGCTCTACAAGGAACCGCTCGGCGAGACGGCCAAACGCCGGCTCTCGGTGATGCGCGAGACCGAGGACGGCTTCAAGATCGCCGAGGAGGACCTGAAACTGCGCGGCGAAGGCGAGTTGCTGGGCACCCGCCAGTCAGGCACGCCCGGCTTCCAGGTGGCACGCCTCGAGTTCCATGCCGATCTGCTCGAAGCCGCGCGTGACGACGCGCGCCTGATCCTGTCGCGCGACCCGGAATTGCAATCCGAACGCGGTGAGGCGCTACGGCTGCTGCTTTATCTGTTCGGCCGCGACGAGGCGGTGCGGCTGCTGCGCGCCGGCTGAGCGGCGCCAATCGCCGGGTTGGCGAGGCCGCCTTCGACGGGCTCGCCATTCAACGTCACCAGCTTGGCCTTGACCTCCGGCGCCACCATGCCGGCCGAAACGATCAGCTTGGCGCCGTCCTCGATCGACATGTCGAGCGGCACGATCTCGGATTTGTGCACATACATCAGGAAACCGGTGGTCGGGTTTGGCGTGCAGGGCATGAACACCGCAATCAGCGGATCGCCTTCCTGATCCAGCTTCTGGTTGATCTCCGTTTCCTTGTCGTTGGCGACGAAGACCAGCGACCAGACGCCTTTGCGCGGATATTCCACCAGCCCCACCTGGCGGAACATGTCACCCTTGTTCGACAGCACCGTCTCGAAAATCTGCTTCAGTGAGCCATAGATGCCACGCACCAGCGGCATGCGGCCAAGCAGCCGCTCGCCGAAATTGACGATGGCGCGGCCGACGATATTCGCCGTCAGGAAGCCGATCAGCGTGATCAGCACCAGCGCCACGATCAGCCCGAAGCCCGGAACCGGGAACGGCAGATAGGTATCGGGGTTGTAGCGGGCTGGAATATAGGGTTTTACCCAGGAATCGACCCAGCCGATCAGCGACCAGGCGATATAGACCGTGATCGCCAGCGGCGCGCAGACGATGAAGCCGGTCAGGAAATAGTTCCTCAGCCGGGTCATGCCAGAGGTCTTCAGGGCGTCGGACATGGGTTCACCGCGGCACAGGTTGCAACGCTGAGATTAGTGAACCGCGAGCCGGTTTGGAACTGCGAAGTTTTTAAAGAGCGATCGTCAGGCTGCTGTATCCAGCGGCACGATCTTCTCGAGTTCCGACGCTATTTTGCTCGTTTCGATCTCCAACTCGTAGGCCTTCTGGAAGTTCATCCAGAACTCGGGCGTGGTGTTGAAGAACCTGGCGAGGCGAAGCGCCGTATCCGGAGTAAGACCGACTTCCTCCTTGACGATGCGCTCGATCCGGGTGCGCGGAAGATTAAGCTTCTTTGCAAGCACGCCGGCACTCATGCCGAGCGGCACCAGATACTCCTCGCGCAGGAATTCTCCCGGATGAATGGGACGTGCAAACTTGAGCATAACTCCGTATCCTCAAAGGGTTAGGGCGAGTGCCGTTCAATGGTAGTCGACAATTTCCACATCTTCGGCTCCGGCGGCTGTCCATCTGAAACAGATGCGCCATTGGTCGTTGATGCGTATGGAATGTTGCCCGACACGATCCCGCTTCAGAGCCTCCAGGTGGTTTCCAGGTGGCGACCGAAGGTCATTCAGTTGGACGGCATTATCAATCGCCCGGAGCCGCCTTTCAGCACGGGCGACCAGATCCGGCGGAAATCCCTTAGGTGCCCTGCCAGCCGCTACCTCTTCGACCGTCTTGCCTTTGAATGAAACAATCAACAGCCAATCCCCACGCGCCGTATCATACTCTGATACACATTTAGCCGCAAGACTATGTATCATGGATTGGTACAGATCGCTCGTGTGGGATGTGGCGTTACTCCACCGTCACCGATTTCGCCAGATTGCGCGGCTGGTCGACGTCGGTGCCCATGAAGACGGCGGTGAAATAGGCCAGCATCTGGATCGGCAGCGCGTAGATGATCGGCGAGATGATCTCCGGCACCTCGGGCAGGATGATCGTCTCCATCGTCTTGATGCCGGCCTGCGCGGAGCCCTTTTTGTCGGTGATCAGGATGATCTTGCCGCCGCGCGCCGCCACTTCCTGCATGTTCGACACGGTCTTTTCGAAGATGCGGTCATGCGGCGCAATCACGATCACCGGCATGTTCTCGTCGATCAGCGCGATCGGACCGTGCTTCAGCTCGCCGCCGGCATAGCCTTCGGCGTGGATATAGGAGATCTCCTTGAGTTTCAGCGCGCCTTCCATGGCCAGCGGGAAATTGGTGTCGCGGCCGAGATAGAGCACGTCCTTGTAGCGCGAGAGCTCGCGCGAGATGCGCTCGATCTGCTCATCGAGCTTCAGCACCTGGGTGGCGTAGCGCGGTGCCTCGGAAAGCTCGCGCACCAGCTGCTTTTCCTGATCGGGCGAGATCGTGCCGCGCGCCACGCCCGCGCGGACCGCGAGCGCAGCCAAGACGGATAGCTGGCAGGTGAAAGCCTTGGTCGAGGCGACGCCGATCTCCGGCCCGGCAAGCGTCGGCAGCACGACGTCTGATTCGCGCGCCATGGTCGATTCCCGCACATTGACGACAGCGCCGATTTTCATGCCGGCCTTGCGGCAATAGCGCAGCGAAGCAAGCGTGTCGGCGGTCTCGCCCGACTGCGAGA
This sequence comes from Mesorhizobium sp. B2-6-2, assembly GCF_006440615.1. NCBI lineage: Bacteria > Pseudomonadati > Pseudomonadota > Alphaproteobacteria > Hyphomicrobiales > Phyllobacteriaceae > Mesorhizobium > Mesorhizobium sp. B2-6-2. The sequence continues at coordinate 499,668 of NZ_VFUG01000003.1, read as the reverse complement.
TGAAGAACGCCGCGTCATCGGCCGAAAGCGGCATCTCGCGATAGCGGAACTCGGAGGCGACATCGATGTCGATCGGCAGTCGCGCATAGCGCTCGAACCAGTATTTGCTGATCAGCCCGGCGAGATAGGCGGTGCCGCAGGCCGAAAGCGCCAGGCGGCCGATCTTGGCGAAATCGAACGGCAGGTCGAGCGGCTTCGATACCCCCGATGCGAAATCCACGTAATGCGCCAGCGTGTGCGAGATCACCTCCGGCTGCTCATGGATTTCCTTTTCCATGAAATGGCGGCGGTTTCCCTTGTCGACCATGAAGCTGGTCGACAGCGACTGCTGGCGCTTGCGGTCGACTTGTCTGCCGTCGATGTCGTAGATGGTCACACTTTCGCGACGCACGACCGCCCAGTCGCCGTCTTCCAGATATGTGACCGCATTGGTGAAAGGCGCCAGCGCGATGGCGTCAGACCCCAAAAACATCTCGCCCTCGCCATGGCCGACGGCCAAAGGCGGTCCGTTGCGGGCGCCGACGATCAGGTCCTCGTCGCCCTTGAACATGATTGCCAGGGCAAAGGCGCCGGAAAGCCGCTTCAGCGCCGCATGCGCGGCTTCCACCGGCTTCAGCCCCTTGGCGAGCTCGCGCGCCACCAGATGCGCGACGACTTCGGTGTCGGTCTGCGACGAGAAAGAATAACCGTCGCGGGTGAGTTCGTTGCGCAGCTCGGCGAAATTCTCGATGATGCCGTTGTGGACGATGGCGACGCCTTCGGAAAAATGCGGATGCGCATTGGTCTCGTTGGGCACGCCATGCGTTGCCCAGCGGGTGTGGCCGATGCCGATCGTGCCGTCGAGCGGCTCGTCCTTCAGCCGGCGTTCGAGATTGACCAGCTTGCCCTCGGCGCGGCGGCGGCCGAGCTCGCCCCTTTCGATGGTGGCGACGCCGGCCGAGTCGTAGCCGCGATATTCAAGCCGCTTCAGCGCATCGACGATGAGCGGCGCGACTTGGCTTCGGCCAACGATTCCAACGATACCGCACATGGCGCTTGCCCCCGATTCCCAGCAGAAAACCCGCGCTATCTATGGATTGCCGGTCTGCCGTAAAAGTCACTTTGCGTTTCGTTCCGTGTCAACCGGAACCCTGTTCAAGGAACATCATTGCAGAGGGCCATTGCGATCCAGTTACCGCAATTGCTCGGTTTTTCAGCCGCTTCAGCGCCGATGCGTGCACGCACATTGCCGTTCGTCTCCGCTGCCAGATGCTGCTGCGGTGGCGAATATCATTTGCCGCGGCGGTGCGTCATCCTCCAAATGACGATCCACGCTGCATCGCGCAAGCCGGCTTTGAGACGCGGCCCGCGCTGCCGCCGTTCTTCCTGATCCTCAGTCCCTGCTCGCTATTCCGCCGCAGCCTTCTTCTTCGCCGCGGCGGCCGAGGCGAAGCGCTCGCGCAACTCCTTGCCCTTGCCGGGAATCGTCTTCTGGCGGGCGCGGCCGAAGGCCAGCGCGTCGTCGGGCACGCTCTCGGTGATCACGCTGCCGGAAGCGATATAGCCGCCCTTGCCGATCGAGACCGGCGCCACAAGCGAGGAATTCGAACCGACAAAGGCCCCCTCGCCGATGTCGGTGAAGAATTTCGAGTAGCCGTCATAATTGCAGGTGATGGCGCCGGCGCCGATATTGGCCGCGGCACCCACGCGTGCGTCGCCGATATAGGTCAGGTGGTTGACCTTGGCGCCCTCCTCGATCGTCGCCTGCTTGACCTCGCAGAAATTGCCGACTTTTGCCTTGTTTCGAAGATCGGCGCCGGGCCGCAGCCGCGCGAACGGCCCGACCTCGCAATTCGACCCGATTGTGGCGCCCTCGATATGGCTGAAAGCATGGATCTTGGCACCCGATGCGATCTTGACGCCCGGCCCGAACCAGACATTCGGCTCGACGATCGTGTCGGTGCCGATCTCGGTATCGTGCGAGAAATAGACGGTTTCGGGCGCGATCAGCGTGACCCCAGACAGCATCGCCTCGCGCCGCCGGCGCCCCTGCCAGATGGCTTCCGCCTCGGCGAGCTCGGCCCGGTTGTTGATGCCGAGCGCGCTTTCGAAACTCGCTTCCGTCGCCACCACGTCGAGCCCTTCCGCGCCGGCGATCTCGACGATGTCGGTGAGGTAAAATTCGCCCTTCGCGTTCTTGTTGCCGACCTTGTCGAGCAGCCGCAGCGCATGCTTGGCCGCAACCGCCATCATGCCGGCATTGCAGAAGCCGATCTTTTTCTCTTCCTCCGAGCAGTCCTTCTCCTCGCGGATGGCGATGAGATGACCGTCCTTTTCGATCAACCGGCCGTAGCCGATTGGGCTTGGCGGACGGAAGCCGATCACCGCGACGGCGGCACCCTCCGCCAGCTTCTGCCGCGCGGCGGACAGCGCCTGCGCATCGATTAGCGGCGTGTCGCCGAACATCACGAGAATATCGTCATAACCCTTTGATATCGCTTCGCGCGCGGCAAGAACCGCATGCCCGGTGCCAAGCCGCTTCTCCTGCACGAAAGTCTCCGCCTTTGGCGCGAATTTCTGCACCGCCTTGCGCATCTCATCTGCGCCGTGGCCGATCACCAGCGCCACGCCGGTCGCGCCGGCAGCCTCAGCGGCTTTCACGACGTGCGCAACCATCGGCAGGCCGGCAATGGCATGCAGCACCTTGGGCGTCGCGCTTTTCATGCGCGTGCCTTCGCCGGCGGCGAGGATGACGGACAGGCAGGTTCTCTGGCTCATGGATGGGCGACCGTATGAAAAAGGTTTGAATCAATGCATGCTAGCAGCGCAGGCCATGCTGCACCAATGCGGTTAAATTCCGGTGAGATGGTGGAGCAGCTGATTCTTAATCAGCGGGTCTACGAGAATCGAAACCACATTGTCCTTATATTAGCCCGTGTTTCTTGAACTCCGCCTGTTCATCGCCCGAAATCCAGCCGAACACCTTTAAGCTGCCATCGCGCCGTTCGACGAGATAGTCGACTTCGAAATCGATGGTGACCGAACTTTTGTCCTTGCGCTCATAGTCGCCCGACCATTGCACCTTGGCCACGCAATGGTCCTGGTCGATTGGGATCACCGAGACATCGTTGCAGGTCATCCTCTTGCTGCCCAGCGCGCGATAGGCCTCAAAACCCTTCTTCATGGTGTCTTTCAGCTGCTGGCCGTTCTCGCCGGCCATGACACCGGCCGGCGTCACCGAGACGAAGCCGGTCGAATACAGTGCGCCAACATCGTCCATATCGACGCTATCGGCGATCGCATCGTTGTAGACCTTCTCATAGGCCTTGAAGAACGTCTGCACATCCGCCTCGGCTATCATTTCCGCCTCGTTGCAACTGCTTGCGTACAAGCTTGTAACACCGGCTCTCAGCCATCGTTCCGGGTCGGCGGTGGCGCCTATCCCAGCCTTCCCAGAACCGGGAAATTCTCCAAGAGCCAGTAGGACGCGCTCTGCACGCCGCCAGTGAGGAAAAACACGCCGGCGACGACCAGCAGCGCGCCGATCGCCTTCTCGACGCGGCCGAGATGGACGCGGAATTTGCCGAGGAAGCGCATGAAGGCGCCGGAAAACAGCGCAGCGATCAGGAACGGGATGCCGAGGCCCAGCGAATAGGCGGCAAGCAGCAGCGCGCCTTCGCCAACGGTCTCGCGCCCACCGGCCAAAGTCAGGATCGGCCCCAGCACCGGGCCGATGCAAGGCGTCCAGCCGAAGGCGAAGGCCAGCCCCATGACATAGGCCGCGATCATGCTGGCCGGCTTGCCCTGCGACTGGAAGCGCGCCTCGCGCGACAAAAGCGGAATGCGCAGGATACCGAGGAAGTTGAGGCCCATGATGATGATCAGCACGCCCGCCGCCATCGCCAGCGGTTCCTGCCAGACGCGCAGCAGGCGGCCGATGGTCGAGGCGCCGGCCCCAAGCGCCACGAAGACGGTGGAAAAGCCGAGCACGAAGGCCACGGAAGCGTAAAGCAGCGCGCCGCGCGCGCCTTCCTTTGCCGTCACGCTCTGATTGCCGCGGAAATCGTCGACCGAAACGCCCGCCATGTAGCAGAGATAGGGCGGCACCAGCGGCAGCACGCAAGGCGACAGGAACGAGATCGCCCCTGCCCCGACCGCGCTGACATAGCCGATGTCCAATGCCATCCAATGAGTCCCGATTGTGCTGGCGTCGATATAGCGATGCGGGCACGCCCCTGCCAATCACCATTGTGTGGGACGTCGCCGCTTCGCCGCAGGAAGAAACAGGCATCCCGACGCGTTGACCGAACAAGCGCGCGACTGCCGCGCGCTTGTTTCAGGGAGACTACCGTGAAAGCAATCGCACTCGGGTTTGCCGCGCTACTGCTGGGCACCGCCGCATCCCAGGCCGCCGAAGCCTGGAAGGAAGCCGAAGTGGGCGGCACCAAGATCTATACCGACGCCAAGGGCATGACGCTCTATATCTTCGACAAGGACGAGAAGGGCAAATCCAATTGCTACGACAAATGCGCCGCCAACTGGCCGCCGCTGAAGGCCGAGGCCGGGGCCAAGGCCGACGATGAATGGACGATCGTTGACCGCACCGACGGCAGCAAGATGTGGGCCTATGACGGCAAGCCGGTCTATACCTTCGTCAAGGACGAGAAGGCCGGCGACATGACCGGCGAAGGCGTCGCCGGCGCCTGGCACATGGTCAAGGCCGACTGAGGCAACGCTGTTGAATGCCCCGGCTGCCGGTTCCCTTGATCCGGCAGCCGGTCGTCTTTTACCGGTCGTCCGCCCGGTTCGAGGCGTGCATGCCTCCATCCCCAAAAATGTGATCTTTGCCATACACTCTAAGAGTGTATTGCCAGCGGCCGCTTCCCAAATTGGCCGCTTCCCCTTGACCGATCGCAAAAGCACGGCCATGTGAGCGACGAAAAGAGTGGGATTTCGTCGCGCGTCGCGGAGTTCTTCCGCCACCTCACAGCTGATTAAGAGACCTCATGGACGTCGTCGTCGTCGAATCGCCGGCCAAGGCGAAGACAATCAACAAATATCTCGGCAAGAACTATAAGGTTCTGGCCTCGTTCGGCCATGTCCGCGATCTGCCGGCCAAGGATGGCTCGGTGCGCCCTGACGAGGACTTCGCCATGTCCTGGTCGGTCGACACCGCATCGGGCAAGCGCCTCGCCGACATCGCCAAGGCGGTCAAGGATGCCGATGGGCTGATCCTCGCCACCGACCCGGATCGCGAGGGCGAGGCGATTTCCTGGCACGTGCTCGAAGTCCTGAAGCAGAAGCGCGCGCTGAAGGACAAGCCGGTCAGCCGCGTCGTCTTCAACGCCATCACCAAGGCCTCGGTGCTGGATGCCATGGCCAATCCGCGCCAGATCGACGCGCCGCTTGTCGACGCCTATCTGGCCCGCCGCGCGCTCGATTATCTCGTCGGCTTCACGCTGTCGCCGGTGTTGTGGCGCAAGCTGCCGGGCGCCCGCTCCGCCGGCCGCGTGCAGTCGGTGGCGTTGCGCCTGGTCTGCGACCGCGAATCCGAGATCGAGCGCTTCATCCGCGAGGAATACTGGCAGATCGCAGCCATCCTCGGCACCCCGCGCAACGACAGTTTCGAGGCGCGGCTGACCGCCTTTGCCGGCAAGAAGCTGCAAAAACTCGACATCGCCAACAAGGCGCAGGCCGACGACATCAAGGCGATGCTCGAAGGCGCGACCTTCAAGGCATTGTCGGTCGAGGCCAAGCCCACCAAGCGCAATCCCGGCCCGCCCTTCACCACCTCGACGCTGCAGCAGGCCGCCTCGTCAGGCCTCGGTTTCTCGGCCACGCGCACCATGCAGGTCGCGCAAAAGCTCTATGAAGGCATGGACATCGGCGGCGAGACCGCCGGCCTCATCACCTATATGCGTACCGACGGCGTGCAAATGGCGCCGGAGGCGATCGAGGCTGCCCGCAGCGCCATAGTCAGCGAGTTCGGCGCGAAATACCTGCCGGAGAAGCCGCGTTTCTACACCACCAAGGCGAAGAACGCCCAGGAAGCGCATGAGGCGATCCGCCCGACCGATTTCGGGCGCACGCCTCAATCGGTCAGGCAGTATCTCGACGCCGACCAGGCGCGCCTCTACGAGCTGATTTGGAAGCGTGCCATCGCCAGCCAGATGCAGCCGGCCGAGATCGAACGCACCACGGTCGAGATCGAGGCGGTCAACGGCGCTCGCGCTGCCGAGCTTCGCGCCGTCGGTTCGGTTATCCGCTTCGATGGCTTCATCGCCGCCTATACCGACCAGAAGGACGAGGACGCCGAGGACGAGGAAAGCCGCCGCCTGCCCGAGATCCGCTCCGGCGAGCAGCTCGCCCGCCAGGCAATCAACGCCACCCAGCACACCACCGAGCCGCCGCCGCGTTATTCCGAGGCGTCGCTGATCAAGAAGCTGGAAGAGCTCGGCATCGGCCGGCCATCGACCTACACCGCGATCCTGAAGACGCTCGAGGACCGCGACTACGTCACCATCGACAGACGCCGGCTGGTGCCGCAGGCAAAGGGCCGGCTGCTGTCGGCCTTCCTCGAAAGCTTCTTCGAACGTTACGTCGAATATGACTTCACCGCTTCGCTCGAGGAGAAGCTAGACGAGATTTCCGATGGCAAGCTCGCCTGGAAGGACGTCCTGCGCGACTTCTGGAAGGATTTCTCCGGCGCCGTCGACGACATCAAGGAACTGCGCGTCACGGACGTGCTCGATGCGCTCAACGAAGAACTCGCGCCGCTGGTCTTCCCGGAGCGCGAGGACGGCTCCAATCCGCGCATCTGCCCGAAATGCGGCACCGGCAATCTGTCGCTGAAGCTCGGCAAGTTCGGCGCCTTCGTCGGTTGCTCGAACTATCCCGAATGCTCCTACACCCGCCAGCTCGGCGACGCCGCCAATCCCAATGGCGAGAACGGCAATGGCGAGGACGGCGTCAAGCTGCTCGGCAAGGATCCTTACACCGCCGAGGAAATTACGCTGCGCAGCGGCCGTTTCGGCCCGTACATCCAGCGCGGCGAAGGCAAGGAGGCCAAGCGCTCGAGCCTGCCCAAGGGCTGGACGCCCGACTCGATCGACCACGAGAAGGCGCTGGCGCTGCTGGGGCTGCCGCGCGACGTCGGCAAGCACCCGGAAACCGGCAAGATGATCTCGGCCGGCCTCGGACGCTACGGCCCGTTCGTGCTGCATGATGGCACCTATGCCAATCTGGAAAGCATCGAGGACGTGTTCTCGATCGGCCTGAACCGCGCCGTGTCGGTGATCGCCGAGAAGCAGCAGAAGGGCAAGGGTGGCCGCAACGGCGCCACGCCGGCGGCGCTCAAGGAATTGGGCGACCATCCCGATGGCGGCGGCAAGATCGTCGTGCGCGACGGCAAATATGGTCCGTACGTCAACTACGGCAAGGTCAATGCGACCCTGCCCAAGGGCAAGGATCCGCAATCGGTGACGATGGAAGACGCGCTAGCCCTGATTGCCGAGAAGGAAGCCAAGGGCGGAGGCGGCAAGAAGCCCTTCCGCAGGGCGGCAAAGAAGGGATAGCAGGACGTGGCGCGCAGGATCTCCGGAAGAAGCCACGGCGATCCGCGCAATGCCGACACCAGGGCCAAGGTCAAGGACGACTATCGTCCGTCGCGTGACGAGGTCCTGCGCTATATCGCCGAAAATCCCGATCGCTCCGGAAAGCGCGAGATCGCCAAGGCCTTCGCGCTGCGCGGCGAGGACCGCATCTGGCTGAAAGACCTGTTGCGCGACCTTCAGGAGGAAGGCCTCCTCAACAAGGAGCGCAAGCGCCTCACCCGCGCGGGCGCCGTGCCTCATGTCGCGGTGCTCGACATTTTTGGCCGCGACGATGACGGCGTGCTTCTGGCGAATCCGAGCGAATACACCGGCGCCGGCTCGCCCCCCGTCATCGCCATCCGCATCTCGCGCGCCGCCGGCGGCCCGGTCCCCGGCATTGGCGACCGCGTGCTTGCCAAGACTTTCCCGACCGACGATCCGTCAGGCCCTGCCTATACCGGGCGGGTGATGAAGATCTTCGAGAAGCGCAGCGACGCCGTGCTCGGCGTCTTCCGCGTGCTGAAGGATGGAACGTTCCGCATCGAGCCTGTCGAACGGCGCCAGCCGGAACTGATCGTCGACAAGGAATTCCAGAACGGCGCCAGGAATGGCGATCTGGTGGAGGTGGAGCCGGCGCGGGCATCCCGTTACGGACTGCCCCGGGCAAAGGTGCTGGCGGTGCTGGGCTCGCTGAGCAGCGAGAAGGCGGTCTCGATGATCGCCATTCACGCCCACGACATTCCCCATGTCTTTCCTGCGGACGTGATTGCCGAGGCCGAAGCGGTGAAGCCGGCGACGCTCGATCACCGCGAGGACTGGCGCAGTCTGCCGCTGGTGACCATCGATCCGGCCGATGCCAAGGACCATGACGACGCGGTCTTCGCCACGCCCGACACGGACGAGAAGAATCCCGGCGGCGTTGTCATCACCGTGGCGATCGCCGATGTCGCAACCTATGTTCGCTACGGCACTCCGCTCGACCGCGAAGCCTTGAAGCGCGGCAATTCGGTCTATTTTCCAGACCGCGTCGTGCCCATGCTTCCTGAACGCATCTCCAACGATCTGTGCTCGCTGCGCGAGGGCGAAGACAGGCCGGCAATCGCCGTGCGCATGACCTTCTCCTCGGAAGGCCGCAAGCTCAGGCATTCCTTCCACCGCGTCATGATGAAGTCGGCCGCCAAGCTCGCCTACCCGCAGGCGCAGGCCGCGATCGACGGCGGCGCGCCCGACGACAAGACACGGCCGATCCTCGACAGCGCTTTGAAGCCGCTGTGGGACGCCTACGCCGTGCTCAGGCGCGGCCGCCAGTCCCGCCAGCCGCTTGAGCTCGACCTGCCCGAGCGCAAGATCCTGCTGAAACCCGACGGCACGGTCGACCGCGTCGTCGTGCCGGAGCGCCTCGACGCGCATAAGCTCATTGAGGAATTCATGATCCAGGCCAATGTCGCGGCCGCCGAGACATTGGAGGGCAAAAAAGAGCCGCTCGTCTACCGCATCCATGACGCGCCGTCGCTCGCCAAGCAGGAATCGCTGCGCGAGTTCCTGGCGACGCTCAGCCTGTCGTTGGCGCGCGGCGCGCAGATGCGGCCGAGCCAGTTCAACGGCATTCTGGAGCGGGTGCGCGGCGCCGACAACGAGGCGCTGGTCAACGAAGTGGTGCTGCGCTCGCAGAGCCAGGCGGAGTACTCGCCCAAGAACATCGGCCATTTCGGCCTCAACCTCAGGCGCTACGCCCATTTCACCTCGCCGATCCGCCGCTACGCCGATCTGATCGTGCACCGTGGACTGATCGCGGCGCTTGGCCTCGGGCCCGGCGGCCTGGCGCAGCAGGAGGCGGACCGGCTGGAAGAGGTCGCCGCGCTGATCTCGGCAACCGAGCGACGCGCCATGGCGGCCGAGCGCGATACGGTCGACCGGCTGATAGCCGCTTATCTCGCCGAGCGCGTCAATGACACGTTCGACGCGCGCATCTCCGGCGTCACCAAAGCGGGACTCTTTGTCCAATTGCCGCAGTATGGCGCCGACGGCTTTATTCCGGTGTCAACTCTGGGCGGCGACTACTATATCTACGACGAAACCGCCCGATCGCTGTTCGGGGAACGCACCGGCAAGGGCTATCAGCTTGCCGATCGCGTCGAAGTCCGGCTGGTCGAGGTCGCGCCAATGGCCGGTGCGATGCGTTTCGAGATGCTGACCGACCCGAAGCCCCTGCCCGGCTCGAGGCGGTCGTTCCACAAGGCCAAGGGCCGCGCCCGCGCGTCGCAATCGCGCGTCGGTCCGCGCGGCAGGAGACGATAATGCCAGGTAACGTCCAAGTGCAAGAACAGGTTTTCGGCGGCGAGCATCATTCGGGCCGCGTCGCGCGTCCGCTGTGGACGGCGATCAAGCGCGGGATACTCGGCCGCTGCCCGCATTGCGGCAAGGGAAAGCTGTTCCGCGCTTTCGTGAAGCCCGTGGACAAGTGCGAGGTCTGTGGCGAGGAGCTGCACCACCATCGCGCCGACGACCTGCCTGCCTATCTGGTCATCGTCATCGTCGGTCACATCGTGGTCGGCTCCTTCATGGCGGTTGAGGCGACCACCACACTGTCGACCTTGCAGCACGCGCTGATCTGGGTGCCGCTAACCATCATTCTGGCCGTTGCGCTGCTGCAGCCGGTCAAGGGCGCTGTCATCGGCCTGCAATGGGCGCTTTATATGCACGGCTTCGGCGACGAGAAGGACGAATTCGAGAGCCATTGATAAGCCAGGCCGCACCGCGGTCGGCCCTGGTGCAAAGGCCGCGACGCGCAAGCCACTTTCGCATCAAGGAAGTTTCCGCTAGGTCGAGCGCATGGAAGGAATGACCAAGGCGGATGTCGACAAGCTCGATAAGGGCCTGGCCGTACGCAGCGGCCGGGCGTTGCGTCCGCGTGACGCCGCGACCCTCATTCTGCTCGATCGACGGGGCAAGGACGTTCTGGTGCTGATGGGCCGGCGCCATGCCGGGCACGCCTTCATGCCCGGAAAATTCGTCTTCCCCGGCGGCCGCACCGATCCCGCCGACAGCCGCGTTCCCGTCGCTGCCCCTCTGCGTGGTGAAGAAGAAGGCAAGCTGGCCGCTGGCCCCGGCGGCGCGAGCGCGGCGCGGGCCCGCGCAATCGCCCTGTCGGCGATTCGCGAGACCTATGAGGAAGCCGGCCTGCTGATCGGCCGCAAGGGCGCCTTCTCGACCGCAAAGCGCGACTGGCAGGGTTTCGCCGAACATGGCGTGGTCCCCTCGCTGGACGTGCTCCGCTTCGTCGCCCGCGCCATCACTCCGCCCAATCGCGTGCGCCGTTTCGACACGCGTTTTTTCAGCGCCTGGCGCCACGACGTTGCCGTGGAATTGCCCGGCGGCGGTCCAACGAACGAACTCGAAGAACTCGTCTGGCTGCCGCTTGCCGATGCCCGCAAGGCCGACATCCCCGACATCACCGGCATGATCCTGGAAGAACTGGAAAGTCGGCTTGCCGAAGATCCATTGCTGCGGCCGGGGGGCGCCGTGCCGTTCTTCCGGCTCGTCCGCAACCGCTTCGTCCGCGAAGTCCTTTAGAAGCAGAGCATTTTGATCTCATGACGGTCGATACCCAACAACAGGGCGACGAACGCGTACACTGGCTGCCGATGGTCGCGGCGATCTCTTCGATCAGCGTCGTCGGCATCGCCATAGGCTTAGGCATGCCGCTGCTCAGCGTCATTCTGGAAAGCCGCGGCCATTCCGCTTCGATGATCGGTCTCAACACCGCTGTCGCCGGTCTCGCCTCGATTGCCGGCGCGCCGCTTGCAACGCCGCTTGCCATGCGGCTGGGCGTCGCCTGGACCATGCTGTTGATGATTGCGATCGGCGCGCTCGCCTTCGTCGGCTTCCATTTCGCGCCGGATTTCTGGATGTGGTTTCCGCTCCGCGTCGCCCTGCATATCTCCCTGACGGTCTTGTTCATCCTGTCGGAATTCTGGATCAGCACCTCCGCCCCGCCGAACCGGCGCGGCCTTGTGCTTGGCATCTACGCCACCGTGCTGTCGCTCGGCTTCGCCGCCGGACCATGGCTGTTCGCCCATCTAGGCAGCACGGGCTTCCTGCCGTTCGGCGTCACCATAGCGCTGGTGACGCTTGCTGCCATTCCGGTGCTGGCCGCCCGCAACGAGAGCCCTACCATCGTCGCCGACAGCGAGACCAGCCACTTCCTGCGCTATATCTGGCTGGTGCCGACCGCGACCTTCGCCGTGCTTGTTTTCGGCGCCGTCGAGACCGGCGGTTTCTCGCTCTTCCCCGTCTACGGCAATCGCATCGGCTATTCGGAAGCCGACGCCGCGCTGCTCCTGACAATGATCGGACTCGGCAATGTGCTGCTGCAGATCCCGATCGGCATGATCAGCGACCGCGTTTCCGACCGCCGCTACCTGCTGCTGGCCTGCGCCACGGTCGGCCTCATCGGCACGGTCTTCATGCCGTTCTTCGCACAGAGCTGGCATCTGATGGCGGCCCTCCTGTTCGTCTGGGGCGGCGTCGTCGCCGCCATGTACACGATCGGCCTTGCCCATCTCGGCTCGCAGCTGTCCGGCCATGAACTGGCATCCGCCAACGCTGCCTTCGTGCTTTGCTATGGCGTCGGCATGGTGCTGGGTCCGCAGGCGATCGGCATCGGCATGGATGCCTTCGGCCCATCCGGCTTTGGCTGGTCGCTGGCCTTCTTCTTCGCCGCCTACATGGCTCTGATCCTGGTCAGGCTAGTGCGCAAGATTCTCTAGGCAATGCCGCTGAAGCGTCGGGCATCCTGACATCACCGTGTCAGCAGCACCCCTGCTATAACCTGCCTCCGACGCGAGGTAGGAGAATTGCGATGGTCGACAGCGGCTTTGAAACCAGGTCCCTCAGGATGGAACTGCTTCTGCTCGTCACGTTCCAGGCGCCGGCCGCCGATGTCGAGCGCATCATGGAGGCAGTGGTGGCGATCACGCCGCTGCGTATGGGCACGTATGACGCCAACGCCTATCAATCGGCGCAAGGCATCGAGCATTACCGGCCGCTCGAAGGCGCCGCGGCCGGCGCTGAGACCGAACTGCGCCGACGGCCCGGCACCGTCGAAGTGTCGTTCGAGATCGCCGACGACCAGGTGCTCGCCGCCCGTGTCGCCGAGGCGATATTCCAGGCCCATTCCTATCAGGAGCCCGTCATCCGCATCCAGCCGCTGCTCGCCAGCCGTTCCAAGGGCCTTGACGACCGTGCCAATCCCAACCGCTGGTGGAACACCACGGGCGACTGGAAAAAGGCGGGAGAGGATCGACTCGGCAAGGCGACACGCCCGGAATCGGTCGCGGCGGAGTAAAGCCGGAGCCTTGCAGCGCTTGGAAATCGCCGATGAAGGACGACGCAACCCGCATGCCCGCACGCGATCCTCAGGACCTGGCGCGGCTTTTGGTTGCGCGCCAGCAGGCGGGAGACGCTGAAGGAATGGCCGCTCTCTACGCGCCCGATGCCATCCTCGATATCGGCAGCGGGCAGTTGGCGCGCGGCAGGGACGCCATCCGCGCGTTCTACGCCAAGTTGGTGGTGGCGGGGCCAAAGTTTGAACTTGGAGATCAGCGTGCGGCTATGATCAACGGAGATTTGGCTCTCACCTCCACGCGCCTTCCCGATGGCACGGTGACCGCGGAAATCGCCCGCAGGCAAGGCGACGGCACATGGCTCTGGGTGATCGACCAGCCATCCATCCTTCCATGAGCCGTGACTCATCGTCGTATCCGGAACGATCCTCGGACGCTCGCGGGCTCGGAGGGCGCTCGGGCTTGACTTTCCAGGCGCGTTCTTTATGTGTCGCGCCAAGTTTCCCGCGTCCGGGTGTTTTCCCCGTGCTTCAGCGGCCAAAACTCCACGAACATTAACGGACGAAAATCATGGCCAAAGCCGCAAACATCAAGATCAAGCTTCTGTCGACCGCCGACACCGGGTTCTTCTACGTCACCAGCAAGAACAGCCGTACCAAGACGGACAAGCTCTCGTTCCGCAAGTACGATCCGGTCGCCAAGAAGCACGTCGAGTTCAAGGAAACCAAGATCAAGTAATCTGGTTATCCTGAGAAACCAAAAACGCCGCCCAGAGGGGCGGCGTTTTTGTTTTAGGCACGCCCGGACGACAAAGGAGCCGTGCCACGATCAAGCACGGGGTCCCGATGTCGGTTTTTGAGAAAAGGGGGCCGGTCGGCGGTTGGCAGCGGTACGAGGAGGCCACTATGTGCCAGCGCCGGCCGGCCGACCCCACGGACCCAGGAGATGCGGCGGACCTGAGCATCATGGGGTATTTTTGGATCGAGCCGGCTACTCTACCCTCGCGCCGGCCTCGTCTTCTGTCTATGCGTCGCAGATTTGCGCAAGACCTTATAAAAATCAACCATTTCTTAACCACCGCTCACGAATCGCTTGGGTTAAGGTAAATTCGTAACCCTGTTGGGACGGCCGGGAATCGTCGCCTTTTTGCCGGAGCATGTCTCCGAAAGTGGAAACCGGTTTCGGGATAAAGACAGGCGCGTGCGGGATCTGAAAGATCGCGACGCGTTTTAGGCAGCCTTGGCGACCACCCTGTTGCGGCCGCCGCTTTTGGCCTCATAGAGCGCCAGGTCGGCGCGCTTCATCAGGGCGGCGACGCTATCGGTCCCTTTCAGGAGAGACGACACGCCGACGCTGACCGTGACCTCGATCGCCTTGCCGTCGGCACCGATAGCAAAAGGCGCTTGCGCGATCTCGGCGCGAATGCGTTCGGCCACCTTCTCGGCGACCGCGCCGTCGGTGTCCGGCATAACCACGACGAACTCCTCGCCGCCGAAGCGGCAGGCGAGATCGATGCCGCGCACATTCTTGCGCAGCCGCCGGGCGAACTCGCGCAGAACGTCGTCACCACCGTCATGGCCATGGGTGTCGTTGATCGACTTGAAGCGATCGAGATCGGTGATCATCACCGACAGGGGCCGCCGCCGCGCCACGGCGCGATCGAACAGCGTCTGCAGATGGCTGTCGAGGTAGCGGCGGTTGTGCAGCCCGGTCAGCCCGTCGATCACCGCCATCTCGATCGTCTGGGCGACGCTGGCGCGCAATTGGTCGTTGTAGCGCTTGCGCCGCACCTGTGTGCGCAGGCGCGCCGTCAGCTCGTGCTGGTCGATCGGCCGGATCAGGTAGTCATTGATGCCAAGTTCCAGGCCACGCAAGATGCGGCCCTCCTCGCCCTCGTCGGCGAGCAGCATGATCGGCAGGAAGCGGGTGCGGTCGAGCGAACGCAGCTGCGAGCAGAGTCTCAGCGCATCGAAGTCGGAGAAGGCAGTCGAGATCAGCACGCATTCATACGCCGTCTCGGCCGCCTGGAAGAACCCCGCATTCGGGTCGGTCGCGACATCGAGCTCGGCGGTGTTGCGAAGCATCTTCTGGATGCGTTCGACGGAAGTTTTGCGCTCATCGATGAGAAGCACCCGCGGCTTGGCGTCTTCGGTCGCGAAATCGCGGCTCAGAAGCTCCTCGATGCCGATATTGCGCGTGGTCGAGGCGCGCAGCCTGAGCTCGTCGGTCAGCGACTTCAGCCTGACCAGGCTCTTGACGCGTGTCATCAGCTGCAGGTCGTTGACCGGCTTGGTCAGGAAATCGTCAGCGCCCGCCTCGAGGCCGCGCACCCGGTCCGACACCTGGTCGAGCGCGGTGATCATGACGACAGGGATATGCGAGGTCGCCGGATCGCTCTTCAGGCGCTTGCAGACTTCGAACCCGTCCATGTCCGGCATCATCACATCGAGCAGCACGACGTCGACCTTGCCGTTCTCGCAGGTCTCGATCGCATCCGGGCCGTTATTGGCCGTCAGCACCTCGAAATACTCGGCAAGCAGCCGAACCTCCAGCAGCCGCACATTGGCGGGGATATCGTCGACGACGAGGATCCGCGCGGTCATCTCAAAACTCCGGTTCTGCTGGTCTCGGGCATCAGGCGTCGCCCAGATAGGATTTGATCGTCTCGATGAAGCGCGGCACCGAGATCGGCTTGGAGATATAGGCCTCGCAGCCGCCCTGGCGGATGCGCTCCTCATCGCCCTTCATGGCGAAGGCGGTGACGGCGATGACGGGGATCGAATGCAATTCGTCGTCTTCCTTCAGCCATTTGGTCACTTCCAGGCCGGACACTTCCGGCAGCTGGATGTCCATCAGGATGAGGTCCGGCCGGTGCTGGCGCGCGAGATCGAGCGCCTCCAGGCCATTGCGCGTGCGAACCGTGTCGTAACCGCTGGCTTCGATGAGGTCCCGAAAGAGCTTCATGTTAAGCTCATTGTCCTCGACGATCATCACCTTCTTAGCCATCAGTTTCCCGTCCCGACCGCCCTCGAAGCCGAAGGCCGTCGCAATGCGTCCCCTTCGGACCGCACCCAACCCATTTTCACTCTAGCCCAATATGATTGACGAAACGGAAACCGGAGGTTGGAAAGCTGCACCAATTCCACCTTCGGACGTTGCGTGGGAAAGAGCGGAGGCTTGCCGCAAGCGACGCTTGCCGTTACTGCGGAAGGAGACTCGAAAAAATCCACCATTGCAAAGGTAACGATGGCGAACGCAGCGTCAATGCGCGAGGAAGCGGAAACCATTGCCGTCAAGGCCCTGGCCTTCGTCGCCGCCGACCCGGAGCTTCTGCCCCGCTTCCTGGCGATCACCGGCATCGAGGCGAATTCGATCCGCAGGGCGGCAGCTGAGCCAGGCTTCCTTGCCGGCGTTCTGCAATTCGTCCTGGCGCACGAGCCGACGCTTCTGCGCTTCGCCGAGGAAACCGGCACGCCGCCAGCCGCCGTCGGCAAGGCGCTGCGCGCCCTTCCGCTGGGCGACGACGCTCACGAGCGCTCGACATGAGCGACGATCCCGAGACGGCGCGGCAGATCGAAGAGCTTGCCGCCGATGACCGGCCGCTGCTGGTGCTCGATGTCGACGATGTCGTGCTCGAATTCGTCCGGCCTTTCCCGCATTTCCTGAAGTCGCGCGGCTTCGGGCTGACGCTGGCTTCCTTCCGCCTCACCGGCAACATCGCCGAGACGGCGAGCGGACGGTTGATCGAGCAGCCGGAAGTGACGGCGCTGCTCGGCGATTTCTTCGACGCCCAGGCGGATTGGCAAAGCATCGCAGAGGGTGCGGCGGACGCGCTGGCGATGCTCGGCCGAAGCGCCGAGATCGTCCTGCTGACGGCCATGCCGCACAAGCACCGCGCCGTGCGCCGCGCGCATCTCGATGCGCTGGGACTCAATTATCCGCTGCTGACGACGGAAATGGCCAAGGGACCTGCCATCGCGAAACTGCGCGGCGTCAAGGGCCGGCCCGTCGCCTTCGTCGACGACCAGCCTTCCAACCTGGTTTCGGCGCGCAATTCCGTGGCCGATGCCCACCTCTTCCATTTGATGGCTGACAACTCGCTGCGCGCCTTCCTGCCGCCGACGCCGGAAGACATCATCTCGGTCGACGACTGGCGCGATGCGGCGCCAAAGATCGCAGCCGCGCTCGGGCTTTAAGCCAAGTGCTCAGGGCTTCAGCTTCGCTCCGGCCCCCCCATTGTCACCGCCGTCCGAATCATCGCCGCCGGTGGAATCATCCGTTCCGTCCGCGCCGTCATCGCCTGAGTTGTCATCCTGGCCCGCGCTGTCGTCCTGGGCGGCGTCCGGTCCCTTCAGCATGGCGCCGTTGACCGTGACTGATCCATCGGCCTTGGTGTTGATCATCCACTCCAGCCGGCCGTCCGGCAGCGTCTTGCCAAAACCTTTGACGGCCAACGCAAATGGGAAGGCCTGCGCCATCTGCTCATCGCTTTTGGCGGCTTCCTTCAAGGCATCGACGATCTTGTCATAGCCAGCGACATCGACGGTCACGGTCGCATCGGGTTTCTCGCCGGGAAAGGTCATCTCGCCTTCCAGCGCAACCTCGATATTGCCGTTCTTCACCGTGCTGTGCCCTATCACGACCTTCGGATTCTTGGCCTTGAAATCAGCGACCAAAGCTTTGCCGAATTCGTCCGACAGCGGCGGATTCTTATTGAGATCAAAGGCTTCGATCGCCTTTTTCGCCATTGTATCGAGATCGATATTCGCGCCGCCGAAGTTCAGATCGATGTCCGTGGGCAGCAATGGGGTGGTCCATTCCGGCAGGGTCTGATGCGGGATCGTCAGGCCGGCAGCCTTGATCGCGTAATCGACCTTGCCGTTCTGGGAGACGCCATCCATGCCGAATGCGGTGCTGAATTGCGTGGCGCCGAACTTGCCGACCGGGCTGTCCACCTCGAAATTCTTGAAGCCGTAATTGCCGTCGACCCTTTCCCAGATGGGCAGCGCGGCCAGCATCAACGATTTGAGCTCGGCCTGGCTGGCCTTCAGCTTGGCTTCGTCTTCATTGGCCACGGCAAAGGCAAGCAGGTCGAGCAGCGGCTTCGTCCGCAGGCCTTTGCCGTGTGCGTCCACCGAAAGTTCCGGCGTCTTCAAGGTGAGCGGAAAGTTCATCCCGCTGTCGGGGTCGTTCACCTTGATCATCTCGACGAAGTCCGAGACTTTCTGCGTAGCCGTGAAGTCGACGCCGCCATTGGCGGATTTGGTCGCGGTAACGTTGGCGGTGCCGGCGCCGGTCGAGACATCTGCCTGCTGCTTGGCTTGCCGCGACGTCATGGTCATTCCGGCCAATGAGCTGGTCGCGCTGGTGAAGGCGGCAAGGGCCGGATCGTAGACGCTGGTCAGCTTGCCGTCCTTGATCGTGAACTC
This sequence comes from Mesorhizobium sp. B2-6-2, assembly GCF_006440615.1. Lineage (NCBI taxonomy): Bacteria > Pseudomonadati > Pseudomonadota > Alphaproteobacteria > Hyphomicrobiales > Phyllobacteriaceae > Mesorhizobium > Mesorhizobium sp. B2-6-2. The sequence continues at coordinate 481,323 of NZ_VFUG01000003.1, read as the reverse complement.
CATGCTCTGACGGCCTTCCGGTCCTTCGAACTCGAAGGATGCGCCTTGCGAGAAATTCGACGAGACATCCCAGGACCCGTCGCTGCGCGGCTTCACCATCAGCGCGTATGGCGCCATGTCGAATTTAACGAGCTTCTGTTCCGGCAGCGCATTGACGAGCGCCTTGACGTCAAGCGCGATCTTGTAGGCGTCGCCCTCGACCGAAACCTTGAGCACGCCTTTATCGAACGCCTGCTTGCCGAAATAGCGCGCCAGATTGTCGGACAAATCTTTGGCGCCTTGATTGTCGACGGTCTGGGCAAAAGCCGGCGCGCTGAGCGCAAGGGCAAAGGCAAATGGCAAAATACGCTTCACGTCAGTTCTCCGTGATTTCGGAAGACGAAATATTCATGCTTCTGGTAGGCAAGAAGCGTAACAGCCGCAAGACGCCGACTGTAGGCCAAAAGCTCATCCGGCTAAAGCACCAGACGCATCAGCCGCCTAAAGCACAAGGCGCATCAGCGGCCGGCCGGGCTTGCGCTCCACCAGCCTCTCGAAACCGGCTTTCTCGAATACCCGCGACGAGCCGACGAAAAGCCCGATCGAGCGCGAATCGCGCGACAGGTCGATCGGACAGGCTTCCAGCAGCCTCGCTTTATTTTGGCGGGCGAAAGCGATGCCGCCCTCGACAAGGCGATGCGTGATGCCCCGGCCCCTCGCCCTGGCGCGGATGAAGAAGCAGGAGATCGCCCAGACGGCCGGGTCGCCGGCATCGGCGGGATCGACCGGCGCCGAGCCCCTGCCCTGATTGTTCCATTCGGGGATGTCGGCGCGCGGGCCGACCTGCATCCAGCCGACGGCCTTGCCCTCCTCGAGTGCCAAGAGTCCCGGCGGCGGGCCCGTTTCGATTCGCGCCTTGATGAGATCCTTGTTGCGCTCCTTGTCGCTGACGCGGCGCTCCGCCGGCGACAACCGGAAATGCGTGCACCAGCAGCCGTAGCAGGCGCCCTGCTTGCCGAACAGGTCCTCGAAATCGGGCCAGCGTTCAGGAGTCAGCGGTGCTATGGTCGTGCTCATGCGTTCTCCCCAGGCCAAGCTTGTTGCCAGCCTTGCGCTGTCGTACCATTGCATTTGTTCTCTTTATGTTCGCAGCGATGGCGGCTCCTGTCAACAATCCCGAACACGGTTTTTGCCGTGACTGCCTGGCTTTCCAGCGCGGCGAGACGCGTCGCTGCGATCGCTGCGGCAGCCCGCGCCTCGTCCGTCACGCCGAGCTCTACCGGCTGCGGATCGCCCACATCGATTGCGACGCCTTCTACGCGGCGGTCGAAAAGCGTGACAATCCGGCGCTGAAGGACAGGCCGGTCATCATCGGCGGCGGCCGGCGCGGCGTCGTTTCCACCGCCTGCTATATCGCCCGCATCCAGGGCGTCCGCTCGGCCATGCCGATGTTCAAGGCGCTCGAATTGTGCCCCGAAGCGGTGGTGGTCCCGCCCAACATGGAGAAATATGTCGGCGTCGGCCGCCAGGTGCGCGCGTTGATGCAGGCGCTGACGCCGCAGGTCGAACCGCTGTCGATCGACGAGGCCTTTCTCGACCTCGCCGGTACCGAGCGGCTGCACGGCATGCCGCCGGCGCTGGTGCTGGGGCGCTTCGCGCAGACGGTCGAAAAGGAGCTCGGCATCACCGTTTCGGCCGGCCTCTCCTACTGCAAGTTCCTGGCGAAAATTGCCTCGGACTTCCGCAAGCCGCGCGGCTTTTCCGTGATCGGCGAAGCCGAGGCGCCAAGCTTCCTCGCCGCGCAGCCGGTGACGATGATCTGGGGTGTCGGCAAGGCGCTGGCCGCGACACTGGAGCGCGACGGCATCCGCATGATCGCGCAGCTGCAGCGCATGGAGCGCGGCGACCTGATGCGCCGCTATGGCGTGATGGGCGACCGGCTCTACCGCCTGTCGCGCGGCGAGGATGACCGCCCGGTCGATCCCGACGGCGATGCCAAGAGCGTCTCGGCCGAAACCACCTTCGACAACGACATCGGAGTTCTGGCGGAGCTGATGCCGGTGCTGCGCGGGCTCTCGGAAAAGGTCTCGGCGCGGCTGAAGAAATCCGGCATCGCCGGCCGCACCGTGGTGCTGAAGCTGAAGACCCAGGATTTCAAGACCCGCACCCGCAACCGCCAGCTCGGCGACCCGACGCGCCTCGCCGACCGCATTTTCCAGACCGGGCTCGACCTATTGCGCCGCGAGGCCGACGGCACAAAATTCCGCCTGCTCGGCATCGGCGTCAGCGACCTCTCCGACGACGAAAAGGCCGATCCGCCGGATCTGGTCGACGTGCAGTCGCGCAAGCGCGCGCTTGCCGAAGGCGCGATGGACACGCTGCGCGACAAGTTCGGCAGGAAAGCCGTCGAGACCGGCTATACATTCGGCAAGGGCCGCGCCGCCAATCCGCCCGAGCCGCTGGAAGATTGAAGCGTCAGGTGCGCTTGAGGTCGATCCGGCTCGTCACCACCATCTTGCCGGTTGCCGGATCCATGTCGGTCACCGTCATGCGCATATTGTCCGGCCCGATCTTTTCTACGGTCAGCTCCGCATTGCGGTCGCCATTGACGACTTTCGCCCAGTGGATGTCGAGGTTGATTGCGTCGCCCTTGCGGCTTCCGCTGAGCCCGGCAGGTCCGCTGCGCGAACCTATGTAAGTGCCGGTGTAGGTCGCCCCGTCGACTTTCAGGTCGGCGCGGATTTCCCGCGACATGATCAACAACGCACGACAGGTGCCGTCAAGCGAGAGCGAGTCCGCCGTCGCGTCCGAGCTGAAGTTGCAGTTGATGTTCATCACCGGCGTGTTCGTTCTGATCCTGACCGTCCCCTTACCGGCGAACTTTCCCTGCAGCGATCGCAGGAAAGCCGCCTCGTCGGCATGCGCGCCGGTCGCGCAGGAAAGACAGGCGGCGGCCAGCAAAGCGGCGGTCGATTTCATCAAGACGTTCCCTCTCGCGATTTATGCGCCCTCCGACGGAAGGCGTGGACTTAACGGATGCCCAGCCACCAGGTTCCGCCGCGGCGATGACGGTTTTTTGACGCCCGCTCCGCTGGCCCAGCGGAATGACGCCGCTAACGGTTGCGGCCCGGGTCCGGGCTTGCGACATAGGGCCCCAAATGGCGCCCGCTCCCTCAATCCCCAAAGCCGCGTTCTGGATGGCTCTGTCAATCGCCTCGATGCTGGCGATGTCGGTTGCCGGCCGCGAGACGACGGCCGAGCTCAACGTCTTCCAGGTGCTGGAGCTGCGCTCGGTGATCGGTTTCTTCATCCTTTTGCCGCTGGTGATGATGAGCGGCGGTTTTGCCGCGATGCGCAGTGAGCGCCCGTTCGCTCATATCGCCCGCAACATGATCCACTATACCGGCCAGGCCGCCTGGCTCTACGCGCTGACGCTCATTCCGCTCGCCGTGCTGATCTCCATCGAGTTCACCACGCCGATCTGGACGGCGATCCTGGCGGTCAGCTTTCTGGGGGAAAGGCTGTCTCGGTCGAAGCTCACGGCGATCGTGCTTGGCCTGATCGGCGTGGTTGTCATCGTGCGCCCCAGCGCCGGCTCGATGGACCCGGGCCACCTCGTCGTCCTGGGCGCCGCGGTCTGTTTCGGCATCTCGATGGTGTTGGTCAAGTCGATGACCAAAACCGAAAGCGTGGTGCGCATCATCTTCTGGATGCTGATCATCCAGTCGGTGGTTGGCCTGATCCCGGCTCTCTATAGCTGGCAAAACCCTTCGCCAGGGCTCTGGCCGTGGATCTTCGTCATCGCGTTCACCGGCATGTCGTCGCATTTCTGCCTGGCCCGTGCGCTGGTCCATGCCGATGCCACGATCATCTCGCCGATGGATTTCCTGCGCGTGCCGCTGACGGCGCTGGTCGGCTGGCTGCTATACCATGAGCAGATCGACGTCTTCACCGCCGGCGGTGCTGCTCTGATTCTCGCCGGCAATTTGCTCAACCTGCAGAAGAAGACGCCTCGGGTGGTGGAGGCGGAAGCGGCAACGCCCTGAGCTCGGGTGTGTTGATATTCAGGTCAGGCCAAGCCGAAAATGCTGGCTTTCGAGAACCGGCCTACGCCGGCCGTAGCCTTCATTGAGCGGAGACACTTAACTTATGAGGGCTTCGGCCGGCGAAGGCCGGAGCGGAGCGGACATTCGGGTCCGTGAGCACCGGAAGCGCAGAAAGCCATCATTTGCAGGCTGGCATCACCTGAATATCAACACACCCTAGACCAACTCCACGTCCACCACGCCCTGCACCGCGCGCATGGCGGAGGCGATCTGCGGCGAGACACGATAATTACCCAGGCCGATCTCAATCTCGCCCTGCGCCTCTCCCTTGAGAACGATGATGCTGACTTGACTGTCGCCACGCTGTTTGAGCTGCGATTGAATGATCGACGATGGTCCATCGTCCCTGACGAAGATGCGCAGCGCTTTCTGGATGCGGCTGGCTTCATCGTCCAGTGATTGCACCGAGTTGATGCGCAGGTTTACGCCCTCAGGCCTGTCTTCGGCCGCAACCATAATCACCACCGAACTGCCGGGCTCCAGCATGTCGCGATACTGCGCCAGGCCTTCGGAAAACAGTACGGCCTCATACTGTCCCGTCGTGTCGGAAAACTGCACGACGCCCATCTTGTTGCCGGTACGGGTCTTGCGCTCCTGCTTGGAGGTGACTGTGCCGGCGAGGCGCCCGGCGGCGGCGCCGCGTTTGACCGCAGCCGAGAATTCCGCCCAGTTCTGCACCCGCATCTTTTGCAGCGCTGCCTTGTACTCGTCGAGCGGATGCGCCGAAAGATAGAAGCCGACGATCTGGAATTCACGGTGCAGCTTGTCGGCGGCAAGCCACGGATCGGTCGCCGGCAGGTTGAGCGCCTGCGACTGGCTCCCAAGCGAAGCGCCGAAAATGTCGGCCTGGCCGGAAATGGCGTTTTGCTGCGCCAGCGAGGCAAGGCCCATCATCCGCTCGACGCCGGCCATCATCTGCGCGCGGTCGTGGCCGAAGCAATCGAGCGCGCCCGCCATGATCAGGCTTTCGAAGACGCGCTTGCCGACGATCTTCGGATCGACCCGCTCGCAGAAATCGGCAAGGTTCTTGAACGGCTTCTCGCCGCGTTTCTCGACGATGTGCTCGACCGCCGCGTCGCCGACGCCTTTCAGCGCCGCCAGCGAATAGAAGATCTTATTCTCGCCGACCTCGAAGGGACGGAAGCTCGACATCACCGACGGCGCCACCACCTCGATGCCGAGGCGCATGGCGTCCTGGCGGAAATCGGCCAGCTTGTCGGTATTGCTCATGTCGAGCGTCATCGACGCCGCAAGGAACTCGACCGGGTAATGCGCCTTGAGATAGGCGGTCTGGTAGGAAACGACCGCGTAGGCGGCTGCGTGCGACTTGTTGAAGCCGTAGTCGGCGAACTTGGCCAGGAGGTCGAAGATGAAATCGGCCTGCGGCTTTGAGACGCCGCGGTCGACCGCGCCCGTGACGAAGCGCTCTCGCTGCTTGTCCATCTCGGCGCGGATCTTCTTGCCCATGGCGCGGCGCAGGAGGTCGGCTTCGCCGAGCGAATAGCCGGAAAGCTCCTGCGCGATCTGCATCACCTGTTCCTGGTAGACGATGACGCCTTGGGTCTCTTTGACCAGATGGTCGATCTTGGGATGGATCGAGGCCATCTCCTCCTCGCCATGCTTTCTTGCGTTGTAGGTCGGGATGTTCTCCATCGGGCCGGGCCGATAGAGCGCCACCAGCGCGATGATGTCCTCGATGCAATCCGGCCGCATGCCGATCAGCGCCTTGCGCATGCCGGCACTTTCAACCTGGAACACGCCGACCACCTCGCCGCGCGACAGCATCGCGTAGGTGTCGGGGTCGTCGAGCGGGATCGTGGCGAGATCGATGTCGACGCCGCGCCGGCGGATCAGCTTCACCGCCGTTTCCAGCACCGTCAGCGTCTTCAGGCCGAGGAAGTCGAACTTCACCAGCCCCGCCTGCTCGACATATTTCATGTTGAACTGGGTGACCGGCATGTCCGAGCGCGGATCGCGGTACATCGGCACCAGCTCGGACAGCGGACGGTCGCCGATGACGATGCCCGCGGCGTGCGTCGAGGCATGGCGATAGAGCCCTTCGAGCTTCTGCGCCGTGTCGAGCAGCGTCTGCACGATCGGCTCCTTCTCCGCCTCCTCGGCGAAGCGCGGCTCGTTGGCGATGGCGTCCGCCAGCTTGACCGGGTTGGCCGGATTCTGCGGCACCATCTTGGAGAGCTTGTCGACCTGGCCGTAAGGCATCTGCAGCACGCGGCCGACATCGCGCAGCACGGCGCGCGCCTGCAGCGTTCCGAAGGTGATGATCTGCCCGACTTGGTCGCGGCCGTATTTCTGCTGGACGTAGCGGATCACTTCCTCGCGCCGGTCCTGGCAGAAGTCGATGTCGAAGTCCGGCATCGACACCCGGTCCGGATTGAGGAAGCGCTCGAACAGCAGTGAGAAACGCAGCGGGTCGATGTCGGTGATGGTGGTCGAATAGGCGACCAGCGAGCCGGCGCCCGAACCGCGCCCCGGCCCGACGGGAATGCCTTGCGCCTTCGCCCATTTGATGAAGTCGGCAACGATCAGGAAGTAGCCCGGGAACTTCATCTTCTCGATGATGCCGAGCTCGAATTCGAGCCGCTCGCGATATTGCTCGACCGTGTAGCCCGGCGTCGGCCCGTGCGCGGCCAGCCGCGTCTCCAGGCCTTCGCGCGCCTGGCGGGCAAGCTCGGCCGCCTCCGCCTTCTCGGCCGCGTCCTTGTCGGCGGCGTCGGCGCCGGTGAAGCGCGGCAGGATCGGGCTGCGGGTCTTCGGATAGTAGGAGCAGCGCATCGCGATTTCGACCGTGTTGTCGATCGCTTCGGGCAAGTCGGAAAAGAGCCGCGCCATCTCGGCCTGGCCGCGCAGAAAATTGTCGGGCGAAAGCCGCCGGCGGTTGTCGGCGGCGACCACCGAGCCTTCGGCAATCGCAATCAGCGCGTCATGCGCCTCGTAATCCTCGCGTTTGGAGAAGAAGGCCTCGTTGGTGGCGACCAGGGGCAGGTCATGCGTATAGGCGAGATCGACGGTCGATTTCTCGACCATGCGGTCGTAGCCTGCGACCCGCTCCAGCTCGACATAAAGCCTGTCGCCGAACAGGCCTTTGAGGAACAGCAACCGCTGTTCGGCGAGGTCGCGCCGGTCCGCTTTGAGCGCACTGCCGATCGGACCGCGCGGCCCACCGGTCAGACAGATCAGCCCGTCGCACCGATCTTCCAGCATAGCGCTGGTCAGATGCACCGGCTCGCCTGGCGGCGTCTCCAGATAGACCTTGCTGATCAGCCGCACGAGATTGCTGTAGCCGTCCTCGCTGGCGGCGATCAGCACGACCGGCGACATCTCCGGGCCGTGGCGGCGGCGATCGCGCTGGCCGTCGCTCGACTCGCCGGAAAAGGCCAGGTCGATCTGGCAGCCGATGATCGGCTGGATGCCGTCCTTGACCGCCTTCTGGGCGAATTCCAGCGCGCCGAACAGATTGTTGGTGTCGGTGACGGCGATCGCCGGCGCCTCGTCCTTGACGGCATGGCCGACGATCGCGCCAAGCTGCAAGGCCCCCTCGAGCAGCGAATAGGCCGAATGCACGCGCAGATGGATGAACCTACGCACCGGCGTTTCGGGCCGGCTGGCCTTCACTGCCGCTTCGCGCTGCAAAGGATCGCGTGGAAGTCGTTCATCCGCCATGTTTTTTCACGCTGTGCCAAGACTCATCGGTGCAGATGTATTGTCCCGGACGGGGCCATGCCAGTCCAGCACAATCGACCGCGACCAGAGGCTTTGCGTCCCGCAACGCCCTTTCTCAGGCAAACTCCATGATCACCGCATCGACCGCCAGGCTGTCGCCGGGCTTCGCGTTGAGCTTGGCAATCGTGAGGTCGCGTTCGGCGCGCAGCACGTTTTCCATCTTCATCGCCTCGACCACGGCCAGCGTCTCGCCGGCCTTGACCTCTTGGCCCTCGGCGACGGCGATCGAGACGACGAGGCCAGGCATCGGGCAAAGCAGCATCTTCGAGGTGTCGGGCGGCAGCTTCTCCGGCATCAGCCTTTCGAGCTCCGCGATGCGCGGCAGCATGGCGCGCGCCGTCACCGACATGCCTTTCCAGGCGATGCGCAAACCGTTCAGCGTCGGACGGATCTGCGCCGCGATCTTGTCGGCGCCGACCGTGCCCTGCCAGATCGCGTCGCCCGGCCGCCAGTCCGAGGCGACGGTCAGCGGCTTGCCGCCGTCGATCGACAAATCGACCTCCATAGGGATGGAAATCATGCCGTCGACGATCTCGACCGGAAGATAGTCCGCGCCGATCTTCACTACCCAGTCGCGCTTGAGATGGCCGGAATGCGGCGCCAGCCTGCCGCTGAGGCGGTCGAGCCGGTCGCGGCGCAGCAGCTCGATCGCCGTTGCGACGGCGGCGAACACCGCCCTCTCCCCGCCATCCGGCCCAACCGGCGCAAAACCGTCCGGATATTCCTCGGCGATAAAACCGGTCGACAGACGCCCCTCGCGCCAGCGCGGGTGCTGCATCAGCGCCGAAAGGAACGGTATGTTGTGCTCGATGCCGTCGACGACGAAGCTGTCCAGCGCCTCCGACATGGCGTCGATCGCCTCGAGCCTTGTCGGCGCCCAGGTGCAGAGCTTGGCCACCATGGGATCGTAGAACATCGAGATTTCCGACCCTTCGGCGACGCCGGTATCGTTGCGGACCACGACATCGCCGAACCTGCCTTCTTCCGGCGGCCGGTATCGCGTCAGCCGGCCGATCGACGGCAGGAAATTGCGGAAGGGATCCTCCGCGTAAAGGCGGCTTTCCACTGCCCAGCCGTTGAGCTTCACGTCGCTCTGCCTGATGCCGAGCTTCTCGCCGGCGGCAACGCGGATCATCTGTTCGACCAAATCGATGCCAGTGACCAGCTCGGTCACCGGGTGCTCGACCTGCAATCGCGTATTCATTTCAAGGAAATAGAAATTCTTGTCCTTGTCGACGATGAACTCGACGGTGCCGGCGCTCTGGTAGTCGACGGCCTTGGCCAGGGCCAACGCCTGCTCGCCCATCGCCTTTCTGGTCTTAGCATCGAGGAATGGCGACGGCGCTTCTTCCACCACTTTCTGGTTGCGGCGCTGGATCGAGCATTCGCGCTCGCCGAGATAAAGTGCCGTGCCATGCGCGTCGGCCAGCACCTGGATTTCGATATGGCGGGGATCGACGACGAACTTTTCGATGAAGACGCGGTCGTCGCCGAAGGAGCTTTTCGCTTCCGAACGCGCCCGCTCGAAGCCGTCGCGCACCTCCGATTTGCTCCAGGCGATGCGCATTCCCTTGCCGCCGCCGCCGGCCGAGGCCTTGATCATGACCGGATAGCCGATCTCGCCGGCGATCCTTTCGGCATGGTCGGCGTCTTCGATGACGCCCAGCCATCCGGGCACGGTCGAGACCTTGGCCTCGTTGGCGAACTTCTTCGATTCGATCTTGTCGCCCATCGCCTTGATGGCCTTGGGCTTCGGCCCGATGAAGACGATGCCTTCCTTCTCCAGCGCCTCGCAGAAAGAGGCGCGCTCCGACAGGAAACCATAGCCCGGATGCACGGCTTCCGCGCCGGTTTGCTTGCAGGCGGCGATGATCTTCTCAGGCAGCAGATAGCTCTGTGCCGCCGGCGAGGGTCCGATATGCACCGCTTCATCGGCCATCTCGACATGCACGGCATCGCGATCGGCATCCGAATAGACCGCGACGGTGGCAATCCCCATCTTGCGCGCCGTCTTGATCACGCGGCAGGCGATCTCGCCGCGATTGGCGATCAGGATTTTCTTGAACATTCGGATGTCGTCCTCCGGCGAAGCGGTCCAGTTCTATGGACAATTCCGGCGCGCCTCAAGTGCTCGCGGGCCGGCTCCCAGGACTGATGCCGATTGCGGAAACCGCGCCGAAAAACGTCGCAAGAGACGTTGGCCGCCAGCGCGGAACTCGCTAAGGTCAGCCAAAAGGATGGCAGGCGGGCATCCGCCACTGACAGCTTGCCGTTAGCTGAAACTGACAGATCGCTTGGGAGGAGTGCCTGATGAAAACGCGCGCCGCAGTCGCCGTTGCCGCCGGAAAGCCGCTGGAGATCATGGAGGTCGACCTCGAGGGGCCGCGCGAAGGCGAGGTGCTGGTCGAGGTCAAGGCGACCGGCATCTGCCATACCGACGAGTTCACCCTGTCGGGCGCCGACCCGGAAGGGCTGTTTCCGGCCATCCTCGGCCATGAGGGCGCCGGCGTCGTCGTCGATGTCGGCAAGGGCGTTACCTCGGTCAAGAAGGGCGACCATGTCATCCCGCTCTACACGCCCGAATGCCGGCAGTGCCCGTCGTGCCTGTCGAGGAAGACAAACCTGTGCACCGCCATCCGCGCCACGCAGGGACAGGGCCTGATGCCGGACGGCTCCTCGCGCTTCTCGATGGGCAAGGACAAGCTGTTTCATTACATGGGCTGCTCGACCTTCTCCAACTTCACCGTGCTGCCCGAGATCGCGGTGGCCAAGGTCAATTCCGACGCCCCCTTCGACAAGATCTGCTACATCGGCTGCGGGGTGACCACCGGCATCGGCGCGGTCATCAACACCGCCAAGGTCGAGCAAGGCGCAACCGCCGTGGTCTTCGGCCTCGGCGGCATTGGCTTGAACGTCATCCAGGGTCTTCGCCTTGCCGGTGCCGACATGATCATCGGCGTCGACGTCAACAACGACAAGAAGGCCTGGGGCGAGAAGTTCGGCATGACGCATTTCGTCAATCCGAAGGAGATCGACGGCGACATCGTGCCTTACCTGGTCAACCTGACCAAGCGCGGCGCCGACCAGATCGGCGGCGCCGACTACACCTTCGACTGCACCGGCAACACCAAGGTGATGCGCCAGGCGCTGGAGGCCTCGCATCGCGGCTGGGGCAAGTCGGTCATCATCGGCGTCGCCGGCGCCGGCCAGGAGATTGCGACGAGGCCCTTCCAGCTGGTCACCGGCCGCACCTGGATGGGCACCGCCTTCGGCGGCGCGCGCGGCCGCACCGACGTGCCGAGGATCGTCGACTGGTACATGGAAGGCAAGATCCAGATCGACCCGATGATCACGCATACGCTGAAGCTGGAGGACATCAACAAGGGCTTCGACCTCATGCATGAGGGCAAGTCGATCCGCAGCGTCGTGGTTTACTGAGGAAAACAAGCCGCCGACCTATGGCAAGCGACTGAAGTTGCACAGGTTCAACAAGGGAGGAACTCAATGCCTGAAAAACTGCATCCGAAGATCGACAACGGCTTGCCGAAGGAGAGCGCGAGCTTTGCCGGCGGCACGCTGGTATGCGCCTGCACCAGCAATCCGGTGAAGGTGAAGGTCAAGGGCCAGATCGCCCACAACCATGCCTGCGGCTGCACCAAATGCTGGAAGCCGGACGGCGCTATCTTCTCGGTCGTGGCCGTCGCCGGCACTGGCGATGTCACCGTCACCGAGAATGGCGACAAGCTGAAGGTGGTCGACCCCGCGGCGCTGATCCAGCGCCATGCCTGCACCGGCTGCGGCGTCCACATGTACGGCCCGGTCGAGCGCGACCATGCCTTCAAGGGCCTGTCCTTCATCCATCCCGAGCGCTTCGAGGAGGATGGCTGGTCGCCGCCGGGCTTCGCCGCCTTCGTCTCCTCGATCATCGAATCCGGCGTCGATCCGAGCCGCATGGACGGCATCCGCGGCCAGCTGAAGTCGATCGGGCTTGAGCCCTATGACTGCCTCAATCCCGGCCTGATGGACTATATGGCCACCTGGACCGCCAAGAAGTCCGGAGCCTTGGCGGCCTGACAATTGCGACATTTCATGCGAAGGGGCCGGCCTATGTCGGCCCTTTCGTACATTTGGAGATAAGGTTGCCTGCCCCCATCATTTACGTCGACGCGGATGCCTGTCCGGTCAAGGCCGAGGTCGAGAAGGTCGCGGAGCGTCATGGCGTCGTCGTCACCTATGTCTCCAATGGCGGCCTGCGGCCGTCGCGCGATCCGATGATCCGCAACGTCGTCGTCTCCAAGGGTGCGGATGCGGCCGACGACTGGATCGCCGAGAACGCCAGGGCCAATGACGTCGTGGTGACGGCCGACATTCCGCTTGCCGCGCGCACGGTGGCGCTAGGCGCGCATGTGCTCGGCCCTACCGGCCGCCCCTTCACCCCGGAAACCATCGGCATGGCGGTGGCGATGCGCGATTTGAAGCAGCATCTGCGCGAGACCGGCGAAAGCCGGGGCTTCAATGCCTCCTTCACACCGAAGGACCGTTCGCAGTTTCTCGGCGAGCTCGACCGCATCTTGCGGCGCGCGCTCAAATCCGTCACACCGGACTGATCCAACGTCTTCAAGGGCCTCGGGCCATGGGTGACGATCTCAAGACGCCGATGCATCGGCACATCCAGTTCGCCCTCGCCGCGGCCATCGGCATCGTGGCACTGCTGCTTGCCTTGTTGCTGCGCGCGCCGCTCCCCTACTCGATCGGCGCCAATGTGTTCTTTGCAAGCTATATCGCCCTGGTGCTGACCCTGATGCCGGGCCTTACCGGCCGCTATCTCAGCAAGAATGCGCGCGCGACCGACCTGCCCGTGCTGCTGATCTTTGCCATCACGCTCTTTGTCGTCGGCGCGGCCATCGTCTCGCTGTTCCTGCTGATCAACCGCAAGGATGCCGCGCATCCGCTGCAGCTCGCCTTCGCCATGCTGTCGATCCCGCTCGGCTGGTTCACAATCCACGCCATGGCGTCGCTGCACTACGCGCACGTCTATTGGAAGGATGGCGACGGCATCGACGAGAAAACCCACAAGAAGGTGCCGGTCGGCGGCCTCGATTTTCCGGGCGGCAAAAGACCGGAAGGCTGGGATTTCCTCTATTTCGCGACGGTCATCGGCATGACGGCGCAGACGGCGGACACGGCCGTCACCACCTCGCAAATGCGGCTGGTCGTGCTTGTTCATTCGATCCTGACCTTTTTCTTCAACACGGTGATCGTCGCGGCGGCAGTCAATCTCGCGGTCAGCCTCGGCTCTCCGTAATAAATCCGTGATCGCATGAAACATTGCCTTGTGCGGCGACGTATTGAGGGGGAGACAATGACCTGAGAAGCCGCTTGCTTGAGGCGGCCGGAGGCAAGATGGACACTGTTGCCAACAACCATTCCGCCGCCGAGGCGGACGGCAAGGACACGACCCTCATCTATCGGCAATCGCGCTGGACGCGGTTGACCCATTGGATCTGGGCTTTCTCGCTCTTCTTCATGCTGCTTTCCGGCCTGCAGATCTTCAACGCGCGGCCGCAGCTCTATGTCGGCAAGCAGTCCGGCTTCGAGTTCAACAACACGATCCTTCAGATCGGCGCCGAAAACACCGCCAACGGTCCGCGCGGCTTCACTGAAATCTTCGGCCATCGCTTCGACACCACCGGCGTGCTCGGCTGGTCGGGTCCCCCGGGACAAGAGACGCCTCGCGCCTTCCCTTCCTGGGCGACGATCCCGTCCTATTACGACCTCGGCACCGCCCGTGTCGTGCATTTCTTCTTTGCCTGGATCCTGACCACGACCCTGCTCATCTGGCTGATCGCCGGCCTGGTCAACGGCCATATCCATCGCGATCTCGCCCCTCGCGTGTCGGACCTGCGCAAGCTGCCGCGCGACATCGTCGATCACGCGAAGCTGAAGTTCCACCACACGCGCGAATACAACACGCTGCAGAAAATGGCCTATGGCGGGGTGCTCTTCGTGCTTTTGCCGCTGATGATCGTCACAGGCCTCGCAATGTCGCCGAGCATGAATTCGGTGCTGCCCTGGCTCAACGAAATCCTCGGCGGCAGGCAGACGGCGCGCACCATCCACTTCACCGTCATGGTGCTGCTCGTGCTTTTCTTCATCGTCCACATCCTGATGATCCTCGCCGCCGGCCCGATCAACGAGCTGCGCTCGATCATCACCGGCTGGTATCGCACCGACCCGCCTGCGAAGCACGACCAGCCGACCGAGAGGAGCGCCTGACATGGCAAAATTCCAGATCAGCCGCCGCAAATTCCTCACCTCCGCCAGCCTCGGCCTGTCCGGCATCGCGCTGTCCGGCTGCGATGTTTTCGACAGCGGTCTCGGCATCGGCGGCGGACTGCGCAGCTTCCTCGAAAACGCCAATGGCCTGACCTGGCGCGCGCAGCGCCTGCTCGCCGGACGGGACGCGCTGGCGCCGGAATTCACTGAGGCCGACATCCGCCAGCCGCAACGGCCGAACGGCATTACCGCGCCGGACGACGATACCTACAAGGGTCTGCTCGCCAACAATTTCGCGGACTGGCGGCTGGAGGTTGCCGGCCTCGTCGAAAAACCGTTGTCGCTGACCCGCGAGCAGTTGCAGAACATGCCGAGCCGCACGCAGATCACCCGTCATGACTGCGTCGAAGGCTGGAGCTGCATCGCCAAATGGACCGGCACGCCGCTGTCGCTGGTGCTCGACCAGGCCATGGTCAAGCCGCAGGCCCGCTATGTCATGTTCCACTGCCTCGACACGATCGAGCAAAGCCTGTCCGGCGACATCAAATATTACGGCACCATCGACCTGATCGACGCCCGCCACCCGCAGACGATTCTGGCCTACGGCCTGAACGGCAAGCCCTTGCCGGTCGAGAACGGCGCGCCGCTGCGCGTGCGGGTCGAGCGCCAGCTCGGCTACAAGATGCCGAAATACATCTACAAGATCGAGCTGGTCGACAGTTTTGCCAATGTCGGCGGCGGCCGCGGCGGCTATTGGGAGGACAATGGCTACGACTGGTATGGCGGGATTTGACGGCCCTCGCCTGCAGGCCGAGCATGGTCTAGCGGCCGCCGAGCTTGGTGTCATCGAGGAGCGTCTCGACAAAGACAACCGGCGGCTGACCGGTCGTGGCGACGACCGCGCTATCGTCTTTGCGCTGCGGGATGAGCAAGGCCGCGCCATCGGGGTCGCCGCGGGCTATTCGTGGGCGAGCATTGCCGAACTCACGCTGATGTGGGTCGACGAAGCCTATCGGGGCCTCGGCCACGGCAGGAAGCTGCTCGATGCCTTCGTCGCGGAAGCTGCCGCGCGCGGCTCGCTGCGGATATGGGTTTCGACCCACGACTTCCAGGCGCCGGGCTTGTACGAAAAAGCCGGTTTCGAGCGCATGGCCGAATTCGCCGGGTGGCCCGAAGGCCATTCCAACATCATTCTTTGCAAGACGATTGCAGGAAACGCCTAAGCCACTTTCTCAAGCAGCGGTTTCAGCGTCGGATGGATTTCCGGCGCCGCATGCTTGATCAGCGTCAGCAGCGCGCGCTCGTTGTCGCGCAGCGGCCGCTGGCCGCCGCCGACGCGCTCGGCAAGCCATTCGGCCTCGCTGGCATCGATCGTCTCGGCGCGGCGGGCAAGCGCTTCGGCGGCCCGGTTCCTGGCTTCCCATTCGGCCTCGATATCGCCGGGCGAATGATAGGCTTCGAGGATCGCCGCGAAACCACCCGAGACCATCCGGCTAAAGAAGCCGCCAAGCGTCGGCGCTGCCTCGTCGAGGAAGTTCTCGTGGCGCAGCGCCACTTCCCGCGTCGGCGGCTCGTAGCCGGTCGAGCACATGACGTGGTTGGCGATCGCCTTGACGAAGAGGTCGCTCCAGGACGGATCGTTGTCAGCTGCCGCGGTCCGGTCGTTGATCCTGAACAGGACCTCCGCCTCGGCCTTGCTGATGGCGATGTTGCCGTCGCCGCCATAGGCATGGAGGATGCGCCGCAGCAGATCGACCTCGGCCTTCGCGATATGGCCGGGAACCAGGCTGCCGCCATGCATCAGCGGACCCTTGCCGTCGATTACCGCATGCGCGACCTGTTCCAGCGCATAGGCCGAGAGCTCGCTGGGCGAGGACTTCGCTTCCTCCAGCACATGCACCAGCAGTTCAAGCTCGGTGCGGCCGTCGACTATGCCGTCGCGCGAGACGGTGCGGACCAGCCAATCGGCATTCTGCTCGGAGATATAGCCGTCCGGCTTTTCCTGGTGGACGATGTAGTCGGTCACCGCCTCGACGAAGAACGGCGCCCATTCGCCGCACTTGTCGCGCGCCGTCTGGTCGAGCGCGAACAGCGCCTCCGCCTCGCCGCGACTTACCAGGCCGTCGGCGAAGACGTCGCGCCGCAGCATCGTCACGTCTTCGGCCGTGATCTTGTTCTTCGAGGTCAGCCCCGCGACCGGAGCGCTCATGATCAATTCGCCCATTTGCCGTCCCTGTCCGTCGCCACGTTGCCGGCGAGCTGCGTGCATTACCCCGCCGAGCTTTATCAGCATTGTCTTGAGAAACCGGCAAACGGCGTGGTTAGCGAAGACTTGTCGGCCAATTCATGTCGCCGAAAGCAGGGCGCGCCTAAAATGTCGCTGGGAGGTGACAAGGTGTCGCCGACGGGCTATGGATGACATGTCGAGGACTCGGGCGACTGAGTCCTACCTGTTTGCGGGAGAGAGCAGCGCGAGCTGTCGCCGAAGGGGAAATCGCCCGAAATCTCTCAGGCAAAAGAACCGTGGACGGGAAAGACAACTCTGGAAAGTCGGGATTCGTCCCGCGCCGAAGGTGTAAGCGCTGCCGACAGAGTTGCGGGGCGCGAGTCTCTCAGGCTTCAGACAGAGGGGCACGGACTGGACCGCGAATGGCGGTCGATTGCGTGCGACTCTGGAGAAGACATGACAGGCGACGACACCAGACATTTGCCCCTTGAGGATTTGCACCAGGCCGCGGGCGCGCGTTTCGGCGCCTTCGCCGGCTGGTCGATGCCGCTCACCTACCCGCCGGGCGTGATGAAGGAGCATCTTCACACACGCGAGCGTGCCGGCCTGTTCGACATCTCGCATATGAAGCTGTTCGAGGTCGCTGGCCCGGGCAGCGCCGCATTGCTGAACCGCGCCTGCCCGCTCGATGCCGGCGCGCTCGAAATCTCGCAGTCCAAATACACCTTCTTCCTCAACGAGGCTGCCGGCATCATCGACGATCTCATCGTGACGCGCCTGGGCGATGACAGGTTCATGGTGGTGGCCAATGCCGGCAACGCGGTGGAGGACGAGAAGCATCTGCGCGCGCTTGCCACGGCTTTCGACGTCGGGGTGGAGCCGCTCGACCGGGTTTTCCTGGCGATCCAGGGACCGGACGCCTGGGCGGCTTTGGCGCGGGCCGGCATCGAGACCGGCTCGCTGCTCTTCATGCATGGGGTCGAGCCCCGGCAAAACTGGTTCATGAGCCGCTCCGGCTACACCGGCGAGGACGGTTTCGAGATCGGCCTGCCGGAGAAGGACGCGCGGGATCTGGTCGCCAAGCTGCTGGGGGACGAGCGCGTGCAGTGGATCGGCCTTGCCGCCCGCGACAGCCTGCGGCTCGAGGCCGGGCTTTGCCTGCACGGACAGGACCTGACGCCCGAGATAGACCCGGCAAGCGCGGGATTGATGTGGGCAATTCCCAAGGAAGTTCGCGCTTCCGGCAATTTCATCGGCGCCGACGCGCTGCGCTCGATCATCGAGCGCGGGCCGCCGCAGAAGCGCGTCGGCCTGAAGCCCGACGGGCGCCAGCCGGTGCGCGCGGGCGCCGCGTTGATCGATGCCGGCGGCCATCCGGCCGGTCATGTCGCTTCGGGCGGCTTCGGCCCCTCGGCGGGCCACCCGGTCGCCATGGGCTACGTCAGCACCGCGCTGGCCAAGGCCGGCACGAAACTCTTCGCCGATGTCCGCGGGACGAAAATCCCGGTGGACGTTACGCCCCTGCCCTTCACCCCACACCGCTACCGCAAAGGATGATTTCCAGATGGCAAAGACCTATTTCACGGAAGACCATGAGTGGCTGCGCGTCGACGGCGGCGTCGCCACGGTCGGCATCACCGACTATGCCCAGGAACAGCTCGGCGATCTCGTTTTCGTCGAGCTGCCGGAAATCGGCCGCAAGCTCGCCAAGGGCGACACCGCCGTCGTGGTCGAATCCGTCAAGGCGGCCTCGGACGTCTACGCGCCGGTCGACGGCGAGATCACCGAAGCCAACGCCTCCCTGTCGGCCGACCCCTCGCTGGTCAATTCGGCCGCGACCGGCGACGGCTGGCTCTGGAAGATGAGGCTGGCCAACGAAAGCCAGCTCGACAGCCTCATGGATGAAGCCGCCTACAAAGCCCATATCGGCTGATATCAGGATCCTAGAAATGACCGCAGCACCTATTCCTTTCTCGGCCCGCCATATCGGCCCAAGCGTCAACGACGTCAGGGCAATGCTCGCCGTCATCGGCGTTCCATCCGTCGAAACGTTGATCAGCCAGGCCGTGCCGAGATCGATCCGCCTCGACCTGCCGCTCAACCTGCCCGCTCCGGCGAGCGAAGCCGAAGCGCTGGCCGAATTGTCGGCGATCATGGCGAAGAACACGGTGCTGAAGAGCTTCATCGGCGCCGGCTATCACGGCGTCTTCGTGCCGCCGGTCATCCAGCGCAACCTGTTCGAGAACCCGGCCTGGTACACGGCCTACACCCCATACCAGGCCGAGATCAGCCAGGGCCGGCTGGAGATGCTGTTCAACTTCCAGACCCTGGTCGCCGAGCTCACCGGCCTGCCGGTGGCGTCGGCCTCGCTGCTCGATGAAGCCACCGCCGTCGCCGAAGCCGTCGGCATTGCGCTGCGCAACCACCGCGACAAGCGCACCAAGGTGGCGCTTGCCGGCACGCCGCATCCGCAGACGCTGGACGTCGTGCGCACCCGCGCCGAGCCGCTCGACATCGAGGTCGACGGCGAGACGATCGACGACAACACCGCCGCCCTGCTCGTCTCCTGGCCGGACACGTTCGGCGTCTATGGCGACCACAAGGCGGCGATCGAGAAGGCCCGCGCCGCCGGCGCGCTGGTCGTCTTCATCGCCGATCCGCTGGCGCTGACGCTGACGGATGCGCCGGCGAAGCTCGGCGCCGACATCGCCGTCGGTCCGATGCAGCGCTTCGGCGTGCCGATGGGATTCGGCGGCCCGCACGCCGCCTATTGCGCCGTTTCCGACAAGCTGACCCGCCTGATGCCCGGCCGCCTCGTCGGCCAGTCGACCGACACCAAGGGCCGCCCGGGCTACAGGTTGGCGCTGCAGACGCGCGAGCAGCATATCCGCCGCGACAAGGCCACCTCCAACATCTGCACCGCGCAGGCGCTGCTGGCCAACATGGCGACGGCCTATGCGATCTGGCACGGCCCTGCCGGCCTGCAGGCGATTGCCGGGCAGATCCACGCGTTGGCCGGCCGCCTCGCCTCGGGCCTCAAGGCAAGTGGCGTTTCGGTGCTCGGCGCGAGGCGCTTCGATACGGTCACGGCCGAGGTGAAGGGCAAGGCCGCTTCGATCGCGCAAGCCGCCGAGAAGACCGGCCGGCTGTTGCGCGTCATCGATGCCGACCATGTCAGCATCGCCTTCGACGAGACCTCCACGGAAGCCGATCTCGAGGCGATCGCGGCCCTGTTTGGCGCCAAGCCCGGCGCGGCTGAAGGGAGCTCCATGCCGGGCAAGCCGCGCGGCAAGGAATTCCTCACCCAGCCGGTCTTCCACGACAATCATTCCGAAACCGAGATGATGCGCTTCCTGCGCAGGCTGGCCGACAAGGACCTGGCGCTCGACCGCACCATGATCCCGCTCGGCTCCTGCACCATGAAGCTCAACGCCGCCGCCGAGATGATGCCGGTGAGCTGGCCGAGCGTCGCCAATCTGCATCCCTTCGCGCCGGCCGGCCATTCGGCGGGCTATCGCAAGATGGCCGCCGACCTGGAGGCATGGCTGTCGGAAATCACCGGCTTCGAGGCCGTCAGCCTGCAGCCCAATGCCGGCAGCCAAGGCGAATATGCCGGCCTGCTCGCCATCCGCGCCGATCACCGCGCGCGCGGCGAAGGCCACCGCACGATCTGCCTGATCCCGTCTTCCGCGCATGGCACCAATCCGGCAAGCGCCGCGATGGCCGGCATGAGCGTCGTCGTCGTGCGTTGCCTGGACGACGGCAATATCGACATGGACGATCTGCGCGCCAAGGCCAATGAGCATTCCAAGAACCTCGCGGCGCTGATGTTCACCTACCCTTCGACGCATGGCGTCTACGAGGAAGGCGCGCGTCATCTTTGCGCGCTGATCCACGAGCATGGCGGCCAGGTCTATTTCGACGGCGCCAACCTCAACGCCCTGGTCGGCCTCGCCCGTCCCGGCGACATCGGCGCCGACGTCTGCCACATGAACCTGCACAAGACCTTCTGCATCCCGCATGGCGGCGGCGGTCCGGGCGTCGGCCCGATCGGCGTCAGGGCGCATCTGAAACCCTATTTGCCAGGCCACGTCACCGAAGGCTCGGCGCATGCCGTGGCGGCGGCGCCCTTCGGCAGCGCCTCCATCCTGCCGATCACCTGGATGTATATCCGCATGATGGGCGGCACCGGCCTGAAGCAGGCGACGGAGACGGCGATCGTCTCGGCCAACTATGTGGCGACGCGGCTCGCGCCGCACTACCCGCTGCTCTACAAAGGCAGAAGCGACCGCATCGCCCATGAATGCATCCTCGATACGCGCGTTCTCAAGGAAAGCGCCGGCATCAGCGTCGATGACATCGCCAAGCGCCTGATCGACTACGGCTTCCATGCGCCGACCATGTCGTTCCCGGTTGCCGGCACGCTGATGGTCGAGCCGACCGAGTCCGAGCCCAAGCGTGAGCTCGACCGGTTTTGCGAGGCGATGATCGCCATCGCCGCCGAGGCGGCGAAAGTGGCGAAGGGCGAGTGGCCGTCCAACGACAACCCGCTGGTCAATGCCCCGCACACCGCGGCGGAAGCGCTTGCCGGCGAGTGGAAGCATCCCTATTCGCGGCTGGAGGCGGCCTATCCGGCGGGCGACGCCGATCTGGCGGCGAAATACTGGCCGCCGGTCTCGCGCATCGACAACGTCGCCGGCGACCGCAATCTGGTCTGCTCCTGCCCGCCGCTGTCGGAATATCTCGGCGCCGCCGAGTAACCGCTAGAGCGGTTCACCGTTTCACGGAAACGGCAAACCGCTCTATCTCTTTGTTTCAACGCAATTCCGGACGGAAAACCGTTCACACTTTTCCTGGAATTGCTCTCTGCTCAGGCAGTCTTCAGGGCCGGCCCGGCATCGGGCTGGCCCGCTTTGTCCTGAACGACGACACGGTTGCGCCCGGCACGCTTGGCCGCATAAAGCGCGGCGTCGGCCTGCGCCAGCACCTCATGGAGCGGACAGCCCGCGATCGAGCCGAATCCCATGCCGCCGCTGACGCTGCTGCGCAGCGGCCCGCGATGGGTCGCGACGACCTCGGTGCCGAAAGCGACGCCGATCCGGCTTGCAATGTCATGCGCCTTTTCCGGTGTCACGCGCGACATGACGAGCGCGAATTCCTCGCCGCCCAGCCGGAAGGCGTCGATCCCTGTCCTGCCGTATTTCCTGATCACCGCCGCGAAGCGGCAAAGCACCTGGTCGCCGACGGGATGACCGAAGAGGTCGTTGGTCATCTTGAAATGGTCGAGATCGAACATGGCGATCGCCATGAACGGACCGAAGCTGCGCTCGCCGTAAAGCTCGGTGAGCGCCCTGCGGTTCATCAGGCCGGTCAGCGGATCGGTCATGGTTTCGGCCTTGAGCTCGATCTGCGCCTGCAGATGGTGCAGTGAAAGCGTCAGCGCGCCGAGGCCGGTCATGCAGGCGACCGCGACGACGGAGTTCAATCGCTCCGCCCAATTGTCGGGCGCGGCGCCGAGAACCCATTGCTCTTGCGTCAGCAACGCCAGGCCGCACAGCGCGAAAGACAGGCCGCAGGCGCCGCTGAGGAACGAAACGACGAGCAATATCCGGCGGTCGTGATCCCCCTTCATCCAGAACATCGCCCCGATCGCCGCGAGCAACGCCGTCACGGCCGCATAAGTGATCTGAAAGCCGATGCCGTCGAAACCGAGAAAGGTGACGATCGCGCAGGCAGCTATCGCGGCCAGCGTCGGCACGATGGCGCGGCGGTAGTCGCGAAAGCCGAGATACTGCATCGCCGACAGGCAGAGGACCAGGAAACCCAGGGTCAGCAGCGCGAGCACGACCTGGCACAGCCATGGATCGGCATTCTTGGTATAGCGCCAGAACGCGACGACATGGGCGACGAGCACGAGGATGCCGCAAGCGACCGTGAGCACGAAGCGAGCCCTCGGCGTGGCGAGCCAGATCGCAAACATGGTGATGCTGAGGCATGTGCCCGATAGCGCCGCCGCGAGCAGGAGCGAACTGAAATCCAACATCCTGAAGAACTGCCTCTAGCGGGTGCCCGTCGCTCCTCAATGTAGGCTGGCGGCGCTCGGCGCAAACCGTTTTCGGAGGACACCCAACGCTACCTCGACACAGGGTTTACAAAGCGTCGACATGTGAGGCGAAATCCCATGACGGCACACGGAATACGCGAACCGGGAGCAGGATCAGCCCTTGTCGAGCAGCGCCAGATTGGCATTGACCACTGTCTGGTCGGCCATGCCGGCCTTCGCCTCGAGCAGCAGCGCGCGCGCCTTCTTCTTGTTGCCGCGCAGAAGCTGCGAGTAACCCATATTGTTGACGATCTGCGGCTTGCGCCCGGCGACCTTCAACAGCTGCATATAGGCGCGATCGGCGAAGTCGAAGCGGCCAAGCTCGTCATAGGATGCGGCAAGCCCCATCCAGGCCTCGGCATTGTCGGACTTGAGCTCGACCGCTTTGCGGAAATGCTGTTCGGCAAGGCCGAAATTCGCCTCGCGGAACTGCGCCTTGCCTTCAACGAGGTCGTTGGCGCTGACGTCCTTGGCCACCGGCTGGATCGCCGTGGTCTTGGTCGTGTCGACATTGTTGTTCGTCGTGCAGCCGGTAATCATCAAGACGGCCGCCAATGCCGCCGCTGCCCTGGGAAGTCTCTGACGCATGCCCCTGCCCCATCGCCCGATTTGCCGGGTCGTTCTTCAGGAAAAACGATACAGGACAGCGATTAAGCTTCGGTGCCGAAATGCAGATAAAATTCGGTCGCGCGCCAAGGATGCGTTAACCACGGCAATATCCTGGATTCAGGTCAGGCCGAGTCGAAAATGGCGGATTCCGAGCACCGGGGCGGAGCGCAGGAAGCTGCCATTTGCAGGCCGGCCTCACCTGAATACTCAGTGCGCGGTCAGCTTCACGATGATCGGAATGATCGCGATCATCAGCACCACCGGCAGGATGCAGACCGTCACCGGGACCGACATCTTGGCCGGCAGGGCATGCGCCTTCTCCTCGGCCAGCGACATGCGCTTGTGCCGCATTTCGTCGGAAAAGACGCGCAGCGAGCCCGATAGGCTGGTGCCGAGCTCCTTGGATTGCTGCAGCAGCGTCGCGAAGGAGCGAACCTCGTCGAGGCTGAGGCGGTCGGCAAGCGCCTTCAGCGCATCGTCGAGACTGCGCCCGGCCCGCAACTCCAGCGACACCAGGATCAGGTTTTGGCTGAGCGACGGATAGGTCCTGGCAAGCTCCCTGGAGACCCGCTCGATGCCGGCCTCCATGCTCATGCCGGCATCGGAGCAGACGATCATCAAATCCATGAAATCGGGAAAGCCGTTGCGGTATTCGCGCATCTTTTCCCGAATTTTCTGCGTCAGCACCAGGCCAGGCAGGAAATAGCCGCCGGCAGCCGACAGGATGATGAAGGTCCAGCGGCTGGTCATGGTCGACTCCGCACTTGCCGCCCAGTGATTGACCAGGAATGCGCCGAGCGCCGCGCCGACCAGCGCGGCGAAACGGATCAGGAAGAACATGCCGACGGCACGCGGTTCCATGTAGCCGCCTTGGATGAGCTTCAGGCGCAGCCGCGCGACATTTTCCGGATCGCTCTTGGCGTAGAACTCCTGCGCCCGTTTCACCGCCTTCTCGCGCACGGCGTTGGTGCTCTTCTTGGGTGCCGGCTCCGCCTGCTCGGCCGGCTGCGATGTCTCCACCTTCAGCCGGCGCTTGACCTCGCCGCGATCCCCCTTGGCGAGCACCAGCGGCCAGGCGACGGCGCCCCCGCCCAGCACAAGGAGCAGCATGGCGACCGGCACCAGCGAGGTCGGCGCGAGCGAGGCGAGGAAGCGGATGACGTCTTCCATCTCAGAACCTGAAATTCGACATCTTGAACATGATGGCGTTGCCGAGCAGCAGCCAGATGATGGAGCCGCCCATCATGTACCAGGTCTTCGGCACGTCCCAGACATCCTGGTAGAATTGCGGCATCAGCACCATGATGGCGGTGAACAGAAGCACCGGCACCGCGGTCAGGATGTAGGCCGACATGCGCCCTTCCGTCGAAATGGCGCGCACCTTGCGGCGCAGCTTGCCACGGTCGCGGATCGTCGCCGACAAACCATCGAGGATCTCGCGCAGATTGCCGCCCGAACTGCTCTGGATCGACACCGCCGTGACGAACAGCGGCAGGTCCTCATGCCCCACCCGGTCGAAAAGATTGTTCAACGCCGAGACCAGGTCGGAGCCATAGGTCACCTCGTCGGCGACGACGCCGAACTCGGTGCCGATCGGATCTGCCATCTCGCGCGACACCATGGCAATCGCCACCGGCACCGGATGGCCTGCCTTCAGGCCGCGCGTGATCAATTCAAGCGCCTCGGGCAGCTGCATCCCGAAGCGTTTGTGCCGGCGCTTGCGCATCCAGCGCAATGCCATGACCGGCAGCACCGGCAACAGCAAGAGAAGCAGGATAAGGCCGAACAGGAGCGGCAAGCCCTTCCAGATCGCCACAAGCGCCAGGGCGAGAGCGATCCCCGATGTGATCGTCAGGAATTTCGGCAGCGGCGTGCTTATGCCGGACTGCGTGCGCAGGGCACGGAAGCGGTCGAGAGAAAAGACAGAGGTGCCGCCGTCGATCCCGCGTTCCTTGCGCAGTTGGATCAGCACCTGCTCCTGGCTGATCTTATTCTCCGCGAGCTTCATGCGGCGGTTGATGGCCGTGCGCTTGTCGCTGCGCCCGGCATAGAGCAGATAAAGGCCCTCGGCGATCATGATGCCGGTGAGCGCCGCCGCGGCGTAGACGACGTAGACCGGGCTGAATCCCTCGAACACCGGCCTAGTCCTGCGGCCGGCCGGGTTCGAAATACTTGCCCGGGAATTCGATGCCCATGTTGCGCAGGTCCTCGAGGAAGCGTGGGCGGATGCCGGTCGCCTCGAAGTGGCCGAGGATCTTTCCGTCCGCCTCCATGCCGGTGCGCACGAAGCGGAAGATCTCCTGCATCTGGATGACGTCGCCTTCCATGCCGGTCACTTCGGCGACGCTGGTCACCTTGCGCTTGCCGTCGGAAAGGCGCGTCAGCTGGACGATGATGTCGATGGCGCTGGAAATCTGGCTGCGGATCGACTGCACGGTCATCGGCATGCCGGTCATTCCGAGCATCTGCTCCAGACGCGAGATGGCATCGCGCGGCGTGTTGGCATGGATGGTGGCCATCGAGCCTTCATGACCGGTGTTCATGGCCTGCAGCATGTCGAAGGCTTCCTCGCCGCGACATTCGCCGAGGATGACGCGGTCGGGGCGCATGCGCAGCGCATTCTTGACCAGGTCCCGCTGCTTCAATTCGCCGTGGCCCTCGATGTTGGCCGGACGCGTCTCCATGCGCGCGACATGCGGCTGCTGCAATTGCAGCTCGGCCGCGTCCTCGATGGTGATCAGGCGCTCGTCTTCCGGAATGAAGGCCGACAAAGCGTTGAGCATCGTCGTCTTGCCCGTGCCGGTGCCGCCGGAGATGATCGTGGTCTTGCGGGCATGCACCGCCGCCGCCAGCACTTCGGCCATGTTCTGGGTGATGGCGCCGAATTCGACGAGCTTGTGCAGGCCGAGCTTGTTCTTGGAGAACTTGCGGATCGACACCAGCGGGCCGTCGACGCCGACGGGGCGGATCGCCGCGTTGAAGCGCGAGCCGTCGAGCATTCGGGCGTCGACCATGGGCTGCGATTCATCGACGCGGCGGCCGACCGCCGCGACGATTTTATTAATGATTCTAAGCAGATGCGCCTCATCCTTGAACGGGATGTGGACCTGCTGCAGCTTGCCGCGCTTTTCGACGAAGCAGTTCTGGTGGCCATTGATCAGGATATCGTTGATCTCGGGGTCCTTGAGCAGCGGCTCCAGCGGGCCGAGGCCGACCATCTCGTCGACGATGTCGTCGACCAGGGCGTCGAGCTCGGCATTGTTGATCGCCATGCGCTCCTGGCGCGTCTTTTCCGAGACGAAATCATGCACCTGCCGGCGCATTTCATCCCGGGGAAGCCGCTCCAGCGCCACGAGGTTGATCTCCTCGAGCAGCATGCGATGGATGCGCACGCGTGCGTCCAGCACCTTGTTGGCGCTCTTTGCGGGGGCTGCCTCAGGCCTGGGCGGCGCCGGTTTGCGGGTCGTCGGGATGATCACTGCATTGTGCGTGACCGGCGCGGGTTCGGGCGCCCGCTGCGGGCGGACGTCGCGGCTCTGCAGGTTGGAGAAACGGCTGGTCATCCTGCCTTCCTCTTCAGCAAGCCCTTGCCCAGGCCGAACAGCGACCTCGACTTGGCCATCGTCTGCACGGCCTCCTCCGGCAGGATGATCTTCTTCAGGTCGTTGACGACATTGGCGTTGGGGTCGATGGCGTGCAGCGGCACGCCGCGGTCGACCGCCTCGCGCACCAGCCGGTAATTGTTGGAGATGCCGCCGACGAAATGCTCGCCGAGTATCTCCTGGACGTCCGCCTGCTTGATGCCGTTGTCGAACATCTTCTGCTCGAAGCGATTGACGATGACGTTGGGCTTCACTTCCTTGCCGGCGGTCTCGTAGACGGCCTGGATGAGACGCTGCGTATGGCGCAGGCAGGGCACCGTCATCTCGGCGACGATATAGAGCTTGTTGGAACCCAGCAGCACCGTCTCGGTCCAGGGGAACCAGGTGCGCGGCATGTCGATGACGACATTGTCGAAATAGGCCGCCACGAGGTCGAGCATGCGCACCACGACATCGGTCTTGAACGAGCGCATGTCCGAGGGCCGCGTCGGCGCGGCAAGCACGCACAGCCCGCTCGCATGCTTGGACAGCATTACGTCAAGCAGTTGCCGGTCGAGGCGCTCCGGCTGGTTCTCGATTTCGGTGATGTCGAAGCGCGGTTCGAGGTCGAGATATTCGGCGCAGGCGCCTTGCTGGAAATTGAGGTCGACGACG
This sequence comes from Mesorhizobium sp. B2-6-2, assembly GCF_006440615.1. Lineage (NCBI taxonomy): Bacteria > Pseudomonadati > Pseudomonadota > Alphaproteobacteria > Hyphomicrobiales > Phyllobacteriaceae > Mesorhizobium > Mesorhizobium sp. B2-6-2. Next base: position 454,026 of record NZ_VFUG01000003.1, on the reverse strand, counting down.
CAGGTCGAGGCGCCCCGCATCACCGAATGATGCAGTTGGAAAGCCGTCTGCAAGGCGAGCGTGGTGGTGCCGACGCCGCCGGCTGCCGGCATGAACGTGTAGATGTGCGATTCGGTGTTCTCTTCCCGCCCCGGTCCTTGCAGCGCACGGATGACGGAACGCACGAGGTCGGCCGTGGTGATCGGCTTGACCAGGAAATCGGCGACCTTGAGCTGCACCAGGATGCGCACCGCCGCCGCGTTGAATTCCTGGGTGACGACGACCACAGGAATGCTACCTTCCAGCCGCCGCATGACGCGCTGCAGCGACTCGATTTCCTCGAGCTTGGCTGCATCCATGTCGACGATGACCGTGCCAAAGTCCGCCTCGAGGATCTCGCCGCGCAGTTCGTTGACGCTCTTTTCCAGCGTCAAGAGCTCGATGACCTCGGAGGCCGCAAAAGCCGTCCGCGTATCTTGCAAGAACGTCCTGTCCGTCGAAACGAGCAGGATCTTCTTGGTCTTGCTACCAGATGCCATCGTCGCCAGCCCATCAATTCGATGTTGTTGATGATGTCGTCGGTGACGACACGGAGCCGGCCTTCGCACCGACGGCAGCGCTCTCGGAACCCGGACGCTGGGCCGGCACCAGAAGCCTTGTGTTCTGGACGCCGTACTTCCAGGGATCGACCATCTGCATGGCGGTGTTGGACGCCTGCGCGTTGCCGGCCGCCAAGGTCACCCCTTCGGCGCGTACATAGTCGTCGCTGGTGCAACCGCCGGCGAAACCGGCGAGCAGCAGAGCGATGCAAACGGGGATGCGCATGGCCTTAATCCTTTGGCAGATCGAGGAAGTGGCCGGACGTGGCGGCAGCCACCGGGCGGGCGGCGCTGCCGTCTGCCAGCGCCACCGGACGCTTTGACGCCGAGGCGTTCACTTCCTCGGTGTTGTTCAGGAAATAGTCGGCGGGACTTGCCGGCTGGGTGCCGTCGGTCGGCTCGACCATCTTCTTCGAGGGATCGACGGGCTTGACCAGGTAGGGTGTGACGATGATCACCAGATCGGTTTCGCGCCGCTGATAGGACTTCGAGGAAAACAGCGGGCCGAGCACCGGCAGCTTGCCGATCCCCGGCACCCGCGATGTCGTGATGTCGTTCTGCGATTGCAGGAGGCCGGCGATCATGAAGCTCTGGCCGTTCTTGAGGTCGACCGATGTCCTTGCGCGTCGCACGATGAAGGCCGGGATGGAAATGCCGCTGCTGACCTGGATGGAAGCAGACGCGTCGATCGAGGACACTTCCGGCGCGATGTCGAGGCTGACCAGCCCGTCCTTCAGCACCGTCGGCGTAAAATCGAGGCCGACGCCGTACTTCTTGTAGGTGACGCTGATCTTGCCATTGTCTTCGGAAACCGGGATCGGGAACTCGCCGCCGGCAAGGAAGCTCGCCGTCTGGCCCGAACGCGCGATCAGGTTCGGCTCCGCCAGCCGTCGCGCCAGGCCGCGTTCCTCCAGCGCCTTGATGGCAATGTCGATGGAAACGCCGTTCGACAGCAGGCTGCCGATGATCTCGCCTGTTCCCGCAGCCGTCAGGTCTCCTCCATCCGGGTTCAGCACGACTTTGCGGTTGCCGATGCCATAGGCGAAATTGGCGGCGTATTTGGCGCCGAGGTCCTGGCCGGCCTGGCGGTTGATCTCGACGAAACGGACGTTGAGCTGAACCTGCTGCGAGGACGAGATATTGACCGAATTGATGACTTCCTCATTGCCGGAGAAGCGCGACGCAATCTTGCTGGCCTTGTCGGCGGCGACCGCATCGTCCGCTTCGCCCGACAGCACGACGCGCCCGTTCGCCGAGCCGACCTTGATCTTGGCGTCGGGCACGCTGGCGCGGATGGTGCTGGCCAGCTGATCGGTATCCAGCGTCACCTCGATGTCGATGGTGCCGACAAGCTGCTTGTTCTGGTCGAACAGGGCGATGCCGGTGGTGCCCAGGTTGTTGCCCAGCACATAGAAGGATTTGTCGGTCAGCGGGTTGACGTTGGCGATCTCCGGATCGCCGATGACGATCTGGTAGAAGGCGGCGCTCGTCATGATCGTCTTCGGCTTGCCCTTGGCGACCTTGATCGAGGCGTTCTTGTTCGCCGAGACATAGACGACGTCATTGCCAGCCCTTGCCGGCGCGGCGACGGCAAGCATTGCCGCCGCCAGCGCGATCACGCCGAGAAGACGCCATCCCCCGGTCGTCCGAAATGCATCAAACCCGAACATCTTGCCCCGTCCCGCCGGTCCCCACCGGCTATTGCTGCAGTTCCTGCGGCGGTTGCCGCGAAGGAACCTTGTATTCCTCGACCTTGTCGCCGCGCGTCACGATCACCGTCTTGAATTTCGGCTCGTCCTGGTCCTTCGTCACCGCATTGACGAGCGAGGCGGCGCTCGCCTGCGCATTTGCGGCAACCGAGCCGCCGAAGGACGAGATGGTCGTAAGCCCGCCATTGCTGGCAGTTGCGTCGGCGGCCGACCGCAGCGACAACGACAGCGTGCCGACGGTGCGGGCAAGCGCCACTTTCTGCGCCCCTTCGTTGGTCACCTCGATGGTTACCGAATTGGCGACTTGCGGCTCGGTCTTGCGTTCGTCGGCGCCCTGCCCGACCGAAAGCACCTTGACGTCGGCAACGACGACCTCGGACGTGACGGTCGAGCCGGCGGCCCCTTGAGCATTCTTGGACACTTCCTGGATATCCCCGGCATCGCGCGTCAGCACGACATCGACGCGGTCTCCCGGCGTGATGAAGCCACCGACACCGGCGATCTCGTCGGTGCGGACGGTGACGGCCCGCATTCCCGGCGACAGCATGTTGGAAAGGGTCGCGCGGCCGTTCGGTCCCGACAGTTTGGTGAGCAGCACCGGTTCGTTGACCTCGATCGGCGACAGCACGACCCGGCCGCCGTCCGCGAGCAGCTTGTCGATCGTCGGGAAAGCGCCTTGCGGCAGGGAATCCTGCGGCCACGGGATCTCGGCGAGCTGCGGCCGTGCGAGCTCCATGCCGTAACGCAACGGCGCTTGCGCCACCACGATGGTCTTGAACTCGACCTTGGGCTGCTGCGGCGCCGTGACGGAGACGACCTTGACCTCGGCCTGGGCCTTTGCCTGGCTCTTGACCCAGAAATCCGCCGCAAAGATCGAGATCGCGCCGAAAACGGCGGCGATGCCGATCATGGTTATGGCCCTGCCCCTCACAACGAAACCCCTGACGCCCGTGGCCTTTTGTTAGTTGGGTCTCACGCTAGGCGTTAATGTTAAAGAATCAGGAATCCCACGACCCGCCGATCGCCCTATTTCGGCCGGCTTGGTTATCGAATGGTTTTGGAATAAGAGACAGTTTGATCCCTGAACGGAACAGGAACTCGTTCGCCCGCCAAAAGCGTGGCAGTATCGAGGAATGATTCGCATTACCGGACGCTAGGCCCAGCATGGACGACAGCAACGACCTCTTCGGCAAGATGGAAAAGCCGACACAGCCGGTGCGCGCGCCCTCGCGGCCCGCCGATCCGCTGGTGCAGGCCGCGAAGCGTTCGACCGCCACCCGCGACGGCAGCGAGGGCTACAGCGCCGCCGATATCGAGGTGCTGGAAGGGCTCGAGCCGGTGCGGCGCCGTCCGGGCATGTATATCGGCGGCACCGACGACAAGGCCATGCATCACCTGTTCGCCGAGGTCATCGACAATTCGATGGACGAAGCGGTGGCCGGCCACGCCACCTTCATCGACGTCGAGCTTTCCGCCGACGGCTTCCTGACCGTCACCGACAACGGCCGCGGCATCCCGGTCGATCCGCATCCGAAATTCAAGAAGCCGGCGCTCGAAGTCATCATGACGACGCTGCATTCGGGCGGCAAGTTCGACTCCAAGGTCTACGAGACCTCCGGCGGCTTGCACGGCGTCGGCGTCTCGGTCGTCAATGCGCTGTCCGACCATCTTGAGGTCGAGGTCGCGCGAGGTCGTCAGCTCTACCGGCAGCGTTTTTCGCGCGGCGTCCCGGTCAGTGGATTGGAGCATCTCGGCGAGGTCCACAACCGCCGCGGCACGAAGACCCGTTTCCATCCCGACGAGCAGATTTTCGGCAAGGGCGCCGCCTTCGAACCGGCGCGCCTTTACCGCATGACGCGCTCGAAGGCCTATCTGTTCGGGGGCGTCGAGATCCGCTGGACCTGCGATCCGTCGCTGATCAAGGACAAGAATCAGACGCCGGCCAAGGCCGAGTTCCATTTCCCCGGCGGCCTCAAGGACTATCTCAAGGCGACGCTCGGCGACGAATTCCAGGTCACGCGTGAGGTCTTCGCCGGCAAAAGCGACAAGCAGGGCGGCCACGGTTCGCTCGAATGGGCTGTCACCTGGTTCGGCGGCGACGGTTTCCTCAACTCCTATTGCAACACCATTCCGACCCCCGAGGGCGGCACGCATGAGGCGGGCTTCCGCAACGTGCTGACGCGCGGACTGCGCGCCTATGCCGACCTCATCGGCAACAAGCGCGCCTCGATCATCACCACCGACGACGTGATGATCTCGGCCGCCGGCATGCTGTCGGTGTTCATCCGCGAGCCGGAATTCGTCGGCCAGACCAAGGACAGGCTGGCGACGATCGAGGCGATGCGCATAGTCGAGAATGCCCTTCGCGACCCGTTTGACCACTGGCTGGCCGACAATCCGCAGGAAGCCTCGAAGCTCCTCGACTGGGTCATCGCGCGCGCCGACGAACGCGTGCGGCGCCGCCAGGAAAAGGAAGTCTCGCGCAAGAGCGCGGTGCGCAAGCTGCGCCTTCCGGGCAAGCTTGCCGACTGCACGCAGAACGCCGCCGCCGGCGCCGAGATCTTCATCGTCGAGGGCGACTCGGCCGGCGGCTCGGCCAAGCAGGCGCGCGACCGCGCCAGCCAGGCAGTGCTGCCGCTGCGCGGCAAGATCCTCAACGTCGCTTCCGCGGGCAACGACAAGCTTGCCGCCAACCAGCAGATTTCCGATCTCATCCAGGCGCTCGGCTGCGGCACGCGTTCGAAATATCGCGACGAGGATCTGCGCTACGACCGCGTGATCATCATGACCGACGCCGACGTCGACGGCGCGCACATCGCTTCGTTGCTGATCACATTCTTCTATCAGGAGATGCCGAGCCTGATCCGCGGCGGCCACCTCTACATGGCCGTGCCGCCGCTCTATTCGATCCGGCAAGGCGGCAAGGTCGGCTACGCCCGCGACGACGCGCACAAGGACGAACTGCTGCGCACCGAATTCACCGGGCGCGGCAAGGTCGAGATCGGCCGCTTCAAGGGCCTGGGCGAGATGATGGCGGCGCAGCTCAAGGAGACCACGATGGATCCCAGGAAACGCACGCTCTTGAGGGTCGACGTGATCGACGCCGAGCAGGCCACCAAGGATGCCGTCGACGCGCTGATGGGCACCAAGCCCGAGGCGCGTTTCCGCTTCATCCAGGAGCGCGCCGAATTCGCCGAGGCGGACGTGCTGGATATCTGATCGCCTGCCGGTCCATAACAGTCTCCGGCACGGAGAACCGGTGTGACCTGGACGCGGTTGAAAGAGCTTGTCGAGACGCCCTTAAGCGGTCTGACGCAGCCGACCCGTTCGGACTGGATTTTTGCCCTGCGCACGGTTTCGGCCGGACTGGTCGCGCTGCTTGCCGCCTATGCGCTGAAGCTCGATCATCCGCAATGGGCGATGATGACGGTGTTCATCGTCGCGCAGCCGGTCGCCGGCATGGTGCTGGCAAAGGGCTTCTATCGGCTGCTCGGCACCCTGGCCGGCGGTCTGGCGGCCGTCGGCATCACATCGCTGTTCGGCGCCAATCCGTGGCTGTTGGTGAGCGTGCTGGCGCTCTGGATCGGCGTCTGCACGCTGGTCTCGTCGCTGTTGCGCAACCCGGAAGCCTATGGCGCCGCGCTTGCCGGCTATACGGCGATGATCATCAGCCTGCCGGCCCTCGGACAACCGCATATTGTCGTCGACCTCGCCGGCGCGCGTTGCGCGGAGATCGTGCTCGGCATCGTCTGCGCCGGCGTCACCAGCCGGTTGATCCTGCCAAAGCTCGCGGCCGACGCTATCATTTCCAGGTTGAAGCGCAGTATTCTCGACCTCGCCGAATATGCCGGCGGCGCTTTTTCCGGCGGCGACCCGGCAAGCCTCGCCGCGCTCCAGCGCAAGCTGATCGCCGATGCCCAGACGCTCGCCGAGATGCGCACCTATGCGCGGCTGGAAGCGCCGAGCTTCGCCACTCGCGCCCACCCGGTGCGGCGCACGATCGGCCAGCTTCTGTGGGCGCTTTCGGCGGCGCGCGCATTGCACAGCCACCGCAGGCCGAAGAACGCGGCGCTCATTCCCATGCGCAGCGAATTGAAGGCCTTCGTCGGTGAACTGGCGGCGACGCCCGGCGCGCTCGATGACACAGGGCCATGGGTGGCACGTCTTGACGCGATCGCGAGCAAGGCCAGGGAGATGCCGGACCTGCCCACAGAGACCCAGCCCAACGATACCGGCCCCAACGATACCGGCGAAGATAAGGTCGGCACCATCACCCGCCTGACCATCGCCGGCGATTTCGCCGAGGCGCTGAAGCAGGTGATGCGCGGGCTGGAGGCGCTGCGCTCGCCCGCCTCCCGCAAATCGGGCGAGCGGGGCCAGCCGGCGCTGGTCGTCCACCGCGATTACGAGGCCGCATGGCGCAACGCCCTGCGCGCCGCGCTGGCGACCTTGCTCGTGGCGATCTTTTGGCTGACGACCAGATGGTCGGAAGCGGCCGGCACCGTCATCCTCGTCGCCGTCGTCTCCAGCCTGTTCGCATCGCGCCCGGATCCCGTGCAGTCCGCCTGGGGTTTTTTCACCGGCACGCTGATCGCGCTGCCTTTTGCCTTCCTTGTCGGCCAGGTCGCGCTGCCGGCGTTGCCCGGCTTCGGCTGGTTCACGCTCTTCGTCGTGCCGATCCTGGTGCCCGCGGCGCTCGGCATGGCCAATCCGCGCCATGTCGGCGTCGCCACCGCCTTCGCCATCAACTTCCTCGCCTTCCTCAGCCCGCATCAGCAGATGATCTACGATCCCGGGCCGTTCTTCGCCGGCTCGGCCTCGATCCTGGTCGGCATCCTGATTGCCATCGGCGTCTTCATCGTCGTGCTGCCGGCCGATCCCTGGGCCACCGTAGAGCGCATCTCGCAGGCGATGCGCGAGGACCTGGCGCGGCTTTGCCTGCATGAGCGCATCCCCCGGCGCTCGGCCTTCGAAAGCCTCGCCTATGACCGGATCAACCAGTTGATGCCGCAGGTGCAGCAGACGGGCCGCAAGGGCGATCCCATTCTCGGCGGAAGCATCGCGGCCGTCACCGTCGGACTGGAAGTGCTGCGGCTGCGCCACGCGCAACTAAACTCCGCCGTCCCGCTCGAAACAGTCGAGTCCATCGGCAATTTCCTGCGCGGCCTGGCGCGCGAATTGCTGTTTCGGCAACCGGGCGAGCCGCAGACCGCGATCGTCGCGGTGGCGAGACAATATGCGGCCAGCATCGCCCAACGCAGCGATCGGCTCGAAATGCTGCAGATCGCCGCCTCTCTGCGCATCATCGCCGCGGCGATGGAGGATTATCCGGATTTGTTCGCGAAGGGTCGCGCTTGAACAGCTCGGGGCGTGCCTGGTTTGGGCCCTTTCCGAGAATAGGTCCTTGCTGGACTGGTCGACACCTTTTAGGTTGGACACATGGCGCTCAAGCGGATGGACAATGTCGGAATCGTCGTCGATGACCTCGACAGCACGGTTGATTTCTTTCGCGAGCTCGGCCTTGAACTCGAAGGGCGTGCCGCGATCGAAGGAGAGTGGGCCGGGCGTGTCACCGGGCTCGGCGACCAGCATGTCGAGATCGCCATGATGCGCACGCCCGACGGCCACAGCCGGCTCGAGCTGTCCCGCTTTCTTAGGCCGCCTGTCATCGCGGATCACCGCAATGCCCCGGTGAACGCATTGGGCTATCTCCGGGTCATGTTCGCCGTGGACGACATCGACGACACGCTGGAGAGGCTCCGCAAGCGCGGCGCTGAGCTCGTCGGCGAAGTCGTCCGGTATAAGGACGCGTATCGGCTTTGCTGCATCCGTGGGCCTGAAGGGCTTCTCATCGGGCTCGCCCAGGAACTCAGCTGAGACCTGATTGTGATCCGCTCAGGCCGCGGCGATGGCCAGCGCATGTCCGCGAGCGTTTTCGCGCAGCGCGTCGAGATGGATCGACTTCACCAATCCGGCAAGATCGCCCTCGGCCGATTGGCCGCCGAGCTCCTTCAGCATCAGCCAGCTCACTTCCTGCACGCCGGCGACACGCCGGCCGTTGGCCACCTCGCGCCAGACTTTCAGCGCCCTCAGGATGATGCCATGCGTGGCCGGTGCAAGCCCGGCGCTGCGGAACAGCGCCTGCAGCGCAACGTCATGTCCGCCGGCGAGAAGCGCGGTCACCCGTTGCTCGGACTGTTGGGCTAAAGCCACCAGCGTCGAGCCGAAGAAGTCGACTTTGCCATGCGCGATGGTGCGGATGATGAAACCGGCGGTGAGGTCGCCGCGCAGCCGCAGATGCTCGATCAGTGCGGCATGCTCCTCCATGCGCGTTCCCTCGATCAGCGTCACCGAGGCTTTCACGCAGGCGTCGCGCATGATGCGATCGGCGCGCGCCGCACCCATCATCGCCAGCACCAGCGGCGAACCTTTCAAGGTCTCGCCGAGCTTGACCAGCAGCATGTGCCGGCAGTCGGCCGGCAGGCGCCGATCGGCAATCAGCGCCTCGCGCACCAGCGGCAGGTGGCCGTGCCGCTCGGCCATGCGGCGGAAGCTCAGCGAAGCGATCTCGGCGCCGCTGTTGCCGATCAGCGCGGCGCAGGCTTCCGGCTCGGCGATCTCGGCGATCGCCGCCGCCAGCGACATTGAGACGACCGGGCGGTTGGCGATCAGTTTCTGCGTCGCCTTCTGGCCGCAGGCGACGCGCTCGACCAGATCGGCATCGCTAAGCAGCGGCGAACGCGCGAGCACCAGTGCCGCCACTTCCGGCTGGTCGGCGGCCAAGGCGCTGATCACCTGCAGCGGCGCGTGATGGCTCATCGACAGCGCCTCGGCAAGCGCCAGGCGCACCTTGGACGAAGCGTCGTCCAGAAGCAGCGTCAGCGCCGCCTCGGCGGCACAGCGATCCTCGAACGGCAGATCGGAATTGATATAGGCGCGCGCCAGCGCGCTCGCGGCTGCGGCGCGCTCGGAAACCCTTGCCGTATCAATCCATTTTAGAAAATGCGAAACAACCATGCCGACCAGCTGCGCCCTTGCCGGAAAAGGTCCCGGCCCCGTTGTGAACGGTAGGCTGCAAATGGTTTACGAACGGTTCACCATGTTTCTTAACCGGCTTGATGGGGGCGCAGGCAACGCCTATCAAGCAAGGACATCGGAGGAAATCGAACCATGGCCGGGCTTTATCTGGAAGAGTTTGTCGTCGGCCATGTCTTCCGCCACACACTGCGCAAGACCGTGACCGAGAGCGACAACATGCTGTTTTCGGTGATGACGCTGAACCCCCAGCCCTTGCACATCGATTTCGACTTTGCCGCGAAAACCGAATGGGGCAAGCCGCTAGTGAATTCGCTGTTCACGCTCGGCCTGATGATCGGCATCTCGGTGAACGACATCACCGTCGGCACCACGGTCGCCAATCTCGGCATGAAGGAAACGGTGTTCCCGCACCCCGTCTTTCACGGCGACACCATCCGGGTCGAGACGACGGTTGTCTCCGTGCGCGACTCCAAGTCGAAACCCGATCGCGGCATCGTCGAGTTCGAGCACCGCGCCTACAATCAGAACGACGTTCTTGTCGCCAAATGCACCAGGCAGGCGATGATGCTGAGGAAGGCGGCCTGATGCGCTCGCTGCTGTTCGTGCCCGGCGATTCCGAGCGCAAGCTGGAAAAGGGATTCGAGGCCGGCGCCGACGTGGTCATCGTCGATCTCGAGGATTCCGTTGCCGCCGGCAGCAAGGCGGCGGCGCGCGCGACCGCGGCCGAGTTCATCTCGTGTCAAAGAGACCGGACGGGTTCGGCCATCTATGTGCGGGTCAACGATCTTTCCACCGGCCTGACAGACGCCGATCTCGCGGCGCTCGCCGTGGCGAAGCCCGACGGCATCATGCTGCCGAAGTCGAACAGCGGGCAGGACGTCCAGCAACTGGCGGCAAAGCTGCGAGTGCACGAGGCCGAGAACGGGCTGCCGGACGGCGCCGTAAGAATCCTGCCGATCATCACCGAGACCGCGGCGGGCGTGCTGGCGGCGGCGAGCTATGCCGGCGCAAGCGCACGGCTTGCCGGCCTGACCTGGGGCGCGGAGGACTTGTCCGCGGCGATCGGCGCGCGCGCGACCCGCGACGAGAGCGGCCGCTATACCGACGTGTTTCGCCTGGCGCGCACCATGACCATTCTGGCGGCCGGCGCGGCCGAAGTCGCCGCCATCGACACCGTCTTTCCCGATTTCCGCGATATGGCCGCCCTTGGGAAGGAATGCCGCGAGGCCGAGCGGGACGGCTTCACCGGCAAGATGGCAATCCACCCGGCGCAAGTGCCGGTCATCAACGCCGCCTTCACGCCGTCCGCCGAAGCGGTCGGGCGATCGCAGGCGATCGTCGACGCTTTCGCTGCCGCGGGAAATCCGGGCGTCGTCGGCATCGACGGCAAGATGTACGACCGGCCGCATCTGCGGCTGGCCGAACGTTTACTGGCTCGCGCCCGAGCGGCGGGCAGCCTTGCCTGAGGTTACCAGACCATCGGGATCAGCTTGTAGCGCACGCGTGCGGCATAATCGTCATAGCCCTGCAGGCCGGTTCGCAACGTCTTTTCCTCGATGAAGGTGCGGATGCCGAGCAGGACGATGAAGACAAGCACCGACGCCAGTCCCCACCAGGAACCAAGCAGCAGCGCCGTGCCGGCGAAATAAAGTATGGCGCCGGCATACATCGGATGGCGGACATAACTGTAGGGGCCTGTCGTGATCACCTTCTGTCCACGCTCGTCCTGGATCTTTACGACAGGCGCCGCGAAGCTGTTTTCCAGCATCGTGAGATAGCAGACCCAGATACCGACGAGCAGGACCAGCACGCCGACCACCTGCACCCACACGGGAGCTGCAGACCAGCCGAAACGGATATCGACCCCCATCAGAGCCAGCCAGGCGAAGATGCCGAGCAGCAATATGCTCAGCAATATCTTGTCGGCCGCGGTCTGCGTCTTCTGGATCGGAGGACGGAGGCGCTCATTCATCAGGCCTGGATCGCGCCGGGCGAGCGCGACGCCCATGGTAAGGCTCAGCCCAACCATGACGATCACATACACCCAAGCTCCGGTCCAGTGCAGCGTGCCGGCCGACAGAAACAGCAGCACGCCCATGATGCCGAACCATACGAATGTCTGGAAAACCAATCTCGAGATCATGACCAACCTTCCGTGACGTCCCCCACCACTATTGGCCGCCCGCTGCCGCCGTTCCTCCGAAAACCCGCAAAAGGTCCTAACCAGCCCAGGGACCGGCGTAATCGCCATAGAGCTTTGCCGGATCGGGCCGCGGCCGCTCCGGCGCCGGCCCCCGATAGGAGCCGATATGGACGAAGCCGATGACACGCTCCTGCGGCGACAGCCCGAGGATCGCCCTGCCCTCCGGAACGTCGGAATACCAGTTGCTGATCATGTTGGTGCCATAGCCCAGCGCGTTCGCCGCGATCATTAGGTTCATCGCCGCCATGCCGCCCGACAGGAACATCTCCCATTGCGGGATCTTCGGGTTCTCCTTCGGCACCGACACGACGCCGATCACCAGCGGCGCGCGCGAGAAGCGCGCCAGTTCCTGGTTGCGCCGGCCTTCCGGCAGCGGTCCCTCGCGCTGTTCGGCAAGCGCCGCCAGCTTCTTGCCGATCTCGATGCGCGCCTCGCCGCGATAAAGGATGAACCGCCATGGCTCGAGCCGGCCGTGGTCGGGAACGCGCGAGGCGGCTGCGATCATCGTCGCGATCTCGGCGTCGCTCGGCGCCGGTTCCTTGAGGTCGGGGATCGGCGCGGAATTGCGGGTGAGCAGGTAGTCGATGATCGGCGACGCCATGGGCGCAGGTCTCCTGAAGACATTCTATTTTGGGCTGAAGCACGCCATCGGGAGGTCGGGCGGCTCGGGCGGTGGCGTTTTTGCGCCGGATAAGAAGCCGCCGCGCAAGGCAGCGTGCCTCTAGGCCTTGAAATTGCCACCGCCTTGGGCTTCAACGCAAGCATGTTTGAGGGGACCCTGCGCGTTTTCGTGATCGCACTCGTCGCTGCGTTGTTCGCGGTGCCGATTTCCTTCGCGCTGGCCCAGAACGCCAACGATGTCGGCGACATCAAGCTTCCAGGCATTTCGAGCTACGCAACGCCGAAGGCCGGGACGCCGCTGGCGCTCGGCAACGGCGGCGCCGTCACGCTGTCGGCGCAGTTGACTGACAAGGGCGCCGACATCACTCGCGGCATCGTCTGGCGGGTCTTCAGGCCGCAGCCCGCCAGTGACGGCAAGCTGCCGATGGTGGCGTCCGCGCATGGCGGCACAGCCGTGTTCCAGCTCGACCCCGGCAGCTATCTGGTGCACGCCTCCTACGGACGCGCCGGCGCCACCAAGCGCATCACGGTCGGCAAGGAGGCAAGGCGCGAAAGCCTTGTGCTCGATGCCGGCGGCCTGAAGCTTGACGCGGTGACATCGGGCGGCGCGCCCATCCCCCCGAAGAAATTGCGCTTCTCGATCTATGAAGGCCAGGCCGCGGCCAATGGCGACCGGGCGCTGATCGCTCCCGACGTCGCGCCGAACACCGTGGTGCGGCTGAACGCCGGCACCTACCATGTCGTCTCCACCTATGGCGCGGTCAACGCCGTGATCCGCTCCGACATCCGCGTCGAGGCCGGCAAGCTGACGGAGGCAACCGTCGAGCACCGCGCCGCCGAAATGACGATGAAGCTGGTGCGCGAGCCCGGCGGCGAGGCCATCGCCGATACCTCCTGGTCGCTGCTCAACGAGAGCGGCGATCCGATCAAGGAAGCGGTCGGCGCCTTCGCCTCGATGGTGCTGGCCGAAGGCCAGTACACCATCATCGCCAAGAACCGCGACCGTATCTACCAGAAGGATTTCACGGTCGTTGCCGGCCAGAACCAGGAAATCGAGGTCGTGGCCAACGAATCCTCAGCCATCGACCCCGAGGAAGGCGCGGACTGATCGGCCTGATCAGGCCGCCTTGCGCATCCGCTTCGGCAGGAACGGCACGCGCCCGCGCTGCGCGGAAGGCGTGGCCAGGTCGAAGACCGCGCGATAGAGGCGATCGAGCAGCACCTTGCGGTCGCGCAGCGGCTCGAGGTCGCTCCATCTCAGCACGTCGCCGATGCGCACCTCGATCGCCTTGCCCGACAATCGGGCGAATTCGCGGATAAGCAAGGAGGTGCGCAGCGTCAGCGACGCCTTGCCGATGAACTTCGCCACGCGATTGTCGCGCTCGGCCATGTTCATCGGGCCGCTGACGAGATGGAACAGGCGGCCATTCTGGCCGGAGAAATGCATCGGAATGACCGAGGCCTTGGCGTCCTGGACGAGCTTGGCCGGGAACATCTTCCACGGCAGGTCGATGGCGCTGCCGAAACCTTTGGGCGCCGTGGCGACGCCGCCGGCCGGGAACACGACGATGGTGACGCCTTCCTTCAACAGCCGCACCGCTTCATGGCGCACCGCCATGTTGTTCTTCAACGCTTCCTTGGTCTCGGAAAAATCGATCGGCAGCGAATAGGGCTCCATCTCGCGGATCCTGAGCAGATCCTTGTGGATCATGACCCGGAACGGGCGGCCGAGCTGCTCGACCAGCGACAGCACCGCAATGCCGTCGCCGATACCGAAGGGATGGTTTGCGACAATGACCAGCGGCGTGTCCGGCAGCGCTGGCGGCGGCCATTGCACGGCGTTGCGGACCTCGACGTCGATCAATTCCAGCATGCGGCTGAATACGCGGTCGCCTGTCGGCACAACCTGGCGGCGCCAGAAATCGTAGAGCACGGCGAAGCGGTCGCGGCCCGAGAGGCCCTCGACCGAATGGATGAACCAGCGCGTCAGCACCGGTTGATGCGGGTTGGCGTAGGAAAGCTCGGGAAACCGTCTTTCCCGCAGTTTCAACTTGAGCATGGCGGCTCGTTACAAGGCTGGCGTGACAGGCATATGAAAATGGCGGTGGACACGCCACCGCCGTTCAAGGAAGTGCTGGTAAGTCAGGCTGCGCGACGCTTGCGGTCGGGCGAGACCGCCTCGTCGGAAAGCTGCTTCACCGCATCGTCGAGCTTCAGCGATTCCTGGTCGCGAGAGCCAAGCCGGCGGACATTGACGGTTTCCTCTTCCGCCTCGCGCCTGCCGCAGACAAGGATGACCGGCACCTTGGCGAGCGAATGCTCGCGCACCTTGTAGTTGATCTTCTCGTTGCGCAGGTCGGCTTCGGCGAGCAGCCCCGCGGCCTTCAGCCGCTCGACCACATTCAAGGCGTACTCGTCCGCATCCGAGGTGATCGTCGCCACCACCACCTGCAGCGGCGCGAACCACAGCGGGAAATGGCCGGAATAGTTCTCGATCAGGATGCCGAGGAAGCGCTCCATCGAGCCGCAGACGGCGCGATGCACCATCACCGGCTGCTTCTTCTCCGAATCCGAGCCGATATAGAAGGCGCCGAAGCGCTCCGGCAGGTTGAAGTCGACCTGCGTGGTGCCGCATTGCCATTCGCGGCCGATGGCGTCCTTCAGCACATATTCGAACTTCGGCCCGTAGAACGCGCCCTCGCCCGGATTGATCGAGGTCTTGATGCGGTTGCCGGAGCGCGTGCGGATCGTCTCCAGCACATTGCTCATGATCGCCTCGGCATGGTCCCAGGCCTCGTCGGTGCCGACGCGCTTGTCCGGCCGCGTCGACAGCTTGACGCTGACCTCGTCGAAGCCGAAATCGGCATAGGTCGACAGGATCAGGTCGTTGATGCGCAGGCATTCGGCCGCCAGTTGCTCCTCGGTGCAGAAGATATGCGCATCGTCCTGCGTGAAGCCGCGCACGCGCATCAGCCCGTGCAGCGCGCCCGACGGCTCGTAGCGATGCACATTGCCGAACTCCGCAAGCTTTACGGGCAGTTCGCGGTATGACTTCAACCCATGCTTGAAGATCTGCACATGGCCCGGACAGTTCATCGGCTTCAGCGCGAAGACGCGGTCGTCGTCGGTGTCGTCGCCGGCGACCGTGACCTTGAACATCGCATCGCGATACCAGCCCCAGTGTCCCGACGTCTCCCACAGGCTCTTGTCCAGCACCTGCGGCGCGTTGACTTCCTGATAGCCGTGCTCGTCGAGGCGGCGGCGCATGTAGTTGATCAGGTTCTGCACCATCTTCCAGCCCTTGGCATGCCAGAAGACCACGCCCGGTCCCTCTTCCTGGAAATGGAACAGGTCCATCTCGCGGCCGAGCTTGCGGTGGTCGCGCTTCTCGGCCTCTTCCAGCAGGGTCTGGTAGGCATCGAGTTGCGCCTGGTCGGCAAAGGCTGTGCCGTAGATGCGCGTCAGCATCGGATTGTTCGAGTCACCGCGCCAGTAGGCGCCGGCCACTTTCATGAGCTTGAAGGCATTGCCGATTTGCCCGGTCGAGGCCATGTGCGGACCGCGGCACAGGTCGAACCATTCGCCCTGTGCGTAGATTTTGAGGTCCTGGTCCTCCGGAATCGCGTCGATCAGTTCAAGCTTGTAGCGCTCGCCCTTCTCGGCGAAGACCTTCTTCGCCTTCTCGCGCGACCACACTTCCTTGGTGAACGGCTTGTTGCGCGCGATGATCTCGCGCATCTTCCTTTCGATCACCGGAAAATCGTCCGGCGTGAACGGCTCGTTCCTGGCAAAGTCGTAATAGAACCCGTTCTCGATGACCGGCCCGATCGTCACCTGCGTTCCCGGCCACAGCTCCTGCACGGCCTCTGCCAGCACATGCGCGGCATCATGGCGGATGAGCTCCAGCGCGCGCGGATCCTCGCGGGTGATGATCTCGACCTTGCCGGACGTGCCGAGCGGATCCGAAAGATCGCGGACGGTGCCGTCGAGGCTATAGGCGACAGCCTTCTTGGCCAGCGACTTGGAGATCGATTCGGCAAAGCCGGCGCCGGTCAGCGCCGCGTCGTAGTCGCGGACCGAACCATCGGGAAATGTCAGGGAAACGGAATTCGGCATCAGGATTCTCCTATCCAGTCCCGCAAACGAGCGCGGGTGGTGAAATGCATGTCGCAGGATGCGTTGCGGCTTGCAGGGGGTTAGCCGGAAGCGTCCGGCGCGGCAGTCTTTTATGAGGAGTTTCCGCCGCCGTAAAGCCGCCAGCCATCTATTTGATGGGCCGTTCTATTTGATGAGGTCGGGCAAATCCTTCAGGAACGCCGCCCGCGTCGCGAGACCCTTCGGCTCTCCGGTACGCTTGGCATCGACGACCAGCCTTGCAAAGACGATGCGACTGCCGTCCTTCTCGGCCCAGCCGACGAACCAGCCGAGCGAGCGCTTGCCGTCCTGGCCGAGCCTGGTGCTGCCGGTCTTGCCTTGCACCGTCCAGTCCCCTGCCGCGAAGGTCGGCAGGATCGCCCTGGTCATCTCATGCGCCTTCGCCGACACCGGCATCTTGCCGGCGAGCAGCTGGCGCAGGAACGCCGTCTGCTCGGACGGCGATATCTCGAGCGAGGAATTGATCCAGGATTGCGTCAGCCCGTTGTCCTTGCCGGCATCGCCCGAGACGTCCTTGTTGCCGTAGCCGAATTTCGACACGTAGCCGGCGAACTTCTCGGCACCGAGACGCCGCGTGATCTCGCGCGAGTACCAGACGATCGAATCGCGCTCCCAGATCGTCGGATCGACGGTCTTCTGGTCGCGCTTCGCCGCCTTGAACTCGGGCTTGTAGTCCCAGCTCGGCGTGTGCTGGTCGCTCAGGATGCCGGCATCGTAGCCGATCAGCGCCAGGGGCACCTTGAAGGTAGAAGCCGGACTGACGCGCTGGTCGCAGACGCCGTCCTGGTAAAGTGTTGCGCCGCTTTGCTGGTCCTGGATCAGCGTGCAGTGGACGTCGCCGAGCGGCGCCGATTGCGCCCGCACCGGCAAGCCCAGCATCCAGGCCAAAAGGAAAAGGACGATGGCGAAAATGAAAGGATAGCGGTCCATCTGGCGCATGGCGAAGTCACTCCGGAATGAGATTGCGGGAGCGGCTTAGCGAGGCGGCTTGTCTCGATTTTGTCTCAAACTCGCAGTGTTCGTGCAGCTTCGCGTTAACCCTACCGAACCGTTAAAATCCGCGTCGCGCGGGACGGCGAAGCAATCAGATTTCGGGCTCGCTGCGCCTTTTGCCGATCCGCCAGTAGCGCCAGGGCATGAACCAGACATAGCGCGGGGAAAGCACCTCCGGCACGCGGTCGATACCATGCGTACCAAACGGCCCGCATCGCAGCACCCGGAACAGTCCCATCCAGCCGCCCGCCCACAGGCCGTGGCGGGCAATCGCCTCATGCGTATATTCGGAACAGGTCGGCAGGTGCCGGCAGCTGTTGCCGACGAAACCTGAGAGCGTCAGTTGATAGAGGCGCACGAGCGAGGTGCCCAGGATGCGCCCGGGCGTCTTGCGCCAAGGCCCCGGCCAATTGCGCCCGCGCTGGATTGGCCGGCCGCCATGCATATGTCCGGGATGGTCGCCCACCCACGTCTCCGCGGTTGTTTTGCTACGCGATAGATGTGTCCTTCCGATCTCGAACGCAACGCCCTTTCCCCTCATGCGCGACGGACGGGATGCCGGTCGGCCACTGGCGCATGGCGCGTGGAACTGCCGGGCCTTTCCTCGCACCAGCCGGGGTGCCGGCTCTTGTCGCGCCACTGAAACGTCGCGATCAGCATGACGTCGCTGAAAATGGCCAGGAACTGGTTCATGGCAGTGCTCCTTTTGAGCACCGATTAGACTGCCGCTGGCCTTCCGCCTCAAACGAGTATAATTTCCGCGTCGGATAACCTGAGGTTATGCGACATGAAGCGTGGCCGGCTGCCGCTGACGGCGCTCAGGAGTTTCGAATCTGCCGGCCGGCACCTTAGTTTCAGCCTGGCGGCCGACGAGCTTCATGTCTCGCAGGCCGCGATCAGCCGCCAGATCCGCGAGCTCGAGAGCTTTTTGGGCAGACCGCTATTTCTGCGCCTCCATCGCCGCGTCGAGCTGACGGATGCGGGGCAAAGGCTGCTCGACCAATTGGTCAGAAGCTTCGACGACATCGACCGCGTGCTTTCGGAGCTCACGGCCTCGCCGGCGCAGACGATTGTCCGCGTCAGCGTCGAACCGTCCCTTGCCGCCATATGGCTGCTGCCGCGGCTCAATCGCTTTCGCCAGTTGCGGCCTGATATCGACGTGTCGCTCGAAGTCGATCCACGGCCGATCGAGTTCCGCAGCGACCAGCCCGAGCTCGCCTTGCGTTTTAGCGCTCACGCCACGTCATGGCCGCGTAGCGAGGCCGAGCGCCTGGCCTCGACTGTCGATTCACCGGTCCTGTCGCCGGCGCTGCTCGCCTCCGGCCCTCCGCTGGAAAAGCCGATCGACCTTCGCCATTACACACTGCTGCATGAGGAAAACCGCCAAGGTTGGGCGCGCTGGTTCCAGGCCGCCGGCGTGCCCGCCGACGCAGTGCCCGCGCGTGGCCCGATGCTGGCCGATGTTTCGCTTTCGAAACAGGCTGCCCTGCTTGGCCATGGCGTGGCGCTCGGCGATCTTTTGCAGATCGGCGAGGACCTTGCGTCAGGCACTTTGATCAAGCCATTCGATATCGATGTGGCTTCCGGCGCCTACTGGCTGGTGGCCAGGAGCCTGCGGAATCTGCCGGAACCTGCCAGAGCGTTCGCCGACTGGATCCGAAGCGAGTTCGCCGTGACCAGGGGAGCGGCCTGACCGCTGCGCTCAAGCCGCCTGTTCGGCGCGCTTCTTCTCGATCTGGCCGATCGCGTCGACCACGGCGTCGAAGGTCAGCATGGTCGAGGCATGGCGTGCCTTGTAGTCGCGCACCGGTTCCAGATATTTGAGGTCGGCGAAACGGCCTTCCGGCGGCGCGCCGTTCTCCTTCAGCATCTTCAGCATGGTTTCGCGCACGGCGCGCAATTCGTCGGCGCTGGCGCCGACCACATGCTGGGCCATGATCGAGGACGAGGCCTGGCCAAGCGCGCAGGCCTTCACGTCATGGGCGAAATCGGTCACCACGTCACCGTCCATCTTGAGGTCGACGATGACGGTCGAGCCGCACAATTTGGAATGCGCCCTGGCCGTCGCGTCGGCATCGTCGAGCCGGCCGATCCGCCCTATATTCCCGGCGAAACCGAGAATTTTCGCATTGTAGACGTCGTCTATCATATTTTTCCAATCCGTCGCCGCCAAGCGAACAGGCTTTGCCGCTCTCGCGTCTTCCTTTCGCGCCGCTCGAAACATATATAATGGTCGCAGTCGGGCATCGACAAGGCGACGAAAAAGCCGTTGTCGCTGCTCATCTGTTCACGCCGCTTGCGGGATGGAAATGGGCGATTTTCACCCAAAAGGTCGTGGTCCGTTCAACTCGTTCCACCTTTGAGTGGGACTACGGGAGACGCCTTTATGGATGCCGTCATCAAGAAAATCATGCCCCCGTCCGAATATTTGGAAAAGCCCGTCACTGACCGGCCGAGCGAAGCCGAGGTCGAAGCCGCCGTGCGCACGCTTTTGCGCTGGACCGGCGACAATCCGGACCGCGAAGGCCTGATCGACACGCCCAAGCGCGTCACCAAAGCCTTCCGCGAAATGTTCAACGGCTATGACATGTGCCCGGCCGACGAGCTCGGCCGCACCTTCGAGGAAGTCGCCGGCTATGACGATCTCGTCATCGTCAGGAACATAAAATTCCATTCGCATTGCGAACATCACATGGTGCCGATCATCGGCAAGGCGCATGTCGGCTATCTGCCGGACGGCAAGGTGGTCGGTCTGTCGAAGATCGCGCGCGTCGTCGACATCTTCGCGCACCGGCTGCAGACGCAGGAAGCGATGACCGCGCAGATCGCAGGCGTCATCCAGGACGTGCTCAACCCGCGCGGCGTCGCCGTCATGCTCGAGGCCGAGCATATGTGCATGGCCATGCGCGGCATCCGCAAGCAGGATTCGACCACGCTGACCTCCACCTTCACCGGCGTCTTCAAGGACACGCCGGAGGAGCAGGTCCGCTTCGTCACCATGGTGCGCGCCGGCGGCTGATCGCCGGCCACCGCCGGCCACTGGAAAGAAAGATCGACCGGCGATGTCGGCACTGCAGTTCCCCAAAGCCCCATCCGATAAGAAATCGCTGGAGGAAGGCTCCGTCCTTTCTCCGCGCTTCGATGCGGCCGGCCTCGTCACCGCCGTCGTCACCGATGCCGACGACGGCATGCTGTTGATGGTCGCGCATATGAACGCCGAGGCGCTGGCGCTGACGCTGGAGACCGGCATTGCCCATTACTGGTCGCGCTCGCGCAACGCGCTGTGGAAGAAGGGCGAAACCTCGGGCAATTTCCAGCAGGTTGTCGAGATGCGCACGGATTGTGACCAAGACGCGATATGGTTGCGCGTCAAAGTGTTGGGCCACGACGCAACTTGTCACACCGGACGGCGTTCCTGCTTTTATCGGACGGTGGGGCTGAATGACGGCAAGGCGACGCTTGCCGGCGACGGCAGCAGGCCGCTGTTCGATACGGACCAAACGTATCGGAAGTCGGTGTGAACCATTCAATATTCACAAACCACTCAGATTCACTATTCTCAAATATCCTTGCGATAGAAGGGATACGGGACAAGGGAGATCATGATGCTCGAATGGGCGTCATTGCGCAGCAGACCTGACGTTCGGGAGGCCAACGGCCCCGCATCGTCAGGCGGCGCGTCCGACCCGAAGCCAGAAAGCAAAGCCGGTATCTCGCTGGCGCTTGGCGGCGGCTGCGCCAGGGGCTGGGCCCATATCGGCGTGCTGCGCGCGCTTGACGAGGCCGGCATCGAAGTATCGATGATCGCCGGCACCTCGATCGGTGCGCTGGTCGGCGGCTGCTACCTTGCCGGCAAGCTCGACGAACTGGAAGAATTCGCCAGAAGCCTGACCAAGCGGCGCATTTTTGGCCTTCTCGATCTCAATCTTCGCGGCAGCGGCCTGTTCGGCGGCATGAGGCTCGATCAGCGCCTGCGCGAGCATCTCGACGGCGCTCGCTTCGAAGACCTGGCGAAACCCTTCGTCGCCGTCGCGTCCGAAATCCGCACAGGCCATGAAATCTGGCTGTCGAGCGGCTCGCTTGTCACCGCCATGCGCGCCTCCTATGCGCTGCCGGGCGTCTTCGAGCCGGTGGCCTGCAACGGCCGCATGCTGGTCGACGGCGCGCTGGTCAACCCGGTGCCAGTCTCGGTCTGCCGCGCCTATGAGCAGCCGCTCGTCGTTGCGGTCAATCTGCATTACGACCTGTTCGGCCGCGCCGCCGTCATCAAGCACAGCGCCGGCGAGCTGCTTGTCGAGAACGACGCGCCGCGTCCCGGCCAGGTCAATCCTCAGTCACACCAGACGCGCCTTGGCATCACCGGCGTCATGGTCGAGGCTTTCAACATCATTCAGGACCGGATTTCGCGGGCCAGGCTCGCTGGCGATCCGCCGGATATGTCGCTGCAGCCCAAACTCAGCCATATCGGCCTGACGGAATTCCATCGCGCCGACGAGGCGATCAGCCTCGGCTATCAGGCGACGAAGTCCCAGATCAACGAACTGACCCGGCTGCAGTCCGTCCTGGTCTGAACTCCGGTACGGCACCGCCCCAAGGTGTGTTGAGATTCAGGTCAGGCCGAGTCGAAAATGGCGGGTTCTGAGAACCGGAGCGGAGCGTACTTTTCGTACGTGAGCACCGGAAGCGCAGGAAGCCGCCATTTGCAGACCGGCCTCACCTGAATATCAACATACCTTAAGCCAGGGCCGCATCACTGATGCGAAACTGCACCATGCGGTTGCCGTTCCAGTAATTGCCCGATAACGAACCGGCGATATGCACGGTCCTGCCCCTGTTCTTAAACAGGAATTCGCCGAGCGCTGTGTCGACGGCGCGAAATGCAATGGCCTGAATATTGCCGCCGCTTTGCGACTGGAGGTCCACGCGGATGTGGTTGGTGCCGATCGCGCGCGCGTCGGCCAGCCGATGGCGCGGCAGCACGAACACCGGCGCGATGTGCCCGGCCCCGAACGGCCCGGCTTTCTCCAGCGCGTCGAGCAGCGCGATCGTGGCGCCCTCGGCGGCCAAGGCGCCGTCGATCGCCAGGCTTTCCTCGTTCTGCAGGCGAAACACGTCGGCCGCGGCGCGTTCCTCGAAAAAGGCGCGCAGTTCGCCAAGCTTGGCGCGCTCGACGGTGATGCCGGCGGCCATCGCGTGGCCGCCGCCCTTGACGATCAGCCTGGCCTCGGCCGCCTCGCGCACCAGCCGGCCGAGGTCGAAGCCGGTCACCGAACGGCCGGAGCCCGTGCCGATGCCGGTCGAGTTGAAGGCGACGGCAAAAGCCGGCCGGTGCGCATGATCCTTGAGCCGCGAGGCGATCAGTCCGACGATGCCGGGATGCCAGCTGTTGCTGGCGGTGACGATGACTGCCGGGCCGTTGCCGCCGGCAAGCTCGGCATCGGCCTCAGCCCGCGCCTGCACCAGCATCTTCTGCTCCATCTGCTGGCGTTCCTGGTTCAGCCGGTCCAGCGTCTCGGCAATGCCTGCCGCTTCGACGGGATCGTCGGTGGCCAGAAGCCGGCTGCCGAGCGCGGCATCGCCGATGCGGCCGCCGGCATTGATACGCGGGCCGATCAGGAAGGCCAGATGGAAAGTGTTGATCGGCTCGCCGATGCGTGAGACCCGCGCCAGCGCCGCCAGCCCCTCATTCTTCTGCTGGCGCAACACCTGCAGCCCCTTGACCACGAAGGCGCGGTTGACGCCGGTGAGCGGGACCACGTCGCAGACCGTCGCCAGCGCCACCAGATCGAGCATTGAAAGCAGGTCGACCGGCGCGGCGTCCGGCAGCCTCGCGCGCAGCACTTTGGCCGTCTGCACCAGGCACAGGAAGACGACGCCGGCGGCGCACAGATGTCCCTGCCCCGACAGGTCGTCCTCGCGATTGGGATTGACCACAGCGTCCGCCGCCGGCAACGGACCGCCGACCTGGTGATGATCGAGCACCACGACATCGGCGCCGGCTTGCCTGGCCGCGTCGATCGAGGTCGCGCTGTTGGTGCCGCAGTCGACGGTGACGATCAGCTTCGCGCCGCGCGAGATCAAGTCCCGCATCGCTTCCGGATTGGGTCCGTAGCCTTCGAAGATACGGTCCGGGATGTAGATTTCCGACGGCACCGAAAAATGCGTGAGAAAGCGTTTTAACAGCGCCGACGAGGCTGCTCCGTCGACGTCGTAATCGCCGAAGATCGCCACTTTTTCGTGAGCGACGACCGCATCGGCCAGCCTTGCCGCCGCCTTTTCCATATCGGTCAGCGACGCTGGGTTCGGCAGAAGCTCGCGAATGGTTGGATCAAGGAAGCGCTCGGTCTGCTCCACGCTGACGCCGCGGCCGGCAAGCACCCGCGCCACGATGTCGGGCACGCCGTGGCCCTGCGCCATGGCCAAGGCGGCCATGTCCTGGCGCTCGGTCAGCCGGTGTTCCCACGAAACACCGGTCGCCGACTGCCTGACATCGAGGAAGAACCGTTTCTCGCCCGTCATGCGACGCGCCGTCTGCACATCATCATTGCGCAGATATCAATATGCGACGGCCGGAGCAATTGCGGGGAAGCGTGCAATGCGGGGAAAGGTGTGGAACGTTTTTCCTCGAATTGCGGCAAAGCGCCCGGACGAAGCGAAATCAGAACTTGTCCAGATCCTGGTGACGCGCCTTGATCTCGCGCACCGTGCGCGAGGACGACCGCAGCACGATGGTGTGCGTGGTGATGAAGGTGCGGCCGAACTTCACGCCGTCGAGCAAATTGCCGTCGGTGACGCCGGTCGCCGCGAACAGCACGTCGCCGCGCGCCATGTCGTGGGCGCGATAG
The DNA here is from genome assembly GCF_006440615.1 of Mesorhizobium sp. B2-6-2. Taxonomy (NCBI): domain Bacteria; kingdom Pseudomonadati; phylum Pseudomonadota; class Alphaproteobacteria; order Hyphomicrobiales; family Phyllobacteriaceae; genus Mesorhizobium; species Mesorhizobium sp. B2-6-2. The sequence continues at coordinate 429,884 of NZ_VFUG01000003.1, read as the reverse complement.
ATCCGCTTCGGATCGGAAATGCCCATCTTGTGCGCGCGCGCCACCTTCTCCGGCGTGTCGAGGATCAGCCGGCCCTGCATCTGTCCGCCGGTGCAGCGAAGCGCGGCCGCCGCCAGCACGCCCTCCGGCGCGCCGCCTGTGCCGAGATAGATGTCGATGCCGGTCTCGTCCGGATCGGTGGTGTGGATGACGCCCGCGACATCGCCGTCGCCGATCAGCCGGATCGCGGCACCCGTGGCACGCACGGCGTCGATCAGCTTGGCGTGACGCGGCCGGTCGAGGATGCAGGCGGTGATGTCGGAGACGGCCACGCCCTTGGCTTTGGCCAGATTGGCGAGGTTTTCGGCCGGCGAGGCGTCGATGTCGATCAGACCTTCGGGATAGCCGGGGCCGATGGCGATCTTGTCCATGTAGACGTCGGGCGCGAACAGCAGGCTGCCCTTTTCCGCAATCGCGATGACGGCAAGTGCGTTGGGCAGGTTCTTGGCGCAGATCGTCGTGCCCTCGAGCGGATCGAGCGCGATGTCGACGCCCGGGCCTTTGCCGGTGCCGACCTCCTCGCCGATATAGAGCATCGGCGCCTCGTCGCGCTCGCCTTCGCCGATCACCACCGTGCCTTGGATGGCCAGCCGGTTGAGCTCCTGGCGCATGGCGTCGACCGCCACCTGATCGGCAGCCTTCTCATCGCCGCGCCCGCGCAGCCTTGCCGCCGCGACGGCGGCCCGCTCGGTCACACGCACGACTTCCATCGTAAGGATCCGGTCGAGACCGGCGGTGATGTCCTGGGCTATGTTCATAGACAGAAATTCCTCGTGAAACTCAACCTCCCGCCAGAGGTGCGCTTCTTCTGGCAAAGCTCCATGACAACGGCAAGACTTGCCCCGTCAATTTTTGAAATGACAGCAAAATCAATCGATTGAAGGCGGAACCGGACGTGGCTTATTCCGCCCGCTCGATGCGGATCACTTGCGGCTTGTCGGTCAGATGGCCGTCCTTGGTGATGCCTTCGACGGCCTTGCGCACCGCCGCTTCCGTCGTCTCGTGCGTTACGAGGATGACCGTCTTCTGCGCCTGCGTTTCCGCGCCGGCCGCCTGTTGAACGATCGATTCCAGCGAGATGTCGTTGTCTGCCATGCGCTTGGCAATGGCTGCAAACACGCCCGTGCGGTCATGCACGGTCAGCCGGATGAAATAGCCGCCGGCATGGCTGCGCATCTGCGCTTTCTTGTAAGGCTTCAGTTCCTTCGCCGGCCAGCCGAAGACCGGGCCATGCTGGAAGCCCGGCCGGCTCTTGGCAATGTCGGCGATGTCGCCGACGACCGCCGAAGCGGTCGCATTGCCGCCGGCGCCCGGACCGGAAAGCAAGAGCTCGCCAAGGATATCGGTCTCGATCGCCACCGCGTTGGTGACGCCATGCACCTGCGCGATGACCGACGCCGTCGGCACCATGGTCGGATGGACACGCTGCTCTATGCCGCTGTCGGTGCGCTGCGCGACGCCGAGCAGCTTGATGCGGTAGCCGAGATCGCCCGCCGCGCGGATGTCGGCCTGGGTGATGTTGGAGATGCCTTCCATATAGATGTCGCCGGCGGCGATCCTGGTGCCGAAGGCAAGGCTGGTCAGGATCGACAATTTGTGCGCCGTGTCATGGCCTTCGATGTCGAAGGTCGGATCGGCTTCGGCATAGCCCAGCCGCTGCGCATCCTTCAGGCAGGCGTCGAAGGAGATGCCTTCGGCTTCCATGCGCGTCAGGATGTAGTTGCAGGTGCCGTTGAGGATGCCGAAGACACGCGTCACCGCATTGCCCGCCATCGCCTCTCGCATCGTCTTGATGACCGGGATGCCGCCGGCCACTGCCGCCTCGTAGTTGAGCAGCACGCCCTTCTTCTCGGCGATCTCGGCAAGCGCCACGCCATGCTTGGCAAGCAGCGCCTTGTTGGCGGTTACGACATGCCTTCCCGCCTCGAGCGCCGCCTTCACCGACAGCCGCGACGGCCCCTCGTCGCCGCCGATCAGCTCGACGAAGACGTCGATATCGGCCTTCTCGGCCAGCTTGACAGGATCGTCGAACCATTTCGCGACGCTGAGATCGATACCGCGGTCGCGTTTCGGATCGCGAGCCGAAACGGCGGTCACAACGATGTCGCGACCGCACTGCCGGGTAAGCTCGGCCGCCTTGTCGCGCAGCACGCGCGCCACCGAGGCGCCCACCGTACCAAGGCCGGCAATTCCAACACGCAATGCTTCAGCCATGTCCGGAGAGGCCCCTCAACTTGCAAAAAATGTCAGGTGCAAAAAAATGTCAGGCAACTCAACGATGAGCGGCTAAAGGCACCACATTGTTGGGCTGCTTGGCGGCGGTCGCGAGGAACTTCTTGATGTTGCGCGCGGCCTGGCGGATCCGGTGCTCGTTCTCGACCAGCGCCAGGCGCACATAATCGTCGCCATGCTCGCCGAAGCCGACGCCCGGCGCCACCGCGACATCCGCATGCTCGATGAGCAGCTTGGAGAATTCGAGTGAGCCGAGATGGCGGAACGGTTCCGGAATCGGCGCCCAGGCGAACATCGAGGCCGCCGGCGCGGGAATGGTCCAGCCGGCGCGGCCGAAAGAATCGACCATCACGTCGCGCCGCTTATGGTAGACCTCGCGCACCTCCTCGATGTCGGCGCCGTCGCCGTTCAGCGCATGCGCCGCCGCAACCTGGATCGGTGTGAACGCGCCATAGTCGAGGTAGGATTTAACCCGCGTCAGCGCCGAAATCAGCCGCTCGTTGCCGACCGCGAAGCCCATGCGCCACCCGGGCATGGAAAAGGTCTTCGACATCGAGGTGAACTCGACGCAGACATCCATCGCGCCCGGCACCTGCAGCACCGACGGCGGCGGATTGCCGTCGAAATAGATTTCCGAATAGGCAAGATCCGACAGGATGATGATGTCGTTCTTCTTCGCGAAGGCCACCACGTCCTTGTAGAAATCGAGCGAGGCGACCAGCGCCGTCGGGTTCGACGGATAATTGAGGATCAGCGCCAGCGGCTTCGGGATCGAATGGCGGATGCCGCGCTCGACCGCAGGGATGAAACCGTCATCGGGCTCGACCTGCAGCGAACGGATCACCCCGCCCGACATGATGAAGCCGAAGGCGTGGATCGGATAGGTCGGGTTGGGGCACAGGATAACGTCGCCGGGCGCGGTGATCGCCTGCGCCATGTTGGCGAAGCCCTCCTTCGAGCCCAGCGTCGCCACCACCTGCGTGTCGGGATTGAGCTTCACGCCGAAGCGGCGCAGATAATAATTCGCCTGGGCGCGGCGCAGGCCCGGAATGCCGCGCGAGGCGGAGTAGCGATGCGTGCGCGGATCGCGCACCACTTCGCACAATTTGTCGACGATGGCCTTCGGCGTCGGCAGGTCCGGATTGCCCATGCCAAGGTCGATGATGTCGGCGCCGCGCGAACGGGCGCTGGCCTTCAGCCGGTTGACCTGCTCGAACACGTAAGGCGGAAGCCGGCGGACCTTGTGAAATTCTTCCATTTCAGTTCCAGACCATCAGAGTTTCGGCGCGCGATATAGACCTAATTGCAGCTAGGGTCGAGGGCGGGGTCGCATTTGCCCTCGATCTGCTTCAGTGTGTCGGCGCCATGCGTCTTGGCCAAAGTATTGAGCGCGGCCGAATTCGCCGGCGCTTTGACGCCGCTGCCCTTGGCAATCTGCGTCTGTTCCTCGGCCTTGAGCTGAGCGAGGTTCGCCGCGGTCTCCTCCTTGGTGAGCTGCTTGGCGGCCACCTGCGGCGGGATGTTGAGGTTCGGATAGGAACCGGTGTCCCTCGGACCTTCGGTCAACGCCGTCGGCGCATTGTTCGTGCTGGTGCTGGTGCAGCCGGCAGCGGGCAGCAGCATGCCGACCAGCCCCGCCATCAGCGCCATGCGGCAAATCGAACCCGGCTTGAGAAAAAAAGTCCCGCCGACATTAATCGTCATATTGTTTTCCTGGCAGCCGGGTTAGAGCGAATTGGACCCGGTCAGATGTCCCATGGTAATATGTCAAGAAAACGCTCCGGGAGGAACCCCGCGAACCATGTCCAAACCTGACGATTCGGACAAAGCGGAAAATGGCGGACCTTCGGCCATCGAGCAATATCTGGTGAAGGATCCCGAGCGCTTCGCCCTGAACATGGCGCGCATGGTCGAGCAGGCCGGCAAGGCGGCTTCCGCCTGGGCCGAACCGCGCGAGAAAGGCGAAGTGCGCGACCATGTCGCCGAACCCGTCGTCGACATGGTCAAGACCTTCTCAAAGCTTTCGGAATACTGGCTGGGCGACCCGCAACGCGCGCTCGAAGCGCAGACGCGGCTGTTTGCCGGCTATATGACCGTCTGGGCGAACGCCATCCAGAAGGTCAATCCGAACGCCGAAGCGCCGCAGGACGCGGTCCAGCCCGAGCGCGGCGACAAGCGCTTCCAGGACCCCGAATGGGGCCGCAATGCCTTCTTCGACTTCCTCAAGCAGGCCTATCTCGTCACCTCGCGCTGGGCGAACGAGCTTGTCGAGCATGCCGAGGGCTTGGACGAGCACACCCGCCACAAGGCGGGCTTCTACGTCAAGCAGGTGTCGAACGCGATCGCGCCGTCGAACTTCATCCTGACCAATCCCGAGCTGTTCCGCGAGACCATGGCCTCGAACGGCGAGAACCTGGTGCGCGGCATGAAGATGCTGGCCGAGGACATCGCCGCCGGCCGCGGCGACCTGAAGCTGCGCCAGGCCGACTATACGCCCTTCGAGATCGGCAAGAACATCGCCACCACGCCCGGCAAGGTCATTGGCCGCAGCGATGTCGCCGAGATCATCCAGTACGATCCGGTGACGGAGACGGTGCTGAAACGGCCGCTGCTGATCTGCCCGCCATGGATCAACAAATTCTATATCCTCGACCTCAACCCGCAAAAGTCCTTCATCCGCTGGGCGATCGAGCAGGGCCACACCGTCTTTGTCATCTCCTGGATCAATCCGGACGAGCGCCACGGCGCCAAGGGCTGGGAGGCCTATATCCGCGAAGGCCTGCAATTCGGCCTCGACATGGTGGAGAAGGCCTCCGGCGAAAAGGAGGTCAACGCCATCGGTTACTGCGTCGGCGGCACGCTCCTGGCTGCCGCGCTGGCGCTGTTGGCGCAGGAAGGCGACCACCGCATCAGATCGGCCACCTTCTTCACGACCCAGGTCGACTTCACCTATGCCGGCGACCTCAAGGTGTTCGTCGACGAGGACCAGGTCGCCGCCGTTGAGCGCTCGATGGGCGAGAAGGGTTATCTCGACGGCACCAAGATGGCCACCGCCTTCAACATGCTGCGCTCGGGCGACCTGATTTGGCCCTATGTCGTCAACAACTACATGCGCGGCAAGGAACCCCTGCCCTTCGACCTGCTCTACTGGAATTCCGATTCCACGCGCATGGCTGCTGCCAACCACTCGTTCTACCTGCGCAATTGCTATCTCGAGAACAATCTCTCGCGCGGCACAATGGAGCTTGCCGGGCGCACGGTCTCTCTGGCCGACATCACCATCCCCGTCTACAACCTGGCCACGAAGGAAGACCACATCGCGCCGGCGCTTTCGGTGTTCCTCGGTTCGCAGTTTTTCGGCGGCGACGTCGAGTATGTCATGGCGGGATCCGGTCACATCGCCGGCGTCGTCAACCCGCCTGCCGCCAGGAAATATCAGTACTGGACCGGCGGCAAGCCGGTGGGCGATTTCAACGCGTGGCTTGCCGCGGCGGACGAGCATCCTGGTTCATGGTGGACGCACTGGCAACACTGGATCGAGGCCCAGGACGACATCCGTGTACCCGCCCGTAAACCCGGCAAGCGTATGAAAACCTTGGGAGATGCGCCGGGCACCTATGTCAAGGTGCGTGTGTAACGGGCTGTAATGTGTGGTGAGTTGACGGGCCGCCAAAACAGGGCGAAATGGTGGCGTCAATCGTTCGGCGGCCTCAAATCACCTTCCGACGCAGAATAATTCCGAGGCTTGCAGATTCGACACACGTCCCGTTTCCGGTTGGGAACAGGAGGGTTATCGCGGCGCGGTACTGGAGTGGCGCGGCGATGACGAACCGACCGGATATCGAGGGGGAATTTGTTTTGAAATCAGCAGGTTGGCGTCTTGCACGAAGGGGAAGCTGCAGCATTGCGGCAGCGCTTTTCTCCGTGCTTCTGGCCTCCTGCACATCGACCGGCGACCCGACGATGTCGGTCGTTTCCCCCGCCTACAATTCAACCGCCGGCGAAATGAGCGCGACATCCAGCGCCAAGACCGCGACTTCGGCCGATTCGTCCTTGCAGGCATCGGCGCCGGCCGAAGCGACGTCGACCGTGATGAGCGAGGGCGATGCGCCTTTGCCTGAGAAGGTCGCCTACGTGCCGGAGACGCGGCCGGACGGCACCTTCCCCATCGCCATCCCTGCCGGCGCCCAGGCCATTGCCGGGAGCACGCCGCAACCGCTGGTTCAGCAGGCGCAAACGGCGGAACAGACGCTAGCCGTCGCCAAGCAGGTCGCCGCCGGCGATGCCGCCACCGTCGCGTCGAAGGCGCAGGCGACCACGCAGGCCATGAGCAACGGTGTCTATGTGACCGCGGCCGAGCCGGCGCAGCCGCAGATCGCCGCGCCGAAGAAGAGCCTGTTCGCGTCGCTGTTCAGCACCACGCCGGCTTCGGCCGCGCCCGCCCCCCTGATCAACAATGCGCGCTCCGGCGACCAGCCCGCCGCGCAGGCCAAGACCACGCCGCCGCCGGCCAAGCCGATCGTGACGCTGGCCTCGGCGACCCCGGCCGAGAAGCCGGTGCAGCTGGCCTCGCTCGAGAACCCGAGCAATCACATCACGGGCGCCGACGCTCTTCCCGGCGTGCGCCAGACGGCGCTGTTCGAGATCAAGCGCAAATCCGGTATCGACGACGAGAGCGACGTCGACCTCAACGAGGACGAGGGCGGCGGCGGTTCCTACCAGGTGGCGTCGGCCGCCGGTTTAGCCAGGCTCGCGCCCAATGGTCTTTTGAAGCAGAACGAAAGCGTCGACGTCGCCTGCCTCAAGCCGTCGCTGGTACGGGTGCTGAAGACGATCGAGGGCCATTTCGGCCGCAAGATGATCGTCACCTCCGGCTATCGCGATCCCTCGCGCAACCGCCGCGCCAACGGCGCCAAGAACTCGCTGCACATGTATTGCGCCGCCGCCGACATCCAGTTGCCCGGCGTGTCGAAATGGGAACTGGCGAGCTACGTCCGCTCGATGCCCGGCCGCGGCGGCGTCGGCACCTACTGCCACACCGAATCCGTCCATATCGACGTCGGCCCCGAGCGCGACTGGAACTGGCGCTGCCGCAGGCGCAGCGGCGGCGGCGGCGAGGACGGCTGACACGTTCGGCTTGGTTTCGTGGGCATAGCAGGTTTGACAGGTTGCGAGCCGATCGCTGCCAATGCCATGGCGATTGGCCGAGGCATCCGTCGCTTCGTCATCCACGGGCGGAGCGGGAGCGAAGCGGACGCGCAGACCCGAGGATCCATTCCGTGACCTTGCTCGCGGAGTGCAGCCTCGCAGGTTCTGCACCGTTGCGGCACGTCAGCCTCACGGAATGGATTCCATGGTCTGCGCGCGTCGCTGCGCTCCTTGCTCCGCCATAGAATGACGACCGCGAGAGGCCTTCCAGCCAATCTCCGAGGTGCACGATCATGTGCCGGTCGAAACCACGTCCTGCCTCGCTGCAACGCGCCTTTCGCCGCTTTTGAAAAAAGTTGTCGCATGTGGCAGCGGATGGGTTGCCGGTTGGCAACAACGCAATTATAAGCCGCTTCGTCTGAGCGCGCCCATCGTCTAGCGGTTAGGACACCGCCCTTTCACGGCGGTAACAGGGGTTCGATTCCCCTTGGGCGTACCAGTTTCTTCAGTCAGTTGTTTCCGGTCGACGCTTCGGTCTCGATGAAGGACCCGAAGGCGGTCCGTCCTCTTGCCGTTTCAGGCTGCGCCCAGGGGCGGGCCTGTGAAGGTCAGACCGAAACGCGCCCCAATGGCCGCGATCTGATCCATGTCGTCGGGAATTCGGCACCTGTGTTTCGCCATCTCCGCGAAGAAGCCTTCGAAGCCGCCGGGCGTCATGACGGTGAGCATTCTGGCGGGTCGATCGCCAATCACCCGGAATGCATGCTCGATTCCGCGCGCAACGTGCACGACACCGCCCGGGCCGGCTATGCGCGTTTGACCGTGCATCCAGAACTCTACTTCGCCGGACTGAATCTGGAAGGTCTCGTCCTCGTTATTGTGGATGTGGCGCGGAGGACCATAACCGGGCTGATCGAGGCTTTCGAACATTCCGAGCCGCGAGGCCGTTTGCTCCGCCGTGAGGCAAATCCGGTAGGACGTGCCAAGCCACTGGATGCTGTAGGGTACTGACGCAACGGCCACCGAAACCTCCCGTGATCCGACACCATTTTCGACGTAGGGAAGTTGCCAGAACCGATCTCATAATTGAAATCGATAGCTATTATAAAATATATTCGGGGAATGAATTTATCGAGCTTCGACCTCAATCTCCTGCGGGTGCTCGACGCGCTGCTGCGCGAGCAATCGACCGTAAAGGCCGGAGAACGCATCGGCCTGTCGCAACCGGCGATATCGGCCAGCCTGGGACGACTTCGGAATTTTCTCGGCGATCCGCTGTTCGTGCGCCAGGGACAGCACATCGTGCCGACACAATACGCCCGCAACCTCGAGCTTCCGCTTCGCCGCATGCTCGACGAATTGTCGGCGCTGCTTGGCGGGCCTGGCAGCTTCAATCCGGCCGAAGCCGAGCAAAGCTTCAAGATCGCAGGTTCGGATTTCTTTGCCGAGATGCTGATGCCTGCCCTGGCCAATGCAATCTCACGCCACGCTCCCAAGATATTGGTCCAACTGGTGGATCTTGTGCCCGACGACTATGTCGGCACGCTCGAAAAGCACGGCATCGACCTTGCCCTCGTTCCCAGGGTCGATTTCCCCAGCTGGATCGACCATCTTCCTGCCTTCCGGTCGACATTCGTGACGATCGCCCGCGCCGGGCACCCAAGGCTCGAGCGGGCGAAGGTGAGCTCCGGAGACGTCATTCCGATCGACCTTTTCTGCGACCTCGGCCACGTCGTCTTCTCGCCCGAGGGCAAGCTCAAGGCCATGGGCGACGCGGCGCTGGCCCGGATGGGGCGCGAACGGCGGGTGGCCATGACGATGCCGGTGTTCGGCGGCGTCTGTAACGCAGTGGCGGGAAGCGACCTGGTCGCGCTCGTTCCGGAACAGCTCGCGCGCAAGGTAGCATCTCGCTTGGGGCTGGCGATCTACAGTCCGCCCATTCCGATCGATCCTGCCCTCATCTGCATCGTCTGGCACAAACGCAACACAACCGATCCCACACACCGCTGGCTGCGGGAAATGGTTCTGGAGCTGCTCTCGCAACTGAGCGCCGGCGAAGCCGGCAGCAGCGTCCATGAACCACGCCCGGCCTGAATGGCGGGCCAGTGTCGTGTGCCTTGTCGGTAACAAGGCAGGACGCGACCGGAAACGCGCTGTTAACGCCGTTCGCGGACGACAGGATGCCGTCTTCGACCCGAAAGTGTAAAATTCCCTCCGCTCTCAGCCGTGGAGGCTGGAATGAAGATGCTTCGGACAGCGCTCCTATGCGCGGCAATGACCGGCCTGGCAGGCGTGCCGCCCGTTCACGCAGACGATAAGCCTGCCCAGCCGAATAGCCAAGCAACGCCGCAGCCGCCAGCAGTCCATTGCCAGGGGCAAAATTGTCTTCCTCCGGCCGACGATCCCGTGCTGGACTGCAAGGGCCCGGATTGCACGCCGGCCCCGGCAACTGATCAGACGCCGAGCCCGGAGATTCAACCGGAGATTCAAAAGGTCAAGTAAGGCCGCATAGGCCAGTGTCTGAGGCTCCCGTGAAAAGCCGGGAGAGCGTCACAGGCCTCCGGTCAATCCAGAACCATTGGAGCCGGTTCTTCGCACCGGTAAACCATGCACCGGCCGTCGCCGGTCGGAACATAGTCGACCATCGGCAGGTAAGGCGCATCGCACTCATTGCCGAATTGGCGAACATAGCGGTCATAGGCATTCGGCCCCGTGCCCAACACCGCGGCGTGCTGGCTCTGGATCAGTGCCTGCGTCTGTTCACACGTCATCTTGAGCGTGTCGGGCCGAGCGTCGGCGAAATTTGAAGCAGCAACGAGCATGGCTGCCGCGCAAAGCAAAATCTTGCGTCCCGGCATGGTGGCGTCCTGGCAAAACATCGTGTCGCCAAATCCGCGTGTTGTGACGCAGTTCCGCAACGGTCGCGCTGTCACGATGCAGCGAGCGAGGCCGACATCGCTTCGGTTTTGGCATGGCGGCCTGCGATGTCCATCTCCGTGTTGACGGCCGGAGCAAATCTCCGTGAGCGGTGGCCGCAAGCAATATCCCACTATATAACAGCGTCGTTGAGGTAATGAGATGTCAGGCGCCTACGATCTCGGAACCAATCTGGTCCGCCGTATCTATGAAAAACGCATAGATGCACCGGCCATTCTTGATGCCGGCACGCATTTTCCCAATGCCGCGAAGTTCACCGCCGCCTGGCGCGATATCCGCGATGAGGCGCTGGCGGCGAAGCTGAACAAGGCGCCGCGCTTCCACGACATCATGCCGGAACAGGCCAATATCTCGGCCAATGACGGTCTCGATTGGCGCATGTTCGTGCTCAAGGCCTATGACATGACGATCCCGGCGAACCTCGCAAGGATGCCGGTGCTCAACCGACTGCTCACCGAGTGCCCCGAGGTCAAATCGGCCGCCGTCTCGTTCCTCGCCCCGCGCAAGCACATCCCGCCGCATCGCGGACCCTTTCGCGGCATCATGCGGTTCCATCTCGGCCTGATCATCCCAAAGCAGCCGGACGGCCGTCCGGCAACGATCATGATGATCAATCGCGAGGAGAGACGCATCGCCGACGGCGAATGCTTGCTGTGGGACGACACGTTCGAGCACGAGGTCATGAACAACTCGGATCAGCCGCGCGTCGCTCTCCTGCTCGACGTGTGGCGTCCGCAAATGCCGCTGGATATGGAAATCCTTTCGCGCGTGATCGTGCGCGGCGTGCAGGTGGGAATGCGCTATCGGGGCGTGTCGTTCGGCGGCTGAACCGATCGAATCTACGCTCGCGCCTCGCGATACGTCCCTGCCCCGCTGCCACGCTTGCCGGGAAACATCGCGTCTCTCGCCAGCAATCCGCTGACGCGGCAGAAGGCTGCGAACGCGCGGCAGGCTTCCTCGGCGCTGGCCACGTCTACCGTCGCCCCGAAGCAGGCATTGAACGCGGCTTCGTAGACCTTGCCTTGCCGGCGCTTCGGCCAATCCTGCAGGAAATCGAGCGCCTGCTCGACGCTGTAGATTTCTTCGACCGGCAGGCCGGGCGCGGGCGTGATGCGCACCGGCACTTCGAATTGCAGTCTGTCCATTCCCTGTCTCCCGAACTGGCGCAGCCGAGAGCAACGCCGTTCGATGTGAAAAGTTGCTTTTGCGGCCTTCTGACTCGCAAATGTGACCTCAGTGCGGTGAAGAACCGGTTCGCGGGTGCCTGGATCAGGCCCTTGCCGCTACTGGTTGGCTGGATCCTCCTTCGCGTCATAGGCCATGCGGGTAACCACCGTCAGCAGATAGGGGGACGGCAGCGCGAGGATGGCGCCGAGCACGATCGCCGCGTTCCTTCCTCCGAACATCAGGACCGACCTAACCATGGAAATGGCCAGGGAAAGCCGCAATGGACGCGGCAACCGCACTTCGTCCTTGAACCTTGCGGCTTGCGGTGCCAAATCTGGAGCAGATTTTCGCATTCGGCTCCTTTGAAGCCCACGCCGGCAAACGGACAAAATGGTTACTTATCTCGACGCCTCCACCGCGCCCCTTCGAAATACCGGCCAGATCCGCCTCTATGGCGAGGAAGGCTTCGCCGGCATGCGCAAGGCCTGCGACCTCACCGCGCGCTGCCTCGACGAGCTTGTGCCGATCGTGAAGCCCGGCGTGACCACGGAAACGATCGACCGCTTCGTCTTCGAATTCGGCATGGACCATGGTGCGCTGCCGGCAACACTCAATTATCGCGGCTACACCAAATCATCCTGCACCTCGATCAACCATGTCGTCTGCCACGGCATTCCCGACAACAAACCGCTGAAGGAAGGCGACATCGTCAACATCGACGTCACCTATATCCTCGACGGCTGGCACGGCGATTCCTCGCGCATGTATCCGGTGGGCACGATCAAGCGCGCCGCCGAGCGCCTGCTCGAAGTGACCTACGAGTGCCTGATGCGCGGCATAGCTGCGATCAAGCCCGGCGCCCGCACCGGCGCCATCGGCGCCGCGATCCAGACCTATGCCGAGGCCGAGCGCTGCTCGGTGGTCCGCGACTTCTGCGGCCACGGCGTCGGCCAGCTTTTCCACGACGCGCCGAACATCCTGCATTACGGCACCGTCAATGAAGGCGTCGAGATGCGGCCGGGCATGATCTTTACCGTCGAGCCGATGATCAATCTCGGCCGGCCGCATGTGAAGGTGCTGTCGGACGGCTGGACGGCGGTCACGCGCGACCGCTCGCTGTCGGCGCAGTACGAGCACACGATCGGGGTTACCGACAGCGGCTGCGAGATCTTCACGCTGTCGCCGAAAAAGCTCGACCGCCCCGGCCTGCCGGCGTAGCACTTCGACCTAAGCCTGAGGGGAGCGGGCGGACCATGGGCAAAGTCGAGGACGAGCGGGCATTCTTTTCCGAAGGCTGGATCGAACCGCCTGAGGCGGTGCAAAAGAAGGCGGCACCTACCGAGAAACCGCACTATCATGGCCATCGCGACCGTCTGCGCGAACGCTTTGCCGCCGGCGGACCGGACGCCTTGCCCGACTATGAACTGCTCGAGCTGCTGCTCTTCCGGCTGATCCCGCGCGTCGACACCAAGCCCATCGCCAAGGCGCTCATCGCCCGCTTCGGCTCGCTGGCCGAAGTGCTCGGCGCGCCGGCATCCCTGCTTGGAGAAGTCAAAGGCATCGGACCGACCGTCGCGACCGATCTCAAGGTCATCGCCGCGACGGCCCAACGCATGGCGCGCGGCGAGGTGCGCGGCCGCGAAATCCTGTCCAACTGGACGCAACTGCTCGACTATTGCCGCTCCGCCATGGCCTTCGAGGCTCGCGAACAGTTCCGCGTCCTGTTCCTCGACAAGAAGAACGGGCTGATCGCCGACGAGGTGCAGCAGACCGGCACCGTCGACCACACGCCGGTCTATCCGCGCGAGGTGGTCAAGCGCGCGCTCGAGCTCTCAGCCAGCGCCGTCATCCTGGTGCACAACCATCCTTCGGGAGATCCCACACCTTCCCGCGCGGACATCGAGATGACCAAGCAGATTATCGATACGGCCAAGCCGCTCGGCATCGCCGTGCACGACCACATCATCATCGGCCGCAAGGGCAACGCCTCGATGAAAGGCCTGCTGCTGATCTGAGGCGTTTGCCCGGCATTTCGAGATTGCCGGGACATCGTCTCGTCATCAGATAGTCGGCTCTGGAATTTCAGCAGGAAATCAAGCATGATGGGACCTGGTATTTGCCCGGGATGCTTAGCGCTCCCGTGAAATACCGGGAGGACGGGACATGGCCATTGTGCTTGTACTCGTTTTGATCGTTGTGGGCTCGGTGCTGTTCCACCTCCTGAGCCCATGGTGGTGGACGCCGATCGCCTCGAACTGGGACTACATCGACAACACCATCATCATCAGCTTTTGGATCACCGGCATCGTCTTTGCCGCTGTCGTGCTCTTTATGGCTTATTGCGTCTTCCGCTTCCGGCATCGGGAAGGCAATCGCGCGGCATATCAACCGGAGAACAGGCGGCTCGAATCGTGGCTGATGATAGCAACGGCGGCCGGTGTCACCGCCTTGCTGGTTCCCGGCCTCTTCGTCTGGAGCCGCTTCGTCAACGTTCCCAGCGAGGCCGCCAATATCGAGGTTGTCGCCCAGCAATGGCAATGGAGCTACCGCCTGCCCGGCAAGGACGGCAAGCTCGGCACCTCCGACACCCGCATCGTCTCGGCTGAAAACCCGCTCGGCATCGTAACCGGCGACCCGAACGGCCAGGACGACGTCGTGGTCGAGGCGGCGGACCTGCACCTGCCGGTCGGCAAGCCGGTCAAGGTGCTGTTGCGCTCGATCGACGTGCTGCACGATTTCTACATCCCGGAATTCCGCGCCAAGATGGATATGATCCCGGGATCGGTCACGTATTTCTGGTTCACGCCAACGCGGACCGGAACCTTTCAGGTCTTGTGCGCCGAGCTGTGCGGCCAGGGACATCCGCTGATGCATGGCGTGGTCATGGTCGATACCGAGCAGGACTATCTGGCCTGGCTCGGCCAGCAGCAGACCTTTGCGCAATTGTCCGCGCCCAAGCAAACGGGCTCGGCGAACCAACCGTCGGAAAAGACGATGGCGTCCAGTTTGGACGTCGCGGCAAAACTCGAAACGCTCGAGGCCCGCTGAGCAGGGCGCGGAGGTGCTCCCATGGTCGACGTCACGCCCGCAGATGCCGTTCCACCCGCCGAAGTTGCGGAGATGGAGCTCTACCATCCGCACAGCTGGTGGACGAAATACGTCTTTTCACAGGACGCCAAGGTCATAGCAGTCCAGTATTCGGCGACGGCCACGGCTATTGGCCTCGTCGCGCTGATGCTGTCCTGGCTGATGCGCCTGCAGCTCGGCTTCCCCGGCACGTTCGATTTCATCACTCCGGAGGCCTACTATCAGTTCATCACCATGCACGGCATGATCATGGTGATCTATTTGCTCACCGCGCTCTTCCTTGGCGGCTTCGGCAATTACCTCATTCCGCTGATGGTTGGCGCCCGCGACATGGTCTTTCCCTATGTCAACATGCTAAGCTATTGGGTCTATCTGCTCGCCGTGCTGGTCCTGGTGTCGAGCTTCTTCGCGCCGGGCGGGCCGACAGGCGCCGGCTGGACGCTTTACCCTCCGCAGGCAATCATGACCGGCACGCCGGGCGGCCAGGACTGGGGCATCATCCTGATGCTTTCTTCGCTCATCCTGTTCATCATCGGCTTTACCATGGGTGGCCTGAACTACGTGGTGACGGTGCTGCAAGGCCGCACCCGCGGCATGACCTTGATGCGCCTGCCGCTCACCGTCTGGGGCATCTTCACCGCCACGGTCATGGCGCTTCTGGCCTTCCCGGCACTGTTCGTTGCTTGTGTGATGATGCTGCTCGACCGTCTGCTCGGCACTTCCTTCTTCATGCCGGCAATCGTCGAGATGGGCGAGCAACTTCAACACAATGGCGGCAGCCCGATCCTGTTCCAGCATCTGTTCTGGTTCTTCGGCCATCCGGAAGTCTACATCGTGGCGCTGCCGGCCTTCGGCATCGTGTCCGACCTGATCAGCACACATGCGCGCAAGAACATCTTCGGCTATCGCATGATGGTCTGGGCCATCATCGCCATCGGCGCGCTGAGCTTCGTGGTCTGGGCGCACCACATGTATGTCAGCGGCATGAATCCTTATTTCGGCTTCTTCTTTGCCACCACGACGTTGATCATTGCGGTGCCGACCGCGATCAAGGTCTATAACTGGGTGCTGACGTTGTGGCGCGGCGATATCCACCTCACCATACCGATGCTGTTCGCTCTCGCCTTCATCGTCACCTTCGTCAATGGCGGCCTGACGGGCTTGTTCCTCGGCAACGTCGTCGTCGACGTGCCGCTGTCGGATACGATGTTCGTCGTCGCACATTTCCACATGGTCATGGGTGTCGCGCCGATCCTGGTGATCTTCGGCGCGATCTATCACTGGTATCCAAAGGTCACCGGACGGATGCTGGACGAGACACTCGGCCGCTTCCATTTCTGGATCACCTTCCTCGGCGCCTACCTGATCTTCTTCCCCATGCACTATCTTGGTCTGATGGGCGTTCCGCGGCGTTACGCCGAACTGACCGACATGAATATCATGACGGAATCGGCCCACCATCTGAACTCGTTCATCAGCATCATGGCCTTCATCGTCGGCTTCGCCCAGATGGTGTTCCTGCTCAACCTGATCTGGAGCATCCGCCATGGTCGTGAGGCTGGCGGCAACCCCTGGCGGGCAACGACGCTCGAATGGCAAACGCCTGAGACGCCGCCGGCGCACGGCAATTTCGGCAAGGAACTGCCGATCGTCTATCGTTGGGCCTACGATTACAGCGTGCCGGGTGCCAAGGAGGACTTCATCCCGCAGAACGTGCCGGGCTCCTTCGGCCCCTCCAGGGAGCCGGCATGAGCGTCATCCTGGTCTTCCTGTTGGTGATCGCCGGCTTTGCCGGTTGGTGGCTTTCGCACCAGCGGTTGACGGCGAAGCCCTGGCTGGAGCAAGGCGTGGCCGGGGACGTCGTCGGCTTCGACCGGTCGTCCCTGCCCACCGCCAAGATCGGCCTCGGCGTCTTCCTCGCTGTCGTCGGCTGCCTGTTCTCGCTGTTCACCAGCGCGTATTTCATGCGCATGGGCCTGTCGGACTGGCGGCCGCTGCCGCTGCCGCGCCTGCTTTGGCTCAACACCGGCGTGCTGGCGCTGAGCAGCGTCGCGCTGCAATGTGCGGTGGTCGCCGCGCGCAGAGGCCAGGTGGACATGGTAAGGCTTGGTCTTGCAACGGCGGGATTGACCGCCCTCGCCTTCCTCGCCGGCCAGTTGATTGCATGGCGGCAGCTGACCGAGGACGGCTACCTGTTGGCCTCCAACCCGGCCAACAGCTTCTTTTATCTGATCACGGCGATGCACGGCCTGCACATACTGGGCGGGCTGATCGGCCTTGGCAGGACGAGCGCCGGCGCCTGGAACGGAATGCGGCGGGAGCGGCTGCGCCTCAGCGTCGAGCTCTGCGCCATGTATTGGCATTTCCTGCTTTTCGTCTGGCTATGCATCTTCGCCGTCCTGGCCGGTTGGGCGGCGACGTTTGTGAGCATTTGCCAACGGCTGCTGACCTAGGAGACTGGCGATGGCCGAGACCACACTAACGCATACCAGCCGGATGGATCGCCCCCAAGGCTTGCGCGGGATCGCCGCCGACTGGGCCTCGGATCAGCGCGCGTTCAAGAACGTGTCCTGGGGCAAGGCCATGATGTGGATCTTCCTGCTCAGCGACACCTTCATTTTCGGTTGCTTCCTGCTTTCCTATATGACGGCGCGGATCTCCACGCGCGTGCCGTGGCCGAATCCAAGCGAGGTCTTCGCCTTGCGCATCGGCGGCTCGGATATCCCGCTGATCCTGATCGCCATCATGACATTCGTTCTCATCTCGAGCAGCGGAACCATGGCCATGGCGGTCAATTTCGGGTATCGCCGCGATCGTCGCAAAACCGCGATCCTGATGCTTTTGACCGCCGCGCTCGGCGCGACCTTCGTCGGCATGCAGGCCTTCGAATGGACCAAGCTGATCACCGAAGGGGTCCGGCCGTGGGGCAATCCCTGGGGAGCCGCACAATTCGGCTCGTGCTTTTTCATGATCACCGGCTTCCACGGCACTCACGTCACCATCGGGGTGATCTTCCTGATCATCGTGGCGAGAAAAGTCTGGCGTGGTGACTTCGACACCGGCCGGCCCGGCTTTTTCACCAGCCGCAGGGGCCGCTACGAGAACGTCGAGATCATGGGGCTCTACTGGCACTTCGTCGACCTGGTCTGGGTGTTCATCTTCGCCTTCTTTTATCTTTGGTGAGAAGGCAGGCTTTGTTGAGAGGCAGACATGGCTGAAGCAACCGCAAACGGTCTCGGACAACACGCACTGCATCCCGCCCATGATGCGGCGATCGTTGCCAAGGCGGAGACGCATCAGGAGCACCCGATCAAGCTCTATCTGGTGGTCTGGGCGTGGCTGTTCATTCTCAGCACCTGCTCCTATTTGGTCGACTATTTCGGCCTTCACGGCTATCTCAGGTGGTCGCTGATCCTGATCTTCATGATGCTCAAGGCAGGACTGATCGTCGCCGTCTTCATGCACATGGCCTGGGAGCGGCTGGCGATGATGTATGCAATCATCATGCCGCCGATACTGGTGCTGGTTTTCGTGGCGATGATGGTCTTCGAGGCCGACTATACGCTGCTGACTCGTATCGCGTTTTTCGGGCCTGGCCCCTGACACCCGATACGGGTCCAGCCGCAGCATGACGGGCCGGGGACAGCCGGTTCCGATGGCTTGAAACAACAGGCCGCCGGCCCATTTTGGTTTGGCGTATGCGCCGTGAACTCAAGCAAAGGACGCGGACAATGACGATAGCGAACAGACTGAGAAACTTTATCGACCGCAAGGGCATCTCCTACGATACCGTGGGGCATCATCGAACTGCCACCAGCAGGCAGGCCGCCATTGCCGCGCACGTGCCCGGCAGCATCATGGCGAAGTCCGTGGTCGTTCACCACGAACTCGGTTATGCGCTGGCCGTGGTGCCAAGCACCCACAGAATCGAACTCGGCAAGCTGCAGGACGTCATGGACAAACGCCTCGGCCTCGCTTCCGAAGACGAAGTGGTATCGCTCTTTGACGATTGCGACGTCGGCGCCATACCGCCGATCGGTGCGGCTTATGATGTGCCGGTCATTCTGGACGAAAGCCTGCGTGATGCCGCCGATATCTATTTCGAGGGCGGCGACCACAAGACGCTTGTGCATGTCAGCGGCAAGGATTTCCGCAACCTGACGACGGACGCGCGCCAGGCGCGGTTCAGCTATCCGGCCTTCTGACGCACCGAGGCTCCCGCCGCTGCGTCATGGCAGGGCCTGATTGCTTCGACGGTCTGGGGCAGCCGGCGGCTCTACGACCTTGCGGTAAAAACATGCCAAGGCCGAGGATCGGCAGCACGACCGCCAGTCGTCCAGGGTTGCTTTTTCGGTATTCTCAAGATGCGAAGGTGAACGTCATGGACACGCGGACGCTTCTTATACTCGGCGTTGGCATAGTCATTCTGCTGCTATTGGGTTTTTTTGCGCTCCCGGCGTGACGGTGCTGGGGGCGATATTCATCTGCGCAACTGCCGGCGTCTTCCTTCCGGATAAGCAGGCGACCATCAAAAGAGTCTGGACGGCGGTGTTTATTTGGAAAACTGCTTCAGGTAGGCGATGACGTTGGCTATGTCCTGATCGTTCTTGAGGCCGGGAAACGCCATCTTCGTTCCTTTGACCATCGCCTTGGGGTCGTGAAGATATTTTGTCAGCGTAGGCTCGTCCCATTTGATGCCGGATTTTCCGGCCTCGATCATGGCCGTGGAATAGGTGAAACCGGGATGCGTGCCCGCGGTGCGCCCGATGACGCCGTGCAGAGACGGGCCGACCTTATTCTGGTCCTGGTCGGCAATGTGGCAGACCTTGCACTTGGTGAACACCTTCTCGCCTGCGGCGGCGTCTTGCGCCTGCGACGGACTTGCAAAGAAGGTCGTAGCTGACAAGACCATGAAAAGCGCGGTTGCGCGCATGGCACTTCCTCCCTGATCGTCATTTACGTCGGACGGCCCGCGCCACGCTGGCGTATCCTGCATGGCGGGCGGCCGCGTCTCTTCAGTGGAATTGCGGCACCTACATACCACAGAATCGAACCAATGGGCAAAAATTGCCGGCCTGCGAAGGCTTAGGTCATGCGCCGAGGACTAGCTGCCCAAAAAACGGTCCAAGCTTCTGAACGGCGAAGATCAGGGCGGGTCGGTCTTGCAGCTTGCCGCGATCTGCCCGATCGCGTCCGAAAGACCCGCAAGCTCGAAATCGGCCTCGCCGCGTCCCGACAACAGGCCGAACCGCCACGACAGCGTCAGCCGGTTCGCCGAAGCCAGACGCTTGATGCCGTCGTCTCCATCCCTGACCAGCGTTCTGCCGCGCGGGCCGACCGACCAGCTTTCGTCGGTTTTGCCGCTGTCGTCGACCGCGACGGAAATGGTGATCTTGCGGCTGGCGGAGACGGCATCGTTGAGCTGGAGCCACTCGCTCCAGCGTGGTTCGCCATCGGGCCGGCAAGCCAATGTCAGCACCGGGCTGTAGCCCAGCGCCCCGCCGCCGGTGATCAGCTTGTTGCTGGCGTGGAGCGACGCTGTGATCTGACCGTCATTGCCGGCGCCAACGCTCCAGTTGCCGAGAGCCGGCTCGGCCCGGGCGACACCGGCGGCTGCGGCAAACAAGAGCGCCGCGGCGACGACCACGTCTCTCATCATCAATCCCAGCCTCACCAATGCCTCCAAACACCCGCGAATGCGATGAAGCGCAGATAATGTTCAACGGTTGGTATCGCCAGCGGCAGGCCTTCAAGACAAGTTGTCTGTGTTGCCGCGCCGCCACAATGGAACACATCACCATGAAAAAGGCCGCCCCGGAGGCGGCCTTTCGAAGTCTCGGCATTGAAACCTGTTACTCGGCTTCCTTGGCGGCTTTCTTCTTCGGCGCGGCCTTCTTCTTCGGCTCTTCCGCTTCGTCGGTGGCTTCGCCAGCCTTTGCTTCGCCAGTCTTTGCTTCGCTTGCCTTGGCTTCGGTCTTCTTCGAGGAAGCCTTCTTGGCCGGCTTCGCCTTGGTCGCGGTTTCGGCCTCCTCGTCGTCGGCCATCAGCTCGTCCTTGCCGACCTTGACGTCGTTGACCGAGATCTGGCCGAGCAGATAGTCGACCACCTTCTCCTCGAACATCGGCGCGCGCAGCGCGTTGATGGCTTCCGGGTTGCTGCGATAATACTCGAAGGCTTCCTGCTGCTGGTTGGCTGGGAAGCGGCGCACCTGCTCGAACAGGCCGCGCTGCAGTTCCTCGTCCGACACGGTGACGCCGGCCTTCTCGCCGATCTCGGCCAGGACCAGGCCGAGGCGCACGCGGCGTTCGGCAAGGCGCATATATTCGGCGCGCGCTTCTTCTTCCGTCGTCTCTTCGTCGGCGAAAGTACGGCCGGCGGCTTCCAGGTCGCGGTTGACCTGAGCCCAGATGTTGTTGAACTCGGCCTCGACGAGCTTCGACGGCGCCTCGAATGAGTAAGATGCGTCGAGCTGGTCGAGCAGCTGGCGCTTCACCTTCTGGCGGGTCATCGAGCCGAACTGGTTCTCGATCTGGCCGCGCACGATCTCGCGCAGGCGCTCGAGCGATTCCAGGCCGAGATTCTTGGCCGTCTCGTCATTGATTTCGAGTGCGCCGGGCGCCGACACTTCCTTGACGGTGACGTCGAAGGTGGCTTCCTTGCCGGCCAGGTGCGCCGCCTGGTAGTTTTCGGGGAAAGTGACGGTGACCTGCTTCTCGTCGCCGGCCTTCGTTCCGATCAGCTGCTCCTCGAAGCCCGGGATGAACTCTTTGGAGCCGAGCACCAGCGGCTGGTCAGTGCCGGCGCCGCCGGCGAAGGCCTCGCCGCCGATCTTGCCGACATAGTCGATGCTCACGCGGTCGCCCTCGGCGGCCTCGCCGGTCTTCGGCTCGTAGCTGCGCGCCGATTCGGCGACGCGCTTGACCTGGTCCTCGACTTCCGCATCCGGCACGTCATAGACCTGACGCGTCACCTTGATGTCGGAGAAATCCTTGATCTCGATCGGCGGGATGACTTCGTAGTTGAGGCTGAATTCGAAATCGGCACCGCCGGCCAGGATCTTCTCGGCCTCCTTCTCGTCCTCGGTCATGATCACTTCGGGCTGCATGGCGGCTTTTTCGCCGCGTCCCGAGATGATCGAACGAGTCGAGTCGTTGAGGATCTCGTTGACGACCTCGGCCATGAACGACTTGCCATATACCTTGCGCAGGTGCTGCACCGGCACTTTGCCCGGCCGGAAGCCGTTGATGCGCACCTTACCGCGGGCGTCGGTCAGCCGCGCCATCAGCTTGGCTTCCATGTCACCGGCCGGCACGGTGATCTTGATCTCGCGCTTGAGACCGGAGTTGAGCGTTTCGGTGACCTGCATTCTAGAACCTTTGTTTTCAACAATGAGACTGCCAAACGGTCTTAGCCGTTTACAGCCTGCCGGTATGATCTTGCCGGAAATGGCTTTTGGGACGGAACCTGGCGATTTGACCGCAAATGCGGTTCAAATTCTCCTGAACTGCGCCTTGCCGGATGCGAATAAGTCTTTGTTTTTCCTATAACTTTTCACATCTTGCAGAAGCGGAAACTCACTTTCCGTCACATTCGACACGCCTTTTGTCACAGGCTAGGCTAATTTTCAACTATCTTCGCTCCAATGCATGTCGCCCAAAAGTGCGCAGCGGTTTTGGGAGAACGGCATGCATCAAAAGACATGGACATAAAGCGGGTCGCCTGAATCCAGTTCCACGCGACGCGCTTTAACCGGATGATCATGACTTGGGCGTCGACATTGACAGAATGATGGCTACATGGGATTGCCGGGGAAAGCGGATGTGGCGGAATTGGTAGACGCCCTGGATTTAGGTTCCAGTGCCGAAAGGCGTGGGGGTTCGAGTCCCTTCATCCGCACCATCCTTCGCTCTTTGAGCTTCGGACGGGCCAACACCTGAGGCTCGAAGAGCCGAAGGTATCCTCCGAAGCCTTGGCGAAAGAGGACCGGCGCCATGCTGGCTCGGGCGCCGCCCTGCTCGATAGACCCTCCGATGCGCTGGCCAAAGCGGCCTTAATAAAGCGGCTCCTCGAACAGCGTCTTGTCGCCGTCCATCAGCGCCTTGATCTGCGCGGTGCCGTCGGACGCGAGCGCGAGCTTGATGCCGAACGGCCGCACGCGCATGTCGTCCTGGATCGCCATTCCTTCGCCTTCCGGCAGATAGAAGCGGTCGATCCCGTAGTCGGGTGCGATTGTCGCTTCCGGATCGCTGAGGCCCCAGCCTTCCCCGACATGGCCGGCAATGTCTGCTTCGTCCACGCCTGCTGGGGCCGGCGCTTTGCCGAACCACGCCGCGGTCGGCTGCCAATAGCCGTCGGAGCCCTTCTTCAATCGGACCACGACCGCTGTGTCGTCGCTGGAGAACTTGCCTTGCGGAAGGTTGGCGATCAGCTTCACCGGGATGCGAGAAATGTTGTTGTTGAGCGAGATATAGTCGCCGCGCAGGAGATCGCGCGGATCGACCGGTTGGACCTTCAGCAGCACTTCCTTGCCGTTGCGCAGAATCGCGGCGCGGCCAGCGATGATCCAGCTGAGAAAGCCGATCTGGACAAGCGCCAGCACCAGCGCCGAGATGATGAGTTTCTTGCCGGTCATGCCGCTGCTCCTATCTCGGCGGGCGTCCTCATGCGTTTCTCAACGCGGATAATGACCAGCGCCAGTATGCCGAGCAGCACGGCAGCCGCCAGGAAGAAGCCGGCCGTATCCAGCATCGACCGCAAGGTAACGCTATAGATGATGGCAAGTTCGAAGGCGAAGCCGGCATAGGCCAGCCAGCGCAGGCCCCTGCTCTCGCGGCCGGCCAACATGACCGCCGCCACGATGCCGGCAAGCGCTACGACCGAGGCGAGGGCGAAACCGCTGTTGTAGGTGCTTTCATCCGCCAGCTCGAACTGGATCATCGCCACGCCGGTGAGGAAGCCGAGCAAGGCATGCAAGGACAGCCGGCCGCCGAGCTGCAGGATCCTGTCGATCGGATCGCCGGCAAAAACCGAGGCGGCAAAGAGCAGCGTCGATACAATGACCAGCGACATCGCCACCGGCAGCGTGTCGTGATCCGTCGCCAGCAAGACTAGATACAGAATGACAGACAAAATGATGAGGTGGCGCGCTGCCCGGCTGCGCGTCCAGAACGAAATGGCGAACAGGACGATCGCCATGACGATGAAGAGATGCGGAATTTCCGCGCGCCAGTAGAAGCCGAACCCCTCGAGGACCAGCCAGGCATCGGCAATGCCGACTGCAACCACCGTCAGCGGGTTCGAACGCAGCGCTACTGCCGCCAACGCCGTGCCGGCGCACCACATCACCAGCGCCGAGGCCTCGTCGCCCGAAAGATGATACATCTGGCCGATCAGCGCGATCGATCCGCCGAAGGCGGCGGTGGCAACGATCCACAGCGCCTCGCCGATCGCGGCATGGTCGCGCGTCTTCAGCACCGCGCCGCCGACATAGCCGGCCAGGATAACGGCGAAAAGCGCCGCCACGCGAACGACACGCGGGATGGCCTCCCAGTTGGCGGTGACGAAGATCAGGATCGCCGCGCCGAACAAAAGCGCCGCCATCATCGCCAGGATTGAGCCGAAACTCAGCGACGCGCGCTCGTTGGCAGCGGCGTCGCGCGTCAATGCCTCCGCCGTGGCGGGATCGATCAACCCTCTCTCCCGCCAGCGGGCGATATCCGCCCTTAGCCGTGTCGTATAGCTCGCCATGCTTTCCCCCGAAGCCTGGTCATTTCCTCAGCCGGGGCAGCCAAACCGTTGACGCGGCGGCACTTTCCGATTCGGCCTTCTTTGCGACGCAGGCGTGAACGGCCGTTAATGTTGCATTGCACAATTTGCATTGCTGCCATGCGCCAACGGCACTTTTAAACCGATATGATCCCACCTATTTTCTGTTCGTACACAAACGGAATGATCCGAACCAAAGACGAAACGAGAACTACCATGAACCTGATCCGCAACTACCGCAACTGGCGCCGCTACCGGGACACCGTCTCCGAGCTGAACCGCCTGTCGAACCGTGAACTGACCGACCTCGGCATCAGCCGCAGCGACATCCACTACGTCGCTCGCAAGGCGGTCTAATCCGCTTCGGACCGCAAATGGTCCGAACCAGTTTTGAAGAGAGTTAAGACAATGAACCTGATCCGCAGCTATCGTAACTGGCGCGTCTATCGCGACACTGTTGCTGAGCTGGGTCGGCTTTCAAACCGCCAGCTCCATGATCTCGGCATCGTTCGCGACGAGATCAAGATGGTCGCCCGCAAGGTGATCTAAGCAAGGCATTTCGCCAGGGTCGACCTCCTCCCCGACCCTGACGGATACGGCCAACCCTCACCTCCTCCCGAGGGTTGACCACCAAAACGGCGCCCGCCGGACCTCCTCCCCCGGCGGGCGTTGTTTTCCAGAAGCGAACGCAGTTCGTCTTCGAAGGCTTCGCCCCTTCTCAAAGGCGAAAGGAATTTCGTCCTCAAAGGCGAAAAGAATTTTCGTCCTCAGGGGCGATAAGGAATTTCGTCAAAGCCGACCTCCTCCCCGGCGATGACGAATAAGGTCGATCTTCACCTCCTCCCGAGGATCGACCCCCAAAACGACACCCGCCGGACCTCCTCCCCCGGCGGGTGTTGTTGTTTCTGGCACAGGCACCGGCCTCGTGCGTTCTCAGCTGGCAATTGCAATCGCGTCCCCAAGCGATTATTCCGGCGCTGATGAGCAAAAATCCCGTACACGTCATCGGCGGCGGCCTCGCCGGCTCCGAAGCCGCATGGCAAATTGCGCAAGCCGGCGTTCCGGTCGTGCTGCATGAGATGCGCCCGGTGCGCGGCACCGACGCGCACAAGACCGACGGTCTGGCCGAGCTGGTCTGCTCCAATTCCTTCCGCTCCGACGACGCCGAGAACAACGCCGTCGGGCTGCTGCACGCCGAATTGCGGCTTGCCGGCTCGTTGATCATGAGCGCGGGCGACGCCAACCAGGTGCCGGCCGGCGGCGCGCTCGCCGTCGACCGCGACGGCTTTTCCGACGCGGTCACCGCGAAAATCGAGGCGCATCCGCTGATCACCATCCAGCGTGAGGAAGTGCCCGGGCTGCCGCCCACGGATTGGGACCAGGCGATCATCGCCACCGGCCCGCTGACGGCGCCCGCGCTGGCGCAGTCGATTGCGGAAGCTACCGGCGCCGATGCGCTCGCCTTCTTCGACGCGATCGCGCCAATCGTGCATTTCGACACGATCGACATGAACACGGCCTGGTTCCAGTCGCGCTACGACAAGGTCGGTCCCGGCGGCACCGGCAAGGACTACATCAACTGCCCGATGGACAAGGAGCAATATTTCGCCTTCGTCCAGGCGCTGCTCGACGGCCAAAAGACCGAGTTCAAGGAATGGGAAGGCACGCCCTATTTCGACGGCTGCCTGCCGATCGAGGTGATGGCCGAGCGCGGTGTCGAGACCCTGCGCTACGGGCCGATGAAGCCGATGGGGCTGACCAACGTCCACAATCCGACGGTCAAGGCCTATGCGGTGGTGCAGCTCCGGCAAGACAATGCGCTGGGCACGCTCTACAACATGGTCGGCTTCCAGACCAAGCTGAAGCATGCCGAGCAGGTGCGCATCTTCCGCACCATTCCGGGGCTTGAAAACGCCGACTTTGCGCGTCTGGGCGGCCTGCACCGCAACACCTACATTAACTCGCCGACGCTGCTTGATCCTTCGCTGCAGCTGAAATCGCGCCCCGGCCTGCGCTTTGCCGGCCAGATCACCGGTTGCGAAGGCTATGTCGAAAGCGCCGCCATCGGCCTGCTCGCCGGCCGCTTCGCCGCCGCCGAGCACCTCGGCCAGACGCCCTCGCCGCCGCCGCCAACCACCGCCTTCGGCGCGCTGCTCAGCCATATTACCGGCGGCCACATCGTCTCCGACGACGAGCCCGGCAAGCGCTCCTTCCAGCCGATGAACGTCAATTTCGGCCTGTTCCCGCCGGTGGAAGCGCCGAAGACCGAAGGCAAGCGCCTGCGCGGCAAGGACAAGACCGTCGCCAAGCGCCACGCCATCACCTCGCGCGCTTTGGCCGATTGCAGGGTATGGCTGGGGCTGCCGGCGCGGGCGCAAGCGGCGGAGTAGGCTTTTCGGTTTCTGTTGGAGGCCCATATAAAGTAGGATATCATCCTACTCGCAATCCTATGTGAGATGAGCCATGGAATCCGCCGAGAAACTGTCCGTCACCGTCACGCCAGCCATGGCGCGCCTGATCCGCGAAAAGGTCGAGGACGGCTCCTACGGCTCGGCAAGCGAAGTTATCCGCGCCGCTCTTCGAGCCTTCCAGCGCGAGGAGGAGGAGCATGCCGGGCGCATGGCATCGATCCGCGCACGTGTGAAGGCTTCGCTTGAGGACAAGAGGCCTAACGTTTCAAGAGAAGATGTTCGCGCCCATCTTCATGGGCTTTTTGCCGAGTATTCGAGCCCCGACGATGATTCAGCGGCTTGAAGTCCAATATCGTCAAAGCGCGAGAGATGATCTTGCTAACATCTTCAGACACATAGCGGAGGCGAGCGGAAATCCTCAAGTCGCCCTGAAGTTCGTTCTGCGCATGGAAGATCGTTGCCAAAGCATCGGCAATGCACCTCGCGGCGGCCGCTCGCGCGATGACATCGTGCCGGGACTGCGAACCGTCCCCTTCGAACATCAGCTATGTTGTCGAAAGCGATGTCGTTCGCATCATCAACGTCTTCTACGGCGGTCGAGACTACGAGGCGTTGATGCGCGACGGTGGGTCAGGCGGCCCATCCTGAAGAGTGATTACTCCGCCGGCTCCGCGCCTGCCCTCGGCAACCCCGGCTTGCCCGCCTCTCCCGGATTCCTCCGCACATAAGCCGCCTTCAGCGTCTGCGACGTATCGCGCGAGCCGTCATGGCTCCAGCCCGGCGGCTGGATGAGATAGTTGACACGCTGACCAGGCGTCAGACCCGGCGCCAGCGCATCCTTGAACATGCCTATCCATTCGTGGAAGGCCACCTTCAGCGGATTGAAGGTGCCGATGTTCTTGACGATACCATAGCGCGGCCGGTCCTCCTCCAGCTCCTCGACGAAGGTGCCGAACATGCGATCCCAGATGATCAGCGTGCCTGCATAGTTGGCGTCGAGATAGCGCGGATTGGTGGCGTGGTGGACACGGTGGTGGGAGGGCGTGTTGAAGATGAATTCGAACCAGCCCCACATCTTGCCGATCGTCTCGGTGTGGATCCAGAACTGCCAGACCAGGTTGAAGCCGAAGACGAAGGCGATCACCGCAGGATGGAAGCCGAGCAACACCAGCGGCGCCTGCAGGATGAAGGTGAAGGTGAACAGGCCAGTCCAGCTTTGTCTCAGCGCCGTTGAAAGATTGTAGTGCTGGCTGGAATGATGGTTGACGTGCTCGGCCCATACCCAGCGCACCCGGTGCGCGATGCGGTGGTAGACATAGTAGCGCAGGTCGTCGAGCAGGAAGGCGGCGACGAACACCCAGATCGACAGGCCGAGATTGAAGAAGCGGAACTGCCACAGCCACAGCAGCGCCCAATAGGACACGACGCCGAGCAGCAAGCCTGCGACGACATTGCCGGTCCCCATCATCAGGCTGGTCAGCGTATCGCGCGTTTCGAACGATCCCTTGGCGCGGCCGGTGCGCACCAGCCAAAGCTCGATCAGGATCGCCGCGACGAAGAACGGGATCGCAAGCTGGGTGACCTGCGGGAAATTATACTCGTCCATCATGCCGCCTTTCGGATCCGCTCATCGCCTTGCAATGCCGCCGCCACGGCCAGCGCGTCGGCTTCATCGGCAAAGACGAAATTGCCGCCTTTCCAGGTGAAATCATTGAGCCGCAGCGAGGCCACATTGCCTTCCCTGGTCAGCGCCAGAATATCGCGCGGCGTGACGATGCGCGTCAGAAAACAATCGCCTATGCTCCGGACGATGCCGCAGCGCTGCGGAGCGAGATCGAGAAACGCGGCATGGTTGTCGGCTGTCAGCCGCACGGTACGCGGTCTTTCGTCGGGAAAATCCTCGGCAAAGCGTGCGAGCGCATGATCGGCGCCGGCAAGCGTCGCGGTCGTCGTACCGCCGGTGAAATGCACGGCCGCGACCGACAACGCGATGCCGAACACGACAAGAACGACCAGGACTGACAGGCTCATGGAAAGACGGCTCCTCCGGCGGCCCGCATTTCTTCGACGCGAGTCCACGCAACGGAATCCCTAGCACGGTTGACGTTTACGTCAAAGGGGCGTCCAGCCCCGCATCGCATGACGCAAGAGCAGCCAGTGCCGGCGCAAGGTGGAGAGCGTCGCTGTCCCATTGAGCGGCGACCTGCCCGTCTTCTCCATCTTGTCGAGATAGATGCGAGTCAGCGCCAGTGGCAGGAAGGCCGGGCGCAACGAAACGGGAAGCGCCGGCGCACCTGTCTCGAAGGCGTTGAGATGCTCGCGCGCCAATGCGATCATCGCAGTCACCGCGCGCTCCGCGGCAGCCCCGCCCTCGCCTTTGACGAACTCTTCCGGCGCCGTGCCGGCCGCCGAAAGGATGTCGGCGGGCACAAAACACTGTCCGCGCCGACGATGGAGCGGCAGAAGCAACAGCAGGCCGGTGATCGCCTGCGCGCAGCCGGCCCTGCCCGCCAGTTCGGCAAAGCCAGGCGCGGCGGCCGGATCGACCACCATCGCCGCAAGTTGGATCAGCGCCGCCGCCGTCTCGCCGCAATAGCCCTCGAGATCGGTGCGCGACGGCATCGGGTCGTCATAGAGATCGAAGATGCGCGCCTCGAGCATGTTCTCGAAAGCAGCCTTCGGCAACCGGCAGGCGGCGATCGTTGCGCGCAGGGCGTCGGCGGTCGGGTGGCCTGTCTCGGCATCCCCTTCGGCCGAAATGACGTCTCGCCACCATTGCAGCCTGACCTCGCCCGGCAGCGGCTCATGGATGCGATCGCGCACGCCGGCAATCTCTGCATTGAAGGCGTAGAGCGCGAGCAGCGCGTCGCGCTTGTCGACCGGCGCGTAAAGCGCCGATAGGTACCGGTCATGGTCGCCGGCGCGCACCGCATCCATGACGATGTCGCCATTCTTGACGATGTTGGACGTGCCGGCCATTCAATCGACGGCGATCAGCGCCGCGGCCACGGCGCGGTCTTCGGCGAGCAGCACATTGTAGGTCCGCACCGCCGCTCCCGTCGACATCGGGTCCGCCGAGATCCCGGCGTCCTTTAGCGCGGCTCGCAGCGCCGCCGGCAGTGGCCGCAGTTCCTTGCCCATGCCGACCAGCAGGATCTCGACCTTGCCGGCTTCGGCGAACAGCTTGTCGAAATCCGCGGCCTTCAGCGCTAGCGGATCGGCCGGCTCCCAGCCGTGGATGCCCGACGGCAGGACGAGCAGCGATCCGCGATGCGACATGTCGGCAAAGCGAAAGCCGCCATTGCCATAGGCCTCGATCGGCGCTTTGCCAGGGAAATGCGCCTCGCGGATGATGATGCCTTTGGCCATGGCTCTAGAACATGATGCCGAAACGGCGTCAGGTCGCCACCGCCTTGCCGTTCACCGGCTCCTCAGCCGAGGCCTGCGGCCTCAGCTTGAAGAGGATCAGCAGCGGCGCGGCGATGAAGATCGACGAATAGGTGCCGAACACCACGCCGAACAGCATCGCCAGCGTGAAGGAACGGATCACCTCGCCGCCGAACAGCACCAGTGCCAACAGCGCCAGTGACGTGGTGACGGAGGTCAGCGTGGTTCTGGACAGCGTCTCGTTGATGGCGTTGTTCAAGAGCTGCGGCAGCGGCATCTTCTTGTATTTTCGCAGATCCTCGCGAACGCGGTCATAGACCACGATGGTGTCGTTCAGCGAATAGCCGATGATAGTCAGGATGGCCGCCAACGATGACTGGTTGAACTCCAGCCCTGTCAAGACGAAGAAGCCGATCGTCATCACCACATCGTGCACCGTGGCCACGATGGCGCCGACGGCGAACTGCCATTCGAAGCGGAACCAGACATAGAGCAGAATGCCCGCCAGCGCGATCAGCATGGCGATCGTGCCCTGCTTGGCCAACTCGCCTGAGACCGTCGGCCCGACCACCTCGACCCGGCGGAAGTCATACTGGTCCTGCAGTTCGCCCCGCACCTTGTCGATCACGGTCTGCTCTGCATTCTCGCCGGCGTCCTGCGTGCCGACACGGATCAGCACGTCGTTCGGCGCACCGAACTGTTGCACCTGGATTTCGCCGATGTTGAGCTCGGAGAGCCTGCTGCGGATGTCGCCGAGATTGGCATCGCCCTGCTTGGACTGCACCTCGATCAGCGAGCCGCCCTTGAAATCGATGCCGTAGTTGATGCCAAGGGTCAGGAACCCGACGACCGACAGGATCGACAACGTGCTGGAGAGAGCAAATGTCCAGCGGCGGATGCCCATGAATGGGACCTTCGTGCCCGGCGGAATGAAGGTGACCGGCGCGCGCGGCAGTTCCTTCGGCCGGGCGCGGCGCAGCCAGATCGACACGAGCATGCGGGTGAAGGTGAAGGCTGTGAAGACCGTGGTCAAAATGCCGATCGCGTAGGTGATCGCAAAGCCCTTGACCGGGCCTGTGCCCAGCCAGAACAGCACCACGGTGGCGATCAGCGAGGTGACGTTGGAATCGACGATCGTCGCCAGCGCCTTCGAGAAGCCGGTGTCGATCGCCTGGATAACCGAACGGCCGTTGCGTCGCTCTTCGCGGATGCGCTCATAGATCAGGACGTTGGAGTCCACCGCCATGCCGATGGTGAGCACGATACCGGCGATGCCGGGCAAGGTCAGCGTGGCGCCGAGCAGCGACAGCGCGCCGACGATCATCGCCACGTGCACAGCCAGAGCGATGTTGGCCAGGAAACCGAGGAACCCATAGGCGACGAACATGAAGGCTACGACGAGGATTGAGCCGATCACGCCAGCCACCTTGCCGGCGTGGATGGAGTCCTGACCAAGGCCCGGGCCGACCGTACGCTCTTCGATGATGGTCAATTTGGCCGGCAGGGCGCCGGCGCGCAGCAAGACGGCGAGGTCGTTGGCGCTCTCGGTCGTGAAATTGCCGGAGATCTGGCCGCTGCCGCCGAGGATCGGCTCGCGGATCACCGGTGCCGAAATCACCTGGTTGTCGAGCACGATGGCGAACGGCTTGCCGACATTCTGTTGGGTCGCCTGGCCGAACCTGGTCGCCCCGCGGGAATTGAAGGTGAACGAAACCACCGGCTCATTGGTCTGCGAATTATAAGTTGGCGTCGCATTCGACAGGTCTTCGCCCGAGACGATAACGCGGTTCTCGACGAGGTAAGAAACCGGCGGATCGTCCTGCGAATAAAGGACCGAGTCGCCAGCCGGCGGGCGATTCTTCATCGCGTCCTGGACCGGCACCGACGTGTCGACCATCTGGAACGTCAGCTTGGCGGTCTGACCGATGATGTCCTTGAGTCTTTGCGGGTTCTGGAGCCCGGGCACCTGGACCAGGATGCGGTCGTCGCCCTGCCGCTGCACGATCGGCTCGGTCGTGCCAAGCGCGTTGACGCGTCGCTCGACCACCTCGATCGCCTGCGAGAGCGCGGTCGAGGTGCGATATTTGATGCCCGCATCCGTGACGGTGAACTTCAACAGCCCAGGCTCGGAATCGTCCAGCGCCATCGACTGCACGGAACCGCCGGCAAACAGACCGGCTGCGACCGGGTTGGTTATCGGCTTCAGCGCTGTCTTGGCGGCTTCGATCTGGCTCGCATCATTGATGCGCACCTGCACGGTTCGGCCTGTTCCGCCAAGGCCGGTATATTGGATCTTGGCATCGCGCAGCAGCGTCCTGATCTCGTCGCGCGTCGTCTGCAGCTGATCCTTGATCAGGTCGTTCTGATCCATCTGCAGCAGGATGTGCGAGCCGCCCTGAAGATCGAGGCCCAGCGTCATCTGCCGCTTCGGCACCCAGTTCGGCAATTGCGCCAGCATGCTCGCCGGGAAGAGATTGGGCGCGGCGAGGATCACTGTGACCGCCACGGCGAGCCAGATCAGGATCATCTTCAGGCGCGAAAAATAGAGCATTCGTTTTATCCGTTCAGGCGTACAAGCGGCAGCGTTCCGCCATCGAGGTTAGGATTACTTCTTGGCGTTCTGGTTCGCCACCGGCTCGCCCTTGACGCGCACGTCCGAAATCGTCGAGCGCAGCGCCGTCACCTTGGTTCCGCCGCCAAGGTCGATCTCCAGCTCGTTGTCGTCGATCACCTTGGTCACCTTGCCGACGAAGCCGCCGCCGGTCACCACCGTATCGC
Organism: Mesorhizobium sp. B2-6-2; assembly: GCF_006440615.1. Lineage (NCBI taxonomy): Bacteria > Pseudomonadati > Pseudomonadota > Alphaproteobacteria > Hyphomicrobiales > Phyllobacteriaceae > Mesorhizobium > Mesorhizobium sp. B2-6-2. The sequence goes on along the minus strand of NZ_VFUG01000003.1, from coordinate 396,932 downwards.
CGCGGCGCACCGCCGACAGCATTTCCTGGCGCTTCTTCAACTGCGCGCGCTGCGGCCGGATGATCAGAAAATACATGATCACGAAAATCAGGACAAACGGCAAAATCGAGATCAACATGTCTGGCGAGGCGCCGACGCCCTGGGCGTATGCCGGTGTAACGAACATCAAGAAACTCCTGGATGGTGAAATACCGCTGCGGCGGCCCCGCGAAATTTGGCCGGAATATAGTCGGTAAACTTGCCAATGCAACTGCGCTGCGAGCCCGATCCGTTGCTTTTCCAGCCGTTCGCGGCGTGCTAGAGCGTCGCAGCGGAAGCGGCTTCGAGGCCACCGAAAAGATCATGCTCCAACAAAAGCTTGGACCTGGTTCTTGCAGCGATGTCATGGAAGCCGCTCCCACACGCTGAAATACCTCGACAAAAAAGACCTGAGATGACCGACAGCATTGACGCATTGAACAAGAAACTCGACCGCCTGATCGAGGCAGTCGCTCGCCTTGCCCCGCCGCCCGTGCCGCAGACCGACCTCGGCGTTGCCGACTGTTTCGTATGGCAGGCGGACCCTGGTTTTCTGGATCCGGTGCGCAAGGTCAACCGCGTCGACATCGGCCTGATCCGCGGCGTCGACCGCGTGCGCGACATCCTGCTCGACAACACCGAGCGCTTCGCGTCCGGCTATGCGGCCAACAACGTGCTTTTGTGGGGCGCGCGCGGCATGGGCAAATCGTCCCTTGTCAAGGCCGTGCATGCCACCGTCAACGCCTCCGACAAGCTCGACCGGCCGCTGAAGCTGATCGAAATCCACCGCGAGGACATCGACACGCTGCCCAAGTTGATGGGTCTCCTGAAGGCGGCCCCCTGGCGCTTTATCCTGTTTTGCGACGACCTTTCCTTCGACCATGACGACACGTCGTACAAATCGCTGAAGGCGGCGCTCGAGGGCGGCGTCGAGGGCCGGCCCGGCAACGTCATCTTCTACGCCACGTCCAACCGGCGGCATCTGCTGCCGCGCGATATGATCGACAATGAGCGCTCCACCGCCATCAACCCTTCGGAAGCGGTCGAGGAAAAGGTCTCGCTTTCCGACCGTTTCGGCCTGTGGCTCGGCTTCCACAAATGCTCGCAGGACGAATATCTCGACATGATCGACGGCTATGTCCGCTACCACGATCTGGCGATCGACCCCGAGCAGCTGCGCGCCGAGGCGCTGGAATGGGCAACCACGCGCGGCAGCCGTTCCGGCCGCGTCGCCTGGCAGTTCACGCAGGACCTCGCCGGGAGGCTCGGCAAGCCGCTCAAGGATTGAAACGTTAACGTCACCTGGGCGACTGCGCCCGTCGCAAGTCGCGCGGCGTCTGGCCGATTTCGCGGCGCATCCAATGCGCTAGATGTGACTGATGCGCGAAGCCCGTCAATGCTGCAACCTCGCTCGTGCTCAGATCGCCTTGCTTGAGCAGAACGCGCGCCCTTTCCACGCGGCGTCGCAGCACGTAGCGATGCAGGGTGACGCCCGTCGCCACCTTGAACCATGTCCGCAAGTGCGAGCTGCTCGCGCCGGCAACCCGGCTCAGCCGGTCAATCGAAAGCGGCTCGTGGAGAGCGGTCTCTATGTGTTCCAGAACTCGCTTGAGCTGCGCATCCGACAACCGGTTCGTTTGAACAATGTCTGGGCCATCAAGACCGAGCAGCCTCACCGCAAGAGCGGCACCGATGCTGTCGGCAAACAAAGGGCCGCTCGGCGCGCCGGCATTGAGGTCGCTCTGCAGCGCTCGGGCGAGATGTTCGATGCGCTGGTCACGAAGCAAATGGCGCGTGTCGAGCCGCGACGCTCGCGCCCTGCCGCCAAGTTCCGCGGCGACCCTTTCCATCAAGGCCGGCTGCAAGATGATCTCAATCGTCTCGAACGGGGTTTCGGCATCGAAGCCGCCCTCCTCGCCAGCCGGCACCAGGTCGATATCGCCGGCGCGCCTGACGAAATATCGCCCGACCTGGTTGCAGTAGGAGCGCGTTGCCGCGCTGGCATGCACCATGATGCGATGGTGTGGCGCCCGGGACAGGCGATGGACGCCTGCTTCAACATGCCGGGAGACCATTGCTACGTCGGACGAGGATCGGGCCGGCTCGAATTGCGAAGGCATGGTCTCTCGATTCATGGCAAAACCTGTCCAAGATTTGGCAATTCCCGCGCGATTTTCAACGCCGTGAACTCGTACTCACGCCTCTCCATCAAGCTTGGAAGAGAGGTTGCCATGAGTTTCTATGTTGTTGTCGGCGCGGGCCCGGTTGGCCGCGAGACGGCTCGCCGTCTTGGCGAAGAAGGACACGATGTCGTGCTCACAAGCCGAAGCGTCGGTTCGAACGCGTTGCCGAATGTGCGGACGATACGGGCTGACGCCACGGACGCTGCGGAGCTGTCACGTGTCTGCCGAGGCGCCGATGCCATTTTCATGTGCGCCATGGCCACATATCATCGGTGGCCCACCGACTTTTTCCCCATAATCGACGGCACCGTGCGCGCGGCGGAAGCTGTCGGCGCGAAGCTCATCGTGCTTGGCAACCTCTATGGTTATGGGGAAAATGCCGACCGTCCGCTTCGCTCCGACATGTCTCTAGACCCGACTTCGAAGAAGGGAACCGCCAGGACCATCATGTGGCAGCGGCGGTCCGCGCCAGTGTGCCGGCGATCGAAGTGCGGTCCAGCGACTATCTCGGACATGGCGCGATCAGCTACTTCTCGCTGGTCGCGCTGCCCTCCATCATCCAAGGCAAGCCCACCGCCTTCATTGGAGACCTCGACGCAACTCATGCCTGGGCCTTCACCAAGGACGTCGCGAGCACGCTTGTCGCGGTCTCCCGCTACACGGGTGAATGGGGACGGGCGTTTCATGTTCCTTCGCAATACGCCTCGCCCCGCGAACTCATCCGGAAAACCGCGGCAATGCTCGGACAAGAGATTCCGGAGCCACGCTCCTATTCCGTCCCCGAGATGGAAGCCCTTGGCATGCATGAGCTCGTCGAGATGCGGTACCTGTTCGAGAGCCCCTTGCTGGTCGATAGCTCCGACGCGGAGACACTTCTTGGCGTGAAGGCCAGCAGCCTTGAAGAGATGATCGCCGACACGCTCCGTGATCATCTCTGAACCTTGCGGGAAGGCATCTTGAACGAATCTGAAAAAGCCCGCTCCTTGCGGAGCGGGCTGAAGACGGCGGGCCGGACTGGAGGTCAGGCGGCCCGCAAACGGTTCTTGTTCTATTCGAGGTAGCCGCTCGGATCGACCGGGGCCGAGTTCTTGCGCACTTCGAAGTGCAGCTTGGGCGAGTCGGTGGTGCCGCTCATGCCGGACAGCGCGATCTCCTGGCCGCGCTTGACCTTCTGGCCGCGCTGCACCTCGATCGAGCTTGCATGGCCATAAACGGTGACCAGGCCGTTCTCGTGCCGCACCAACACGGTGTTGCCGAACTCCTTGAGGCCGTCGCCGGCATAGATGACGACGCCGTTCTCGGCCGCCTTGATCGGCGTTCCTTCCGGCACCGCGATGTCGACGCCGTCCTTGCCGGAGCCGAAGCCGGAGATCACGCGGCCGCGCACCGGCCAGCGCATCTTGCCGATCCCGGTCGCGTCGGGCGCCACTGCATCGTCGTCCTCGGCCTGCTGGATGACCTTGGCATCCTTCTTCGGCGGCGTATAGGAGGCGAGCGTCTCGGTGGTCTTGGCCGCCGGCGGCGTCGTTGCCGTCGTCACCGGATCGACCGCCGGCTTTGTGGCCGCGGGCTTTGCCGCGGCAACGGCGACCGTGCCGCCGGCCGGAACCTTGAGCGTCTGGCCGATCTTGAGCAGGCCGTCCTGCATGCCGTTGGCCTTCTTCAGCGCCACGACGCCGACACCGGTCTTCCTGGCGATCGAGGACAGCGAATCGCCCTGCTGCACCGTGTAGGAGCCGCCGGCGCCGGCCGGCTTGGCCTCGGCCATCTGCGACGCTGGCTTGGGGTTCTTCGAGCCGCTGGCCGCGGCCGATGTGTCGACCTGAGCGGCCGACTTGCCGTCCTTGATTTTCGGCTGCTGCGGCAGCACCGCGACCTTCTCCGGCGCGCCGGCAGGCTGCTTCGGTGTATTCACCGGCTTGCCCTCGGCGACCTTCGGCTCCGCCTTGCTGGAATAGGCATAGGCGGGAATGACGATCTTCTGGCCGCTGCGGATGCCCTTCTTCGGATCGATCCCGTTGACCTTGGCGATGGCATCGGCAGGCACATGATAGTGCTGCGCCAGGCCCGAAAGCGTCTCGCCGTCGCGCACCACGATTTCGGTCGCATGCGGGGCAGCACTGGCATTGCGCACGGCGTCGGGCTCGGCCGCCTTGAACGGCTTGGCCGGCGCGACGGTGTTGGTGGTCGTTCTGTCGACATGCGGCGCGGGAGCAAGCGCGGGAGCCGGAGCAAGGGCGGGGGCTGACGCTGTGCGCTGCGGCCTGGCCGGCGCGGCGGCAGGCTGCGAGGGCGGCGGCAGCTGCTGCGCCGTGACCGGCTCGAGGCTCGAGCGGCTCACCGACTGGGTGTGGGTGCCGTCGACCGGCGCCGGAGCGACCGTGTCGCCCGGATAGGGCTGGTCGACATTCTGCTTGTTGATGATGGCGCGCTGATTGTTGGTGGATGACGTGAAGACGTCGTCGACACCGTTGAAGCGCATCGACTGGGAACTGCACCCGGCCGCCGCGCCGGCAATCATCAGGACAGCGCAACCGCGCGCCAGATTACGTCTGTTTGCCTTCAAGTGATTGAATTGCATCGCACTAACCCGCACAGACCCGGTACAAACTGGTCACGATTAAAGCGCGTTAATGTTACTGGGCGGTTAACCCATTAGAATCCGACGAAAATTTTCTTAAAACATTGGCGGGAATTTTGGCGAGGGCTGTGAGGCCCGCTAAATCACCATCGCGACGCTGCGCAGGATCGGCTGCAGCCTGACCATGCCGATGTCCTCGCGCTCGAAGCGGCTGCCGACCTTGGTGAGCTTGGCCAGCACCTGCTCGCCCTCTTCCGGGCCGATCGGCGCGATGACGATGCCGCCGCTCGACAGTTGGTCGAGCAGGAAGCGCGGCAGGCTGTCAAAGGCGGCCCAGGCGACGATACGGTCGAACGGCCCTTCATTGGGCAAGCCGTTGGAGCCGTCGGCCTGGCGGGCGATGACGTTGCTGATGGCGAGCGCCTCGAAGCGCTGCTTTGCCTGCTCGGCCAGCGTCTTGTAGCGGTCGACGGTGATGATGCGCGCCGCAAGCCTCGACATGACCGCTGCGGTGTATCCAGAGCCGGTGCCGATCTCGAGCACGCGGTTGCCCGGCTCGATGTGAAGTGCTGCGATCACCGCCGCCTGCAGATCGGCGCCCTCGATCGCCTCGCCGCATTCGATCGGCAGCATGCCGTCCGACCAGGCGACCGCATGGAACTGCGCCGGCAGGAAACCGCGCCGCGGCGTCGCCTCGAAGGCGGCGACCAGCGCCTTCGGCGCCGCGCCCCTGCCCCGCAGCCTGAGCAGGAAAGCGGCAAAACCTTCGCGGTCGTCGAGGCCCGTATTCATGCCAAAACCTATTTTATGACAGCGCCTTGGTCAGTTGGTCGCGGAGTTCATGGGCGGTGAGGTCGAGCTGCAGCGGCGTCACCGACACCAGCCGGTTGCGCAGCGCATGGAGATCCGTGCCCTTTTTGCCTTCGACCGGCTCGCGGCCAAAGCGCAGCCAGTAGTAAGGCAGGCCGCGCCCGTCGCGCCGCTCGTCGACCCAAAGGCTGTGCACCAGCTTGCCCTGCGCGGTGACGACGGTGCCCTCCACCTCGTCGGGCGCGCAGTTCGGGAAATTGACGTTGAGCAGCACGCCTTCCGGCAGCGGCGTCTCCACCAGTCGCTTGAGCAACGCCGGCGCCAGCGCCTCGGTCGTCTCGTAAGGCACGACGCGATCCTCGCCGACATAGGAATAGGCCTGGCTCACCGCGATCGAGCGGACGCCGAGCAGCGCGCCTTCCATGGCGCCCGCCACGGTGCCCGAATAGGTGACGTCGTCGGCGATGTTGGCGCCGGAATTGACGCCGGACAGGATCAAATCCGGCGGTCCGGGCAGGATTTTTTTCGTGCCCATGATGACGCAGTCCGTCGGCGTGCCGCGCACGGCGTAGTGCTTCTCACCGATCTTGCGCAGCCTGAGCGGCTCCGAGATCGACAGCGAATGCGCATAGCCGGACTGGTCCTGCTCCGGCGCGACCACCCAGACATCGTCCGACAGCGTGCGGGCGATGCGTTCGAGCGACGCCAGCCCCTCGGCATGGATGCCGTCGTCATTGGTCAGGAGAATGCGCATCAAGTCACTTCGCTTCGATCTTGGCGAGACCACCCATGTAAGGCCGCAGCACTTCAGGAATGGTTACGCTGCCATCCTCATTCTGGTAGTTTTCGATGACGGCTATAAGAGCGCGGCCGACCGCGGTACCCGAGCCGTTCAACGTATGGACGAAGCGATTGCCCTTGCCGTCCTTGTCCTTGTAACGGGCATCCATGCGCCTGGCCTGGAAGTCGCCGCAGACCGAGCAGGACGAGATTTCGCGATAGGCGTTCTGCCCCGGCAGCCAGACCTCGATGTCGTAGGTCTTGCGCGCGCCAAAGCCCATGTCGCCGGTGCAGAGCGTGACCGTGCGGAACGGCAGACCGAGCCGCTTCAGCACTTCCTCGGCGCATTCAGTCATGCGCTCATGCTCGGCGAGCGAGCTTTCCTGGTCGGTGATCGAGACCAGCTCCACCTTGTAGAACTGGTGCTGGCGCAGCATGCCGCGTGTGTCGCGGCCGGCCGAGCCGGCTTCCGAGCGGAAGCATGGCGTCAGCGCCGTGTAGCGCAGCGGCAGCTTTTCATGCGCGGTGATCTCTTCTCGCACGAGATTGGTGAGCGGCACTTCCGCCGTCGGAATGAGGCCAAGCCGACTGTCGCCATGCGGCGTGAAGAACAGGTCGAGCTCGAATTTCGGCAGCTGATTGGTGCCGAACAATACCTCGTCGCGCACCATCAGCGGCGGGATGATCTCCTCATAACCGTGCTCGGTGGTGTGCAGGTCGATCATGAACTGGCCGAGCGCCCGCTCCATGCGCGCCAGCTGGCTCTTCAGCACCGTGAAGCGCGAGCCGGACAATTTCGCCGCCCGCTCGAAATCCATCATGCCGAGCGCTTCGCCGATCTCGAAATGCTCCTTCACCCAATTCGGACGCGTCGGCACCTCGCCGACGATGCGCTTGACGACATTATCGTGCTCGTCCTTACCGACCGGCACGTCGTCAAGCGGCACATTGGGCAGAACCGCCAGCGCGTCGTCCAGCGCCTTGTCGAGCTCGCGCTCGCGCGCCTCGCCATTCTGGATGAACGCCTTGATCTCGCTGACCTCGCCCTTGAGCTTCTCGGCGAGCGCTGAATCGCCTGAACGCATGGCGTTGCCGATCTCCTTCGAAGCGGCATTGCGGCGCTCCTGCTTGACCTGCAGCTCGCTGAGATGCGAACGCCGCGCTTCGTCCTTCGCGACTAGGTCGTCGACCATGGACTGCGCCTCGCCCGCCGGCCACGAGCGCTTCACCAGCGCTTCGACAAGGGCCTTGGGGTTGTCGCGAATCCATTTGATATCAAGCATGGTCGATCCTCAAAAGTAAGGATCGAGGGGGTAAACCGCATCCGCCATCGATGCAAGACGGCGGTTAGGCGCATCGCCGCGATTCCCGACCTGGGGTGCGTCCAGTTTCCCCAGCACAGGGATTTTGACCGGTCGGCTATGTTTGCGTTGGCAGGCGGCATGGCTTTGAGATTGGCCGAAACGCCCATCGCGATCGTCATTCTAGGGCGGAGCAGGAGCGAAGCTCCGTCGCGAAGACCCTAGAGTCCATGCCGTTACCTTCGCCAAGGCGTGCAACGGACCAAAATTCTGCACCGCGGCGGCGCTTCCAAGTCACGGCATGGATTCTATGGTCTGCGCCGCGTCGCTTCGCTCCTTGCTTCGCCATAGAATGACGACGTTGGGGCGGCTTCAACCAATCCCGGCGTTTGGGCTGATTTCACGGACATGAACGGAGAATCCTGCACCAAGACAAACGGCAGCCTTCAAAATCCCTGTGTCGGGCGACTTACGCCGACGGCGCATCCGGCGTGTTGCTGGCGGCAGAGCTCCCCGCCTCCGCCTGCTCGCGCGCCAGGCGGTCGCGCGCTTGGCTGCGCTCGATCATGCGCGAGGACCAGATGGCGACCTCATAGAGAATGATGGTCGGGATGGCGAGGCCGCACTGGCTCATCGGATCGGGCGGCGTCAACACGGCGGCAACGACGAAGGAAAGGACGATCGCCCATTTGCGCTTCTCGGCCAGCGCCTGCGACGACAATATGCCGACGCGCGTCAAAAGGCTGGTCACCACCGGCAGCTGGAACACCAGGCCGAAGGAGAAGATCAGCGTCATGATCAGGCTGAGATATTCCGACACCTTCGGCAGCAGCGAGATCTGCACCTGGTCGTTGGTGCCGGTCTGCTGCATGGCCAGGAAGAACCACATGACCATCGGGGTGAAGAAGAAATAGACCAGCGAGGCGCCCATCACGAACAGGATGGGCGATGCGATCAGGAACGGCAGGAAGGCGCTGCGCTCGTTCTTGTAGAGGCCGGGTGCGATGAACTTGTAGATCTGCGTGGCGATCAGAGGGAAGGCGATCACCATGCCGCCGAACATGGCGAGCTTCACCTGGGTGAAGAAGAACTCCTGCGGCGCGGTATAGATCAGCTCGACCTTATGCGGGTCGAGCCCTGCCCACTGCGTCGCCCATTTGAAGGGGACGACCAGAAGGTTGAACAGGCGCTTGGCGAAGAAGAAGCAGACGAGAAAGGCGACGAAGAAGCCGCCCAGCGACCAGATCAGGCGGCGGCGCAGCTCGATCAGATGCTCGATCAGCGGCGCGGACGATTTCTCGATTTCTTCCTTTTCCTTGTCCGAAACGCTCACTTGGTGCCGCCCGTCATCTTCTTGCCGTCGGTTGCCCTCTTCGCGGCCAGCTTCTTCGCCGCGGCAGGCTTTGTCTCAGTCTTGGGCGCGACCTTCCTGGCGGGCGCGGCGGCTTTAGCCGCAGCCGGCGAGGATTTGGCCGGCGCATTTGCTGCCTGCGCCTTTGATGCCGCTGCCGTTTTCGCCGCTGCGCCGGCGGTCCTTGCCTTGGCGGTCGCCGCCTTTTTCGCCGGCTTGGCCGGCACGGCGGTGTCCGAACCCGGTGCGGTGACGGAGGCGTCGGTCATGGCCGGGAAGGTTGGAGCGGCAGAGGCAGCCTCGGGTCCACCGACGCCGGGCAGGTCCGTCGCACCGTTCTTGAGCGGCTCGGCGGCCTGCGGCGTTTCCGCTGCCGGCGCCGCCGGATCGGCGGCCGGCTTGGGCTTCATCATCGTATCGACCCCGGCGCGCACATCGGCCGCGGCCTGCTCGAACGGATTGAGCTGCTTGCGCACCTCGTTCATCGGATTGAGGCCGCGAAGACTATCGATCGAGCTCTTCACATCGTCGAGCTCGGCTTCCTTCAGCGCTTCGTTGAACTGCTTCTGGAAGTCGCCGGCCATGGCGCGCAATTTCGCCGCGGTGCGGCCGAAGGTGCGCAGCATGTTGGGCAAATCCTTAGGCCCGACGACCACGATCATGACGACCGCGATCACCAGCAGCTCGCTCCAACCGACTTCGAACATGACAATCTATTCCGACGGGTGCCTGGTGCCCAAAAATGCGAAGCGGTTTTGGGACAACGGCATGCTCAAAGCAACAACCAGGATCAGCTCTTGCTGACCTTTTCCTTGGCCGGCGAAACAGTCTCGTCAGCGCGATGTTCGACGGTACGCTTGTCGTCGGCGTCGTCGTCGGCCATGCCCTTCTTGAAGCTCTTGATGCCCTTGGCCATGTCGCCCATCAGTTCCGGGATCTTGCCGCGGCCGAACACCAGAAGCACGATGACCAGCACGATCATCCAGTGCCAAATCGAAAATGAACCCATAACAATCTCTCTCGAATGGTTTCCCTCGGCGATGATCTATGCGTTTTCGCTCGGGGATTCAAACACAACCGCTACGAAGTTGATAAAATGGCTAGCGGATGTCACGCACTTTCGGCGTGAGCGGCTTGCTACGAATCCGCGCAGCCTCTGCTAATAGACCATTCGCGGCGATTTGATGATCACTCGTCGGTGACGCGCGGCGTCAGCAACCCGAGCTCCTCGAGGTCGATATCGGTCAGCGCATCCTCGTCTTCGGCGAGCGCGTCCGGATCGGCCGGCGGCACAGGCATCGAGAAATTCGCCGGCATGCGCGTCGAGAGCAGGCCAGCGCCCTTCAGCTCTTCCATGCCGGGCAGATCGCGGATCTCCTCCAGCGCGAAATGATCGAGGAAAGCGTCCGTGGTGCCGTAGGTCACCGGCCGTCCGGGCGTGCGGCGGCGGCCGCGCATCCTGACCCACTCCGTTTCCAACAGCGTGTCGAGCGTGCCCTTGGACGTTTCGACACCCCTGATGTCCTCGATCTCGGCGCGCGTCACCGGCTGGTGATAGGCGATGATCGCTAGCACTTCGAGCGCCGCGCGCGAGAGCTTCCTTTGCTGCACGGAGTCCCGGCTCATCAGGAAAGCCAGGTCGCCGGCGGTGCGGAAGGCCCAGGCGTCGCCGACCCGTACCAGGTTGACGCCGCGCTTGGCATAGATTTCCTGCAGATCCGCCATTGCGGCGGCAATGTTGACGCCTTCCGGCAGGCGCGCGACAAGTTGCCTTTCGCTGACCGGCTCGGCACTGGCGAAAATGATCGCCTCGGCCATGCGCACGGCTTCCGACAATTGCAGCCGCTCGGCCGGGTTTTCGATGGAACCCTGCTCAGCCATCTCGTCTTCCGGTTCGTCCTCGACCTTGAACGGGATGACCGAAGCGTTGGCGCGTTCGCTCATGATACCACCTCGACTGCCCTTACCCCTTCTGCGCGGCCGCGCAGATAGATCGGCGCGAACACCTGGTCCTGCCGCACTTCCAATTTGCCCTCGCGCACCATTTCGAGCGTCGCCGCGAAGGAACTGGCCATCGCCGTGCGCTTCTCTTCCGGCGCCGCCAGATATTCGATCAGGAAGCTGTCGAGCGTCGTCCAGTCGCCGACCGAGCCGATCAGCCGCGCCAGCACCTCGCGTGCATCCTTGAGCGACCACACGGCGCGCCGGGCGATCGTCACATTGTTGATCGCCTGCCGCTGGCGCTGCTGCGCATAGGCGGTGAGCAGATCATAGAGCGAAGCCGAAAAGCTGTTGCGCTTCTCGACGATGACCATTTCCGGCATGCCGCGCGCAAAGACGTCACGGCCAAGGCGGTTGCGGTTCACCAGCCGCGCCGAGGCGTCGCGCATGGCTTCAAGGCGCTTCAGCCGGAATTGCAGCACCGCCGCCAGTTCCTCGCCGCTTTCGCCCTCTTCGCCCGGCTGTTTCGGGATCAAGAGCTTCGACTTCAGGAAAGCGAGCCACGCCGCCATCACCAGATAGTCGGCGGCAAGCTCTAGCCTCAGCGCCCGCACTTTTTCGACGAAGGCCAGATATTGCTCCGCAAGCGCCAGGATAGAAATGCGCGCCAGATCGACCTTCTGGTTGCGGGCAAGATGCAAAAGAAGATCGAGCGGGCCTTCGAAACCGGCCACGTCGACGACCAGCGACGGGTCGCCGGTCAGGCGTGAATCGTCGTTCTCGGCCCACAGGCGGTCCATCGGTGCGGCCTTCGCGGCCTTGCCTTCCAATGTCTCCGCCACTTGCCTTTCGTCCCTTCGGTTCAGGCCACCGCTTCGAAATAGGTGGCGAATTCTGCGCGTATGGCCGTTTCATCGGCGGCGTCGCGATCCTTTATATAGGTCAGCGCCCGCTCGGCGCGCTGCAAAGACTTGCCTGACAGCGCCGTCGTGCGCGACGCGATCCCCGACATCTCCTCGAAAACGCCGTTGCAGTGAAGGACGAGATCGCAGCCGGCCGCAAGGATCGAGGCCGCCTTTGTCGGGAAATCCCCAGAAAGTGCCTTCATCGAGGTGTCGTCGCTCATCAGCAGCCCGTCGAAGCCGATCTCGCCGCGGATCACCTGATCGACGACCTTGGCGGACGTGGTCGCCGGATTGTCGGGGTCGACCGCGCTGTAGACGACATGCGCCGTCATCGCCATCGGCAGCTCGTTCAACGCCTTGAACGGGGCAAAATCATGCCGTCTGAGTTCATCGAGCGGCGCATCGACGGTCGGCAGCGCGAAATGCGTGTCGGCAAAGGCGCGGCCGTGGCCGGGAATATGCTTCATCACCGGCAGCACGCCGCCCGACATCAGCCCCTCGGCCGAGGCCCGGCCAAGCTCGATCGCGGCATTGGGCTCCTTGCCATAGGCGCGCGCGCCGATGACGTCGCTGGCGCCTTCGACGGGCACATCGAGCACCGGCAGGCAGTCGGCGGTGATGCCGAGGCGCGAGAGATCGAAGGCATGCAGCCGTGCCATCAGCCAGGCGGCGCGGCGGCCGGCCTCGCGATCGTCGCGCCACAACGCGCCAAGCGCGCCGCCGGCCGGGTAGTTCGGCGCCAGCGGCGGACGCAGGCGCTGCACCCTGCCGCCTTCCTGGTCGATGAAGACCGGAGCGTCCGGGCGACCGACGCAGTCGCGCATCAAGGCGACGAGGTCGCGGATCTGCCCGGCCTCGCCGATGTTGCGCGCAAACAGGATGAAGCCCCAGGGACGTTCGTCCCGATAGAAATGGATTTCGTCCTCGGTGAGGGATTTCCCGGCGCAGCCGAGGATCATGGATTTTGATTCGCTCATGCCCGGAAGCTTAAGGCTTTGAGCGAGCAAAGGGAATCACCCCTGCCCTCGGACCAGCTAAAGCCCGCAACCGTCCACAACGAAAAGCCGGCGCGGCCTCGCGGCGGCGCCGGCTTTGATAGGCTTGATCTAATCAGCGCGATACGAAGCAGTTGCCGCCGGCCGCCTTGTAGCTGGTGCAAAGGCTGATCGCATCGTTGCGCGACTGGGCCGCAACGCGGACGCGGTAGAAGGTGCCCTTGCCCGCGACCTCGGCCTTGACGATGTTGGCCGTGCGACCGGACAACACGCCGCCATAGCGGCGCTGCAGGTCCTGATAAGTCGACTGCGCGCTTTCGACCGTCGGCTGCGAGGCGATCTGCATCGACCACGAGCCGCCGCCGGCGGCCACCGCCGGATCGATCGAAGCGACCTGGTCCGGCTTGACCTCGCCGACGATATCGACCGGCTGGTCGGACGGACGCGCCGGCGCCACCGGCACCACTGCCGGCGTGTTGGCCGACTGCGCCTTGGCTTCGGTCTTCTTCGCGGGTTTCACCGGCTTGACGGCCGGCGCATCGGCCTGGTCCGTACCGGCCTGGCCTGCGTCGGAACCCACGGTTCCCGTCTGCTGGCCGTCGGAGGCCGGCGCGACATGTTGCGGCGCCGGATCGCTCGGTTCGGCCGCGGCGACCTTCGGCGCAGCGGCTGGAGCCGGGTCCTCGCGCGGCACCAGCGAGCCGTCGGGTTTCACCATCATCGTCTTCACCTTGCGCGGCGCGACGGCGACGACATCGTTGTTGGCGGTGTTCTCGGCATCCTGCTGCAGCACCTGGGCGATGCGGTCTTCCGACTTCGGCGCCGGTGCCGCCGGCTGCGCGCTTGCCGGCGCGGCAGGTTGCGCGCTTGCGGGCACAGCCGCTTGCGCGACACCGGGCAACGCTGTGCCTGGATCGCTGGCGGCGTCAGTGCCGGCCGCGGCGCCATTGTCGTTGGGCGAAAGCTCGACCACGCGGCTCTGCGGCGGTTCCTTCGATGCCAGATCCACGGGCTGCTCGGTGGTGTTCACCAGCTTCTGCTGCACCGGCTCGGCCGGCTTGGCCGGCTTGGCCGCGCCGCCGCCCTTGGCGACCGCGTCGTAAACCTTGTTGTCCTGGTTCGGCACCACCGTGCCGCCGGGATTCTCGGGCTTCACCTTGATCGGCGAATTGTCGGCCTTGACGATCACCGGGGCCGCGCCGCCGCCTTTGCCGCCGAAGGAGAAGGCCAGCGCGCCAAGGCCGCCGAAAACCACCGCTGCGCCGACGAGCGCCGCGATCATCACGCCGCGCCGGCGCGGCTGCGCCGCCTCGCGCTCGGCGAGCCCGGGGATCGCCATCGCCTCTTCGAGCTCGGGATCATAGTCGAGCTCATCGGCGGCGAAATCGTCCGCCTGCGAAACCGGCCGGCTGCCGGGCAAATCATCGGCATCGTAACCGTTCGCGACGGCAAGCGCAGCCGGGGCCACTGGAGCCGCCGGAGCCTCGGCACGCAAGTCGCGACGATCATAGCCGTTGAAGCCGGCATTGTAGGATTCGTCCTCATAACCGCGGCTCTGTGTCGGCATCGACGCGATCTCCGTCGCGTTCATGTCGGTGAGCAGGCTGGCGAATTCCGCATCGAGATCGTCATATGCGGGTGCGGCCGGCTGGTCCTCTTCGAAGCTGAGCTCCGGAATGTCGAGGTCGTCCGCGAGCGCGACCACGCGCTCCGGCACGTCGACCGTCTCGACGTCGGGCATGTCATCATGCTCGCGGGCTTGCGGCACGGGCGTCTGCGCCGGCTTGGCGTAGGCTGAATAATCCGCAGCCGGTTCGCTGCGGTAGGCCGGCGCCGCCACCTGCGCTGGCGCTGAAGGCGCGGCCATCTGCACCGGCGCTGCCGGCTGCGCAAACGAAGCCTGTACCGGCGGAGCAGAGGTGGGGGTCGAACGGCTCCACGACCTTGCCGGCTCGGTGTTCGTCGAATGCAGCCAATCGGACGAATTTGCCTTCGCCCGGGCGGCCTCCTGCTCGGCCTCGATACTGCGGGCAAAAGCGGCGCCGAAAGCGTCGTCGTCAAAATCGACCGCGGGCTCTGCCTTGGCCGAGGTTGCAAAATCCTGGTGATCGAGCTCGCTGGCGTGCAGGTCGTCGAAGTCGCTTTCAACCGGCTGGCCGCCCTCGCCGCTCTGCGACGGCTGCTGCTCGTCGAGATCCCAGTCGAGATCGTCGGCCTCGGCCTTCTCGCTTTCGTAGCTCGCAGGTTGCGCAACCAGCCGTGGCGCGGGAGCAGGCTCCCTGATAGCCGGCATCGGCCGCGCGGTCATGGCGCCAAGCAGCGCATTGAGCTCGTCTTCCAGGCTCCGCTCGCTGGCGGCCGGCTTCTCGGGCTCAACGGCGGCGCTCGGCGGAACCGGAGCGGCGACGACGGGAGCCGCCTCGGCGACGGTCGGCTGCAACGCGGCAACGGGCTCGAGGGCCGGAGCTTGCGGCTCCTCGTTCAGCGCATCGCGAAAGCTCAGCTCGAAATCGTCATCGAGGGTCAGCGCGGCGGCAGGTTCGGGCGCGGCGAGCTCCGGCTCGGCGGCAGCCGTCTCGGCCGGCGCCTCGACCGTCGGCGCAGGCTCGTCGTCGAGCGACAGCTCAGGCTCTTGAAGATCCTGACCTTGGCCGAGATCCATATCCTGGCCGAGATTGATATCGACATCGGTCATCGCCTGATCGAAATGACCGGCAAAATCATCCTCGGAAATCAGCGGGGCGGCTGCGTGAGCTTCGACCGGCTCGGCGGCCTGCGCATGCTGCTCCGGCTCGTGGCTCTCAAACGACAGCTCGTCTTCGAGCGACATCTGGACCGCGTTGTCGAAATCGGCGTCGAACGCCCCTTCGCTCGCGGCCTGCATGGCCTCGACGGCGTCCTGACGCGCGTAGGCCGGCTCTTGATCGTCGAGGTTGGCGAGCTCTTGATCGTCGAGGTTGGCAGGCTCGTGATGGTCGAGCTGGAAATCCTGGTCCAGCGAAGCCGCCATTTCCCGGTCGATCGCAAGATCATCTTCGACCGGCGAGGCATCGAGCGAACTGGCGACAGCCTTGTCGAAATCGTCGTCGAAAGCGACTTCCGGCTCGGAAGCTTCTTGTGGCTCAGGCGCGAAATGCGGCTCAGATGCAAAATGCGCCTCTGGTGCGATTTCCGGTTCGGGCGCCACCTGCGGCTGCAGCGCAATATCCGGCTCCGGCGCACGGGCCACGGCGAAGTCGGCATAATCCGCCGCGTCGTCGAACACGAAATCCTGCTCGAAGGAAGCGGTAAGCTCGTCGTCATTCGCGGCGGCGGCGGCAGCCTCGAAGGCCGGCTCTTTGCTGATCTGATGCGGTGCAGCCTGCTGAGCGACCGGCGCGCTTTCCTCGACGGAGTCGAACTCGCCCATCAACTCCTTCTCGAGGTCGATGTCGAAATCGTCAGCCGCCACGGCCTGATTGGCCTTTTCGGCCGCGGGGGCCGGCTGCCTCACCGGCTGGCGCGGATCGAAACCCATGATCCGGGTCAGTTCAGCGAACGGATCATCGTCGGCGATGTCGTTGTGGTCGGCTACTTTCAGCGGGGTTCTGTCTGCCATTATTGTTCCCGAACTCGCACACAGTCGGACGCCATGGACGTCGCGCAGGGTTGGCCCTTACCAGCGCAATGTGGGCAAAAGGTGACAGGTTTTTTAGTTAAACCTAACGCATTTCGATGGGCGCGTCTGCCCCGATCAGCGTCAGGCCGGAGGTCAAAACATCCGAAACAGCCTGCACCAGCCCTAGTCTGGCATAAGTTGATTCTCGGTCGTTAACCTTAACAAAACGTAAGTCCTGGTTGTCGTTGCCGCGATTCCACTGTGCATGGAAGCCGGAAGCCAGATCGTAAAGGTAGAATGCGAGCCGGTGCGGCTCCAGCGAAAGCGCCGCGGATTCGATCAGCCGCGGATATTCGGCCAACTTCCGGATCAGCGCGATCTCGCCCTCGTCGGCCAGCGCAGCCACCGAGGCCGCGAGCCGGTTGCGATCGAAGTTCGCCTCGCCGAGCTGCTCGCTCGCCTGCCTGAAAACGGAATGGCAGCGCGCCGACGCGTACTGCACATAGAACACCGGATTGTCCTTCGACTGCTCGGTGACCTTGGCGAAGTCGAAATCGAGCGGCGCGTCGTTCTTGCGGTAAAGCATCATGAAGCGGATCGGGTCGCGGCCGACCTCTTCCACGACCTCGCGCAGCGTGATGAAATCGCCGGACCGTTTCGACATGCGGACCGGCTCGCCATCGCGGAACAGTTTTACGAGTTGGCAAAGCAGCACGGTGAGATTGACGGCATCGCCGGCAACCGCGCGCGCCAGCGCTTCGAGCCGCTTGACGTAGCCGCCATGGTCGGCGCCGAGCACATAGATCAGGTCGACGAAGCCGCGGTCGACCTTGTCCTTGAGATAGGCAACGTCGGCGGCGAAATAGGTGAAGGAGCCGTCCGACTTGACCAGGGCCCGGTCCATGTCGTCGCCGACCGCGGTCGAGCGGAACAGCGTCTGCTCGCGATCTTCCCAGTCGTCCGGCTTCTCGCCCTTGGGCGGCGGCAGCTTGCCCTTGTAGATGTGGCCCTTCAGCGTCAGGTCGGCGATCGCCGCCCGGATCTTCTTGGCGTTGTCGGCATGCAGCGTGCGCTCGGAGAAGAACACGTCGTGATGCACGTTGAGCAGCGCCAGATCCTCGCGGATCATTGCCATCATCGCGTCGACGGTGCGGTCCTTGACGATCGCCAGCGCCTCCTCTTCCGGCATCTGCAGCAGGCCGCGGCCGAATTCCTTGGCCAGCGCCTCGCCGACGGGGACCAGATAGTCGCCCGGATAAAGACCAGGCGGGATCTCGCCGATATCGTCGCCGAGCGCCTCGCGATAGCGCAGCAACGCCGAGCGGCCGAGCACGTCGATCTGCGAGCCGGCGTCGTTGATGACGTATTCCTTGGTCACGTCGTAGCCGGCGAAGGCCATCAGATTGGCCAAGGCATCGCCGACCACGGCGCCGCGGCAGTGGCCGACATGCATGGGGCCGGTCGGGTTGGCCGAGACATATTCGACATTGGCCTTGCGGCCGCCGCCGACGGTCGAGCGGCCATAATTGCGCCCCTCGCCGAGCAACGCCGCCAGATGCGTGTGCCAGAAGCCGTCCTTCAGCCTGAGATTGACGAAGCCCGGCCCGGCGATCTCGGCCGAGGCAACATCAGCATCGCCCCGCAGCGCTTCGGCCAGTTTCTCGGCAAGCGCGCGCGGGTTCTGTCCAGTGGGCTTTGCCAGCACCATCGCCGCATTGGTGGCGAGGTCGCCATGGCTGGCATCGCGCGGCGGCTCGACCGCGACACGCGACAGGTCGGGCGCGGCCCCGTCCTTGTCTTTCAGATCAAGGGCTTCGACGGCCTTTATGATCCGCGCGTTGAAATCGGCGAAGATATTCATCGGAAGTGCTCTGGGCTTCAAGAGACGACCGGCTCGATGGCCGGCAAAATCGAGGCTCGCCCTAGCTCAAATCGGGCGTATGGTCAAACAGACGCCGATGTTCCTTCAAGGCATAGGTGTCGGTCATGCCGGCCAGGAAGTCGGCGACGCTGCGCGCCTTAATGCGGTCCTCGGCCCGGTCGAGCCCTTCGCGCCAGCCGTCGGGCATGGCGCGCGGATCGGCGAAATAGACGTCGAACAGCTCGCGCACGATCTGTTCGGCATCGGCCCGCACGCGCATAACCTCCGCATGCCGGTAGAGATGCTTGTAGAGAAAGGCCTTCAATTCCTTTTCGGCCGCCGCCATGCTGGCCGAGAAAGTCACCAGGGTCCCGCCGGCCGCGCGCACCGCGTCGGCGCTGTCCGGCTTCAGGCGTTCGATATTGGCGGCGGTCGATGCGATGACATCTTCGACCATCAGCGTGATCTGCCGGCGCATCAGCTCGTGGCCGGTGCGCACATCGTCGAGCTGAGGATATTTGGCACGCACGCCGTTCAGGATCGAGCCCGGCAGACCGACCTCTCCAAGCATATCCAGCGTCAGCAGGCCGGCGCGCAAGCCGTCGTCGATGTCATGGGCGTTGTAGGCGATGTCGTCGGCGATCGCCGCACACTGCGCCTCGATGCCGGCGAAACGGTCGAGCTCGAGATCCTGCAGCTCCGAATAGTCGCGGATCGCCTGCGGCACCGGGCCTTTGAGCCCCTTTCCGCTCGCATCGGTCAGCGGGCCGTTATGCTTGACCAGCCCTTCCAGCGTTTCCCAGGTGAGGTTCAGCCCGTCGAATTCGGCATAGCGGCGCTCGAGCCGCGTCACGACACGCAACGACTGGGCATTGTGATCGAAACCGCCCCAGGCGGCCATCTTCTCGTTGAGCGCATCCTCGCCCGTATGGCCGAAGGGCGTATGGCCGAAATCATGCACCAGCGCCACGGCTTCGGCGAGATCCTCGTCGCCGCGCAATGCCCGTGCCAGCGCGCGGGCGATCTGCGCCACTTCGATCGAATGCGTCAGCCGTGTGCGGTAGTGATCTCCCTCATGCGCGACGAAGACCTGCGTCTTGTGCTTCAGCCGGCGAAAGGCGGTGGAATGGATGATGCGGTCGCGGTCGCGCTGGAACGGTGTGCGGGTCGGGCTTTCCGGCTCGTCGAACAGGCGGCCGCGCGAGCGCGCCGGATCGCTCGCATAGGTCGCGCGCGGCCGGTCGCCGAACCCGATGTCGCCGAGAGCATCCTTGCCCTGCCGCTCGTCCATTGATCCACCAGTTGACTCAGGCTTGCCCGCTTCATACCTATCATGTGAAACCGAAAGCAAGGTGACGCCGATGGGCGCGGATGCCAAGACTGCCATGAAGGTCGAGATGACCGATGCCGCGGCCAAGCGGATCGCCAGGATTGTCTCCGGCGAACCGGGCAAGACGGCGCTGCGCGTTTCCGTCGAGGGCGGCGGCTGCTCCGGCTTTTCCTACAAGTTCGACTTGGTAGGCGACCGCAACGATGACGATGTCGCCATCGAGAAGGACGGCGCGACCATCCTGATCGACGACCTGTCGCTGGTCTATATGGGCGGCTCGGTGATCGACTTCGTCGACGATCTGATGGGCCAGTCCTTCCAGATCAGGAACCCGAACGCGGTCGCTTCCTGCGGCTGCGGCACGAGCTTCTCCATATAGCCCGATGCCTGCCATCGGCGCGGTCCGTCAGGTCGCGCTCTCGGCTGGCCGCGATCTCGATGCGACGCTTGCTTTCTGGCGCGACGTGCTTGGTCTGAACGTGCACGCTCGCTACGACCCGCCCGGTATTGCCTTCATTATGGCCGGTGACGTGCGCCTCCTCTTCACCGACGGCGTTCCGGCCGGCACCGTCTATCTCGACATCGCCGGCCTCGAAGCCTTCCACGCCAGGGCGAAGGCCGCGGGCATTCCCTTCACCGCGCCGCCGACGCTCGTCCACCGCGACATCGAGGGGCAGTTCGGCCCGGCGGGGGAAAGCGAATGGATGGCCTTTCTAAAGGACCCCGCAGGCAATACGATCGGCCTGGTCGAACGCCTGCCGCCCGAAGAGCATTGAGGTCCTCATGAAGATCGTCACCTGGAACATCAACGGCGTTCGCGCCCGCATCGGCAACCTCACCCACTGGCTGACCGAAAGCGCGCCGGACATCGTGTGCCTGCAGGAGATCAAGACTGTCGACGACCAGTTCCCGCGCGCCGAGATCGAGGCGCTGGGCTACAATGTCGAGACCAACGGCCAGAAGAGTTTTAACGGCGTCGCTCTCCTGTCGAAGCTTCCCTTCGACGAGGTCAATCGCGGCCTGCCGGGCGATGATGCGGATGACCATGCCCGCTTCATCGAAGGCGTTTTTTCCACCGACCAGGGCGCCTTGCGCGTCGCTTCGCTTTATCTGCCCAACGGCAATCCGGTCGACGATGAACGGAAGTTTTCCTACAAACTCGCCTGGATGGCGAGGCTGGAGCGCTGGGCGCAGGAGCGGCTGCGGCTCGAGGAAGCGCTGGTTCTGGCTGGCGACTACAACGTCATTCCCGAACCCGCCGATGCCCGGTTTCCCGAAAACTGGCTGGGCGACGCGCTGTTCCAGCCGCAGACGAGGCAGGCCTTCCGCCGGCTGAAGAATCTCGGCTTCACCGAAGCTGTGCGCGCCGTGACCGACTCGGCCGGCGTCTACACCTTCTGGGATTATCAGGCCGGCGCCTGGCAGAAGAACAACGGCATTCGCATCGACCACCTGCTGCTCTCGCCCGAAGCCGCCAACCGCTTCTCGTCGGCCTCGGTGGAAAAGCACGTCCGCGCCTGGGAAAAGCCTTCCGACCACGTGCCGGTCGCCATCGACCTCAGCCTGCAGCCCGCCTGAGACGTTGCCAGGCTCCCGGACCCAGTATCGCCACAAATCCCATCTTTGATGCGGCTTGCTGCGGGGGTTGAATGGCGATCCGATTTCTTTTCTGGCCAGCTGGCCTTGCCTTGGCGCTTGCCGCGCCGACGCCGTTGCTGGCGGCGCCAACCTGTCTTGCCAACGGCAAATCCTTCAACGTCGGCGAGACGGCGTGCCTGATGCTGGCCGGCGAGAGCTATCTCGCCCGTTGCGACATGGTTCTCAACAACACGTCCTGGACCAGGATCAAGGACGAATGTCCGGGCGAAGCGCCAAAGCCGCACCCGACATCGCTCTCGACCCCGACGCCCGGCCAGACGCCGACGGAGCCGACCGAGAATTGATTCTGCGCCACGGTCGGCGACGCTGCCGGACACCGGCATCTTTTTGAGATCTGCGAGAGAAAACCTGCGCTTACTGGTCGCCGTTGTTGCCCTTGGTCAGGATATCGTCGGCGAGCGAGATCGCGGTCCGGCGATCGGCCTCGCCGGCCGCGGCGAAAGCCTCTTCCTGCATGTTGCGAATCCAGGGCTGGTCGGCCGCCGGAGCCCGCGCCAGCGCGGCGGTCATCATCGCCAGGCCGCGCACGACCTTGCCGCTCTGGAACAGTAGATTGCCGAGCGTCGCCTGCGCGCCGGCATGGCCCTTCTCGGCCGCGAGCTGCAACCAACGGCCTGCCTGCTTGACGCTGGCCTTCACGCCACCCTCGCCCTTGAGGAACATCTGGCCGATTTCGAACTGGGCGTTCGGATTGCGATAGTTGGCGGCGGCGCGCATGTAATATTCCTGCGCCGCGACGTCGTTTTCCTCGACCGGAGTGCCGGGAATGCCCTTGCGAAGATAGTCGCCGAGCGCCACCAGCGCGTCCGACACATAGCTCTCTTCCGGCGAGCCGGGCTCGACATCCTGATCGACGATTTCCGAGAAGAACTTGAAGGCGGCGTAATCGTCGCGCGTCACGCCGTCGCCTTCGGCATACATGCGCGCAAGCTTCCAGGTGGCGCCGATCTGGCCGTTCTCGGCGGCGTATTTATAGGCCTCGACCGCCTGATCCTTATGGCCGCTCTTATAGGCGGAGAAGCCGAACTGGAACACCGCCCAGGGGCTCGACTGCGGCTTCACGCCGGTCTTGTCGTCGAACACCTTGTCGTCGAAGGCCATGGCCTGCCCAACGGCGCCCAAGGTCGCCAGAGCGACCAGTGCCGAAAAGACAGACGACCTCAACACCTCAGATATCCGCATAGCAGTGCGTTTCTTTGGCCGCGCCCGGATGGGTCACCGCGCCGTCGCGGGCCGACCCTACGGCCTGCGCATATTTCCAGATCGCGCCGGACTGATAGTCGGTCTCGCGCGCCTTCCAACTCTTTGCCCGGTCCGCCAGTTCGGCGTCCGACAGGGCCACCTCGATCGTGCCTTTCACGGCGTCGATGGATATCACGTCGCCGTCCTGGATCAGCCCGATCGGCCCGCCGACCGCCGCTTCCGGCCCGACATGGCCGATGCAGAAGCCGCGCGTGGCGCCGGAGAAGCGCCCGTCGGTGATCAGCGCCACCTTGCCGCCCATGCCCTGGCCGTAGAGCGCCGCCGTCGTCGACAGCATCTCGCGCATGCCAGGACCGCCGCGCGGCCCCTCGTAGCGAATGACGAGAACCTCGCCTTCCCGATAATTGCGCTGCGTGACCGCCTCGAAGCACTCTTCTTCCGAATCGAAGCAGCGCGCCGGACCGGAGAATTTCAGGTCCGACATGCCCGCGACCTTCACGATCGCGCCTTCGGGGGCAAGGTTGCCCTTCAAGCCCACAACGCCGCCTGTCTTGGTGATTGGCCGATTGGCGGGACGCACAACATCCTGGCTTTCATTCCAGGAAACGTGCTCCATATTTTCGGCCAAAGTGCGGCCAGTGACCGTCATGCAGTCGCCATGCAGATAGCCGTGGTCGAGCAGCGTCTTCATCAGGAGCGGAATGCCGCCGGCCTCGAACATGTCCTTGGCGACATATTTGCCGCCCGGCTTGAGGTCGGCGATATAGGGCGTCTTCTCGAAGATCGCCGCCACGTCGAACAGGTCGAACTTGATGCCGGCCTCATGCGCGATCGCCGGCAAATGCAGCGCCGCGTTGGTCGAGCCGCCAGTGGCCGAAACCACGGTCGCCGCGTTCTCCAGCGCCTTGCGCGTGACGATATCGCGCGGCCGGATGTTCCTGGCGATCAGCTCCATGACCTTTTCGCCCGAGGCGAAATTGAAGCGGTCGCGCATTTCATAGGGCGCCGGCGCGCCGCAGGAATAGGGCAGCGCCAGGCCAATGGCTTCAGCAACGGTCGCCATGGTGTTGGCGGTGAACTGGGCGCCGCAGGAACCGGCGGAAGGACAGGCCGCCTGCTCGATCTCGAGCAATTCGGCGTCGCTGATCGTACCGACCGAGTGCTGGCCGACCGCCTCGAACACGTCCTGCACGGTGATCTGCCGGCCGCGATAGCTGCCGGGCAGGATCGAGCCGCCATAGATGAAGATCGACGGCACGTTGAGGCGCACCATCGCCATCATCATGCCGGGCAGCGACTTGTCGCAGCCGGCGAGCCCGACCAGCGCATCGTAGCAATGGCCGCGCATGGTGAGCTCGACCGAATCGGCGATGACCTCGCGCGACACCAATGACGATTTCATGCCCTGGTGGCCCATGGCGATGCCGTCGGTGACGGTGATGGTGCAGAACTCGCGCGGCGTGCCGTTCGCGGCCGCAACGCCCTTCTTGACCACCTGCGCCTGGCGCATCAGCGAGATGTTGCAAGGAGCCGCCTCGTTCCAGCAACTGGCGACGCCAACCAGCGGCTGCGCGATCTCGGCCGCCGACAGGCCCATGGCATAAAGATAGGAACGATGCGGCGCGCGCGCCGGACCTTCGGTCACGTAGCGGCTGGGCAGCTTGGCCTTGGAGATTGCCTTGGCGTCCATCATCGTCCTTGCCGCACACCCCGCGGCCGGTCCCATCGCCGCGCCAACCTGGCACGCATCCCGGGACATATCTCGGGTGCTCCGGGTTTATGGCGGGAAATGGGCAGTTCCCTCGGCAAGTCTTGTAGCGCGGGGGTTGTTCATAAACTGTTGCCAAAACGTCACAATCGCATCGGGCGCCGGTTCTGACGCGAATTTGCGACGGCGGGTCAAGGGACCAGGTGGATCGCCTGCCTGACAACGAAAAAGGCCGAGCACTGCCCGGCCTTTTTTCGTTGAACTTTCAGAACCTTAGAACTTGATCTTAAGTCCGCCTGAAACCGCCGTGACCAGATCGTTGCCGAAGTCGTAGCTGGCATCGTTACCGGCCACATAGCCATTCTTGTCAGTCAGGGTGCCGGAATGGCCACTCGTCAACACGCCGATCGCGCCGGCCAGGCGAAATTCGACGTTCGGGCGCGGTGTATAGGCAACGCCGCCGCCGAGCGTCCATGTGTCGCTCTGCGAACCGTAACCGTGCGAGGTGCCACGATCCCAGGTGAGCTGACCGGCGGCACTCCACTGATCGTTGAACTTGTGGCCAACACCGCCGCTGACCGTCCAGCCGTCTTGATACATCAGATCCAGGGAGGTCCATCTGATCGGCCTCGGAGAGGTCGTTGTACAAGCAGCAAGGCCTTTCGTGGCCTGCGAGCAGATTGGAATGCTCTGCAGAATGCTCCAGTTGACCCATTTTACCGAGCCGAACGCAAGCCAGCCGGGAGCTATACCGGACTGGACCTTCAATTCGACAGAATCCGGCATCGAAGCTTCGCCATAAATCGGAATAACCGGACCGCCGACATGGGTTAAATCAAGGGTACCTGAAATGTTGTCCAGCTTCACTTGGGAATTGTAAACGAGGCTGGCGCGTAAAGCGATTTCAGGAATTTCATAGGCCAGCCCAGCGCGCCAGCCCCAACCACTGCTCGACAAATCTACGCGGCCAGTGCCGGAGAAATTCGGGAGGAGCGGTGACACAAGGTCTTCCTTGAAGCCATAGACTTCCTGATAAAACACGCCGCCAATGAAGCGAACCTGGCCTTTGCCAGCATCCATCTTATAGGAACAAGTGGTTGCGTAGTTGTCGCTGTTGATTTTAGTTTCCATGTTGGATTGCGCGCCGACCCACTGGCCGGGGGCCGTATGCGCCCCCCAAGGCTGAGAGTAGTCGAACATACAGTCGATCCCAGGCACGACTTGGGCCTTAACGCCGATGCGCGGCACCCAGTAATTCTCACTGTCTTTGGCACTAGTCGAGCCTAAGACGGTGCCGTCGAGCGGATCCGTATCCTTCGCGTTCTTGAGTTTGCGATCTGGCATCACATAGGTTGCTTCCGCTTCCGTAGCGAATGGAGCCGGATCGAACAGCAGATCAATATCGTAGCCACCGCGCTCGATACCGCCGGCATGCGCCGGGACGACCGCGGCGCCGATCAAAGCGATCGAAAAGCAGCCTGCCCCCAGCAGCGCTTTGACTCGCAAAACATTCATGGAAATCCCTCCCCGAAATACAAGTGGCTCAAGCTAGAGCCAATTCGGGTTAACGACGCAACAACGATTTCAAGAGTTGTACGTGTACATCTTGACAGCACCTATTTTTGCCATGGTCATCGACGCTGCAATCGGCGCCTAAATCACGCGAGCCGGCGTAAAACGATCGAAAAAAACCGGGGAAACTACCCAAAACAGGGCAAAAACGGCCGGTTTTGGGGCTGGCGGACTGCATTGTTACATTATGGCAACAATGCGGCGCAAACTTTCCGTTTACGTCAAAATTAACGTAGCGGCAGCCGCATTTTCGAGGCAGCTAACGCACCGGAAAGCGCCTTTGGAGTGAGGGCGAATCTTGCCGTTCAGCCGGCGTCGCGGACCCTGGTCAAAGCCACAGAAAGCTTCTCCTGCGCCTCGCGATATTCGGCGAGTTTCTCGCGCTCGGCCTCGACCACTTCCTCCGGCGCGTTGGCGACGAATTTTTCGTTCGAGAGCTTCTTGTGCAGCCGCGCGATCTCCTCGGTGACCTTCGCCAGTTCCTTCTGCAGCCGCGCGGCCTCGGCCTGGAGATCGATCAGGCTGCCGAGCGGCAGGCTTACCGTCGCCTCGTTGAGCACGATCTGCGCCGAACCTTTCGGCGGCGCATCGGCGAGCGCGATATCGCCGACGCGCGCCAGCCGCTTGATCGCCTGGGCGTGGCGCTCCAGCCGCTCCTGCGTCACCGTGTTGGCGCCGATCACCGTCAGCGGCGCGATCGCCGCCGGCGGCACGTTCATTTCCGAACGCACCGAGCGGATGCCCGAGACGAGATCGACCAGCCAGTTGACGTCGGCGGCGGCCTCCTCGTCCTCGAAGTCGGGCGACGGCCATGCGGCATGGCAAAGCAGCGACGAGCGCTCCTTGCCCTCGCCGGCGGTCTGCGCCCACAATTCCTCGGTCATGAACGGCATCATCGGATGCAGGAGCTTGTAGATTTCGTCCAGCACGAAGGCGACGCAGGCCCGGCTCTCGGCCTTGGCGGCCTCGTCCGTGCCCATGAACACCGGCTTCAACAGTTCCAGGTACCAGTCGCAGAACAGGTTCCAGACGAAGCGGTAGGCGGCGCCCGCCGCTTCGTTGAAACGATAGCTGGTGATGCCTTCGGTGACCGCGCGCGCCGCGCGCGTCAGCTCGGTCAGGATCCAGCGATTGACCGGCAGCTTGGCGTCGTTCAGCCAGAACTCGTCGTTGCGCGCGGCCTCGTTCATCTCGGCGAAGCGCGTCGCGTTCCACAGCTTGGTGCCGAAATTGCGGTAGCCGGCGATGCGCGCCGGATCGAGCTTCACGTCGCGGCCTTGCGCCGCCATGACGGTCAGCGTGAAGCGCAGCGCATCGGCGCCGTATTCGTCGATCAGCTCGAGCGGGTCGATGACGTTGCCTTTCGACTTCGACATCTTCTGCCCGTTCTTGTCGCGCACCAGCGCGTGCACATAGACGGTGTGGAACGGCTCATCGTCCATGAAGTGCAGGCCCATCATCATCATGCGGGCGACCCAGAAGAAGATGATGTCGAAGCCGGTCACCAGCACGTCGGTCTGGTAATAGGTCTTGAGCTCCGGCGTCTGGTCGGGCCAGCCGAGCGTCGAGAACGGCCACAGCGCCGACGAGAACCAGGTGTCGAGCACGTCCTCGTCGCGGGTCAGGATCTCGCCCGGCTGGAAGTTCTCGAGCTTATCCTCGACCCAGGCTTTCCACGGCCCTTCCAGCGCCAGGTAATATTCAATGGCGGCAGCGAGCGCCTCTTCCTCGGTCTTCTCGACGAAGACATGCCCGTCCGGTCCGTACCAGGCCGGGATCTGGTGACCCCACCAGAGCTGGCGCGAGATGCACCAGGGCTGGATGTTCTCCATCCAGTCGAAATAGGTCTTTTCCCAGTTCTTCGGCACGAAGTTGGTACGGCCCTCGCGCACCGAGGCGATCGCCGGCTTGGCGAGCTCGGCGGCGTTCACGTACCACTGGTCGGTCAGGAACGGCTCGATCGGCACGCCGCCGCGGTCGCCATGCGGCACGGCATGCCTGTGCGGCTCGACCTTGTCGAGGAAGCCGCCGGCCTCCATCAGCTCGACGATCTTCTTGCGGGCCGTGAAACGGTCGAGCCCATCCAGCTCGTCCCACACCGCCTGGCGCTCCGGCGTGACATCGAGACCGGCAAGGAAGTCCTCGTTGTCCTTCAGCTTGATGGCCGCTTCGACCGTCAGGATGTTGATCGCCGGCAGCTTGTGGCGCTTGCCGACCTCGAAGTCGTTGAAGTCATGCGCCGGCGTGATCTTGACCGCGCCGGAGCCTTTTTCCGGATCGGAATACTCGTCGGCGACGATCGGTATCTTGCGGCCGACGATCGGCAGCACGACGTTGCGGCCGACCAGACCGGTGAAGCGCTCGTCATCGGGATGCACGGCCACGGCCGTGTCGCCGAGCATCGTCTCGGGACGGGTCGTGGCGACCGTGATGAAGGTCTTCGGGTTCTCGGGGTCGAACGCCTCGCCCTCGATCGGATAGCGGAAATGCCAGAGATTGCCGTTCACCTCGTGCTGCTCGACCTCGAGGTCGGAAATGGCGGTGAGCAGCTTCGGGTCCCAGTTCACAAGGCGCTTGTCCTTGTAGATAAGGCCTTCTTTGTAGAGGGTGACGAAGACCTCCAGCACCGCCTTGGACAGGCCTTCGTCCATGGTGAAGCGTTCGCGCGACCAGTCGGCCGAGGCGCCGAGCCGCTTCAGCTGGTTGAAGATCGCGCCGCCGGATTCGGCCTTCCACTCCCAGATTTTCTCGATGAACTCCTCGCGCGTCAGATCGCGGCGGTGGATCTGCTTTTCCATGAGTTGGCGCTCGACCACCATCTGCGTGGCGATGCCGGCGTGATCCATGCCGGGCTGCCAGAGCACGTTCTTGCCGCGCATGCGCTCGAAGCGCACGAGAATGTCCTGCAGCGTGTTGTTGAGCGCATGGCCCATATGCAGCGAGCCGGTGACGTTCGGCGGCGGGATGACGATGGTGAAGGCTTCGGCCCCTTCCTCCGCGCCGGCGCCCGCCCGGAAGGCGTCTGCCTCTTCCCAGACTTTGGCGATCTTCGGCTCGACGGCTTTGGCGTCGTAGGTCTTATCAAGCATGGAGGAGGTCCGAACTGTCGGGAACAAGCGTCCGGTGTAAATCGGAAGGTCTTGGCCGAGTCAACCGCGAGCGCTGCGATAGCTTCCACAGATAGGCCCGCCGCGAGCAGCGACAATGCCGGCCGGGCGAGCAGCAGCGCTTCCCTGGAGCAATTCCAGAAAAAGTGCGTAGCGGTTTTCCGTCCGGAATTGCGCAGAAACAAGGATTTTGAGCAGTTCGGCGATTCCGAGAAACGCTGAACCGCTCAAAGCAGCCTTAGACAAAAGCGCCGCCCCAGGACGGCGCTTGCCGGGCTGCCTGTTGCGCCAGCTTACTGCGCCCCGCGCGCCACGCGCTCGATCTCCTCGCGCACCAGCCTTTCGACCAGCGTCGGCAGGTTGTTGTCGAGCCAATCCTGCAGCATCGGCCGCAGCATTTCCTCGGCCATCTCATCGAAGCTTTTCTTGCCGCGGCTGGCAAAAGCATCGGAAAGCTCGCCAAAGGCCGCGGCGACCTGCCGGCCCGTATGCTCGGAAAGGATCGCGGGCCGAGCCGGCTGCACCTCCGGTTCGGATGCCCGGGACGCGCCTACAGGCACGGAAGCTTCAAACGTCGGCTCTTCCTTCTCGATCTCGGCCTTCGGCGCGGCCTCCGGAGCCCGGATAGCCGGTCTCGCGGTGACCGTGCTGCCGCCGACCGCCGCGATTTCGCGCCGCCAGTCGGCGACAATGGTCTCGGCCGTCTGCGGCGCATTTGCCGCGGCCGGCTTGCTTGCGGCCGCTTGCGCGCTCGGCGCAGTGCTCTCGAGCTCAACTGTCGGCGCAGTCTTCACCGGTTCGGTGCGGGCGGCGCGCGGCAGCACCGGATCGGTTGCCGCAAGCTGCGCCTGGACCTCCGCCAGCGTCGGCGACTTGCGGACGTCGGCATGCAATTCGGAACGAAAGGCATCAACCTCGACAGCGGGCGCGCCAGCCGCGGCCGGCTCCAGATCCTGGCGCAGCTCGCCGGCCTCGGCCGGTTGCTTGCGCCCGGTGTCGCTGTCTTCGATGATCCTTCGGATGGAAGCCAGTATCTCTTCCATGGAAGGTTCGCGCTGCGCGCTGCTTGCCGTCGCCATCGTCACATCTGCCGCCCTAGTGACCTGTCCAAGAACTTGACCTGCTCAGAACCGACCGTTCAAGAACTTGACCCGTTCAAGAATTCCGTCCTGCCCGGGCCGGAATTCGAATCAATGGAGACAGCGTAACCGACCGATCGTCATCCGAGAATCCCCAATCTGGAGACACGTTCGATTTCAACAGATTAGGCGACGCGCAGCCTAACGAGCCTCCCGGAAAGACAAACGCCGCGCGTCCATCGGACACGCGGCGTTTGCAGGAAGCATGCTGTCGGCAATCAGCGCCCGTCTGGCGTGCGCAGTCCGATCCACTTGTCCTTGACGGCGTTGTAATGCTCTTCCGGCCTGTATTTGGTGACCGCCAGGCCCAGCCGATCCACCGACAACCGGCCCATCGCCTGGAGAATGGCATAGCTCGCCACCACCACGTCGCGCTCGGAACTGGCCTGGTTGATCTTGGCGGTGATGACCGCGTTCTGCGCGTTCAACACATCCAGCGTCGTGCGCTGGCCGACATTGCGCTCTTCGATGACGCCGTTGAGCGCCAGCTGCGCGGCATCGATCACTTGCCTGTTGGCAGCAACCGTTTCGCGCGCCGCGGTGTATTGCGTCCATGCCGTGACCAGAGCCTGGCGCACCTGATCGCGGGTGACGTCGATCTGGATGCGTGCCTCCGAAAGCGATTCCTTGTTCTGCCGCACAACCGCCGAGGTCCGGCCGCCCGAATAGATCGGAATGGTCAGCGTGGCGCCGATATTGGCCGAGGTCGAGGTGCCGTTGGTGCCCCTGATGTCGGGAACGGAGTGGCTGTAATTGTCCGAAACGCCGGCCGAGGCCGTCACTTGCGGCAGCAGCGCGCCTTCCGCCGACTTCACCGAAAAGGCCGCGGCATCGACTAGATGCTGTGTGGCAAGAATGGCGGGATGCTCGGCGGAAGCGATGGCCAAGGCCGAATCGACGCTACCCGGCAGCAGCTTGCCCAGCGGCGAGGCTGGCCTGAGCTTGCCCGGTTCGTCGCCGACGATCTGGTGATAGGTGGCGGCGCTCGCCAGCGCCGTCGCGCGGGCAGCGCTCAGCTGCGCCACGGCCGTCGCGCGCGAGGCATCGGCCTGGGCCACGTCGGTGCGGGTGCCCTCGCCGACCTCGAAGCGCGAGCGGGCGGCGCGCGCCTGCTCGCTGAGGAACTGCAGGTTCTGCTCGGTCAGCACCGCGACCTGGCGGTCGCGAATCACGTCCATATAGGCGCTGGCCGCGTTGAACAGGATGTTCTCTTCGGTGTTGCGCAGGCTTTCGACCGAGGCCTTCACCTGCGATTCGGCGGCAGCGACATTGTTCCTGGTCTGAAACCCATCGAACAGCGTCTGGTTGATTTGTATGCCGAAGTTGCCCGTGGTGATGTTCTGGGTGGAGCCCTGTGCGTGGGTGCTGGTGTAATCGATGCTGCTCGAACCGGTGACGGTCGGGCGCCAGCCCGACTTGGCGATGGCCACGCCCTCATCGGTGACGCGAACGCCGGCGCGGGCCGCGTTGAGCTGCGAATTGTACTGGTAGGCTTTGGCGAGCGCGCCTGTAATGGTTTCGGCGGAGGCGGCCAGCGGCGAAAGCGCGGTGGCCGAAACAAGGATAGCTACTAAAATACTCTTGCGTAGAGGCGGCACGTTATATCCCTCATTCGTTTTGCATGGGAACCACGCCACGCCAACCCACCCTTACGGATCGGCTAGCGCCGCGTTGTTTATCGTTCCCCCGCTGACGGCCTCCCGGAAACGCCCGGTCAACAAATCAGCAACGATTGTCAGGCGCAAGCGATCATGACAGCGCCTTCGCTGCAAGGCAAAAACGCTCAGAATTCAAATGCGTGAGCACGTTCGAAGCCCGGTAGTGGCTTAATTGCCGCATTAAAGGCACGCCTTCCGGTTACACCCCCCCCTGCCTTGAAAAATAGCCGGGCCACGCCAGAGTTGCCCCGCCCTTCGACCGCAACCAGGCGTCCATCTTCCGCGAGCTGGTCGAGCAATGCCTGCGGCACTTCCTCGACGCTGCCGCCGATGAAGATGACATTGTAGGGCCCTTTGGCGGCCTGCCCTTGCGGCAGCGGCCCGGTGACGACCGTGACGTTCCGGCAGCCAAGGCTGGAAAGTGTTGATTTCGCGGCCTCCGCCAGCGCCGCATCGCTCTCCAGCGCGACGACGGAACGCGCCAGCCTGGACAGCAACGCGGCGGAATAGCCGGTGCCGCAACCGACATCGAGCACCGAATCGCTGGCGTCGATCTCGGCCAGCTGCAAAAGCTTGGCGAGCGGCGACGGCTCCATCAGGTAGCGTGCGCCGCTGCCATTGGCGCCGTCGGAAATGCGGATGTCCTCGTCGATATAGGCCAGATCCTGCTGTCCGGCGCCGACAAAGGCCTCGCGCGGAACGGTCAGCATCGCTTCGATGAGCGGCGCGCTGGTCACGTCTGTCGTGCGGATCTGGCCGTCGACCATCTTCACGCGGCGTTCGGAGAAATCAGCGTTCATGTCCCAACAATCCGCTCCCCGCGCCAGGCGCGCGGCCAAAACTTCGACTGGAACCCCGCTCCGGCGCGATTGCGCTGGAGCCCGCAAGCATCTGGAGGCCTCGCCCGGAATCGAACCGGGGTGCAAGGATTTGCAGTCCTCTGCGTAACCACTCCGCCACGAGGCCTCGCAATGCTCCCGGCGTTCCGAGCGAACTCATTATGTTGGCGCTCAAAGGTCGTCAAGCGCTCGCGCGTCTTTCCCGGCGCTTTCGCAAGGAGCAGCCAAAGTGGTGATTACCAATCGGTTGTCACGGGTCCGGCATCGCCGCTGCGGAGCCGCCCCGTGCTCTCAGTCGGGCCGCCGCCGGCGTTCCCACCAGACGACGAAACGCCGTCGGTGGCGTCGGATCATCGCGAATTCATAGGATAGAACCAGCAGACCGAGCGGAATCATCCAGAAACCGAGAATCGGCAGAAAGCCCAGAAGCCCGCCAAGCGTAAGCAGCATGCCGATCGCGATTCGCCAGCCGCGCGAGCGCGGCATGGTGAACTCGCGGCCGAAGATCGAAATCTTCCGCGCCGGGGCGTTGTCATCATCCGCTGCGGTCATTCAAGCCAATCCCATCTGCTGCTTAAGCCGTGTCAAGGCGACAACCGGCCGCTTTGTTCCGTGCCGGTGTGAAGCCCTTCATATGTGGGCGCGCCGAACGATGGCACAAATAGCCGCATCAAAAACTGGAGAAAAATTGCGAAATGCTTCTTTGCAAAGCCGAAAGGTGTTTGCTATAGGCTGCGCCACTCACGTTAGAGCCTCCGTTCCCCGGTAGCTCAGTGGTAGAGCAACCGGCTGTTAACCGGTTGGTCGCTGGTTCGAATCCGGCCCGGGGAGCCAACATTTCCAACGGTTTCAGAGTTTTCGGGAACGGCCGAAAATAGGCTGATCTACAGCATGTCTACACAACTCGACTTCGCTAGGCGCCGATCTACACCGGAATCGCCCGAAGGAGAGAAATCACCATGGAACACGTTTTGATGAGCTGATCGGCCTGCAGAGACTCAGCCGAGATCGAATTGGCGAGCCGCCGCGACGGCCTGGACGATTCGCTTGGCAGGGAACCTAGTAACCGGCGTGGCGATCGGCGTCGGAATTGCCGGCGGTATGGCTCTAGGCGGTTAATGAAACCCTCCGGGTGCAAAAACCTATGCGGGGAAGTTAGCCCGAAGCAAAGACAACATCAGACCTTGCGCCTCCGTCCGCCTTGACGGCCGCGTGGCAGTCTCTCAGTTTTTTGGACGACCCACTCTTGGCGTGGGCTCGGCGGATGTAGTCGAAAACGTGACGTGCGGTGTCGCCTTCGCCAACGAAAACGAAGGGTTCGCGGCTTGTGTGCACGGTGACGGTCTCATAACGCCTGTCGAGCGGCGGACCGGGATCGTCCCGAAAGTCGACATTTTTCCGGAGAAGCACTTTCATTTCGTCGGGCACGATTGAAACCTCCCTGTCGAAGGTGATCTCCTTTTTCCAGTAGATCAAGACCGGAAGCGGTACGCCTCCGAATTGCGGTGCCAATTCTTTCCTGCGACACTCGGCGAGTCCATCGCGACATGGGGGAGTCTTCTATGCTTGCAAAAGACGCTGTGATCTGCTGGACGCCAGACAGGCCGCCCTTCCATGACCGCCCTACGGCGGGGACGATCATGGTCACAACCGCTCCACTGCCGCAGCACGACTATGGTCATATGAAAACGTATGGAGCCGTAAACTTGGACTGGAGGCAGATGGACGCTTACGACCGTCGGCAAAAGCTTCAACGCCTTTTCACTCAGATCATTCATAAGGATTGCATTCCCGAGATCGATGCCCGTCTGGCTCTTTCAGTCATTGATGACATCCTGATTGATGACCTTCACAGTCAGCAGCAGGATGAAGATGAGGTGTAAGGTAAGCGGCGGCCGATCGCATCGCGCCTCAGCCAGCGAGTAGGGAACCCATATATGGCGGCGACCGTCGCGCTTAACCAGGTATCGGCCAACCTATGGGAGATGCCCCAGCCTTTGCGGGATTACGCCGGCGAGCTGCTGAAGCGGGGAAGATCCTACCATCAAGCGTTCCAGATCCTTGCCGAGCGTAACGAACCCGGTCTTAGCTATCCGGCCTATTTCCTCCTCGCGCACGCCGTGGAGGTCATTCTCAAATCATATCTGGTGGCGAAGGGCACGCCGAAGAGCAAGCTTGGCAAAAGACCATTGCGACATGACACAGGACAAGTGTTCGCTGAGTGCGAAAAGCAAGGCCTTGTGGTTGCCGACCAAATGATGAAAGCGCTGGCGATCCAGCTCGCCCATGTCAATCAGGATTACGACCTGCGCTATCCCACTGGCTTCAATCTATCCATTCCTGGCCCTAAGCATTGCGTCCCTCCCCTCGATGCCCTGATCGCCGCGGTCGCGCCGGGCGTCGAAAAGGCCTTCATCATAGCGCAAATCCAGTTCGCAGCCGACACACAGCACCTTCGCGGCAGCAAAATCCGATGGAGCGATTAGGCGACGATGACAGCCGAACTCGCGGTATCCGTAGTAGCCTTAGTCGTCTCCATCCTGGCGTTCGGGCTATCGATCTTCTTTTGGCGGCGCCAGTTCCGACCGATCGTAACGGCGATGGTTCAGACGCATGACGGAGGTAACGAGGCGATCGCCTATAATCTGGTGGTACTGAATTCGGGGTCGATCCCAGCCAAGAACATCAGGTTGATAGTACGAGACCAGGCGGCGCTCGAGGCTGCCCTTGGCGCTGGCGCCGATGCCGAGGCACGCGGCCTTTGGCTGGCCTGTTTTGAGTCCTCGATGGTGATCCGCCTTCTTCAGAACGGCGCGCAGACGACATGCTCTTTTGGCCTAACACATAGGATTCCGAAGAAGAGCTTTTGGAAGGCTCAAGCCGAATTTCCGATCCAACTCGAATACGAAGGTTGGTTTGGCAAGAAATACCGCGACGATCCGCCGAACGTCCTGCAGATCGCCGACAGCGATAGTTTCACCGGAGGCATGTGGGGACCGGTGAAAAAGGACGGACCGGCTTACATCGAATGAGGCCGGCAGCGGATGCGGACCGGGCATTACACGTGCACCAGCTCACACCACTGGCGAAAACGGCGAACGAGCAAGCGCCTGATATCGCAGCGAAAAATCCGCGGTATGCAGCGATAGACTACTCCCTTACCAAGGGAGAGTTCGACGACTCCATCTCATTCATGGTCATCATCGTCGTTGTCGATGGGACTACCTTCGTCGACGACACGCTCGACATGCCATTTCGTAATAAGTTTAGATGCCCATGCCACGCCCAATGCCAATACCGTGGCTGAACGCGAGTTCCGCACCAAGGCGCCGGCCGGAATCTATGTTGATGCCAAGCTCGCGCTTGCGGTTGGCAAGCAGGGATTCAAGCTGGGGATCGCGTTCGAGGCTCTTCGCCATGTCGGACATAGCCGAGCGGGTTGACTTGTAGCCGGACATGTCGCCAGCCTGGTATTGGTCCTGGCTTGTCCGGTGGAGCTTCTGCCAGCGTTCCACGAAACGGTCGGCCCGGCGGGTCGGATCGGCTTCCGGTCCGGTGCGGATTTCGCTTTCAAGCTGGAGAGCGAGCACGATACGGTTGACGCTACCGGCTCCCGCTTCACGAACCAGCTCGGGATTCTTGATATAGGCCGCTTCGGCATCGCGCCAGCCATGCGGCCGAACCTTATCGAACGCGTTGCGTGCATCCCTCAATTCGCGCATCTGCCCGGGACTACCCTGCCCGTCCACATTTCCGTTGCTGATAATAGCGTCGAGCGCTCGCGCGTGGCGCACGAGAGCCTTCGTGCGAGCTCTGCGCAACGCCGCTTCCTCGTCCAACAACGCATCCGCTCCGCGTTGCGCTCCCTTGGCGCCCGCTTCCCTTCCTGGTTCGGCGCCGGCATCGCCGTTTTGCGTTCCAACCTCTCCCCCTTTCGGCCTGTACGCACGGTCCTGGCCGGGCTCTGGTTGCCCGGGCGAGCGCAACCCGTCCAGCATCCTTTCAATCCCGTCGCGAAGCTTCTCCGGAACGATCCGGCGCACGATCTTGACCACACGCTGACGGAAGCTGATCCCGCGTCGCTCGGCATAGTGTTGCGCCGGGTCGATCTGGTCGTAATCCGACGCCATATCCTTGGTGCGGTCGCGTGACAGCGCGCGGACAAGTCGTTCGCGGGTCGCGAAGTCTTCGCTGCCGTAATGCAGTTCCATCCCATCCCGATGTCGCGACAGGGACACGTAGCTGCTGTGCGCATCCATGCCCGGCGTTGCCAGCACATGGGTGCGGTCGACCGTCATGCCCTGGGCCTTATGGATGGTCGCGGCATAGCCGTGGTCGATGTGGGCATAGTCTTTCAGATCGAAGCGCACAGACCTGGCGTCATCGGTTTGAACCGTCATCGTCTGGACGCTGACCTCTTCGATCACACCGAGCGTGCCGTTCTTGACGCCGAGCGACCGCTCGTTGCGCAAGAACATGACCCGGTCGCCGCGTGCGAAGGTCCTTGCACCGCGCTCCACATCCACCTGAACTTCGTCGCCGAGATCTCCATCCGCGCGCATGCGCTCGCGCGCTGCCTGGTTGAGCGCGCGCACTTCGTCGTTTGTGTGGGTGAGAATGATCCGGCTCGCTTCAGGCTCTGCATGCCTGTCCCGATCCCAGCGCTCGACAAGATCGCTGCGTGCCTCATCGCGCGACGCAGCTTGGTGCACCATGCCCTGCGCGTCATAGGCGTCGATCGCAGCGCCGATCCTGCCGGTTGCAAGATCGCGCGTGGCCTCACGCTGCCAGTCCTGGCGCTGTCGGCGCACCTGGCCGATCTCGACGCCGCCGTGACGCTCGTGAATCGAACGGAATGCAGCGCCGGCTTCGATCGCCTGCAGCTGCTGCGGATCGCCGACCAGAACGACCTTTGCGCCAGCGTTGGCGGCATTGGAAAGCACGCGCTCCAACTGGCACGTGCCGACCATGCCGGCCTCGTCGATCACTAGGACATCACGCGCGGTGAGCAGATCGCGGCCCTGTCCCCAGCCATGTTCCAAGCTGGCGATGGTGCGCGACGAAATCCCCGATCCGCCTTCGAGATTCTCGGCCGCGATGCCGGACAGTGCGGCGCCTCGAACCTCATAGCCCGCTGCCGCCCATGCCTGGCGCGCAACGCCCAGCATGGCGCTCTTCCCCGTTCCCGCAAAACCAACCACGATGCCAAGACCACGGCCGTCAGTGATGTGATCCAGCGCATCGGTCTGCTCGACCGACAAAACAAGGCCACGCTGCTTGGCATGCACCAGTGCCGCCTCACGGTGCTGATCGCCCACGGCATGATGTCCCTCCGCGGCCATGCGTTCTGCCGCACCATGCAGGCGCTGTTCTGTCTCGATCATCTGCCGGGTGGTGAAGCGATCTTCGCCGCGTCCGTCCTTGCCGAGTTCAACCAGGTCGGGCGCTCCGCTGATCGCGCCCATCACCGCGTTGAACTGCTCCATCCCGTCGCTGTGCCGATGGGAGAACTTCGCAATGTCCTTTCGGGTAAAGGTCGATTGCTGCTGCGTGATGGCGTCGAGCGCCACGTATGGATCGGCGATGATGCGCGTACCATTGTTGCGCGCGATATCGCGATGCAGTTCGGCGCGATCGGCGTCAATGCCGGCAGCACC
This sequence comes from Mesorhizobium sp. B2-6-2, assembly GCF_006440615.1. Lineage (NCBI taxonomy): Bacteria > Pseudomonadati > Pseudomonadota > Alphaproteobacteria > Hyphomicrobiales > Phyllobacteriaceae > Mesorhizobium > Mesorhizobium sp. B2-6-2. Next base: position 358,736 of record NZ_VFUG01000003.1, on the reverse strand, counting down.
AAGGCCGCTGTCCTCAATGCGTTGGGCTGGCGCACCGATCTGCGTTTGCGGCTCCAAGGCAATGCCCTGGGCTTCCAGGCTGCGATGATCTATACGGGCGTCGATGTCGAGTTCGGCCAGGCGCTCATTGGCGAGCTCAGCCCATCGCTCGCGCCAGCGCTCGACCAATTCCGTCTGGTTCCAGTCGCGCATCTTCGCCCCAAAACCGTTCTCATCGACTGAGCGCATGGTGAGCATGGCATGGGCATGCGGTTTGAGACTTCCGTCCTCCGCCTTGTCCCAATGCACATTGAGATCGGCCACCATGCCTCGGCTGACAAACTCAGATTGAACGAAGTCGCGCGCCAGCTCGATGCCTTGCCCCTGGCTTAGTTCGCGCGGAAGGGCGAACTCCACCTCGCGGGCAAGCTGCGCATCCTTGCGCAGCTCGAACGCATCGACATCGTTCCACAGCCGTTCGCGATCGATCCAGGCCTCCGGCGCATTCTCCGGCAGCAAGACCTCGGAATGGACAACGCCGCGCTTGGCCGAGAAGTCATGGCTTCGATCAATTCGCTCGTCTCGCAGCCGCGAGGCAGAGCGGTAGGCGGCCGACGCCACAGCACTCGAGCCTGCCTTTCGGCCAATGACTTTGACATGAAGATGAAAGATCGCCATCGCGAGCAGATCATTTGCACGTCAAAGCGCACGTCGGCACGACGTATAAGCGCGCCCTCCCTCGAAAAATTCTCGGGATGGACCAGCCCGTCCCGGGCTGTCTCGGCAACCCTGAAGCCTTCCGACACACGCTCGCCTATCATCATTCGATCGACAACCGACGGAGACAGCCATGCGCAAACCACGGGACTTCGACGCCGAACTGAAGGCGCTGGAAGACAAGGCGCGAGAGCTCAAAATGCGGAAGGTGCAGCAGCTTGGCGAACTGGTGATTGCCACTGGCGCCGATCAACTCAGCACCGACGAACTGGCCGGAGCGCTGGTCGCCACTGCCGAAACGAAAGACGCCGAAAAGCGGGAGGCGTGGGCTAAGCGTGGGTTGACGTTTTTCGACAGCAGGTCCAGGCGAACTGCTCAAGCATCTGGAAGCAACCGGCATAGCGCTTCAGCGCAACCGGGCAGCCTGCAATCGCCGGCAGGCGGCTCTGGCGCGCAATGACATGCGCACCTGGCAGGTCGAGCGTCGCAAGCGCACACGGCAGCTCATCGAACTTGGCGGTCTCGTCCTAAAGGCGGGCATCGTCGAGCTGACCAATGATGATCGCGCCGTCATCTATGGAGCGATGCTTTGGATCGCCGCCAAACTGCAGAGCCAGGAAGGTGAGCATGCGCGCGAGCTATTGGGCGCGAAGGGAAAGCAGGCGTTAAATACTGGACGGGGTGAAAAGCGGCATGGCCAGCGAACGTAGCGGGGTGCCCGGCGGGGTGCAGATCAGGGATAGCGAGCGAGTTCGGTTGAGTCGGCAGGCGAGGCTGCTTTCTAATTTGTCACGACGATATCGATCTAAGGACAGTCAGCAGCGGTCCGGAGACTGTCTGCAAGCCTACAAGCGCAAGCATGGCTTCGCTGGCGCCTCATCGGAGCGGCTCCCGGCCGGCACCGAAGAACAACCTACTGGTCGCCAGCGACCAAAAGTCCCTGGCTATCTTCTGGAGAAGCCGGGCGGCAGTGTTATGCCTTATGCTCCGCGATGACGACCTTTGAGTTGCCGATAGACGTCGGCATACGATCTCCCCATTCTTTCTGCGGTGAACAATCGGACATACCGCTCGCGCGCGGCTCGCCCCCAACTCGCCGCCTCACCCGGAGAATCAACCAGTCGGTTAAGCGCTTGGGCAAGCGCTGCCGGATCCGATGGCGGAATCACGAGACCGGTCTGGCCCACTCTATTAACAAAGCTTGTGCCCGTTCCGATTTCACAAGAAATCATCGGCTTGCCGCACATCGCCGCTTCGACCAGCGAAAGACCATAGGCCTCCGACCTTTGGTTCGACGGAAACACGAATCCGTGAGAGTTGCGCAGCAGCGCCATCTTGCGCGATTCCGTCACTTCGCCAAGAAACAGCACGTTATCGCAGCGTAGCGACGCGGCCTGTTGTTTGATTTCGCGCTCGACGGGACCAGACCCAGCGATCACGATCTTGCAGCGAGTCTTACTGGCTGCATGGACCAGGACATCAAGCCCCTTATAGTAGCGGAGAACGCCGACGAATAATACGAAGGGCACCGTGACCGCCGATCGACACCAAGCATCATCCGCCTCGCTTGCCGTTGGATAGGCGGTCTCGTCGATGCCAATGGGGATCACCTTCGATTTGGCCTTGAACGCCCTGAGAACAGGACTCGATTCAAGATAATTTGGTGATGTCGCCACGATGGCGTCGACGTCCGCCAGGAAGCGCATCATCAAGGGCCGGTAGAAGGGTAGGATGAGCCGCTGTTTGACGATGTCGGAGTGATAGGTCACGATGGCCGGCTTGCTATGGCCGGATTGGAAATGGACGATATCCATGAACGGCCATGGGAAATGGTAGTGGACCAGGTCGGCCTCTGCGGCGAGCACGCGAAACTTTCGAAAGGCTTCGCGCGAAAATCCGGTCGACGCCAGCTCGAAATCGAGCCTCGCCTTCACGGCCATATGTTCGTCAAGGCGTCGAGTGTTTTCTTCCGGCTTGCCGCTCAACGAGAGCACCTGCGTTTCGACGCCGTGCCGGGCCGTGCTCTCGGCGATGGCATGGATCGTCCGCTCTACCCCGCCGAAGGTATCCGGCCAGTAGGTCTTGAAGAAGTGCAGGACTTTCACGCGTCGGTCTTTCGTCTTTGCCGTATGGCCTCTTCGAAGATCTGCAGCATGCCCATGGCGTGATTTTCCCAAGTGAAGCGCCCGGCATTGCTGCGCGCGCCGGCGGCGATCCGATTGCGGAACTCGGCGTCCTTACAGAGCCGGCCGAATGCCGCGGCGATTCCCGCCGGGTCGTTCGGGTCGACAAGGACGGCACTGTCTCCAGCGACTTCCGGCATCGACGACGTGTTCGACGTCAGCACCGGCTTGCCGAAGGACTGAGCCTCGACGATCGGAAAGCCGAATCCCTCATAGAGCGACGGCATCGCCAGGAACAGGCAATTCGCGTAAAGCGTGGCGAGCACGCCGTCGTCGACGAAGCCGGTAAACTTGATATTCGCCTCGAGCCTACCGGCGCGCACGAGATCAGCCAGGCCCGTCTGTTTCCATCCCTTGGCGCCGACGATGACAAGATCGCAGCCGCCGCGGGCGCCGGCTGGCAGCAGACCATAGGCCCTTATCAGATTGGCGAGATTCTTCCGCGGCTCGAGCGTGCCGACAAAAAGCGCGTAGGGCTTGGTAATCCCGAGCGGCTCCAAGCTCGAAACATCGCCGGAAGCCGGCAGCGCTGCCGTGCCGGGGGCGACCGTCCGGACCGGCGATTTCAACCAGGGAAACTCGGCCGTCAACGCGCTTGCCGTGGCGGTCGAATCCGCGACGATGATGTCGGCGGCCCTCAACGCCGGCTTCATCAGGAGGCGCTCGCCCATCAACGTGCGGGTTCGCATGGTGCGCGCGGCATGCAGCCAGACGAGATCGTGGATCGTGACCACGCGTGCGATGCGACCATCGAGAACGAAAGGCAGGCGATGTGAAGGTCCCCAGAGAACTTCCACGCGGTCGCGCCGTGCCAGGCAAGGCAGCAGCGACTGCCCCCAGAGGGTTCTGGCGAGAGATCCCTTGACGCCGGCAGACCGCACGGAAACACCAGACGGAATATCGTAATGCGCGCCGATCGTACCCGGAGCGTAGACCGCCACATCGGCACCCTGCGCCGCCAGAGCGTTGATCGCGTTGTGGACGAACCGGCCGATGCCATCGGTGGCCGATGCGAGGTTTCTGCCGTCGATGGCGATTCTCACTGGGGTCTCCGGAAATGAACTGGACGACTGACTCCGGACATTCGCGTTGCGAAAGCGGCCGGCGTTGGGCGCGCAGCCTGCCCGAAGCGTGGGACTAGCCCTAACATACGCCGCGCTAATTGGGTAATGCGAAGGTGGAAAGATAGTCTCTCTTGGTGAAAACCGCTTGCACCTCAGCCTCACGATGATAGAGGCACGATTGTCCAACCTTCCCAATTCGAGAGCGGTCTTCTGCCAAAGCTGATTATCCAGATTCCCTGCTACAACGAAGCCGAAACTCTGGCGATAGCGCTGAGCGATCTGCCACGGGCCATCCCAGGCTTCGACAGCGTCGAATGGTTGGTGATAGATGACGGAAGCACGGACGAAACGGTAAGGGTCGCCCGCGAAAACGGTGTGGATCACGTCGTGAGGCACACTAGCAATCGCGGTCTTGCTTACGCCTTCATGACGGGTATCGAAGCCTGCCTGGCCCGGGGCGCGGACGTCATCGTCAACACCGATGCTGACAACCAGTATCATGCAGCCGATGTCCCGGCCCTCGTCAATCCGGTGCTGGAGGGGCGCGCGGATATGGTCATCGGCGCCCGGCCAATATCGGAAATCGAGCATTTCTCCCCGATTAAGAAGCTCCTGCAGAAGGTCGGCAGTTGGGTGGTTCGGGTCAGCAGCGGAACCGACGTACAGGATGCACCGAGCGGATTTCGCGCCATCTCGCGAGACGCCGCGCAACGGCTGATGCTGTTCAACAACTACACCTACACGCTGGAAACCATCATCCAAGCCGGCCGCAAAAACATGCGCGTGGTTTCGGTGCCAATCCGCGTCAACGGCGATTTGCGGCCGTCACGGCTAGTCAAGAGCATTCCATCCTACATAAAGCGCTCGATCTTCACCATCGTGCGCATCTTCGTCATCTACCAGCCGGCGCGCTTCTTCGGCATTGTCGCGGCGCTACTTTTCGGACTTGGCTTCCTGCTCGGCCTGCGCTTCCTGTATTTTTATCTGACCGAAGGTGTCAGCGGACACGTCCAGTCTGTCGTGTTGGCGGGGGCGCTCATGGGCATGGGCTTCCAGTCCCTTCTGGTCGCCTTTCTGGCTGACGTGATAGCCGCCAATCGCAAGCTTCTCGAAGACATTCGCTACACGCAGCGGTCGACCCAAGGCGAAGGCACCAAGACTTTCGCGCGCGATAAGGAAACGGCATAGGCGGATGAAAGTAGCCGGTGGACAAGCGGAGGACGGTATCGTCATAGGCAACACCTATGACAAATATGGCACGCGAAACCCTATCGCCCGCCGGATGGTGCAGGGCTTCGAGAGTTCTTTGTCCGGCCTCGTCTCCAAGGTCAATCCGGGCAGCATTCATGAGGTCGGATGCGGAGAAGGGTACTGGGTCATGCGCTGGCTTGGTCAGGACATCGATGCGCGCGGCAGCGATTTCTCCACCCAGGTCATCGGCATGGCACAGGAGAACGCCCGCTCACACGGTCTGGCGCCTGAGCGCTTCGCCGTCCGCAGCATTTACGACGTCGAGCCGGAGCGTGACAGCGCCGACCTGATCGTATGCTGCGAAGTGATGGAGCATCTCGAGGAGCCGCAAAAGGCGCTGCAGGCGCTGCAGCGGATCACAACCTCCGACCTTATCCTGAGCGTGCCGCGGGAACCGCTTTGGCGCGTGCTCAATCTGGCGCGCGGGAAATATGTGTCGGCCCTTGGCAACACCCCAGGCCATCTGCAGCACTGGTCGCGGCGGGGGTTTATCTCGCTTGTGTCCCGATTTTTCGACGTCGCAGAGGTGGTTTCGCCGCTCCCATGGACGATGCTGCACTGCAAGCCGAAGAAAAGGCCCTGACGATGGCGCTTGGCCCAGGCGCCAAGGTCTGGCTCAATCGCATCGGCGCCTTCCTGGGGCTGGCCGGTGTTGTCTTCGTAGGGATCAGGCTCCATGGCTACGTCGACGAGATCGACTTGCGCCGAATGGGAGCCGGCAGCTACGCCGCTATCGCGGCCCTGGCCGGCGTCTACGGAGCGTCGAACCTGCTGCTGGCCCTTGCCTGGCGGCATCTCATGCGCCACCTTGGCATTTCCATTTCATGGTCTTGGGCGACCCGGACCTATGCCATCTCGCAGCTCGCTAAATATGTCCCAGGCAATATTTTCCAGTTTGCTGGCCGACAGGCGATCGGCCTGGCGGCTGGCATCGGCAACGGTCCACTGGCCAAGTCTACTGTTTATGAACTGGCCATTCTTGTTGTTGGCGGGCTTCTCTTCTCGCCGCTTGTGTTGCCGCTGGCTATTGCCGGGTTGCCGAATTGGTTCGGCTGGTTTTCTTTCGTCGGAGCAGCGGCTATCGCGCTCTGGCTGGCCATGCACATCGGGGGAGCCAGTTTCGGCGCCGCCGCCGCCTTCTACCTCGCCTTTCTCGCGCTCTCGGGCCTGGTTTTTGCTGCGGCCAGCGATCTTGCCGGCGGTTCCAGCGGCATCCCGCCCTATCCGGCTATAGCTGGCGCTTATGTGGTTGCCTGGCTCGTGGGGCTCGTTACGCCGGGCGCCCCGGCCGGCATTGGCATCAGGGAGGCGATACTTATGGCTCTCCTTGGCGGAGTCAGCGCCGAGCCTGTTATCCTCCTGGCGGTGGTGATAGGGCGGGTGATCACCGTTCTGGGCGATTTTTTGTTTTTTGCCGGTGGGCTGACCGCCGCGCATTTCTATCGGGTGGGCAATGAACGAGGCTGACGGAACCACATTTTACAGGGTGAGTTTTGGCCTGCTAACTGTGATAGCGCTCTTTTTTGCGCTCTTCGTAAATGGCGCTCTTCCCGGCTTGATGGTGCCCACGACAGGCCAGGCGATCTGGACGCTGGGTTTCGCGCAGTCCTTTGCCAATGGTTTCTCGATCTATGCAACAAACTTTGGGTTGCCTGATCCTGCTCCGATCTCGTTCGGACTCGCCGCTGCGCTGCCAACTGCGCTCTTCTTGAAGATCGGTATTCCCTCTGCGGACGCATATTCTTTTGCATTCGCCATTTGGTTTTCGATCGCGTTTTACGGCGCATATGGGTTCGTGCGCCTTATCGGGGGCAGGCGCGGGATTTCGCTTCTTTGTGCCCTGCTGTGGCTCACCGAGCCTGTCATATGGCAGCACTCGGATTATTCCATGACGTCGCTCGGAATTGCGCTTTTGCCGGCGTATTTCTACGCGGAGTTACGATTGGTGTTTTACCGATGGAATCTGCTTTCAATCATTTTATTCTTTGCTGCTGCTTTGTCTGCTGCTTTCATGGATGGTTACAGCTTTATGATGTTTGCAACAGGAACAGCGGTACTGTTGTTGTTTTCGTTTGCGCTGCGCCCTGCGGAGCGACGTGATTTTTCGCTTAGGCGCCTTCCGATAGTGATCGGATCGTTTGCAATTTCGTATTTTCTATATGTATTATACATAGGAAAAGCAGCATTTGACGCAGAAGAATTAGATTTCTTCCGTGCATTTGGATCAAATATTGAATTCTTCCTTATTCCTACACATGGAATTCTCTGGGTCCCTGACCTTTTCGGCCTTAGCGCAGATAGGCAAGAGCTTAACTACTTCGGCGATGGATCGGTATTTAACTCATCGTTCGCAGCGGTGCTAGTCATTGCCGCGATTTACTCTTTGGTGACGAAATCATCCAACTTCAGGCTGAAAGCAGCGTTCTTGGTTGTCGCCCTCTGCGGCTTCTATATGGCGCTCGGGCCGTCATTCAAGTTGAATGTCTTGAGGCCGGATGGCGTTGGCGCCCTGATGCCCCTCCAATACGCGCCGTGGCGAACCGGAACTGAGTTCTTATCGTCGTACTTACCCGGGTTTAACAACATGCGCGCCAGCTACCGTTGGGTGGCGCTCGGTATGTTCGGGGCATGGGCGTTGCTCGCGCTACATGTAGCAAGCCGCAACGTGCAGTCGGGAACCACCATTTTAATCATATTAATTGGCATCGCCTTCAACATTCCGACGCCGGCATCCATCACGGCCAACATTGCTTCCAGACGAGCCATCTCCGGGATCAATGACTACGTTGAAAGCCTGAGACCTATCTTCCAACCAGGAGAGAAGGTTGCATTTCTACCGTTTCGCAATGACTTCTTTGCTAACTTCATGGCCAGCAAGTTGGGCGTTCAGACCTACAACATCGGCGGCGATAAAAACCTTGCTGCCGCCATGCTCAACTGGCCCGACACAATGCGTGCGTTTGACCAGGGCACGGAGGGGCCTGACTTTGGAAAAAAAATTCTGCAGCTTCTTAAGAATGGCGATGCCGACGTCGCTGCGATCCCGTATATGGATTTACTGTGGGCTGCGCATGAATGGCCACATTCACCCGAATATGTCGATGAGATGCGGCCCTATGTGGATCAACTCCAATCGTCTGGAATGGTCGACATTCTGCGAACAGAAAATTTCGCTTTTGTCCGCCTAAAATCAACGGCGGCCGTCTCACAATTGGCGCCTTAAGATGGAGGTCCCTTTCCGTAGCACAGAACAGATAGGGCGGGGCAGCCTAGCCGTGCGAACCGTGCGCGCTTATTCTGGAGGTAGCAGTTGGCACTTTCTGAAGTGATCAACGTCGGCCGGTACGACGACGAAACGTGGATGAGGCTCCACCGTGAAGTTGAATCCTATTCGATCGACAAGCATGTCTTTAAAAACACATCTGGCGAGATTTATCGGAAAGGCTGGGAGTGGACCCATTGCGTCTACGGTCTCGAACGCCTTGGTATGATCCATCCAGGGCATTGCGCTCTCGGTGTGGGGGCAGGTCGAGAGCCAGTCATCTTCTGGCTAGCCGACCGCATCAAGCAAGTTCTAGCCACCGACCTTTACGGCAATGAGACGTGGGCCACGCAGAATGGCGCCGAGGCTCCGGCCGATATCCTCAACGACGCAAGGAAATATTGCCCGAAACCGTTCGATGACAATCGTGTCCGCTTTCAAAATGCGGATGGCACAAACCTTCCTTATAATGACAGGACCTTCGATTTCTGCTGGTCGCTCTCATCGATAGAGCATTTCGGTGGCCATAACCAGTCGAGGAAGGCGGTTCAAGAAATGGCCAGGGTGACGCGGGCGGGCGGCATTGTTTGTGTTGCTACAGAATATTTGCTGTTGCCAGAGCAGACGCATCCCGAGTTTTTCAACAAGAGCGAGATTGAGCAATATCTCATATCCGCGTCACCAGACCTCAGTCTCGTTGACGGCATGGACTGGACATTGCCGCCAACTGAATATCTGATCGACCAAATATACACTGGCGGCGAAGGTGTTCACCGCCGCCGCCGGCATGTCGTTTTGAATGATGGATTTCACCAATGGACGTCGTTCATGTTGTTCTTCCGAAAGAAATCGTGAGGGGGCAAGCTTACAGCTGCAGAGGCTGCTAAGTGTTAAACCAGCTATCGTGATGGTGCTTGATGTGGAGCGCCTTGAGCATTCGCTCAAGGCGCGCAGAGAGCTGTTTTTGCTGGTGTGCTCTGCGCCAGCGTTCCGCATTGGCGGCTTTCTGTGTGGCCAATTCAGAATTTGCGGAAATCTCTGTAAGAAGACTTCCAATTCCGAGCGAAATCGATTCTGGATCCAGCCCCGGTAGCTCAAATACCGCATCACGAACGTCATCAAATATGGGAAGCGGAGTTACCGCCACCGGCCGCTTGGCTGCGATTCCATGGCGAACAGCTGCACTCGAAGATTCGCCTGTATCCTCGTACGGAAAAACAATCAGATCCGCCTCGCTCAAAAGCGTCAGACTCTCCTGATCGTCCAGAAACTCGGTCCGAAGTTCCACCTCTTGCTTCAAGCCCAGGTCGCTGATCAGTTTGAGTGCCTGGTCAATAAGCTGACGCGATTGCGGTCTGTCGTACTCGGCGTTTACCATCCGCAACCTGACATCAAGTCCGCCCTTTCGGAGTAGACCAACGGATCGGATGAGCGAAAGAAGGCCCTTATGGGGTAAGAAGAATCCATATGAGGCGAGAAGATAGGGCCCTTTCGAGCCTCGGCGGGGCGCTTGCCGAGGCGCTATTGGGCTCTCAATCAGTCCATGCGGAAACAAGGTGACATTGTCGACCAATCCGAGGCGCTTCAGTCGATTCATATCAGCCACGGAATGAACCAGAATCCTATGGCAGCATGAAAGAGCCCTAGCAATGCGTTTAAGATTCCTGTCCGGCAAAGACGGGGGGTCCTGGGTCGAGTGAAGAGTCAAGACAACGACCAGTCCTCGTCTTATTTGGTCCTCAATAAATTCTCCGAGTTCCTGGAAATCAAAGAAACTATAATTGAATTGAATAACCAAGACATCTATCGTACTCTTGCGAATAGCGTCGGCAACGCCGTGTAAATTTCCACCTTGCAGCCAGCAACTTTGTACTCGCTCGTCTCGAAAAGATGCGGGCGTTTCATCTGTGCAGAAAATAACCGGGGCTCTCGAAAACTCGGCCAGAAGGTGCTCTGAATATCCCGCAATTCCGCAGGTTGTTTTCCACGTTGACATCCAGCCGACAGTTGGGTCGCCGTCGATTTCAATTGAGGGTCGCTGTGCGGCTTCCACGAGTCGCTGAGCGACCCTTATCCATCGAAATTCGCGAAGGAGCTTTTGTCGACCGAGTGCGGCACGCCGCTTCAATTCCTGTTTTGGAAGTTCGAAAGCCTCACGCATCGTATCCGCCAAATGTCCGACATCGGCGGCGGCCCAGACGGAATCGCTTAAGCCGAAATGTGTTCGTGCCAGCTCGAATTGATAATCTACCAGCCATGTTGTCTCCGGCTCGCAAAAATCAAGCTGTCCGCCCCAGCCTGTTGTGATGACCGGGAGCCCCGATACCATTGCCTCCGCCAGTGGGAGTCCAAACCCTTCAGCACGACTTGGAGCGACGAGGACATTGCAACTTTCATAAAGCGCTTTTAGGCGCGAATTATCAAAATCCTCCATGATTATCTGTACCCTCGGAAAGTCGTCGCGACTGCCGACAGCCTCTTTGACCCAACGCTCGATCTCGTTATGGGGATTCGGGAACGTCTTAATGATTAGAATAACATCGTCCCGAGACGAAAAGGTCTTTCCAAAAGCCTCCAACAACAAGTCCGCGCCTTTTCGGGGAAAACAAGACGACACGTGCAGAAATTTGAACGAGGCAGGCGGCGACCGAAACGTCGAGTCGGCCATTAGACGATCCCAATGGTCGATTCCGCACCCTGAAACCGATAGCGGAACCGTGACGCCGTGATCGATAAGAATCTTCTCCACATGTGGCGATAAGCAGGTCATTGCCTGTAAATGCCTATTGAACTCTTGCACCCATTCCAGAGGGAAGCCGGATTCTTCCCACGCGTAGTGATGGAGCATGTTGATCGGACTCGTCATGTCCTGCACGCGCGGAGGATAGAGAATGCGACTGGTTACATCGACATTTTGCTGCGTGAGTTCCTCAGATCGAATCCACATCCTATCGAGGTCAGCATTCTGCATCAGATAGTCAGAATTTGGTAGAAAGTCGCCTGGCCCCTCTGTAGAGAACAATGCAACGTCGTGGCCTAATTCCGACAGTGCGCGCGCTGTTTCCCTATTGAGCAATGCCAAACTATAGCTGCTGTCGAATGGTCCTTCGACCCTCCACCTCAGCTTCTTTGACGAACTAAGAGATGTTTCATGCCTCTTTGTATTCCTGAAGGTGACCTCTATAGCTTCGGCTGTGCACAGAAGATCTTCATCTGTCGCTCCGCCGGCTGAAGCAAGAGAGTCGATCAAGGCCCGGTAACCGCCGTTCGCTTCGCGCTTAACAATGGCACTATTCGATTGGCTCAAAACGCTCTCGAATGCTCGGATCGCCTTGCCCGCGGACTGATCCCAGGAAAATAAACGCGCACGGTCCAATCCTCGCCGTGACAACTCCGCTCGAAACTCATCGTCGGTAAGGGCTGTCAACATCTTCTCGGAAATAGCGCGCTCGTCCATTGGGTCGAAAAGTGCCTTATCCCAGCCCACCACTTCCGGAATGCTTGTTGTCCCCGCTGCAATCGTCGGAGCTCCGCATTTCATCGCTTCCAACGCCGGGAGGCCGAAGCCTTCATGCCAGGATGGAAAGACAAAAAGGCGACAAATATTATAGAGTTCCACTAAATCTGGATCACTTACATAACCGAAAAGTCGAAAATCCTGATCGGTCAGGCCCAGAGAGTAAGCCTTTGCCTTGATTTCCATCGCAGAGAAATCCGCTATCTTTCCAACAATTCCTAAAATATGCTGTTCTCGGATATGGGGCGGAAGGCCAGCAAATGCGCCAAAAAGCCGATCGATATTCTTACGGAAATCGACGCCTCCGGTATACATTATCAATTCTTTGTTAAGATGGAATTTTTTCGCAGCAGAAACTTTGTCAAATGGAACGATATGTCTGAATTCGTCTGACGTAGATCCAGAGATATTAAATACCTTTTCCTTATTTAAGGAGAGAAGCGATATAGCTTCGTCTGCGGCATATTGAGATATTGCAAGGCATATCTCTGACCTTTTGAGGTGCTCTATTTTATCTAGATAAAATTTCTCTGAAGCCATGCCTCGGGGGAGATACATGTCTCTATAAATATAGGGTATCAAATCATACAGAGTTGTGGCTATCAGAGATGAACTGGGGAGCTGGCCTATGCTCGAGGCAGAGTGATCGCTGAATCCCTCGAACAGACTACTTATATGGACAACATCTGCGTGGAGGGACTCGGTGAAGGCCTCGAATATCTTCTCGCTGGCTGACTTTCGCCAACCGACATCATATCCATCGCCTACACGGCGATCAGGGCCATTCCAGATATGGAACGAGTGATGTGGTGCGACATTGCTCAGAGAATTAAATATTGCATCAACGGCATCCGGCATATTTCCATTTAATACAAAGCATATCTCATGGTGCCCTCGGTTTCTATAAATAGCTTCAGCAAGGGAGATTGTGTACCGACCGATACCGCGAAACCTACTTTCGGTTTGCGCCCCTTGAAGGTCAAGAGCAATCCGCATTAAAGTTCTCTTTTTCTGGCGCTATTTTTCATATCGAGTAAAATCCTGCTCACCTCTGATGAGGTCGTAATTGGCGGATCAATGTGCCCCTCTCTTTCTATCGAGTGAGGGTTTGACCTTCGGAAATTCGAACTTTCTTGATAATTATTGCGCAATCCAGCATCTGGCGGAAACTTAGCGATCGTAAAGTCACGAAGCTTATTAAAAATAAATGGGTAACGCCTGAGACGGTTAGATATGAATTCTTTAAGCCATGGCCTAAGTAAAACATAGCGAATCGAGAAGATGGTGGCTGCGTCTCTTTTCCGCTTTATGCCGTTTCGTAAATCGAAAATTGCAACGACGCGCTTTAAAAGCCTTCCAGTTCGCCGATATGGACCCATCAACTTCCACGATCTGCTCCTGTGAAGCTCCTCAATTCGCCCTTGTAGCTCTGTCGATTTCAGCCACCACTCGTGAGTTCGGGATTTTTCGATGGATAGAGCATGCCTTAAATTTGCCATGTCATCGGCCTTGTTCAAAGCGCCAGAATTGAGACGGGCGATTTCTACATCCCGCTCTTCAATGGCAGCTTGTTTGTCAGCAAATTGCCTCTGGGTCGCGATGTCTGTCTCCGCAATATGCTGTTGGAGGCGGTTGATTTCCGCATCGCGTTTAGCGACAGCTCTGTCTTTGACGACATCTGCCAGTTGGCCGCCGAGAGAAGCCACCGTTTCCGTGAGCGCGCTATTTCCAGCCCTCAGCAGTTCCAACTGAGCTGAGAGATTGTCGTTTAATTGCTGGAGCTGTTGCGCAGTGGAGGACACTGTTCCCTTGACCTCCTTCGATATTTTGGCGATCTCGTCATCCGTAGAATGGAGCCAACTTTTTATTTTTAACATGTCCGCCGGCACCTGCTGCGAGGTGGTTTGCACGAATGTAGCGAGCGATTTCGGGCCATCAACAGCTTCCGCCTGACGCTTTCTTGCCAGACACGCGTAGTCGCGCGCTACCTCGAACATCAAATGAATGCTGCGCTCTATTGGTCCGGCTTGGATCATAGGTTCGCCATTCAGCCGCAAGATCGCGGTTTCCGGGAATCCTGCTTGCTCGACTAGGAATTCAAGAAGGCTCGGCGGCAGAGGGCTTTTGTGTGTCGGGTCGAGATAGAAGGTGTGCGTGCCGACCGAAATATTCTCTGGATTGGGTGTTTCCAGAATAAGCAGGCCATCATCGGCCATCACTCTGTGACACTCGTTGAGCAGATTGATCAAATAGTCGGTCGATACATGCTCGACCATATGGAAGGCCGAAACGAGAGCTGCGCTGTCATCCGGCAAACCCTTCAAGTATTCAATCGCATCCTGTCGTTCGATCTTCAGTCCGCGCTCGATGGCTTCCTGCGCCATGCCGTCGTTGACATCCACACCTACTGCATCCAGCCCGGCTTCGGCCAATACCTCAAGCCACTCGCCGCGTCCGCAGCCTAGGTCGACCGCAAGGGTCTGTCCTTCGGCCGGTCGCGGCACCTGCGCTAATAAGGGCTGGTAAATCTTGAGCCGCTCCTTGATAAGCTCCCTCGATCCGCGAAAGCGATCCTCGAAGGCCTTGTACAGATCGTCGAAACTCTTTTTCATCGGACGATCTCGAACGCGTGTTCAAGGCGGCTTGTCCCGACGAAGAAGGGACGGTCGGAATTGACGACGTCGAAAACCTCGACGTTTTCTATCCAGTCGAAATTGCTGTCGATGTGGACGTCTCCTGTGTGCAGCGCGATCGACAGGCCGTATGAGCCTTGGCCCAGGGCGCAGGTAAGGCGCAGGCGGCACTCGATGTCGTCTCCCGCGGCGATATTGGAAAGCACCTGACCTGTGTGCCAGGTATTTGTCCCCCAAACGGTATGGCCGGTACGGTCCTTGAGCATGAAACCAACAACAAGTTCCGGAATATCTTGCTTCGCGACGATTCTCGCCCGGACCGTCATGGACCGCCCCGAAATCGCAGTCTTTATCGGGGCTCCGCTTTCGCTGTCGGTCAGCGCCACGGATTCGACGGCCGCCGCCTTGTTCCCGCTGCGACTATAGAGCCATTCGTCCCTTTCGCGCCGCTGCTCGATGGTCAGCTTGTCGTTTTCCTTGGCCGCTATCAGCGCGTTGTAATAATCGACCACCTCGTCTGGTGGCCCGTCCCTCAGCACATGGCCCTTGTCGAGCAGGATCACCCTGTCGCACAATGATCTCACATCGCCCATGCTGTGGGTGACGAGGATAATCGACGTGCCCGCGGCCTTGAAGCTGCGTATCCGGTCGAAACTCTTGTGCTGGAAATAGCTGTCGCCGACCGAGAGCACCTCATCGACGATCAGCACCTCCGGACGTTCGGCGGTGGCAAGCGCAAAGGCCAGCCTCGCCTGCATGCCGCTGGAATAGGTCCGCAGCGGCTGGTCAAAGAACTCGCCGATCTCGGCGAAGTCCTCGATGTGGGGCATAAGCTCTGCCAGGCGGGATTGCGAAAGTCCCATCAGACCGCCGGCATGAAAGGCGTTCTGGCGCCCAGTAAACTCCGGATTGAAACCTAGCCCGAGCTCGAGGATGGCGCTGATGCGGCCTGCCACCTGCGCGGTGCCTTTGGTCGGCCGGACGGTGCCGGTGATCATCTTCAAAAGCGTGCTCTTGCCTGCACCGTTCTGGCCGATCAGGCCAAGTGCCTCTCCCGCCGTCACGGAAAAGGAGACTCCCCTTACCGGCCAGAATTCCTCCATCGGCTTCACCGGTGCGCCAAACCAACCGGCAAACCTTTCGAGGCTGCTTGCGTAGTTCGCATAGCATTTCGACAGGTGGCTAACGGAAAGCACGGTCATGTCTACAGCACGTCGATCAGTTCGGGGCTCGCGCGCCGGAAAAAGACAATCGCGAACGCCATGCTCACCATTCCCAACGCCGCGGGCATGACCAGGCTTTCCGCACTCGGCCAGCGGTCGAACAGCAATGCGTCCTGATATAGTGCCGCTAGCGGCGCGAGTGGATTCAGGTTGAGCAGGAAAGCGTATTGTTCCGGCAGCACATTCGCCGGGTAGACAATCGGCGTCAGCCAGTACCAGAGCTGCAGCACGATTAACATGACCTGAGCAACGTCGCGGACGAACACATTGACGACACCGAGGATGACGCCAAGGCCGAATCCGATTGCCGCGATCAGAACAATCCCGATCGGCAGCAGGATCAATGCGCGACCCGGCATATGTCCCAGGAAAATAAAGATGACGAAGATGGCAACCAGCAGCAGCAGGTGATTGATCAGCGCCGTGCCTCCCACGATGATCGGTAGGCACAGTCGCGGAAATGCGATCTTCTTCATCACCGGGGCCTGTTCGATAAAGACGGTCATGCTGCGCGTCAGTATCTCATTGAACAAGGACCAGGCGGCCATGCCGGACAGAAGGTAGATCGGATACGCCGCCGGGCTGTCCGTATCGGGAAGTCGTGCCTTGAGAACCTCCGAGAGAACGATCGAGAAGATGAGCGCCTGCGCCAGCGGATGGAGAAGGAACCAAAGGCCACCCAGGCGCGAGCGCACGAAACGCCCTTTCAGATCGCCCCTGATCGAGGAAATGATGAAATGGCGATATTGCCACAGGCTTCGGAACATAGGTTTGACCTTTTGCGCGCCGTCGTCAGCGGAGGCTACGCCAATACCCCAAAACGTCGGCCAATGTTTGCTCAAACGGCACCATAGGCGTCCAGTTTAGCCTTTCGCGTGCCTTTGAAGCATCACCGCAGGCGACGGGGATCTCGTTCGGCCGAAGTTTTTCCGGGTCTTCGCGCACTTCGATGCCGGTGCCCGACTGTGCGATAAGCGCGCCCAGGATATCCCGGATTCTGCGAGGTCGTCCCGACGCGATGTTGTAGATGCAGTCGGGCCCGGTCTCAAAGTCCTGGGCCGCGACAATCGAATAGGCGCGCACGACATCACGAACGTCGAGGAAATCGCGCTCGGCTTCGAGATTTCCGACATGAATGAAAGGCTCGCGCTTGCCCAACATGATTTCGGCGACCTGGCGCGCGAAATCGGAGACTACATAGGTGTCCGACTGGCCAGGTCCGGTGTGATTGAATGGGCGAAGGCGAATGGCGCGGAGGCCGTCATAGGACATCTGGCCGATCATCAGGTCTGCGGCCGCCTTGGTGGCGCCGTAGACGTTAACCGGCCGGAGCGGTGCGTTTTCCGTGAGAGGACCAGTCGCCCCCTGGAAAGAAGCTCCATAGGCTTCGGAGCTGCCCACATAAACGAACCTGGCCTCCGGGGCATGGCGCATAACGGATTCGGCCAGATTCATCGTTCCCGTGACGTTGACATCCCAGGCATGCCGTGGAGCGTTACGTGCATCCGAGGGCGCGGCGACCGCCGCCAAATGGACCAGCGCGGCAGGCTGGATTTCGCGGACGGCGCCGTCGACCGCATCCCGGTCCCGCAGGTCGATCGGGTTTCGCTGCCCTTCGCCATGGCCAAACGCGAACACCTTGCAGCCGGCGTGCTCCCGCTCCAGCAATCGCAACAGTGCCGTCCCGACAAACCCGCTGGCTCCGGTTACAAGAATGCGATGCGTCAACGTACCGACCATGGTGGCGAAAAAATCTTTGCGATCACTCAGCGTCTCGGCGGATTGGTATGGCGTTCCAGATCCGCATCCACCATCTCGCAGATCATTTCTTCCAACGAGATTGTGGCTTCCCAGCCCAGCTTCGTTTTTGCCTTGGCGGGGTTGCCGAGCAACACTTCGACTTCCGCTGGCCTGAACAGGTCGGCATCGATCACAAGGTGGTCATCCATCTTCAGGCCCACGTGTTCAAACGCGATCCGGCACATGTCGCGCACGGTCGTCGTCCTGCCGGTGGCAACGACATAATCGTCGGGTTTGTCCTGCTGCAGCATCATCCACATGGCGCGGACATAGTCCTTCGAATGGCCCCAGTCGCGCTTGGCGTCGATATTGCCGAGCCGCAATTCCTTGGCCATTCCTTTCTTGATCCGCGCCACCGCGTCCGTCACCTTGCGGGTCACGAACTCTATGCCACGCAGCGGCGATTCGTGATTGAACAGGATGCCGCTCGATGCGTGGATGCCGAAGCTTTCACGATAATTGACGGTGATCCAGTGGCCATAGAGCTTGGCGACCGCATAAGGGGAGCGTGGATAGAAGGGCGTGGCCTCCGACTGCATCGGCTCCTGGATAAGACCGTACATCTCCGACGACGAAGCTTGGTAGAAACGCGCTTCGGGAATTTCGAGGCGTAGCGCTTCGAGCACATTGGTAACGCCCATGCCGGTGACGTTGCCCGTCAGGATCGGCTGCTGCCAGGACGACTTGACGAAGGATTGAGCGGCAAGGTTGTAGACTTCGTCCGGCCTTACGTCGCGCATGGTTCGCGCCAGACCGGACAGATCCGTCAGGTTCCCGTCGACGATTCTGACGTCCTTCTCGATGCCGAGCCATTTCAGCCGCGTCGTGTTGACGTCGGCCGTGCTCGAGCGTCGTGCAAGTCCGTGGACCTCGTAACCCTTATCAAGCAAAAGCTCCGCCAGATAGGCGCCGTCTTGCCCGGTAATGCCGGTTATCAATGCTGTCTTTGTCATCAATGCTCTCGATACTATTGTTCCGCTCCCGGCTCAGCGAGCCGACGAACCGTCAGGCCCGGCCATAAACATCATCGAACCGCACGATGTCGTCTTCGCCGAGATACTCCCCGCTTTGCACCTCGATCATGACGAGCGGAAGGATGCCTGGGTTTTCCAGGCGATGTTTGTGGCCGCACGGGATGTAGGTGGACTGGTTGATCGTGAGCAGGATTTCGCTCTCGCCGTTGACGACCTTGGCAGTGCCGCTCACCACCACCCAGTGCTCGGAGCGGTGGTGATGCGCCTGTAGGCTCAGCCGGGCATTTGGCTTCACTTCAATCCGCTTGATCTTGAAGCGGTGTCCTTCCTCCAGCACGGTATAGGTGCCCCATGGGCGATGCACCGTGCGATGCAGTGTCGCCGTCTCGTGCCCCGCCCCCTTGAGACGGTTATAGAGGTCCTTCACCTCCTGCGCCTTATCCTTGTGCGCGACCAGCAATGCGTCCGGCGTGTCCACGATCAAAAGATCCGAGACGCCGACAAGACCGACCAGCCGGTCTTCGCTGTGCACGTAGCAGTTCGCCGTATCGTGCAGGATTGCCTCGCCAGTGGCGCGGTTGCCCTTGTCGTCGGCCGGAATAAGCTCCGACAGCACAGACCATGAGCCGATGTCGGACCAATCAAAACCGCAGGGCACGAAACCCACATTGCTTGCCTTCTCCATCACCGCATAGTCGATGGAAACAGCAGGAACAGCCGCGAAGCTATCCCTGTCTACCTCAACGGCAAGTCGATCCTTCGCCTCGCTGGTCCTGCCTCTTTCAAGCGCGGTCCGAGCGCTGGACAAAACCTCCGGACAAAGATCTTGCATGGCTGCGATCATCGAACCGGCCGTAAAGCAGAACATTCCCGAGTTCCAATAAAAGCGGCCGCTGGCGATGAATTGGACGGCTGCGGCCGCATTCGGTTTTTCGACGAAGCGAAGGACCGTGTCGCCCTCGGCCTCGACGTAGCCAAAGCCTGTCTCAGGGCGGTCAGGCTTCACTCCGAACGTGACGATTCGACCTGAAGCCGCAAGCGACGCCGCCTTGGCCACGCTAGCACCAAAGCCGACCTGGTCCAATATAAGATGGTCTGCTGGAAGCACGAGGAGAATGGTGTCAGGGTTCTGTCGCGCGATATGCAATGCCGCGAGCGCAACCGCTGCTGCGGTATCGCGGCCGAACGGCTCTAACAGGAATGTATTCTTCACGCCTGGAGCTTCCACTTCCAAATATTCATCGGCCGTGAGAAACAGCAGGTCGCGGTTAGTGACCGTCACAACATGCTCGACCTCTTCGATTTCAACGGCGCGGGCGTAAGTTTTGCGGATAAGCGTTCCCCCCTGCGGAAGAGGGATAAAGGGCTTCGGATGGAAAGCACGTGAAAGCGGCCAAAGCCGAGAACCGACACCTCCACTGATGATAACAGGTACAATATTTGTCAAACTTCAATTTCCCAAGAGATTTGCGCTCGGCCGACTGAAAGAGCCAAGCAGTTCTTCTGCAAAAGTTTCGGCATTTTCCTCTGCATAGCAGCGCAGCACCGACGCCTCAAAGCACCCAAGAAAATGCACAACTTCTCCTTGTGCGCGGTGACACGTCTACCATCGTGTTTGTCAATGCTCGCAACGCCACCGAGAGGCACGAAGATCTTACCAACTTGCCGAGATCTAGCGCACCATCTTCGTTCAGCCGCCCTCCAACCCGAATGCCGGCGGCCCTTGATACTCTCTGCCGGGACCGAGCAATCCACTGATACCAAACTCCAAAATCACCGGCCGCTACCCTCTCCGAAAAGAGTTGACCCCGAGCAGATTGAGCAAACTGGCACGGCTTCTACACAACCAGTGACAGTAAAACGGCAAGCGCCGATACTCTAGCGTACTCGGCACGGATTAAAGCCACCTGAGCGACTCGCAAAATTCCCTTAGCCGCCGCTAATATTACTGGAGCAAGGAATGATCCTCTGCCTCCAGCAAGGACAGTTCCCTTCAAGAGGGTCTCCTTGATTTGCCGAGCCCCCCGACCCTGCAAGTGGCCAGTGATTAGGTCCAGCGATGTGGCTTGTCAATGTCCGGCTGGACCATCGCGCTACTCGGTGGCCATGGAGCGAAGACGACTGGTGTGTGAGGGTCTTCCCGCTACCTAGCAAGGCTCCAAATCTCTTGATCGACAACTTTTTGACCCCTATTGCGACCGGCTATCGTCGTTCCGGCGCGTCCACCCGAACACGCCGGCAGGCTTTGCGCCCGACAGCCGCAGATTTTAAGATGGCATTGCCTTCATAGGCATTCCTTGTCGCGATGTCGCGCACGCTCGCGTGCGGCCCGCGAACGTCGGTTTGCGTCGGGAATGTGATGAGCAAATCCAGCACTTGGTCTCGCGGGTTGGCCTGCCCAACGGGGCCGGCGAATGAAGGAAGGCTTGGGCGATGTCGAGCGTCGAGGTCGGATTACTCTATTGGTCGGCCGCGATCACAATCTCGTCGCGATCGCCAGCATCCAGTGCATCGTCTGATAAAGCTCTTTCTTAATGGATTGTAGAACCCCGGTGTCGTGCACAGGATGAGGCGTTAGGTTGGCCATCACCCGGCTTGTCCGCCGGCGAGCTGGGGGGCGCCGTGGACGCCGAGCGGCTCGGCCGGGTCGTCTGGGCACGTGCGGCGTCCTTGGTGTCGTCGAAGACCGTCGGAAAGTCGGATGACGGGAACGCGCGGCAGGCGGGCACTTCGGCCACTTTGCCGTCCAATTGTGTTCACCGTGAAGGTAGGCGCCTCTCGTCCTCGGCTGGGGCGACGGCGGTGTATAGGGCGAACCGTCCCCGAGCCCCATTGTCCATCATCGCGATAATGCGCTCTGGATCGCGGTCAAACGTCGCCACAGGGTACAAAATTTACGCCGAGCCCGAAGTATCGGGCTTATCGCCGACGTTCATCTTCGCAAGGTATTCACCGAACCGATGCGCGCCCGGTTCATTTCCGACCTCGCTCAAGCTCACCGCCACAACGATTATTGAACCAGCCACGATAAGAAAGCCCAGTATGACCCAAAACATCTCCACCTCCGGAACGGACGGTACCGGGCCGTTGGTAAGCTGGCAAGCCGAATATTTGTGCGCGAAAAGCAACCTGTGGCGAACCGTGGTGTCAGACCCGAGTCGATTCGAGCAGGCAGAGGGGCCGGCAGGAGCTGGCAGTACTTATATGGTGAACGGTGAATGCTGACGCTGGCGCGACCGTAAACGCGAATCTTGTGGTCCAACGTCGCTGGGGCAAGGCGACTGCGACAGCAGCAAACAAGTCGCACTAATTGAGCAGCATGGCCTCGATCTCGAGTGTCGTCAGGCACCACCATCATAAGCTTCTGGCCGGTCTGCACCACTTCACCCAGCGTGTAACATCGAGTTGGCTTTACGCGTCCGGCAACAGCGGATTTCAGCGTCCTGGAGCGCTCAAACAACTCGGCCTTGGCCAGATGCTGGCTGAGGTCGCCGATCGAGCGGCCGACATCGATCAGTCATTGTCGATCTTGTCGAGATAGGCCCCGCTCACGCTTCTGGGCGATCAAAGTTTGGAGGTGACCTCAGCAAGCGGCAGTCACCGCCTAGGCGACGATTTGAGCAGTATTTCGAGCTCGTGCCGCGGTGGCGCCGCATATTGGAAGATCCCCTTCAAGGCGTGGCATGAGCCTCTGCTCGCTATGTGGGCAATGCCTTCAAGGCTTCCAGTACCCGGTGGCGCTTGAGGCCAAGTAGAAACTGGCGCCGGCCTGGCTCCATGTTGATGTCGGTCGTGAAGCGGCTTTCGTGCAGCCATCCGTCTACCCTCTCAAAGAGGGCGTCAGTCATCGGAACGTCGGGCGTTACGGCGACTCGCTCGTGGCGTGCCGCACACAGGTCTTTCTGATCGACGCGCCGATAGAGCCGATGCCAGTTGAGCCCACCAGTATCGAGGTCGTCGAGCCAATCCCTTCCGAAATTGAGATGATCCGTGCCGATCCTACCCATGTTGTAGAAGGCAAAACCAGGCCAAAGGTACCACCTGTGACCCGGGGCTGCTCGAACCAATCCGGCAACGATCGCCCGGTCCAACAAGCGAAAAGGGTCCGTTCGCTCAACAGGAAAAAGATCATGATCCAGGAAGCCGACCATCAAAGGCCGGTTGGCAAGGACAATGTTCTGCCAAGCCCAATTCAAGGCATACCCGTGCGATTTGCCGCCTTCCTTTTCATGTCCGACCCATGGATTAGCCGGCACCTGGACGAAGGCAATATTGGCGGCGAGACATATTTCTCGGATCGCGTCGCGAGCTGACGCTGTGGTTGAATTGTCGATAACGACGTGGATGGCGTCGCGCACATAGCGCGCTACAAGTTTGGTCTGCCAGCCGATTACCTGAGGATCATTAAAGCTGATCGTAATCAGTGCCTTTTGACATTTTATGCGCGGTAGCGGAACGGGAGATGCGTTCATGGCCAGGGCGATCCACTCCCGGAGTTGGTAGCGCGCGTGATTCTTACGGTCGATGATCGGCCGCAGCCTCAGCCATTCACGGGTAGAATAGTTTATCAAAGAGCGCGGCATTGCTAGATCCTCAGCTCACCAGCATCGGCGCTGTGGCGCACTAACGCAGGTTCCAGCAGCCGCAAGACGGCGTCGCGTTTTTTCGTCTTTAAAGACAAGTCTCCGTCCAGGCCGACCTCATGGAGCCAAGTTCCCCGCCATTCGCAATAGGCCTGTCTGAGTTCGACCCCCGGCAAGGCAGCGAATGAAGTGATCGGCCGTTGCGGCATGGTGTTTGGGTCCGCGTGCCGATAAAGCACGTTCCAATTTGCACCGCCAGTATCTAGGCGGTTGGCGAACCAGTCGAGCCCGAAATCGAGAGGCTCACGGGCGACCGCATCAAATCGAAAGAAGCAGTAGCCGGCCCAGAGAAACCACCGCGCGCCTGACCAACGCAGATCACCGTAAAAGGCCGCGTCTTCAAGGGGTTCAAAGGGGTCGCATGACTGCGTCGGGAAAAGATCCTGGTCAAGGAATCCGAACGCAGCCGGCGCGGCCGGCTTCAGAATGTTGTGCCACATCCAATTCATCGCAGCGCCGTGAGACCGGCTGGCATTTCTTGCTGTCCATGGATTGACGGGCAGCCTGACATAGACAGCGCCATGACTCGCGCATACTTGCTCGTTTTCATCGGCGGCGACTTCATCGATGCTGTTGTCGGCGATGATGTGCAGATCGTGGCGAACCAGTCCCCTCGTCAGTCGCAACTGCATATCAAGACATTGAGCGTCGCTGAATGCTATGGTCAGCAGCACACGGCGGTCCCGAGCGGCGGCGCAAATAGTCTGAGTGTCGCCTTTCCGTGGTCGTTGCGACAGAAACCGTCCGTCAATAGCTCTATAGCGAATAGATTTGTATGCATGGGTGATCGGCCGAAGGCGGCTCCAATCCCGCAATTTGTACTCTCCTATTGTGATCATGGCGGCGGCCATTCCCTCCAACGGCAGCGCAGGCGGTGGCTGCCCGCCTTACTCGCGAAATAGAGTTACCGGTATTTCGAGATGAAGTCGGACACTGAGTGGTGAAAGTCGGGCATGGCGGCGTGGATCTTTTCATCGCTCCAGTCCCACCACCGAATGGCCAGCAGACCGGCTATGACTTCTGGCTCAAAGCGATGTCTGATCAGCCTCGCGGGGTTGCCCGCAACAATTCCGTAGGGCGGCACGTCCTTTGTGACGACCGAGCCCGCCCCAACAACAGCGCCATGGCCAATTGTCACGCCGGAAAGTACGATGGCGCGAGAGCCTATCCACACATCGTTGCCGATCGTGATCGGACCCTTTGTCAGATCTCGGTTCGCACCAGCGAAAGGATAGGTCGAGACCAGCGACATGGGATGCTCGCCGGCGGCTATGAAAAGAACGCCCGCGGCGATCGAGCAGTAGCTGCCGATAATGACCGGTGCTTCGACCGTCGCTTGGAAGACGTTGCTGACATCAACGCCATAAGTTTTTCGCCCAACAGTAACGTGCCTGCCCGGATATGGCTTTCGCAACCCCAACTTTGTTCGCAATTCTCTAAACATCGCCATCAGGCGTCGATAGCTCAGTGTAGCCAGAAAACCAAGCGACTTAACATCCTGTAGAGGGCGACGCCCAGGTCGGTCATGACGCCCCGATCATTGAGCGACCTTGCGATCTCAAGCTGGTGTTGGCCTTGGCCAGAAAGCCAAGTTAGCCATGGTCTGGGAAGCCAATTTTGACATCGAAAGCGGAACGGCGGCTTCAGTGGGCAGCGAAAATAACGCCCGCTTAATGTGAGCTTTCAGGAGCTTGTCAATCTGGGGCCGGGAAAGCTGAGTTTCTTCAAAGCTTCAGTGACCCCCGGAGGGCCGAATGAACATCCACAAAAATGCCCGATTGACGCCGTTGCGTCGAGGGAAGATGGCGCTCGCCGTTGTTGAAGGACGCCTTTCCAAGGCCGCTGCGGCGCGGACCTATGGCGTGACGCCGAAGGTCGTGGCGCGCTAGGTCGAGCGTTCCGTGTCGGAAGGACCTGCCGGGATGGCAATACCGGTTGCGATGACCGACATTGGACGCAGAATTTTATACGTCGGCCATTTGGAGTCGCCAAAGCCCCGTTATCAATAAGGCAAACGTGCCACAGCTCTATGCCACCAAACGTCTCCAAAGCCGAATCTAGTGTTCGACTTTGTCCACAAGCATCCGCGATTTGGGCTGAGACGCGACCCAGAAAGTTCGAAATGCTTCCAGGAAACCCCAGCCGGACCAAATGTCCCCTGGGAGTGGCCGCCCGCAAAGCCCAATCTTACAGCTTCCGCAGCGCTATTTGGCACCGCCCAAAATTGCGATATACGACAAATGGCGAAGCGGATTTGACCCGATTTCAGATTTCAGGAGCGAATACTTGAGTGATCAAAACGAAGCCGTGACGGCCGATCTTGTCGGGCTGACGGCAGGCCTTGTCTCTGCCTATGTCAGCCAAAATCCCATGCCCGTCGCTGGGTTGCCGGACCTCATCGCGTCGATCCATTCGTCGTTGTCAGGCCTTGGCCGGCCGAGCGTGACCGCGCTTCCGAAGCAGGAGCCGGCTACCAATCCGAAAAGGTCGGTAACGCCTGACTACATCATCTGCCTTGAAGATGGGAAGAAATTCAAATCACTGAAAAGGCATCTTGCGGTACATTACAGGCTCACTCCAGATGAATACCGCGAAAAGTGGGGACTGAAGCCGGATTACCCGATGGTTGCGCCGAACTACGCGGCCCAAAGATCTACGCTCGCGAAGGCGGCGGGGCTCGGACGCAAACCGCAACCTACACCGACCCAAAAGGTGCCCGCCAAACGAAAGCCCTAGGGCTTAGTGATGGCTGGCTGTCAGTGCGTGGGGCGCGCCGTGGGCGGCAGTTAGCTGATCGAGACCCACCCTAATTCCGAGCGATCTTTGGCGAGGTTTATGCTCTATGCTGAGCGTCGCCGGTAGCAGAAGAGTGCTTCTTCGATAGTGGGTCTCGCAACATAGCGGTCTACCGACTCGAACCCCCGTAGATGCTTGGATCAAGGTTGCACCGCAGCGGATCCAGACACCCCGACCTCCTTCAGAAGCGCACGCATCTCGGCGGGAGCCGCAAGACAGAAAGTTCGAAAAGCTTCCAGGAACCCCAGGCAAACTGGACTCGGGGCGCGTGAACTGTCTCAGGGCACGGATTCTTCAGTGTCAGGCCTTCGTTTCGGACTTAGAGCTCGCCTTCAATCACTTGGGCGGGGCCGGGGCATCGGGCTCTAGACCCGCCCTATTTGCCGGCGTCTCTACGCCGGGGCACGACGAGGCCGAAAACACTCTTGCGCGCCCGCAAGTGTCTGTCCTCTCTGGATCAAGAACACTCAAAAATATCCAGGAGGAGGCAGCGCGACCATGCCTGAACCAGACCGGATCATCCGCCTGAAAACCGTCCTTTCCCGGACCGGTCTGTCCCGGTCCACCATCTACCGCAAGATCGCCGAAGGCACCTTCCCGCGCCAAATCCAGATCAGTATCCACGGTGCAGGCTGGCATGAATCCGACATCACTCGCTGGATCGCCAATCCCGTTTCGTGGCGTCCGCGAGACGAGGCCGACAAGTTGTGACGAGGGCGACGCACACTGCGCGGAAAGCTGGCATTCATCGAGAAGCAGCGGTCATGGGGTCGCCGGATCGATATTTGTTGTGGCGCGAGAGGTCACCCAGCACAGATCGGATATGCGGCCAGGGGAAATCGTCTGGATGTTCCCAGTGCTCACCGTCACGCAGGATGACCTTGAGCTTTGCCAAAATGCCTTCGATGGACGTGGCCGCTGTCTGCGGTAGATCATCCAGAAGTGCACTTTCGGCTGTTTCCGATTGCCGGATCAGTTCGTCTGTTCTCGAATAGCCGATCTCAGCATCAGCAGCGTCCCAGCGCGCCTGGTGTGCCGCGAAATCCGCAAGCGCCCTGCCCCATTCGACTTCATTTTCAGGAGAGTAGGCATCGTTCAGGCTCTCGATGGAATGGAGCGTTACGTCCGTACCATCGGCAAGCCGCACCTTGGCGCAGGGAAAGCCGACCGTCCTGGCGAGGTGTGTCTCCAACCGCTGCTGTTCGCGGCACAGCGCCAGTGTCTCATCGTGGATCTTTTGCCAGTTACCACACAGACGAAGAGCAGGATCGGCCGCACTGCTGCGGTCCGTCAGTTCGGCGGCCCGCGACTTTACCTGGAAGGGCCATGCCGCCGCGGCCGTGGCCGTACCCGCTAGCAAGCGCCGCCGGGTGACGAAAGACAAACTCATGCTATTGTCGGAATCAGCCATGATCCGAGCTCCCTGAAGCTTAGACGTGGTTAGGCTAGGCGAGGTGCGCTAACACCGCGTCTAGCCGCACCCAGACCAACGAGGCCAAGGGTATCTTTGATACCTTTGGATCATAAGTGAATGATCTAAAGGGATCAAGAAGAATTGGTAACTGCGGCACAGATGCGGGCGGCCCGAGCGTTGATCGGTCTCTCACAAGCGGAGCTTGCCCGTCGGGCTGGTGTCTCTATTCCGACAATAAAGCGCTGTGAGAGCGACAGTGAACGAACTGCGGTCGTATCCGCTGACACCCAAGACAAAGTCCGCGCTGTTCTTCATGCAGAAGGCGTAGAATTCACAAACGGCAATTATCCAGGCGTCAGATTGCGGCGACCGTGACTGCTGCGTCGAGTTCATCCTTGAAAATGGCGGTGGTGTCGGCGTGCGTTTGTCACGGCGTTCCGAAAGGACGCAGGATCGGTGAAATAGGTCCCGATAGGCAAGGCAAAGCGCGTCATTAGCCGACAATCATTCGATTGCGGCCGCAGTCAGAGGGATCAACCGCGAAGATTTCGACGAGCGGCAGAAGGGTTTCGGGGTCGAACGGCCGCAGACCGGTTCATGCAACTGCCTTCGCTCGCAGAGGTTCGATGTTGCTCTTGCCTGCAATGGTGCCGGCAAGCCGATCGGCCCAACGCTCCAAGGCATCCCGTTTCTCGCTCATATAGTCGTAGCGCGCATATACCCGCGACGTGACCGTACTCTTGGTCGCCGAAACGTGATTCAACACATGCCCGACGATGAACGGCGAAATGCCGATTTCTTCCATGCCCGTCGCAGCAGATCGCCGAAGGTCATGCGGCGTCCACGGTGCAATGCCCATGATCATTGCTACGCCGCGCTTGCTGATCTCTTCTCGCTTCACTGCCTTCGGGACAGATGCGCCGGTAACGGCTGCACGGGCGCCCGGTCCAGGAAAAACGAAAGGCGGTACCGCCCTGCCCTTGCGCTCCGACAGCGCCTTCACGTCTGCGATCTGATCGCCGATGATCCGGATTGCCATTTCGCACAGCGGGACAATATGGTCGCGGCCGTTCTTCGCGCGCCTGGCTGGTATCGTCCAAAGGCCGCGTGTCAAGTCCAGTTCGCCGTGCTCCATGCCGGCGATCTCGCCAACACGCTGTCCGGTAACCAAGCACAGGCGCAGAATGCGGCGGGTGCTTTCCCGCATGTCGGCTTCGGGCAAGGCTGCCCACATCGTCTTGATCTCGTCGGCCGTCAGCACGCGGTCGCGCTCGACCGTTGCGGTCGGCCTAGCCATACCTTCGGTCAAGTTGTTGTCCAGATCGCCACGACCGCGCCCCCATCGGATCATGGCGCGAATGTCCTCGAACACACGGTTTGCCTCGACGGCCGCACCCCGGTCCTTCACCGCGTCGATCGCCTTAGTGATGTCGCGACGATGCAGGTCCGCGAGCTTCACCTCGCCGATGCAGCCAGATGATGCCTTCTCGACCTTCTTTCCGTCAGCGTCATAGCCGGACACATTCTTGCGCAGCCGGCGCGCGATCTCATCGACCGACCGCCGCGATGATGCCCGGCGGGTGAGATAGCTCTCGACCAAATCAGAGACGGTCATCGAGGCGGCGTGCGCTTTCTTGGCGGCCACAGGGTCGCCGCCCTCTTGCACGCTTGCACGAGTATCCTTGGCCTTCTGGCGAGCGCCCTTGTCGGTGCCGAGCGGTGTCTCGGGATAGGTGCCGAGCTTCAACCATTGCCGCTTGTCGGGCGGCCCGTAAACCGCGAACCAGGTCTTTTGCCCACCCGCCGAGACTCGCAGCACAAGACCTTTAACGGTCGTATCGAAATAGTCGACTTTTCGGCCGGAACCGGCCTTGGCAGCCTGGCAGAATTTGTCGGTGAGTTCGAGTTTCGGCATCTGTCCAGCGACCCATCTTGCTACAACCGGTTGCCCGGGGTCCATAAGTGATCTACAGAATGATCTACACAAAACCACGCGCTTTGTCGATACCGGCTGCGACAGGTCGCTACGGGATGAAACATTAATCGGTTGTTATTCAAAGAATTTTTAGAAATTCAGGCTGTCGCACGCTGATCCAGAAAATCACATTGGAAACCCTCTGTTAACCGGTTGGTCGCTGGTTCGAATCCGGCCCGGGGAGCCAAGTTCCACTCGGAACGCCTTATTTCTCGATGTTTCCAAGGCCAAGCCTTTCCCAGCGGTCCACATTCCGGCACGCTCGAGGTTCAACCTCAAGGCAATGTCCGTCAAGCGCATCCTCGACTGTGCCGAAACATCTGATTGTTGTCTGTTTTCAGATGCTGGCGATTGCAGAATGAAGGTAGGCGCCCGGCCAAGTTTTCGTTTTGCCACAACGATCGAGCAGCCGCCGATCTGTCTCACATTCGTACCATCACGACGGACGACATGATCCACGCCGACCCAACGATCTGCGTGAGCGACTGCTCGCCAAGGCGTTGCGCCACACGCTGATTGCCTTAACATGATGCACATGAAGGGGGCGTTCGATATTGTCGATCTGCTGCTGCGCGGGGGTGCGGTCGCGCTGAACCTACTCGTTGCCGTCCAGTTCCTGCGATGGCCTGCGCAGCGGTTCGCGATGACTGGGGGGAGCCTCTTTGCCGTCTCCATCGCCGGCTACGGTCTCGCCTCAAGCGGCCCCGTGACGGATGCGCTGGGCTTGCCTTCCGAGGCGCTTGTCATCGCGGCCGTGCTCGCTTCGGCCTTCTTCTGGTGGTTCGCGCTCGCGCTGTTTCGGGACGACTTCGCGTGGCGGCATGTCTATGCCCTGCCGCCTGGTCTGCTCCTCGTATTCTACGGCATGCGGCAATGGTCAGAGGGACCGGGCCGCACCGCGGGCGAGCTGCTGCATCAGGTCGTGGTGGTGTTGTTGTTGATCCATGTTGTCAGCCTCGCGGTTCGAGAACTCGGGGACGACCTCGTCGATTCCCGGCGACGTTTCCGCGTCGTCGTCGCGCTCGTGCTGCCCGTGGTAGGATTAATCATCGCCGTGACGGAACTCTACAGGCTTCGTCAGCCGCTGCCGGAATGGACCGTCCTCGCTCAATCATCGATGCTGGCGACACTGTCGCTTGCCTTCGCGGTCTGGACGACTGTGATCCGCCAGAACCTTTTCGTCTCCTCCCCTTCGGCACCGCAGCCGCGCGCTGATCGGCTCGGTCCCGTCGAAAGGCTGGAACTCCAGCGCCTCCAGTCCGTGATCTCAAAAGGTTCCTGCTTTGAACCCGACCTTTCGCTAGGGTCGCTCGCGCGCCAGCTCAGCCTGCCCGAGCACCGGCTGCGCAGGCTCATCAACAAGGGGCTCGGCTACCGCAACTTCGCGGCCTTCCTCAACGACCACCGCGTCGCGGAGGCCAAGCGCAGGCTGGCCGATCCGGAGCAAGCGCGCGAGCAGGTCGCCTCCATCGCCTTCGGTCTCGGCTATGCTTCGCTTGCGCCGTTCAACCGAGCGTTTCGGGAACTGACCGGCCTCACGCCGAGCGACTACCGCGCGCAGGCGCTGGCGCGGCACGTCGATTCCGGAAACTCCTGATCGAATCTGGAAATCGCTGTGCGTCCCGTGATCGCGCGCAGCCCGATCCACGCTCTTTGACCAACCATCCTTCCGGTATTCCACCGAAGGGAGCATCCGATGTCCGACACATGCCTGCTGAGTTCGCTCATGAGCTACGCAAGCCACGTCTACCCCTATATTCTGCAGGGTGACCTTATCCGCTATGTCGCCGGGGCGGGCGGCACATTCCTGATCGTCAACACCCTGCTCGCCGGCTGGCTTGCCCGTCGAAGGATTCGCGACGAGCGACCGGACTGGCGCCAAATGGCGCGCGAGATCCTCGCGTCGCTACGGACTGTAGTCATCTTCTCGCTCGTCGGACTTGCCATCGCCCTGTCGGAACGGCTGGGCTGGCTGGCGATCTACGGCGATCCGCTCGATCGCGGGCTGCTATATTTCGCGTTCAACCTCCTCGTGCTTATCGTCGCCCACGACGCCTGGTTCTACTGGTCTCACAAGATCATGCACCGGCCGGGGCTGTTTCGATGGTTCCACCGGCTCCACCACCGTTCGCACAATCCGTCGCCCTGGACATCCTATGCCTTCAACGCGAGCGAAGCGCTGGTCAACGCGGTCTACCTGCCGCTGGCGCTGCTCTTGATGCCGACAAGCCTGCTCGCCGCGTTCCTTTTCACCGCCCATATGATGTTGCGTAATGCTGTCGGTCATTGCGGATACGAGATATTTCCTGCGCCCGAACGGACGGCCGCTGTTCGAGTGGTTGACCACGGTGACCCATCACGATCTGCATCATGCCAGGCCGCGCTACAATTTCGGACTCTATTTCACCTGGTGGGACAGGTTGATGGGCACTGAGGATCCGACTTACCTCACCGCCTTCGCCCAGGCAGCGGGCAAAGCCGACAAACGCCGACCGCAGGTTACACCGCAGCTACCGGCGCCTGCGGCGAAGGGTTAGCGGGAGCATTTTCATGGGCATTTATAGTGAGATGATCCTGCCTCGCCTGGTCCACGGGTCGATGCGCAATCCCGAACTTCTCCCCTACCGCCGGCGCGTATTGGCGCCTGCGGAGGGCCGCGTGCTGGAGGTCGGCATAGGTTCCGGCCTCAACCTGCCGCATTACCCCGAGGGCGTGACCAAGGTCATCGGAATCGATCCTTCGGCCCGCCTCGCAGCGATGGCGCGGCGCGCAGCAAGCAGCGTCGCATTCCCGGTCACCGTCACGGAGCATTCCGCCGAGGCAATTCCATTGGAGACCGGCTCGGTCGACACGGTCGTGACCACGTGGACCTTGTGCTCGATCCCACGCGTCGGCCGGGCTCTCTGCGAGATGCGGCGAGCGCTCAAACCCGGCGGACAGCTGCTTTTCGTCGAGCATGGTCTTTCACCGGACAAATCCGTCCGCCGCTGGCAGGACAGACTCACGCCGCTCTGGAAGTGCTGCGCTGGCGGCTGCCATCTCAATCGGCCGATCGGGAAGCTCATCGAAGATGCCGGGTTCAGATGCTCAGCACTCGAGACAGGCTATGCAAAAGGGCCGAGGCCAATGGTGTTCATGTATGAGGGCCGCGCATCGAACGATGGCTGATCGGTAAGCCGGGGCGCAGTCCGGATATTCTGTTCACGGGAAGTTAGGATAGACCCCCGCCAGAAACCCGCCGCCCCAATGGAAAAGCAGCGGGCTTTGAACAGGCGGCCGCATCCGTGCGGAATCGACCGCCTCAACCCGTCACCCGAGCGCATGGGGATTATTCCATGGCGGGATAACGGTGTGATGGGCTCATAGAGGAGAGGCTTCAGCCCCCCATCTTCTTGGCCATCGCGCAGAAGTCCGCGTGCGACTTGTTAAGTGTCGTGTCGCCGCAGTCTTTCAAAACCGCTGTACGCTCATCCGGCTTCATGGCCATCCAGGCAGTCTTGAAATCCGCCTCGGTTCTCAACGTTTTCATGCCAGCGTCGGTGAAGAACGGCGACATCTTGGCCGGGTCATCGAGCGCGGACGTATTTCCGGCCATCGCGGCACTACCCATCATTGCGAGCGCAACTGCGCTCATGCAGAGTATCTTGATTTTCATTTGAATATCCTCCGGTTAGGTCCCAATGAAATGCGACCGTGACGGAAGAACGCGTAGTCATTCGAGACGTTCCCACGCGTCGCAAACAAGCAAGGCGGTTACGCCCGGATTACGGTGACCGTGCAGCCTCACGCTGCTCCAGGAGCGCTGGCTCTGATCATTAGCCATCGTAGTTCCACCAATCTGAAGCCCGGCATCTCGATTGCTCACTAATTGCAGGCAACGACGTTAGGCCCAACGGAATGGGCATTCAGTCCAAATTGCTGGTCCTCGCGAGGCCAAATAACCTCGCGAAGGAAAGGCAAGGGCAAATGGCCGGGAAACGAGCGATTGCTGTCAAAGACTGGTCTTGCGCCATGAGTGACGAGATTGGCCGCGTGGTCTTGGCCATAAACTCGACCGAAGGTGAAACGACCTACGTTCTTATGACAACCTTCCAGGCGGCGAAAATGGCTCAGGAGCTGCGGTCGCCGAAGATGGTCCCCGATACGACATGCAGCCAGGCCAGCCGCAAGGTTCCTAACGCATGATTGTTGAATTCGCAGGTCCGGCTGGGTCAGGTAAAACGACATGCGCGCATGCGCTCTATGACCAGTTGCGGGCTCACGGACACCCTGCAAGGATTGTTCTCACTGACCGGCGGGCTGCTCACCGATCCATGCTGGACCCCGGCGGCATTGTCACTGCGATGGGTCGAGTCGCTCGCGCGGCTGCACGCTCGATTGGCATGGCCTGTCGCCCATCCGCAAATGCCGTCGACTTCAGAATTCGCGCGAACCTGGTGCACACACTGCCTCCCACAAACTTGATCTGGCGCATCAGGCTAAGTCAATACGTTCTCCGCCTTGCCCGCGCATGGCGCCAATCTGCCACCAGCGAGGAAATTCTTATTTTCGACGAAGCCTTCGTTCAGGCGGTTTCGATGCTCGCCTGCTTCAGTGAAACAGCAGATGAGACGTGCCTTGCTCACGCGCTGGATTTCATCCCCGAGTCGGACGTGGTGGTTAGAATCGACGCCTGCGAGCAACTTCTCATCGAGCGGCTTGACCGGAGACAGAAGAGCCACACCTTTGCCGAGCGTTTGTTCGAAACCGGATTGGACAAAAGGCTTCAGTCGGCCACTGTCGTGGCGCGCGTATGCGGCTTGCTGACGGCGCGCGGCCGGTGGATCATTGACGTCGACGCTAACAATCAACGCGCACTAACGCTGGCGATCGACGAAATCGAAGAGGAAATCTTGGCGAGGTACAAACGCGGCTTGCACCCGGCAGCCTATCAGCCAATTCCGTTGGATTGATTGGCGGCCTGCAACGGAATTCCAGTCACCGTCGGCAAGATGGCTGCAGCCGCCAAACATCACCGCTGCCTCTACCGCGCATGGGCAGTTCCGTCACCGTAGGTCCAGGAACAGCCGTCGGGACTTATTGGCAAGGCGGGTCTTGGTTCCCACTGGCCGGCTAGGCATCCTCCATTTGTATGGCAAGAATCTTGGGTCGGGCTGATAGGCTCGATCTCAGCCGGGGCGTTGCGAGCCTTGCTGGTCAGGCCCGGCCTGACTGGTTCTACCCCGCCAGCCTTGCCGGGCTGCTTCTCCGAGGTGCCGGCCCGCTGTCGTCGCCGGCTAGGCCTCGTCGTGTTCGATCCCAACGCTGTCCCCGTCACCATGGACCCTTGTTCCGATCCCAGTCGTTGGTTTTGTCGGGCGGCAGCATTTCGGATTTCGCGTTGCTTGTCCTTGCGCGGCTTGGGACCGGGC
The DNA here is from genome assembly GCF_006440615.1 of Mesorhizobium sp. B2-6-2. Lineage (NCBI taxonomy): Bacteria > Pseudomonadati > Pseudomonadota > Alphaproteobacteria > Hyphomicrobiales > Phyllobacteriaceae > Mesorhizobium > Mesorhizobium sp. B2-6-2. The sequence goes on along the minus strand of NZ_VFUG01000003.1, from coordinate 323,894 downwards.
AGATCGCGCGATGATTTAGATTGAGCTTATCCCCGCGGTCGAACAGAATGGCCCCGAATCTCCTGTTGAGGGATGCAGCCGTCCGACTTGTAAGCGTTCGCCGCTGCTTGCCAGGGCCGACAGCGCCGGCGCGAGACTAGCAAACCATGTGGCTTGGGAGCGCGGCGGTTCGCCGTCGATGCCCGTCGTCGCCTTCATTCAACGGTTCCAGCAGCGCGGTACAATCGATCAGATCGTGAAACTGGGCGCTTGGATCAAGCCGAAGGCAGGAGCCGTAAGATCGCAGGCTTCGCAGCCCCTGCATTTTTTGCAGCCTCGCCCGACGTTCCGCTTCTCCCGGCAATGGCCGAGTTGAGCTTTTGTCCTTTTCCATCGGAGACTGCATGAGCAGCCCCTCCCTGAGGTTTCGGTCGCAGCGACGATCCTATTACTCTCGCAGCGACGATGCCATCATCCATTTGGAGGGCCAATGCCTTCGGCGGGACTGAGGGGAATTACGGCATCCGGCGACAGGAACCTTTGCGGAAACCACCCGTTGACCCTGCTGCGAGAGGGGTCGACGATATCTGGGATCCGTTGCCTTGGACGCAAAAACTGACAGAAAAGAGCGCGAAACCGCTCCCACGGAGGAACCGCGGGCTCAGCCCCGGTCCGATCGGCAGCAACGCCCGCCGGGCGACGACAAGCGCGTCGAAGACACGCCCGTCGAAGACAAGTGCGTCGAAGATGGGCGCGACGACGACACGCAAGCGCAAGACGCGCAGGCGAATGACGGTTCGTCCGACGGCAACAAACCCGGCCTCATCAGACGCCATCCCTATATAGCGGCGATCGTCGCCATCCTGATCCTGTTGGTCATCGCGGCCGCAGTCATCTGGTGGATCAACGCACGGCACTATGAATGGACCGACGATGCCTTCATCGACGCCCGAACGGTGACGGTCGGCGCGGAAATTGCCGGGCGCATCACCGACGTTGCCGTCACCGACAACCAGCCGGTCGAGGCCGGCGCCGTGCTTCTGCGCATCGACGACAGCGACTACCAGGCCTCGCTCAAACAGGCTGAAGCCGGCGTGGCGGCGGCGCAGGCCGAGATCGCCAACGTCCAGGCCCAGACCCAGGCGCAGAACGCCAAGATCGATGTCGCCGGAAAGCAGGTGGCCCAGGCGCAGGCCGCGTTCGAATTCGCCAAATCCGAGGACCAGCGCAACCGCGAGCTGCTCGCCAAGGGCACGGCGACGCAACAACAGGCACAGCAGGCCGCTTCGACCTTGCGCCAGGACCAGGCAGCGCTCGATGCCGCCAACGCCAATGCCGAGGCGGCGAAAAGCCAGGTTGCGGTTCTGCAGGCACAGGGCAAGAGCGCCGAGGCCAAGCTTCGGCAGGCCGAGGCCACCGAGGATCAGGCCAGGACCACTCTCGCCCGCACGATGATCACGGCGCCCGTGGCAGGCCATGCCACCAACATCACGGCGGCGAAGGGCACCTATGCGCAGCCCGGCCAGGTGCTGATGATGTTCGTGCCCAAGGACGTCTGGGTGAAAGCGAACTTCAAGGAGACGCAGCTCGACCTAATGCGGCCGGGCCAGCCCGTCGACATCGCCATCGACGCCTATCCGGAAAAAACCTTCCATGGCCATGTCGACAGCGTCCAGGCCGGCAGCGGCACGGCGTTCAGCCTGCTCCCGGCCGAAAACGCCACCGGCAATTTCGTCAAGGTGGTGCAGCGCGTGCCGGTCAAGATCGTCTTCGACCAGCCGCCGGGCGTCTATCTCGGTCCCGGCATGTCTGTCGTGCCGACGGTCAAGGTCAGATGAGCGATGCCGCAGCAGTCCAGGGCGACCAAAGCCGGTCGGCGGCCGGCGGGCGTAATCCCTGGCTTATTGCGATCGTCGTCTCGATCGCCACCTTCATGCTGGTGCTCGACACCTCGATCGCCAATGTCGCGCTGCGCAATATCGCCGGCAGCCTGGCCGCCGGCATGGACGAAAGCACATGGGTGATCACCACCTATCTCGTCGCCAACTCCGTCATCATCCCGGTCAGCGGCTGGCTCGCCAGCGTCATCGGCCGTAAGCGCTATTACATGATCTGCGTGGCCACGTTCACGCTCGCATCGCTGCTGTGCGGGCTGGCCCCCAATCTGCCGACGCTGATTGCCTTCCGCATCCTGCAGGGGCTCGGCGGCGGCGGCATGGCGCCGAGCGAGCAATCGATCCTCGCCGACACTTTTCCGCCGGAGAAGCGCTCCCAGGCTTTTGCCCTCTATGGCATTGCGGTCATCGTTGCGCCAACGGTCGGCCCGACCATCGGCGGCTGGCTGACGGACAATTTCTCGTGGCACTGGATCTTCTTCATCAATGTGCCGTTCGGCATCATGTCGCTGGCGCTCGTGCAATGGCTGGTCATCGAGCCCGACATTCTCGAGCGCGAGCGCCGCGAGCGGCTGAGCAAGGGGCTGAAGGTCGACTGGATCGGCTTCATCCTGGTGGCGATGGCGCTCGGTTGCCTCGAAGTCTTTCTCGACGAGGGCCAGCGCAACGACTGGTTCGCCTCGGCCTTCATCACCACCTTCGCCGTGATCTCGGCTGTGTCGTTCCTGCTGCTTCTTCCTTGGGAGTGGACGAGGCGCGACCCGATCGTCGACATCCGCCTGCTTTTCAGCCGTCAGTTCGGCATGTCGTTCCTGGTCATGATGGCGGTCGGCGCGGTGCTCTTCAGCACCACGCAGCTCTTGCCGCAGCTGCAGCAGACGACCTTCGACTACACCGCCACCCTTTCCGGCCTGTCGATGATGCCGGGCGGCATCGCCATGCTGATGCTGATGCCGATTTCGGGCTTTGCCGCCGGTATCGTTCAGCCGCGCTATCTCATCATGCTGGGCATGTCGGTGGTCGCGGTCGCGCTCTGGCACACGACCTCGCTGACGCCCGATGCCAGCTTCGGCTTCTTCGCCTATGCGCGCGTCTACATGATGATCGGCCTGCCGTTCCTGTTCATCCCGATCTCGACAGCCGCCTATGTCGGCCTGCCGCCGCAGAAGACCGATCAGGCGTCCTCGCTGATCAATGTCGCGCGCAACCTCGGCGGCAGCATCGGCGTGTCGCTGTCCAACACGGTGATTGCCCAGAACGCCCAGCTCCATCAGTCGGTGCTGGTCAGCCACACGGCGCAGTCGAGCGACACCTATCAGCAGACGCTTCGCCAGGTGACGGACCATTTCGTCGCCGAAGGCTCGCCGCTGGCCGAGGCCAGGCAACAGGCCGTGGGTTGGATCGGCCAGGAGATCGGCCGCCAGGCTTCGCTGCTCGCCTATGTCGATGTCTTCTTCTATTGCGCGGTAGCGACGGCGCTGCTTGTGCCGCTCGCCCTGCTGTTGCGGCCGCCGAAGTCCGGGACAGCCAAACGGCAGGACAGTCCCGCCGTGTGACAGAGCCGTTTGCAAAAGAATGCTTGTGGGTCAATGTCGGTCGGGCGATGGTGCGGCAATTTGGAGGGGACTATGCGCAACATCACAATACCGGCACTGTTGGCGATAGCCGCCGTCTACGCGACCGCGGCCAACGCCTTGGACAGCGGCAACACGCCGGTCGTGGTGACGTCGCTGGCGGCGAAGACGACGACCGCATCGGGCCAGCCGATCACGCTGCCGCAAAAGAATGTCGAGGTTCAAGTCTCGTCATACCAGATAGCCCCCGGCGCTACCCTGCCGGTGCACAAGCACCCCTTCCCGCGCTATGCCTATGTCGAGCAAGGCACGCTCAGGGTCGCCAATGTCGAGACCGGCGCCGCCAACACCTACAAGACCGGCGACTTCATCGTCGAGATGATCGGCCAATGGCACCAGGCCACCAATATCGGCACCGATCCAGTGAAGCTGCTGGTGATCGATCAGGTCGAGCAAGGCGCCAAGAACACGATCCTGAAACAGTAGCCGGCGAGAGGCCCGCTTCGGAGCGGGCGCCCTCCTCCCACCTTACCCCCAGGCGCCCACGGGTTGCCGCGTGGTGGCGTTCAGGCGGTTGAACGCATTGATCAGCGCGATCTGGATCACCAGGGCGGCGAGCGCCTTGTCGTCATAATGGCGCGCCGCTTCGTCCCAGACGTCGTCTGGCACCGCGTCGGAGCGGTCGGCCATGCGTGTCGCGGCTTCGGCAAGCGCAAGTGCCGCGCGCTCTGCGTCATTGAAATAAGGCGTCTCCCGCCATGCCGACACGGCGAAGATTCGCTCGTCCTTCTCGCCGGCCTTCTTCAATTCACGCGCATGCATGTCGACGCAGACCGCACAGGCGTTGATCTGGCTGGCACGCAGATGAACGAGCTTGCGCGTCACATAAGGCAAGCCGCCGGCTTCGGTCGACTTGTCGAGCGCCAGCAGCGCCTGCAGCGCGCCCGGAATGAGCATCACCGGGTTCTTCAATCTTGCTTCCATCATTGGTCTCCTTCGGACGTTTTTTGCGAGCCCTGGATGCAGACGCATCAGGGGACTTGCACCTCATGTCGGCGCAAATGTCGGGATCAGCTCTGCCCGGCGGCAACCTGCTCAAGCCGCTCCAGGATGCGCGGCCAACCGCTTCCCATGCCTTTGTAGCCAGGCTCGTCCTGCGGCCTGAAGCCGGATTGCTCCATCCGCACCCGGGTGGCATCGCCTTCTGGCGTCAACGACCATGTCACCACCGTCTTCAGACCACTTTCGGACTCGCTTCCGTCGCCCCAGCTGTAGGCGAGCAGCCTTGGCGGTTCGACCCTTAGCACCACGCAGTTCGTCACACCTGACCAGCCGGGCACGGGCTTTGCGCGGAAGGTGAAGCGATGGCCTTCGACCGGCGCGAAGTCGTTTTCCATCAGCCATTCGGCAACGAGATGCGGAAATGTCAGCGCACGCCAAACCTTGTCGGCGCCGTGTGGAATGAGCCGCTCGACAACGATCGATTTGGTTTCATTCTTCGTCGGGTCTTTGGCGATATCGTCCATGACATCCTCCTTGTCCAATTGTTCCAGCAATTTCTGCAAAGCCGCGAGACAGCGCTTCCAGTGACGGCTGGCGCGTCGATAGCTCTGCGCATCCCGCGGTCTGAAGCCCGATTGTTCCACGCGCAGATGGGTGCCGGTTTCGGTCGGCGTCAGTGTCCAGGTGACGACAGTCCGCAGGCCGGTTTTAGTGCGATCTTCTTCACCATCTCCAGGTGGCACGTCGTGCTTCCCATTACATCAATAACTCAGCAGCTATGGGTTATCTATAACCTGACAGTTATGAATGTCAACGGCATTCTGCACCAAGCCTCGATAATCACCGCCGGCCCCTGGATCGATCGTTGCGGCTTTCGCAGCAATCGCCGCGATGCTAGGGCTGGCCATCTGTTGAAACATGGATGGACATTGGTGACCGACGCCCGACTCCCCCTGATCGAAATCTGCGTCGAAGGCATTGACGGGCTGCTCGCCGCGCAGGCCGCCGGCGCCGACCGAGTCGAGCTTTGCGCCAGCCTGATCGAAGGCGGCATCACGCCGAGCCTGGGCACGGTGCGCGCCGCGCTCGAAAGCGCGACCATCCCCTTCCATGTCATCGTGCGACCGCGCGGCGGCGATTTCCTTTACAGCGAGACCGAATACCGCTCGATGCTCACCGATGTCGAAGCTCTTCGCGAGCTCGGCGTCGCCGGCGTCGTCGTCGGCTGCCTGACCGCCGACGGCGCCATCGACGAGGCGCGCATGCGCGCATTGGTCGAGGCCGCCGGCCCGCTCAATGTCACCTGCCACCGCGCTTTCGACATGACGCGCGATCCGGCCGAGGCGCTCGAAGCCCTGATCCGCTGCAAGGTCGGCCGCGTGCTGACCAGTGGCCAGCGCGACACGGCGGTCGAAGGCGTCGAGCTTCTGGCGGAGCTCGTTCGCCAGGCCGGCTCGCGCATCATCATACTCGGCTGTGGCGCACTTGCCCCCGACACGATCGGCGAGGTACGCAGGCGTACTGGACTGACCGAGATGCATTTTGCAGCACTTGCGGACGTGCCGAGCGCCATGCGCTACCGCAACCCGAATGTCGGCATGGGCGGCACCGACCTCGACCGCGAATACCGCAACACAGTGACCGATCAAGCCAAGGTGGCGGCGACGATCGCGGCCGCGAAGGCCTGATGGCAAGGACGATGACCAAGCAAGTGCTTTCGATCGAGCGCGTCTCGCCCGCCGACGAGCCCGCCATCCTCGCGCTCAACAACGAACATGCGGCAGAGCTGTCCTGGCTCGAGCCGGAAAGGCTTTCATTCCTGCTCGGGCAAGCCTTCTACACCCGCCGCATCGGCGCGCTCGAAGCCTTCATCATGTGCTTCGACCAGGACGCAAGCTACGACAGCCCGAACTTCCTCTGGTTCCGCGAGCGCTATTTGCGCTTTGTCTATGTCGACCGTGTGGTGGTCGCGGCCGGGACGCGCGGCCGTGGTCACGCCCGACGGCTTTACGAGGATCTGTTCGAGCAGGCCCGGCGCGCCGGCCACGCGATCGTCACCTGCGAGGTCAACGCCGATCCGCCCAATCCGGCCTCCGACGCCTTCCACGCAGCGCTCGGCTTCGCCGAGGTCGGCGATGCGGTGATCCACGGCGGCAGGAAGTCGGTGCGCTATTGGGCGAAGCCCATCGTCGCCTGAAGATGCCTCCGAAGCCGCTGGCAAGGAAAACAAGCCGCAGCTAACATGGCCGTTCCGCTGGTTGGGGGCGACGTCATGGCAAGCAATGTCTTCCGCTTCGACGAGAGCTGGGACATCCCGGAAGGCACGCCGCAGGAAGTGTGGGACGTGCTCTCGGACGCGCAGCTTCTGCCGCTCTGGTGGGGCGATGCCTACAAGGAGGTCGAGCCGCTCGACAAGAAGGGCAAGGGCGTCGTCGGTGCGCGCGCCAGGGCGAGAGCGCGCGGCGCCCTGCCCTATGAGCTGAACTTCATCATCGAGGCGGCCGAGCTCGAGCCCGGCCGGCTGGTGGTCGTCAAGACCTTCGGCGACTTCGACGGGCTCTGGCGGGCAGAGCTGTCGCCGTCCGGACGAGGCACGCATGTCGACCTTATCTGGCAGGTCACGGTCGAGAGGCCGATCCTCAAGCTGCTGGCGCCGATTCTGAGGCCAGCCTTCGCCTGGAACCATCGTTGGACCACGCCGCGCGGCGAAGCCGGGCTTCGCCGCTATCTCGCCGCGCAGAAGGCGGCCACGCCAGCCTGAGAGCGCTCACCAATTGCGGTTGAGCCAGCCGCGCGCGGGCTTTTCAACGATGTAATAGCTGCAGAGCGCGCAGGCGAACACAGCCGCCAGCATCGGGATCGGCGCGCGACCGTGCTCATCGACGAATTTGTAGAAAGGCTGCTGCCAGAGATAAAGCGAATAGGACCACAGGCCGAGCATCACCATCGGCCGCGACGACAACGGCCCCGTCAGATAGCCGCCCGCGAAGTCGAGCGTGTTGACGGCGAGCGCCAGCAGCGGCACGCCGACAAGATAATGGATCGTGGTCGGCACCGGATCGAGAAACAGCAACACGCCGCCAACCGCCGCCGCAAGCGCCACATGCTGGTTTTGCAGGAAAGCCGGCAGGCGCCCATCGGCCTTGAGCAGGCAGATCGCCGCGGACAGCAGGATCGAGGCGATATGCACGTCGCTCCGCCAGTAACTGGTCTCGTAGCCCATGCCGAGAACGCCGTACGAAATGGCGCCGTTGGCCATTGCCAGCAGCGCCAGCACCACCAGCAGCCGCACGACATTCGCCCGACCGGTAACCACCACGCTGATCAGCGCCAGCAGGATATAGGAATGCTCCTCGACGCAGAGCGACCAGATGTGGTCGAGCGCGCCGGCGCGGGTGATCAGGACGCCGGCGTAATTGTAGGTGAAGGTCAGCGCCGTCAGCGCCGCTTTCCACTTGAAGGCGATGAAGGTTCCGGTCAGGCCGATCATGGCGGCAATCACGAACATTAGCAGCGCTGGATAGATGCGCGAGAAGCGGCGCTTGAAGAATTTCTTCAGCGGAAAGCGCTCGATGAACAGGATTTCGCCCATCAGCCGGCCGCTCAGCACGAAGAAGAACTCGACGCCGAGCACGCCGAGATTGAGCCCTGGGACGGGAAAGAAATGGCCGACCAGCACCATGGCGATCGACAGGCCTCGCCAACCGTCGAGATAGGCCAGTCTTGCCCTGGCTTCCCTGTCGGTCGCGGCCCTCGGCAGGACAACGGACGCTGCGGAGATGTCGGTCATACCGTGCCTTCGCGACTCGAGGTCCGCATGCGAAACATTGCCCGCACCCCGACCATCTGGTATTCCCGCCGGATTTATTTTGCAGTGCGGGATAACTTTGTGCAAGTGCGAAGCCGCAATTCAACAGCCGTTTGCGTCTAAACCATTGCCGCAGCGAAAGAAAAAGGGGCCGCGAGGCCCCTTCTTTCATGCATGGTGTCGCCGTTCAGGCGTTGGCAGCGGCCACGGCGCGCTTGGCCATCACCGCGATCAAATTGGCGCGGTAATCGGCGGAGGCATGGATATCGCTCATCAGCCCCTTCGCCGGCACTTTGAGGCCGCCGAGTGCCGCGACGTCGAAATTCTTCGCCAGCGCTGCCTCGATTTCCTTGGAGCGGAAGACGCCGTCCTCGCCGGCGCCTGTCACTGCCGCCCTCACCCCGTCCTTGCCCTTGGTCACGAACACGCCGACGATGGCGTAGCGCGAAGCCGGGTTGCGGAATTTCTGGTAGGCCGCCTTGGCCGGAGCGGTAAAGCTCACCGCCGTGACGATCTCGCTGTCCTTCAGCGCTGTCTCGAACAGGCCCTTGAAGAATTTGTCCGCCGCGATCTCGCGCTTGTTGGTGACGATCGTCGCGCCCAGCGCCAGCAATGCCGCCGGATAGTCGGCCGCCGGATCGTTGTTGGCGATCGAGCCGCCGATCGTGCCCTTGTAGCGCACCGCCGGGTCGCCGATCAGCGATGCCATATGTGCAAGCGCCGGGCAGGCCTTCTTCAGCTTCTCGTCGGTGGAGACGTCGTAATGCGTCGTCGCGGCACCTATGGTCACGGTCTTGCCGGACACCCTGATGCCCTGCAGGTCCTTCAGCCGCGAGACATCGACGAGGTCCGACGGTGCCGCGAGCCGCGTCTTCATCGCCGGGATCAGCGTCATGCCGCCGGAGAGCAGCTTGGCGTCGCCGTTCTTCAGCAGCCTTGCGGCGTCAGCGACGGAGGAAGCGCGATGGTAGTTGACGGAATACATGTCTCTTTTCTCCCTTCGGGGAAAAAGCGAATAGGGAGTAGCGAATAGCGAGTAGGACTATCTATCCGCCGCATCGCTCTCCTCTCCCCTATTCGCTACTCCCTATTCGCTATTCGCTTTTCAATGCTTCGCCCGAACGGCCGACCACACCGTGGCGGGCGACGCCGGCATGGCGATGTCGACGACGCCGAGCGCATCTGTGATGGCGTTGATGACCGCCGGCGGCGAACCGATGGCGCCGGCCTCGCCGCAGCCTTTGACGCCGAGCGGATTGCCCGGGCATGGCGTGTTCGAGGTCGAGACCTTGAAGGACGGCAGGTCGGCCGCGCGCGGCATGGTGTAGTCCATGTAGCTTGCCGTCAGGAGCTGGCCGCTGGCGTCGTAATGCGCGCCTTCCAGCAACGCCTGGCCGACGCCCTGGGCGATGCCGCCATGCACCTGCCCTTCGACGATCATCGGATTGATGATGTTGCCGAAATCGTCCGCCGCGACGAACTGGATGATCTCCGTCATACCGGTTTCCGGATCGATCTCGACCTCGCAGATGTAGCAGCCGGCCGGGAAGGTGAAGTTGGACGGATCGTAGAAGGCCGTCTCCTTCAGCCCGGGCTCCATGCCCGCCGGCAAATTGTGGGCGGTGTAGGAGGCAAGCGCCACCTGGAACCAGGGCAGGCTCTTGTCGGTGCCCGCGACCTTGACCTCGCCATTCTCGATGACGATGTCGCCCTCGTCCGCCTCCAGCAGATGCGCGGCGATCTTCTTGGCCTTGGCCTCGACCTTGTCGAGCGCCTTGACGATGGCCGACATGCCGACGGCGCCGGAACGCGAGCCGTAGGTGCCCATGCCCATCTGCACCTTGTCGGTGTCGCCATGCACGATCGAGACGGAATCGATCGGCACGCCGAAGCGCTGGGTGACCAGTTGCGCGAATGTCGTCTCATGGCCCTGGCCATGGCTGTGCGAGCCGGTGAGCACCTCGATCGTGCCGGCGGCATTGACGCGCACCTCCGCCGATTCCCAGAGGCCGACGCCGGCGCCGAGCGAGCCGACCGCCGATGACGGCGCCAGGCCGCAGGCCTCGATATAGCAGCTCATGCCAATGCCGCGCAGCTTGCCCTGCTTGGCGGCGTCGGCGCGGCGCTTGGTGAAGCCGGCATAGTCGGCGGCTTTCATCGCCGCATCGAGCGAAGCGCTATAATCGCCAGCGTCATAGTTCATGATCACCGGCGTCTGGTGCGGGAAGGACGTGATGAAATTGCGGCGTCGGAGTTCCGACGGCGACACGCCAAGCTCGCGCGCCGCGGTCTCCATCGTGCGCTCGAGCACATAGGTGGCCTCCGGCCGCCCAGCCCCGCGATAGGCATCGACGGGCGCAGTGTTGGTATAGACGGCGCGCACATTGGCGTGGATCGCCGGGATGTTGTACTGGCCCGACAGCAGCGTCGCGTAGAGATAGGTCGGCACGCAGGACGAGAACAGCGACATGTAGGCGCCGAGATTGGCTATCGTATCGACCTTGAGGCCGGTGATGCGGTTGTCCTTGTCGAAGGCCATCTCGACCGTCGAGACATGGTCGCGGCCATGCGCGTCCGACAGGAAGCTCTCGGTGCGGTCGGCCACCCATTTGACAGGGACACCGGTCTTCTTCGATGCCCACAGGCAGACGATCTCTTCCGGATAGATGTAGATCTTGGAGCCGAAGCCGCCGCCGACATCCGGCGCGATCACCCGCAGCTTGTTTTCCGGCGCGACGTTGTAGAAGGCGCTCATCACCAGTCGCGCGACATGCGGATTTTGCGACGTCGTCCAGCAGGTATAGTGGTCTTCCGCCTTGTCGTAATGCCCGAGCGCCGCGCGCGGCTCCATCGCATTCGGCACCAGCCGGTTGTTGACGATCTTCATGCGCGTGACATGGGCCGCCGACTTGATCGCCGCGTCGGTCGCCTTGGCGTCGCCGAGTTCCCAGTCGAAGATCAGATTGTTCTCGGCCTCGGCATGGATCTGCGGCGCGCCGGGTTGGATCGCCTTCGTGGCATCGACCACGGCCTTCAGTTCCTTATAGGTGATCTCGACCGCTTCGGCCGCGTCGCGCGCCTGGCCCTTGGTCTCGGCGACGACGACGACCACGGCGTCGCCGACATAGCGCGCCTTGTCGACGGCGAGTGGCGACCACGCGCCCATCTTCATCGGCGTTCCGTCCTTGGAATGGATCATCCAGCCGCAGATCAGATTGCCGATGCCGTCTGCCTTGAGCTCCTTGCCCGTCAGGACGCCGACGACGCCCGGCATGGCCTGCGCCTTCTTCACGTCGATTTTCTTGATCTGCGCATGCGCGTGCGGGCTGCGCACGAATACCGCATGCTTCATGCCGGGAACCACCATGTCGTCGACATAGCGGCCGCCGCCGGTGATGAACCTCTTGTCTTCCTTGCGCGCCACGCGGGCGCCGACGCCTTCGATACCCATTGCGGAAATTCCTCCGGAATTCAGTGAATGGTGAATTGTGAAATGGTGAATGGCGAAAAGGAGAAGAGCCGGCGGCTCTATTCACCATTCACCATTGACCATTCACCACCTAAGCTGCCTGCTTCGCCTTGCCCTTGGCGCCCTTCGACATCGTCTTCGATGCGGCGAGGATCGCCTTCACGATGTTGTGGTAGCCCGTGCAGCGGCAGATATTGCCGTCGAGCTCGGCGCGCACAGTCGCCTCGTCGAGGCCTTGCGGGTGACGCGCGATCATGTCGGTCGCGGCCATGATCATGCCCGGCGTGCAGAAGCCGCATTGCAGCCCGTGATGCTCCTTGAACGCGGCCTGCACCGGATGCAGCTCGGCGCCGTCGGCCAACCCTTCGATGGTGACGATGGTCGAGCCCGAAGCCTGAACGGCGAGCATGGTGCAGGACTTCACCGCCCGGCCGTCGACATGCACGACGCAGGCGCCGCATTGCGACGTATCGCAGCCGACATGCGTTCCGGTGAGGCCGAGATGTTCTCGCAGGAAATGCACCAGCAACGTTCGGTCTTCGGCACTACCGCTGACCCGTTTCCCATTCACAGTCAACGACACGTCCGACATGCAGCCTCCCTGGGTATTAACCTTGGTCCTCGCCTTGCCGATGCCGTGCCTGTGCTTCGGCAGCGCGCTATTTGCGTACCGTACAACGCGCAAAACAGTGCTGCCAGCGCTGCGTCCCTTGTACTTTCGGTCATGGCCGACAAGCTGTTGAGCATGCCGCCCGGCCCATTGCCAAATCAGGGATTGAGGGCAAAGATGCCCTCGACGCGAAGCGTGCCTGACACGCATAAGAAAAGACACGCATAAAACAGCGTTGGAGGAAATTGCGGAGAAGGCGGCTGGCCAGTTCTAGCACACGCTATGCATCGGGCCTTTCGGCGCTCACCACGGATGAGCCCGATCCGAATGTTTTTGCCCGGGCCATCGCGGCCGAAGCCGCAATCGTCGACGCCGGCTTCGCGCTTTTGTTCTTCTCCCAGAGCTTGGTCGACGCGGCAGCGCTCGCGCAGGCGTTGACGGTACACGCGCCATCGCTTGCCTATGCCGGCTGCTCGACCGCCGGCGAGATCACGCCGCAGGGGCTGGAGGAAGGACATGTCCTTGCCCTGCTTTTGCCGTCGGCATCGTTTTCGACCGTCTCCACCATGGTCGAGAACCTCTCCTCGTCGGGCATGGACCGGATCACCGGCGAGGTCGCGTCGCTGCGGCGCCTGCTGCGCGGGCGCGTCGGCCAGGATCGGGCCAAGAACATATTCGCGCTCTGCTTCATCGACGGGCTGTCCTATGCGGAGGAAGCGGTGACCTCGGCCATCCACTGGGGGCTGGACGACATTCCGCTGATCGGCGGCTCGGCCGGCGACGACCTGAAATTCGAGACGACCAGGCTGATCGCCAACGGCACGGTCGCGTCCGACAGCGCCATCGTGGTGCTGGTCGCGACCGAGATCCCCTTCCACGTCTTCAAGACCGACAATTTCATTCCGACCGACGAGAAGCTGGTGGTGACGGCGTCCGACCCGGATCATCGTGTCGTGCGCGAGTTCAACGCCACCAACGCGGCGGAAGAATATGCCGCCTCCGTCGGCATCATGCCGCAGACGCTGACGCCGCTGAGCTTTGCCTCGCACCCCGTGGTGGTGAAGGTCGGCGGCGAATATTACTGCCGCTCGATCCAGCGCATGCATCCCGACGGCTCGCTGTCCTTCTTCTGCGCCATCGACGACGGCGTGGTGCTTTCCATCGCCCAGCCCAAGAATATGGTCGAAGCGACGCGCACCGCTCTCCAGGACGTCGAGCATCGGCTTGGCGGCATCGACATGATCCTCGGTTTCGACTGCGTGCTGCGCCGGCTCGACGCCCGCAACCGCCAGGTTTTTCGCGATATCTCCGAGCTCTATCGGACCAATAAGGTGATCGGCTTCGGCACCTATGGCGAGCAGTATCGTTCGATGCACCTCAACCAGACCTTTACCGGCATCGCCTTCGGCGAGCGCCAGGCGGCCGAGTGAGCGCCGATGCCGCTTCGCGACATCGACGACCTCGAAAGGCTGAAGAAGATCAACGCCGCGCTGGTCAGCCGCGTCGAGCGCTCGATGGACCAGCAGGGCAATGCCTTCTCGCTGTTCCAGACCGCGATATCGCTGGAAAACCGGGTGCGCAACCGTACCGAGGAACTGCACGCGACGCTGCGCCGGCTCGAGCAGTCGAACATCGACCTCAGCGCGGCGAAGGAGAGCGCGGAACTCGCGAACCTCTCCAAGACCAGGTTCCTCGCCGCCGCCAGCCACGATGTGCTGCAGCCGCTCAACGCCGCGCATCTGTCGGTCTCGGCGCTGGCAGAGGTCCAGGCCAGCGATGAAGGCAGGAAGCTGGTGCGCCAGGTCGAGCGCTCGCTGGAGACGATGGAAGACCTGCTGCGCACGCTGCTCGACATCTCCAAGCTCGACGCCGGCGTGGTGCAACCGGAAATCGGCGACGTCAGCCTGGAAGCGCTGTTCTCCTCGCTGCGCTCGGATTTCCTTCCGGAAGCGGCAAAGAAAGGCCTGTCGCTTAAATTCCGTCCCGTCAATGTCGCGGTGCGTTCCGACCGCACGCTGCTCAGGCGTATCCTGCAGAACATCCTCTCCAACGCGCTGCGCTACACCCGCTCCGGCGGCGTGCTGGTCGGCACAAGGCATCGCGGCGACACCATCCGCATCGACGTCGCCGACACCGGCTGCGGCATCCCCGAGGACCAGCGCGAGGCGGTGTTCGAGGAATTTCACCGCGGCACGTCCACGCTTGCCGACGCCGGGCTCGCCGGCGGGCTCGGGCTCGGCCTCGCGATCGTGCGCCGCATGGCGGCCGCCCTCGGCCACCCGGTGACCTTTTCCTCCAAGGTCGGGCGCGGCACCATCTTCCATATCGACGTGCCGGTCGGCATGGCCGCGGCCGAACCGGCGATGGCCGCCGCCGACATGGAGCGGCCGCGCGGCTACGGCCTGTTCGGCACCAAGGTGCTCCTGGTCGAGAACGACACGGACGTGCTCTCGGCAATGACCTCGCTGCTCGAGCGCTGGCAATGCCTGGTGCGCGCCGCCACCTCGACCGACGATGCGCTCGACCTGCTCGGCGACACCGCCTGGGTGCCCGACATCATCATCGCCGACCAGCATCTCGACGGCGGCGACCTCGGCACGTCAACGATAGCCGAAGTGCGCGACTATCTCGGCCGGACCGTGCCGGCGCTGATCGTCACCGCCGACGGCTCCGAACCCGTCGCCAAAGCCGCCCGCGCCGCCGGCATAGAGCTGATGCGCAAGCCGCTGAAGCCGGCGCAACTACGCGCGCTCTTGGCGCATTTGCTGGCTTAAAGACAGGCCCCACCCAGCCGAAGCCACCGTCTAAAAGAAATGCCAATCAGAATGACCAACGAAACCAAATGAGGATACAATTCTATGGCATCACCTTGGACCTTCCCGACGAATGGGAAGACATAACTGACGATCTTCCCAACAAGGGGCCACCGACCTTGGCCAAAACATCAGGTGTCGGCGCGCTTCAATTTACTATTGCCAGATACAGTGGCGGCGAGAAACCAAACGCAGATTTCGACGTTCCTAGATCGTTTATGATTCAATTTTGTCAAAACAACCACATAGCTGCCGAGCATATTTCTACGCAGAAATTTGGCAACATAATGTGCGTTGGAGTACTATCAAAGACAATTGATAAAATATTATCGGCGTGGTACTTATCGAATGGAAATGATTTTGCGTTAGCGACATACTTGGCTTTAGAAAGCAGGCTTGTAATCAAAGAATTAGAGGAAGCGAGAGCAATAATCTCATCTATATCTTTTTAGCGTCATGGTAGAGATCAGGATTGCGCAGGGATTACGGCGACAGTTCACTTTTCAGCCAGCGTTCAAAACCCAGCCTGATCTCGAAACAGCTCCGCATTGTCGAGCTTCGAGACCTCGATCACCGCCTGCGTGCGGCTGTAGACGTTGAGCTTGCGCAGGATCTCGGAGACATGTGCCTTGACGGTGGTCTCGCCCACCTGCAGCTCGTAGGCGATCTGCTTGTTGAGCATGCCCTGGCGCAGCATCTGCAGGACCCTCAGCTGCTGCGGCGTCAGCCTGGCAAGGCGCTGCACCATGTCGGCGCGATCGGTGCTGTCGGGGTCCGGCGGCTGGCCCTCGTAATTTTCCGGCACATAGACCGCGCCATCCATCACCGAACGGATGGCGGCGGCGAGATCGCTCTTGCGCGCCGACTTCGGGATGAAGCCGGCGG
Organism: Mesorhizobium sp. B2-6-2; assembly: GCF_006440615.1. Lineage (NCBI taxonomy): Bacteria > Pseudomonadati > Pseudomonadota > Alphaproteobacteria > Hyphomicrobiales > Phyllobacteriaceae > Mesorhizobium > Mesorhizobium sp. B2-6-2. The sequence goes on along the minus strand of NZ_VFUG01000003.1, from coordinate 307,859 downwards.
CGCCGTAGGACAACGCCTCAGAGATGATCTTCGGTTCCTCGTAGCCCGACACGATCACCACCGGCAGCCGCGGATAGCGGGTCCTCAGCTGCAACAGCCCCTCGAAGCCATGCACGTCCGGCATGCTCAAATCGAGCAGCGCGAGGTCGAACGGCTTGGCGTCGGCAAGAAGCTCGATCGCTTCCCCGATCGAACGAGCCTCGACCGTGTCGACGTCCGGATAGGCCATCTGCACGGCGCTGTGCAGCGCCTCGCGAAACAGCGGGTGGTCGTCGATGATCAGGAAGCGGGCGCGATCGTTGATTGCGGTCATTGCTCAGGATCAGGCATCGGTTCGGTTTCAGCCGGCACAGGATAGTCTCGTGACCATGGCCAGATTATTGGCAAATAGTATATCGCCCAATGGTACACGGCATTGTCCGTGAAGCGACAGGGCCAACATGTTCGCGGCCATAGAGCCTTGCTCGCCCGTCGAAATCGGCTGAAGGTGCGAACGATTCATGCCAGCACGGAGACCGCCCATGCCCGAATTCGTCCTTCCGCCGCCGGCCATTGCCTCGGTTGCCGTCGCAGGCTCGGCGGAGCGGTTTGCCGTGCGCCGCATCTTCTGCGTCGGCCGCAATTACGCCGCGCATGCGCGCGAGCTCGGCAATGATGAGCGCGACCCGCCCTTCTTCTTCACCAAGCCCGCCGACGCGGTGGTCGACAGCGGTGCCGAGATCCCCTACCCGCCTTTGACCTCGAACCTGCACCACGAGATCGAGCTTGTCGTGGCCGTCGGCAAAGCCGGCTTCCGCGTTCCGCGCGAAGACGCGCTCGCCCATGTCTGGGGCTATGGCGTCGGCGTTGACCTGACCCGCCGCGACCTGCAGGATCAGGCCAAGAAGGCGGCGCGGCCCTGGGATTGGTCGAAGGCGTTCGACCAATCCGCGCCTTGCGGGCCGCTGGTTCCGGCCGCGAAATCGGGGCATCCGGACAAAGGCCGCATCTGGCTTGCCGTCAACGGCGCGGTGAAGCAGGACGGCGATCTTGCCGAGCTGATCTGGCCGATCGCCGACATCGTCGCGATTTGCAGCGAGGCGGTCGAGCTGCAACCCGGGGACCTGATCTTCACCGGCACGCCGGCCGGCGTCGGCGCGGTCCAGGCCGGCGACAGGATCACCGGCGGCGTCGACGGCATCGGCGAGATCGCAGTGACCATCGGGCAGACGAGGCCATGAGCGACCTCGTCCTTCACAACTACTACCGCTCCTCCACCTCCTACCGGGTGCGGATCGCGCTGGAGATGAAGGGCCTGAACTACACTTATGTGCCGCACCACTTGCGCCATGGCGAGCATCTCGAGCCCGCCTATCGCGCCGTCAACCCGCAAGGGCTGGTGCCTGCGCTGATTCTTGACGATGGCACGCTTCTGACCCAGTCGCTGGCGATCATCGAATATCTCGACGAGATCCAGCCCGAGCCGCCGCTGCTGCCGAAGGATGCGCTGGGTCGAGCCCGCGTCAGGATGCTGGCGCAGATGATCGCCTGCGACATCCATCCCGTGAACAATCTGCGCGTGCTGACCTCGCTGCGCAGTTTGTTCGGCGCCGGCGACGAGGATGTCGTCAACTGGTTCCGGCACTGGGTGAACGAAGGTTTCCAGCCGCTTGAGAAGATTCTCGCTTCGTCGCCGCAGACCGGCACCTTCTGCCACGGCGATGCGCCGGGCCTTGCCGACATCTGCCTCGCCGCGCAGGTCGCCAACAATGCCCGCTTCGGCGTCGACATGGCGCCCTACCCCGTGATTGCGCGCATCAACGCCGCCTGCATGGCGCTGCCGGCGTTCCAGAAGGCTGCGCCGCAGAACCAGATCGATGCCGAATAGAGAAGCCAGGGATCCCGACGAGGCAAAGACGCTCGCCGACATCGAAGAGTACGGCTGCCACATCCTCTATGTGCTGGAGGAGGACGAGCATCCGCCCTTCGCTTACTCGGTCGGGATCGAGCACAATTTTGGCGTCCCTGAATTGGTCGTCATCGGGCTCAAGCAGGAGCTTTCGCTGACCATTATCAACGAATATTGCCGACGGGTGCGCAGTGGCGAGAGGTTCAGCGTCGGGGAGCGGACATCGGGTTTCCTGGGAGGCGGCTTCGACTGTCAGTTCGGTGCAGTCCATCCCGATCACTACCCAGAATATTTCGGCTGGGACATATGGTTTTATGACGGGCCCGATTTCCGGATTGTGCAGCTTATTTTTCCGACAACGTCCGGTGTTTGGCCGTGGGATGCCGAAGCCGATGACTGGTTTCGCGAGCGGCAGCCGCTGCTTGATATCTCACCTAACTAGAGGATGATCCCAAAAAGCGGGAACCGGTTTTCGGAGAAGATCATGCTGCTACAAAGATTTAGACCGGGATGGCGATTCAACGAAAGGTCATCCTGATCTAGTGTCCAACTCTCAACGTCAATGCCTAGAAGCCAGCTCCGAAATAAATGGTCGGTTCGCCTGTCCCGGCGCTGGCAGAATCGATTTCCGGTCAGCTTTGCATGGAATCGGCTATCGTCGCTCTCGGATAAAAGATGGGTGGAGTCGCCTATGAAAGCTGTCGTCTTTGAAAAATTCGGCGAGGCGCCGACGATCCGGACCGTTCCCGATCCGAAGCCGGCCGCCGACGGCGTGGTCATCAAGGTCGAGGCTACGGGTCTTTGCCGCAGCGACTGGCATGGCTGGATGGGCCATGATGACGGCATCACGCTGCCGCACGTCCCCGGACATGAGTTGGCTGGCGTCGTCGTCGCCGCCGGCAAGCAGGTCGGCCGCTGGAAGGCCGGCGATCGTGTCACGGTCCCCTTCGCGGTCGGCTGCGGCCGCTGCTTCGAATGCACGTCTGGCAACCATCAGGTCTGCGAGCACCAAACGCAGCCGGGCTTCACCGGCTGGGGCTCGTTCGCCGAATATGTCGGCATCGAGCACGCCGACACCAATCTGGTGCGCCTGCCCGAAGAGATGGAATTCGCCACCGCCGCCAGCCTCGGCTGCCGCTTCGTTACCTCCTTCCGGGCCATCGTCGACCAGGGCCGGGTGACGCCGGGCGAATGGGTCGCGGTGCACGGCTGCGGCGGCGTCGGCCTCTCGGCGATCATGATCGCCAGTGCCATGGGCGCCAATGTCATCGCCATCGACCTCACCGACGAGAAGCTGGAATTCGCAAAAAAGATCGGCGCGGTGGCGACGATCAATGCCTCGGCGACGCAGAACGTCGTCAAGGCCGTCAAGCAGATCACCAATGGCGGCGCGCATATGTCGATGGATGCGCTCGGCCACCCGACCACATCCTTCAACTCGATTGCCAATCTGCGCCGGCGCGGCCGCCACGTTCAGGTCGGGCTGATGCTGGGCGAGCATGCCCGTCCGCAAGTGCCGATGGACAAGGTCATCGCCTTCGAGCTCGAAATCCTCGGCAGCCACGGCATGCAGGCCTACCGCTATTCCGCGATGATGGAGATGATCCGCACCGGCAAGCTGAAGCCCGAATTGCTGGTGGGCAAGAAGATCAGTCTCGAAGAGGCGCCCGCCGCGTTGATGGCCATGGGCGGCTTCGAGGGCATCGGCATTGGGGTGGTGACGAAGTTTTAGTTCCCCGACACAGGGATTTTGAAAGGTTGCCGTTTGTCTTGGTGTAAGATTCATTTCCGTGAAATCAGCGCAAACGCCGGGGATTGGTTGAAGCCGCCCCAACGTCGTCATTCTATGGCGGAGCAAGGAGCGAAGCGACGCGCGCAGACCATAGAATCCATTCCGTGACTTGGAAGCGCCGCCACGGCGCAGAATTCTGCTCCGTTGCACGCCCTGGCGAAGGTAACGGCATGGATTCCAACGGAGCTTCGCTCCTGCTTTGCCCTGGAATGACGATCGCGACGGGCGTTTCGGCCAATCTCCAACGCATGCCACCTGCCAACGCAAACAGAGCCGATCGGTCAAAATCCCTGTGCAGTGCGCCTATGCGCACCCGGCAAAACCGAGCGCGATTACGGGAAGCCACCCCTACCGCGCGAACTTCTTCGCCCCGAACACGCAGGCCACGACGCCAAGCGTCACGACAACCATCAGCGGGCTGACCTTTTCGTGCAGCAGCGTCGCCGCCAGCGCCAGGCCGAAGAAGGGCTGCAGCAGCTGCAGCTGCCCGACGGCGGCGATGCCGCCTTGCGCGAGGCCGCGATACCAGAACACGAAGCCGATCAGCATGCTGAACAGCGAGACATAGCCCAGGCCGATCCAGGCGCCCGAACCGATCGCCGCAAAGGATGGCGGCAGCGTCGCGAAGCTCAACGCCAGCATCACCGGCAGCGACAGCGCCAAGGCCCAGCAGATCACCTGCCAGCCGCCGAGCTTGCGCGACAGCTTGGCCCCTTCGGCGTAACCCAGCCCGCAGACGATGATGGCGCCGAGCATCAGGCCGTCGCCGACCGGCGACGCGGTCACGCCTTGCGCTAGCGCGAAGCCCGCCACTAAAGCGCTTCCCAGACACGAGAACAGCCAGAAGGCCGGGCGCGGACGGTCGCCGCCGCGCAGCACGCCAAAGATCGCGGTGGCCAGCGGCAGCAGGCCGACGAAGATGATGGAATGCGCCGAGGTGACATGTTTCAGCGCCAGCGCCGTCAGCAACGGGAAGCCGACCACGACACCCAGCGCAACGACGACGAGCGAGATCAGGTCGCTGCGCTCCGGACGCTTCTCGCGAAACAGCAGCAGCATCGCAATCCCGAGCAGGCCGGCGATCGCCGCCCGGGCAGCCGTCAGGAAGGTCGGATCGAAATCCATCACCGCCACCCGCGTCGCCGGCAGCGACCCGCTGAAGATCAGCACCCCAATGAAGCCGCTGAGCCAGCCGTCGAAACTCTTTTCCATCATCCGCTCCGTTTGTGCTCCCGTACGGGACAAGCCATGGCATCACCAGAGACAATGAGGTACAATTCGACAAAACTGTAATGGTCGGCAGGGAAGTACAGATGGACGCATCGGACCCAAACGCCAGTGGCGCCACCCTCGTCGAAACCGTCATGGCGGCAATCCGCCAGCGGATCGCGGCGCGCACGCTGACGCCCGGAGCCCGCCTGCCGTCGATACGAGCCATGGCCAGATCCATGCAGGTTTCAAAATCGACCGTGGTCGAAGCCTATGAGCGCCTTGCAGCCGAAGGCACGATCCGTTCGCGGCCTGGCTCCGGCTTCTACGCCGCCGGCCAGCTCGCGCCATTGTCGCTCGCCGAGATCGGCCCACGGCTGGACCGAGCCGTCGACCCGCTCTGGGTGTCGCGGCAATCGCTCGAAGCCGGCGAGGAGATGCTGAAACCCGGCTGCGGCTGGCTGCCGGCGTCCTGGATGCCGCAGGCCGCCTTGCGCCGGGCGCTGCGCGCTGCTGCCCGTGCCGACGACGTGACGCTTGCGGACTACGGCACGCCGCTCGGTCTGCCGCCGCTGCGCCAATTGCTGGCAAGGCGCATGGCCGACCATGGCGTCGAGGTCTCGCCGGACCAGATCATGCTGACCGACTGCGGCACCCAAGCGATCGACCTTCTGTGCCGCTTCCTGATCGAACCCGGCGATGCGGTCCTGGTCGACGATCCCTGCTATTTCAACTTCCATGCGCTGCTGCGAGCGCATCAGGCCAAGGTGGTCGGCGTGCCTTACACGCCTTCGGGACCGGACATCGAACTCTTCGCCGAGGCGCTCGCCGAGCACCGGCCGCGCCTCTACATCACCAATTCCGGCATCCACAACCCGACAGGCGCGATCCTGTCGCCGGTCACCGCGCATCGGCTCCTGAAACTCGCCGACCAGGCGGATCTCACCATCGTCGAGGACGATATCTTCGCCGACTTCGAACACAGCCCTGCTCCGAGGCTTGCGGCCTTCGACGGGCTGCAGCGCGTCGTCCAGATCGGCTCCTTCTCCAAGACGCTGTCGGCCTCGGTGCGCTGCGGCTTCATCGCGGCACCAGCCGACTGGATGGAGGGGCTCACCGATCTCAAGATCGCCACGACTTTCGGCAGTGCGCGGCTATCCGCCGAGCTGGTGCTGACCCTGCTGAAGGACGGCAGCTACCGCAAGCATGTCGAGCAGTTGCGCACGCGCCTGTCGCGCGCCATGGCCGAGACCGCCGGCAGGCTGACGGCGATGGGCATCATGCCCTGGATCGACCAGCCTGCCGGCATGTTCCTCTGGTGCCGCCTGCCCGACGGCATCGATGCCGCAGATGTCGCCCGCCATGCGCTCTCGGACAATGTCGTGCTGGCGCCCGGCAACGCCTTCAGCCTGTCGCACACCGCCGGCCGCTTCATGCGCTTCAACGTCGCGCAATGCTGGGATCAGCGTATCTTCGGAGCGCTTGAGAAAGCGATGTCGGCATCGCGCCGCAACAAGCTGCATAGATGACTTGATCAGCCTGGTGAACCGACGCCGCCAGGTCTGTCGAGATTCAGGTCAGGCCGAGTCGAAAATGGTGGATTCCGAGACCGGAGCGGAGTGTGCTTTAAGCACGTGAGCACCGGGAGCGCAGGAAGCCGCCATTTGCAGACCGGCCTCACCTGAATATCGGCGGACCTAACCGGCCCGCTTGCGGCGCTCGTACATCATCACCAGCGTTTCGGCCGTCAGCGCCGGCTTCTGCTCGCCCTCGATCTCGACGGTGTTGGCCGCCTTCATCAGATACTGTCCCGGACCGCGATCCTCCATGGAAAGCAGCGTGGTGCGCAGCCTGATGCGCGCGCCGGCTTTTACCGGCGCCAGGAAGCGCACCTTGTCGAAGCCGTAGTTGAAGGCGGCCTGGGTGTTTTCCGGCACGATGCCCATCTCCAGCGCCAGCGCGCCGATGATCGACAAGGTCAGGTAGCCATGCGCGATCGTAGTGCGGAATGGGCTCTGCCGTTTCGCCCTTTCGGGATCGACATGGATCCATTGGTGGTCGCCCGTGCACTCCGCGAACTGGTCGATGCGCTGCTGGTCGACCGTCGTCCAGTCGGACACGCCAAGCTCCTGCCCGGACATCATGCGCAACTGCTCGAAGGTCGGCGGCGTTCTCGGCCGTGTTTCCGTCATTCCGGCTTTCCCATCACTCTTGCCTGTCTCCCGACCATGAAGCGGCGGCCTCTGTCAATTCGCCGCCCCGCGATTTTCGCCGGTAGAGTTGATGCTATGGGGCAGGCCGAGAACGCTCGGACACCTGCGCCGGTTGCATCGATTGTCGGTCGGTGATGGGTCCGAAATCGCCAGGTGGCCTATTTCTTTTCGTAGCCGGCGCGGATTTCCGCCATCGCATCCCGGATCCGGTCGCGCAGGATCTCGACCGATTCGGTGCTGGATTTGCGCACAAGGTCGGCCACTTCGCTGGCATTCTTCAGCGTCGTCTCGAACGACCTGCGGGCAAACTCCGCCTGCTTGCTCATCAGGTCCTGCGGATTGCCGGGCGTCTGATAGTTCTGCGCCATCCGCGTGATCTCATACATGGCATTCTGGACCATCTCATGCTGCCTCGCCAGCACCGAGGATGCGCCGGCCGCACTTGCCCTCGCCGATTTTTCCAGGGCTTCGAGGTTCTTGCGGTGATGGTCGAGGATCGCCTGGACGTCGACATTCGGCAGCTTGAGGTCGCGGCCGAACCTGCTGAACATGTCGAGGAACGAGTCCGATTCCGGTTGTCTTGCCATGCTCTGCCTCCCTGCCGGCCGCCATGCGGCGCCCTTGCAGGAGAATAGTGTTCCTTGGGCCGGCGTCAATTGACGAGGAACAGCCGCTCCGCCGCATGGAGCGCCAGCCCGGCAAGCCCGCCGACGATCATGCCGTTGAAGCGGATATATTGCAGGTCCCTGCCGATGTTCAGCTCGATCAGCCGCGTCAGTTGCGCCAGGTCCCAGCGCTTGACCTGATCGGCGATGAATGTCGACACCCCGCTCTTCTGGCTCTCGACGAACGAAGCCAGCGCCACGACAAAACCCTGGTTCATATCGGCCCTGATCTGGGCGTCGTCGGCCAGATGCCTGCCGACCTCGACAAACATGTTGGCGAGGTGCTCGCGGATCGTCGAATTCGGCGCATTGACGTCCTGCTCGATGAAAAGGCGCAGGCTAGTCCATGCATCGCCGGCAAGCGCCCGCACCTCCGGACGTCCGAGGAAATCGCGCTTCAGCTTCTCGGCGCGCCTTGCATATTGCTTCGAGGTCCTGAGCCGCTCGATGAAGCCGAGCGCAAAGCGGTCGAATTCGATGCGCATGGGATGATCTGGATCGGCCCGCACCTCATCGAGCAGCGAACCCGCCGACGCGACGATCTTCTTCAAGAGATAGGCATCGGCGCGAAACAGGTTGAACAGCGACGGCAGTTCCTCGCGGATCTTTTCGCGCATCGTCGCCAGCGCCTGCTCGTCATTGAGGAAACGCCCGACGACCCGGATGAATTCGTCGAACAGCTTCTGGTGGCGGCGATCGTCGGTCAGCGCCGACAAAAGATCGGCCGCGAGCGGCGCCAGCGGCACCTTCTCGATCTGCTCCAGCATGCGGCTGGTGACGAAGTCACGGAGACCTGATTGTTCCACCGCCGTCAATGTCTGCGGCACCAGGCGTACGACGAATCGCGACAGATCGGAGGCGCGTTCGGCGTCGGCCAGCCAGTCGGCGACCAAAGCGGCGAAATCGACCTCGGCGAGCTTCTCGCGCACCGGCTCCGGCGCCAGGAAATTGGCCTCGATGAAGCGGCCGAGATTGTCGGCGATCCGGTGCTGGTTCTCCGGAATGATGGCCGTGTGCGGGATCGGCAGCCCGAGCGGCCGCCGGAACAGCGCGACCACGGCATACCAGTCGGCGAGGCCGCCAATGGTCGCCGCCTCGGCGAAGGCCGCGACGAAGCCGAGCCATGGATGGCCGCCCTCGAAGGACTTGGCGAGCGCAAAGACGAGGATGCACAGCGCGAGCGCCGCGGCGGCGACGAACTTGGTCCGCCGCAACGCCGAGAGCTTCGCCTTGGCATCGGCGTCGAATCGAACCGGCGCGAGGGTTGAAGCTGACTGTGACATGGAAAGGCCGTTTCCTGTTTGCACCCGCTTCTATCTAGTGGCTGCGCCGGCAAAACGCTCGCTCGAAGCGCAGGAGCGATATCCGGCGACTATCCGCGCCGGCATGCACAAAAAGTTGACACGATTATTCAGCTATGTACCGGTCCAGTCTGGAATTGTTCCAAACTATGGGCCATATTCGGCTTTAAGCTAATATTTCGCGAGGATACCATGCGGCTCACGCGCCAGACCAATTATGCGATGCGCATTCTGATGTACTGCGCCGCTAACACCGAAAGGCTGAGCCGCATCCCCGAGATCGCCGCCGCCTATTCGGTGTCCGAGCTGTTCCTCTTCAAGATCCTGCAGCCGCTGGTCGAGGCCGGCCTGGTCGAGACCGTGCGCGGCCGCAACGGCGGGGTGCGGCTCGGCCGCGCGGCGGAACAAATCAACCTGTTCGATGTCGTGCGCGTCACCGAAGAGAGTTTCGCCATGGCCGAATGCTTCGAGAACGACGCCGCCGAATGCCCGCTGGTCGACAGTTGCGCCCTGAATTCGGCGCTGCGCGAGGCGCTCAACGCCTTCTTCGCCGTGCTTTCCCGCTACACCATCGCCGACCTCGTCGCCGCGCGCCCGAATGTGCGCAGCCTGCTCGGCATCGACCTCCTGGAGCAACGCGCCCCGGCAGCGTGATCGACGCTTTGTCGAAGGCCGCCGCCGCCCGCGACTTCCCGAGGGGCGATGCCGCCCATGGCTTCGTCATTCTAGGGCGGAGCAAGGAGCGCAGCGACGCAGCGCAGACCCTAGAATCCATTCCGTGACGTCCGAGCGCCGCAGCGATGCAGAACTAGCGACGTCGGCGCCAGCGCTCGTTCAGGATCGCTGCATTCTTCGGCTGATGTAACGGAAAGGATCCTCGGGTCTACGCGTCCGCTTCGCTCCCGCTCCGCCCGTGGATGACGAAGGTGGGAAAGTCCTCGCGGCCAAGTCTACGCTGCCGATTGCGGCAACACGAACGGCATGTTCGCGGCAGGCAGAGCACCGACCTTCAGCCGGCAGTCGAACACCCTCTCGATCAGCTCGTCATTGAGCACGTCCGTCGGCGACCCCGCGGCGGCCAGTTGGCCGCGAGAGAGCACGAAAATTCGGTCGGCATACATGGCCGTCAAATTGAGGTCGTGCAGGATCGCCACCACGCCGCCGCCGCGCTGGGCGAAATCGCGCGCGATGTTCATGATGATGAGCTGGTGCTTGATGTCGAGGCTGGAGACCGGCTCGTCGAGGAAGAGGTAGCGCGGCCGCCCTTCGAGCACCGGCGCCCAGACCTGGCAGAGCACGCGGGCGAGCTGCACGCGCTGCTGCTCGCCGCCGGAAAGCTCCTGGTAGAAACGGCCGGCAAAGCCGTCGAGATCGACCCGCGCCAGCGCCCGCTCGGGCAAACGCGCATCCTCGCCGGGCAGCACGCCGGAGCGCCCGCCGATCAGGCCGAGGCGAACGATCTCGCGCACGGTGAACGGGAAGGACGGAGCCGTGGCCTGCGGCAGCACCGCGCGCAGCGTGGCCGCCTCGACCGGCTTCATGGCGGACAGGTCGCGGCCGTTGAGGGTGACGGTGCCGGTATAGGCAAGCTCACCGGTCAGTGCCTTGAGCAGCGTCGTCTTGCCGGATCCGTTCGGTCCGACGACGGCCGTCACCTCGCCGGGCCGCGCCGCGAAATCGACATGCGAGACGATGCGCTTGCCGCCGATCGCCACCGAAATGTCGCGCGCTTCGATCATGGCGAACTCATAAATCAACGACGCCGCGCTTGCGCAGCAGGATCCACAGGAAGAACGGCGCGCCGGCGACCGCGGTGACGATGCCGATCGGCAGTTCGGCCGGCGCGACGATGGTGCGGGCGACTGCGTCGGCGACGAGAAGCAGCGATGCGCCGAGCAGGGCCGAGGCCGGCAGCAAATAGCGGTTGTCCGGACCGATCGCCAGCCGCAGCACATGCGGCACGACAATGCCGATGAAGCCGATGCCACCGCTGACCGCGACCGAAGCGCCGACCGCTGCCGACACCGCGACGACTGCCGTGTATTTCAGCCGCTGCACCGCAATGCCGAGATGGCCCGCGGTCGCTTCTCCCAGCGCCAGCGCGTTGAGGCCGCGCGACAGGAACGGCATCGCCGACAGCGCCAGCACGATCACCGGCCCCACGGTGCCAATCTTCGGCCATGTCGCGCCAGCCAGCGAGCCGAGCTGCCAGAACGTCAGGTCGCGCAGTTGCCGGTCGTCGGCCATGAAGATGAGGACACCCGTCAGCGCCATGGCAAGAGCGCTGATGGCGATTCCGGCAAGCAGCATGGTGGCGACCGACGTCCGCCCCTGGCGCGTGGCGACGGCGTAAAGCAGCAACGTCACCGCGAGCCCGCCGAAGAATGCCGCGAGCGGCAAAGCGAGCGTGCCCAGCGCAAGCGTGACGGGCGCAAGCCAGGTCGTGCCGACCACGATGATCGCCACCGCACCGAGACTGGAGCCGGCGGAGACGCCGATCAGGCCGGGATCGGCAAGCGGATTGCGGAACAGCCCCTGCATCACCGCACCGCAGACGGCCAGCGCCGCGCCGATCAGCACGCCGAGCAGCACGCGCGGCATGCGGATGTCATAAACGATCAACTGGTCGCGCGCGGCCAACGCCGCGTCGGCAGGCATGATGCCTGTAAACCAGCCGCGTATGACGCGGACCGCGGAGGCGTCGGAGGCGCCCGATGTCAGCGACAGGAACATGCAGACAGCGAGCGTCACACACAAGAGCAGGATGACAAGCCTTGCCCGGGCCGAGCGGTCGCCATCGGCTGCCATCGCCCGGTCCGCGCCGGCAATGGATTGTTCGGCCATCACCGCTCAGTCCTGGACCTGGTTGCCATAGAGCGAAACGGCAAGATCATGGATGGCTTCGGCCGTGCGCGGCCCGAAGCCGAGCAGGTAGCCGCCCCCCATGCTGGTCATCTTGCGGTCGGCGCCCGCCGGTGTTGAAGCGACGGCAGGGTTGGCGAACAGCTCCTCTTCCGAGATCGGCGGTCCGCCGCCCTTCATCGTCAGGATGACGTCCGGCCTGGCGCTGACGATCGCCTCGTCGGTCATCGACTTGTAGCCGGAAAAACCCTCGACCGCATTGACCGCGCCGGCCAGCCTGATGATGCCGTCGGCCGCCGTGTCGCTGCCCGCGGCAAGGATCTTGCCGCCCTGCGTCGACAGCACGAACAGCACGCGCTTGCGATCCTTGACCGCAGCCGTCTGCTTTTCGGCCGCCGTCAGCTTCGCGTCCGTTTCGGCAACGAGCTTCTCGGCCTTGGCCCCGACCCCCAGCGCTTTTCCCACGACGCGGATCTTTTCGAGGATGCCCTCATGATTGTAGCGGTCCGGCACCTCGATGAACGGCACGCTCGACTTCTTCAGCACGTCGACCGCTTCTTTCGGGCCGCTGCCCTGCAGCGCCAGGATTCCGGTCGGATTGACCGACAGGACGCCCTCGGGCGACAGCGCGCGCATATAGCCGACATCCGGCAGCTTCGCCGCCGCCTCGGGATAGTTGCTGGTCGAGTCGCGGGCGACGAGGCAGCCTTCCTCGCCGAGCGCATAGACGATCTCGGTGATCGAGCCGCCTATGGAGGCGATCCGCGAGCTGTCCGAAAGGACAGTCGTGCCTTCATCCGCCGTGGCCGGCTGCATGGCGACGGCAAGCAGGACGCCGAGCATCGGCGCAAGCGCCGCGCGGAAACTGAGAGCAAAGCGCATTGGGTGCTACCTCATACAGCGGTCGGATTGGGAATGCGGGGCAGGTTCTCGGCCAGAAAACGCCAGTCTTCCCGCTCGCCTTCGCCTTCATGGCGCTTGCCGAAGAACTGGATGATCATGCCGCCATCGGCGTCATAGGCCTCCAGCGAGGTGACATGGCCGTCCTTGGTCGGCTTGCGCACCGCCCAGACCTCGTGGATGTGGTCGGTCCTCAGATGCAGATGGAAAGTCTCGTCGAGCACGTTGAGCCACGGACCCATCGGCTTGACCGACTTGATCGGGCCGGAATGGATCTGGATGCAGCCGCGATTGCCGACGAAGCACATGATGGGCATCTCGCCTGCCGCAGCGTGGTGGAACATGGCGCTGACCGCGTCATTATCGAGCAGCCAGGCATAGTCCTGGCCCACCATGCGCACGGCCTCGCGGCGGCTGAGCTTCAGCGTTTTCAGCATGCCGAAGAACTGATGCACGTCGGTAAGCCGGCTCCAGCGGTCGCGCAGATCGCCGATCGAGGCAGCCGAGCCCTGCCCTTCGTCCTCTCCTTCCGCGGCGCTTGGGAGGATCGCGACGGTCGGTTCCTGGTTCGACGATTCGAGGCTCGCCACCAATTTCTGGTAGGCATAGAGATTGGATGCGGGCTTTAGATGCACCTTGTGCACCGCCTCGCCCGCCGCGTCGAAGAACTGCAGGCTGCGGCGGATCTCGCCGCCGTCGCGCTTTTCGACGGCAAAGCCGTGCGCCCAGGCCTTCGGGAAGATGCGCAGGTCGATGTTCTCGCCAAGCACCATGGCGTTGTGGTTGCCGGTGACGACCTTGTCGTAGACGCCGATCTTCTCGTGCACGGCGCTTTCGTTTCGGGTCAGCGCCATCACCTCGCCGACCGCCTCGAGCCCGGTCAGCAGATCGTTGACACGCGGCTCGACGCGGACAGTGCCGAAGCCGCAGTGCGCCGCGACCAGTTCCGCTTCCGAAATGCCCAGTTGCGCCGAGAGATCGCGCTCCCGCATTTTCGGATTTTCTTCTCGCGCCCGCCGGATTTCCTCCGGCGACGGCTTAACGCGCTGGTCCATTTCGTCCACCTGCAATGTCTTCCACCCGTGCTGACTGATATGTGCTGGCCTAACCCCGCCGGTTCCGATCACTTGTTGAGGATCAGCTTGCCCTGGCGGGTGATCTTCAGGCGGTAGAGCGCGCCGTGATGCTCGATGCCGATCTCGTGCTCGCCCTGGAACAGCGTGTTGCTGGAGAGCGTCCTCACCGCCAACGGCACACGTTCGTAACGCATCTGCGTGTCTTCCGGACGGCGGACGCGATAGCGGAAATCGTTGGGATTGTGCGTGTTCATCGGGTCGGTCCTTTCCTCTGACGGCCACCTTGGCCGCAGCCTCTCAAAATGCCGATTCAATTCTTGACTCGAATAATCATGTTTACTAGTCAGTGCATTACCGGAGTAAATGAGTCAACATTTAAGACGCCGGATGTGATCAAAAATGCGAGCGAGCCACCGGCCAGCCAGCTACGAGCCTGAATCTGGAGTTGGGGCATGGGGTTGGCGACTTGGGGACGGACGGGCCTGGCTGGCGATAGCGTGGGGCCGGGCTTCCGATCGATTGCAAAGACAATCGCCGCATTGATGGCCGGAGCGGCGGCGATTGCGCTCAGTGCGCCCGCCGTGCAAGCGCAGCAGGCCGCGCAGACGGCGGTCAACCAGCAGCAGTCCGATCAGAAAAGGCAGGCTGACGAGAAGGCCGCGGCCGAAGGGACCCTGCTCGACAAGATCCTCGTCATCAGCCGCACCGGCGAAACCGCGATCCAGTCGCTGGCTTCCGCCAGCCATGTCGACCAGGAGCAGCTCGACCGCCGCATGGCGACGACCCCGAACGAGATGCTGCTCGGCGTGCCGGGTGTCACCGTGCAGGCCGACGCGCGGCGTGTCTCTTCGAGCATCAACATCCGCGGCCTGCAGGATTTCGGCCGCGTCGCGGTCATCGTCGACGGCGCAAGGCAGGACTTTCAGCGCTCGGACCACGGCACGCAGTCGACCTTCTATGTCGATCCCGAGCTGATCAAATCCGTCGACGTCATCCGCGGCCCGACCGCCAACACCTATGGCTCCGGCGCCATCGGCGGCGTCGTCTTCTTCGACACCAAGGACGCGGCGGATTTCCTCAAGCCGGAGGAGACTTGGGCCGGCTCGCTGACCGGGCGCTATGAAAGCAACGGCAAGGGCTGGACCACCAGCGCCACCGGCGCCTACCGGATCAACGAGAACTGGGATGTTCTCGGCAACATCGTCTATCGCGACTACGGCGACTACAAGAACGGCGGCGGCGACACCGTTGCAGGCACCGGTTTCGACGTGCTGAGTGGCCTGCTCAAGACTACGATACGCCCGACCGAAAACAGCGAATTGAAATTCGGCTGGGTCGGCTCGAAGGACGGCTGGACCGAGACTAGCGGCGGCGTGCCGGCCAACGACGTCGATTTGAAGTCGAACACTTTCACGGCCCGCTACAACATCACAGACGATGCCAGGAGCTGGCTCGACCTCCACATCAACGCCTCCTACAACAAGACCCTTCTCGACCTGACCACGCTCACCGCGCAGAACCGCTTCGATCCGGTCACCGGCCTGCCCGTGGTGCTGCCGATCGGCTCGCTGTCGACCTTCGATGTCGGCACGACCGGCATCGACATCTGGAACACGTCGCGCTTCGAGACGGCGAGCGTCGCGCACGAACTGACCTATGGCGGCGACTGGGTCGGCGACGACGTCGATACCGGCGGCAGCGCCGGCGGCGACTCATTCTACACGCCGTCGGGCAAGCGCAACGTCTCCGGCGCCTATATCCAGGACAAGCTGACCTGGGAGTGGATCGAGGTCATTGGCGGTCTGCGCTACGACAATTACAGCCTTAAGGACGATACGAACGAGGCGTCCGGCGACAGGGTTTCGCCGCGCATCACCGTCGGCGTCTCGCCCTTCGAAAGCGCCGGTCTCGCCGGCCTGCAGTTCTACGGCACCTACGCCGAAGGCTATCGCTCGCCCGCGCTGACCGAGACGCTGATCAGCGGCAACCATCCGGCCGGCGTCAGCTTTCCGTTCCTGCCCAACCCGAACCTGAAGCCCGAGACCGGCAAGACAGTCGAGTTCGGCGTCAACTACAAGCGGAACGACATCATCGAGGGCGGCGACGCGCTGCGGCTCAAGGCAGCCTACTTCAACAACAATGTCGACGATTATATCGATGGCGTGACGCTCTCGCCCTTCGATCCAACCAGCGGCTGCCCGTTCGGCCCGGGCATTCCGATCTGCTTCCAGTACCAGAACTTTGCCAAGGCCAAGATCGACGGCTTCGAACTGGAAAGCGTCTACGACGCCGGCTGGGGCTATGCCGGCCTGTCGGCCTCCATCATCGACGGCCGCACCATCTCCTATGAAGGCGAGCGTGCCGACCTGGCCACCACCCCCTCCTCGCAGGTGACGGCCCAGCTCGGCCTGCGCTTCCTCGAGGACAAGCTGACCGTCGGCGGCGAAGTGCAGTACAACGGCAAACCGAAGGGCAATCCGGTGGCCAAGGACTTCACGCTGGTCAATGCCTTCGCCAGCTACCAGGCGACGGACAGTCTCAAGCTCGACTTCCGTGCCGACAATCTGTTCGACGTCAAATACACCAACCCGCTCAACGGAAGCACGACCGCCGCCCTCTACGAACCCGGCGTCACGCTGAAGCTGGCGGCAACCATGCGCTTTGGGGGCTGAGGAATGGAAAGCTTGACGGCTCGCCTGCTGACCTCGGCGCTGGCGATGTCGCTCGGCCTGGCACCGGTGTGGGCCCAGTCCGCGCCGGCCCTCGTCTCAGGTCCGGCCTGCCTCCGGTCCACCGCCATGGGCGGCAACCGATCTTGATTTGACAATTCCTTGTCGCGTGCGGCAGGTCTCGGCGCGAGCCATGCAGGACATCAATCACCCTTCGGATGCAAGCAGTGAACCGGCGATCAAGCCGGACGCGCCGCTCATGCAGACGCGGCAATCCGCGGGAGACCGCAGATGGGCAGTGGCGATCGTCGCCTCCGGCCTGCTCCATGGCGCCGCCGCGGCGGCGTTTCTGATCGCACCCGCGGGGACATTCGATCCTGCGGACGCGATCAGGGCCGAGGGCGCCGACCAGTCCGGCGCCAACGTCATCGGCAGCGCCTTGGACGAAGAGGCGTCCGGCGCGGTGGATGTTACCCTGGTCCCGGATCCGCAGCCGGTGAAACGCCAGGCCGCGAAACCCGCTCCGCCGACCGAGGCGACGCAGCCGGCAAGCGAGCAAGTGGTGCGCCAGCCTCCGCCGGAAGCCGTCAAGCAACCGGCTCCTACCCCGGATATCCTGGCAGCCGCCACACCGCGCCAGGATGATCAGAGCGTCTCCATGGACAGCAAGCCGACGCCCGCGATCGAGCCGCAAAGCACACAAGCGCCCCCTGCCGAGCCTGAGCAAACACCGGTCCCGAGCGCGGCATCGAGCGCACCAGCCGGATCGGCGGGGCCAGGCGAAACCGTTGAACCGCGCGGCACGGCGGATGGCGATACGCGCGATGCGCCGGTCGTCGCCAGCAAGGGCAAGAAACAGGCCGCCGGCAATGCGCTGGAGTCCCGCTACAGCGGTGAAATCCAGAAGAAACTTGCCCGCGCCAACCGTCGCGTTTCGAAATCGATCCAGGCCAAGGCTCGCAACAATGCCAGGGTGGTTTTCGTCGTCGCGGCCGACGGCAGCGTCAGCGATCTGCAGCTCGCCGAAAGTTCAGGATCCGCCGAGCTCGATCAGTTCGCTTTGACGCTGGTGCGCAAGCAGGCACCGTTCCCTCCCATTCCACCCGAGACCGGAAAATCGAGTTGGGTGTTCAAGGCGCGGATCGGCCCTTTTTAGAACCTTCCCATCCTAAGAATTCGTCCATGTCGAAAGGAAGCCAATGTACATCGCCATGAACCGCTTCAAGGTCCAGAACGGCTCGGAAGAAGCCTTCGAGAATGTCTGGAAGAACCGCGATTCCAGCCTCTCCGAAATGCAGGGTTTCAAGGAATTCCACCTGCTGCGCGGCCCCGTCAGCGAGACCGAGGGCTACACGCTGTTCGCCTCGCACACGGTCTGGGCAAGCCAGGAGGATTTCGTCGCCTGGACGAAATCGGAAAACTTCCGCGCCGCCCATCGCAACGCCGGCGGCTCGAAGGTGCACTATCTGGGCCATCCGCAGTTCGAAGGCTTTTCGGTAGTCGAAGGCGCTTGAACATGCCTTTGCCAAACAAGATTGTTTCGCGCCGGCTGGTCGCACCGCACACGGATTTTGACTGGTCGGCTCTGTTTGCGTTGGCAGGTGGCATGCGTTGCAGATTGGCCGAAACGCCCATGGCGATCGTCATGTAGGGCGGCGCAGGAGCGAAGCTCCGTCGCGAAGACCCTGGAATCCATGCCGTTACCTTCGCCAAGGCGTGCAACGGAGCAAAATTCTGCACCGTGGCGGCGCTTCCAAGTCACGGAATGGATTCTATGGTCTGCGCGCGTCGCTTCGCTCCTTGCTCCGCCATGGAATGACGAGGTTGGGGGCGGCTTCAACCAATCCCCGGCGGTTTGTGCTGGTTTCACGGAAATGAACGGAAAATCTTGCACCAAGACAAACGGCAACCTTTCAAAATCCCTGTGTCGGAGAACTAGTTCCTCGACACAGGGATCCTCAAACTTGTCGGCGAGTCAGTGAAATCAGCGCAAACGCGGGGGATTGGCTGAAGCCTCCTCAACCTCGTCATCCACGGGCGAAGCAGCCGCGAAGCGGCGTCGCGGAGACCCGTGGATGACGATCGCGATGAGCGTTCCGGCCAATCGCCAAGGCATGTAACTGCCTACGCAGACATAGCCGACTGGCCAAAATCGCCGTGCTTGGGAACTATGCTGCCGCCAGCAGGCTGGCATTGCCACCCGCCGCCGTGGTGTCGACGCAGACCGCGCGTTCATGCGCGTAGGCCGCCGGGTTCAGCACTTCGCTGACCAGCGGCACGATCGGCCCGGAGCGCTCGGCAATCACCTTGCGCACGATCCGCGCCGCCTCCGGCGTGCCGGAGAAGGCGACAACATCGACCCGCAGCGAGCGCGCTTCGACCGGATCGGGCCTACCGTCGATCGCCGCGAGCGGCAGACCCTTGCCGATCAGCGCTGACAGCGCCGCCGGCGCGCCCGGCGCCACCGCAAGCACCGCATTGCCGGCCGCGAGCGCCTGGATCGTCTGGAAAAGCAGCGTCTCTGCATCCGGGCCGAGGCACAGCACCCGGCCGCGCGGCGCCAGCGACAGCGTGTTGGCCTCGCCGGTCGGTCCGGGCAGGTCGACCTGGCCGAAATCGAGGCTGGCAGCGGCAGCAATCGCCGCCGCGCCCTTGCCGCGCAGATGCTTCCTCAGGATCGCCACGCGATCCGGTCGCGTCGACCAGCCGCCGAGCGTTGGGCTCGGCAGATTGTCGGCAAGCTCGGTCGCGGTCACCTTGTGGCCCTCGCAAAGCTCGGTGCCGGCCTCAGGCCCCTTGCGGAAGCGGCGCAGGTAATGCGGTCCGCCGGCCTTGGGGCCGGTGCCCGAGAGCCCCTCGCCGCCGAAGGGCTGCGAGCCGACGACGGCGCCGATCTGGTTGCGGTTCACATAGATGTTGCCGGCATGGATGCCATCGACGAAATGCTGGACGCGGCCTTCGATGCGCGTGTGCAGGCCGAAGGTCAGCCCATAGCCCTTGCGGTTGATGGCGGCGATCACCTGGTCGATCTCGTCGGCGTCGAAGGTCGCGACATGCAGCACCGGGCCGAACACCTCGCGCTCCATTTCCTCTATGCCTTTGACGCGGAAGACATGCGGCGCGACGAAGCGGCCGGTTGCCGGCGCTTCCAATTTCGCGATCAGCCGGCCTTCCAGCCCCTTCTTCTTGCAATAGTCGCTGATCGACGCTTGCGCCTCGTCGTCGATAACGGGGCCGACATCAGTCGAGATGGCCCAAGGATTGCCGACCTTGAGCGCTTCCATCGCGCCCTTCAGCATTTCCAGCATCTTCTTTTCGACGTCCTTCTGCACGTAGAGAACGCGCAATGCCGAGCAGCGCTGGCCGGCGCTCTGGAAGGCCGAGGCGAGGATGTCGCGCACCGCCTGTTCCGGCAGCGCGGTGGAATCGACGATCATCGCATTCAAGCCGCCCGTTTCGGCGATCAGCATCGCATCGGGCGCCGCGGTCTCGGCCAATTGCTTCTCGATCAGCTTGGCGACCTCGGTCGAGCCGGTGAAGCAGACGCCGGCAATGCGCGGGTCGGCCGTCAGCGGCGCACCGACCGAGGCGCCATCGCCCGGCAAAAGCTGAATGACATCCTCAGGCACGCCGGCCTCGCGCAGCATTTCCACGGCGCGGAAGGCGATCAGCGGCGTCTGCTCCGCCGGCTTCGCGATCACCGAATTGCCGGTGACCAAAGCCGCCGCGATCTGGCCCGTGAAGATCGCCAGCGGAAAATTCCACGGCGAGATGCACACGATCGCGCCGCGCGCTTGCGTGCCCGCTTCGGCATTGGCCGCCTCGGCGGCGTAGTAGCGCAGGAAGTCGACCGCCTCGCGCACTTCGGCGATGCCGTCGGCCAGCGATTTGCCGGCCTCGCGGGTGGCGAGAGCGAAGAACTCGACGGCATTGGCCTCGTAGAGGTCGGCGGCGCGGTTGAGGATGGCGGCCCGCTCGGCAACCGGGCGCTTTGCCCAGGCGGGTTGCGCGTCGACGGCGATGCGCACGGCGGTCGCCACCTGATTGGCCGCCGCCTCATGCACCGTACCGACGATCTCGTCGGGCTTGGCCGGATTGACGATCTGGCGCGGCTGACCGTAGCCGGCGGCGCGCGTGACCGGCTTGGCGTGCCAGCGATCCGCGCCGGCGAACGCCGCCCTCGCCTTGTCGACGGCCGCGAGCGTCACCGGATCGGTGATGTCGAAGCCCTTGGAATTGTGGCGTCCGGCGCCGAAGATCGCGGCGGGACGAGCGATCGCCGGATTGGCGGCCGGCCCCTGCGTCTCGATAACCGCGAGTGGATCGCGCGCGATCTCCTCGGGCTCGACTTCCTCGTCGGTCAACTGGTGCACGAATGACGAGTTGGCGCCGTTCTCCAGCAGGCGCCGCACCAGATAGGCAAGCAGGTCCGAATGCGCGCCGACAGGCGCATAGATGCGGCAGCGCGTGCCTTCGGCCTGCCGCACCGTCTCATGCAGCGCCTCGCCCATGCCGTGCAGGCGCTGGAACTCGAAGCTGTCGCGGTCCTTCGCCATCGACAGGATCGCCGCCACGGTGTGCGCGTTATGCGTGGCGAATTGCGGATAGATGCGGTCGGTCATCGACAGCAGCTTCTTCGCGCAGGCGAGATACGAAACGTCGGTGTTGGCCTTGCGGGTGAACACGGGATAGCCGGACAGGCCGAGCGTCTGCGCCCGCTTGATCTCGGTGTCCCAATAGGCGCCCTTCACCAGCCGCACCATGATTTTGCGATCGTATTTCCTGGCGAGCGCATAGAGCCAATCGATGGCGAATGCCGCGCGCGGGCCATAGGCCTGTATGACGACGCCGAAACCGTCCCATCCGGCAAGCTCCGGCTCGGCCAGCACGCGCTCGATGACGTCGAGCGACAGGTCGAGCCGGTCCGCCTCCTCGGCGTCGATGTTGAGGCCCATGCGCGAATGCCGGGCGGCAAGCGCCAAGGACAGCAGCCGTTCGGCCATCACCGGGAGCATGGTCTCGCGCTGCGCCACCTCGTAGCGCGGATGCAGCGCCGAGAGCTTGACGGAGATGCCGTGATTGTAACGGATGTCGGGGCCGTTCGACCCGGCATCGAGCGAGGAGATCGCGTCCGCATAGGCGCGGTGGTAGCGCTGCGCGTCGGCTTCGGTGCGGGCCGCCTCGCCCAGCATGTCGAAGGAATAGAGGTAGCCCTTCTGCGTCATCGGCCGCCCGCGCTTGACGGCCTCGGCGATGGTTCGGCCAAGCACGAACTGCTCGCCCATCTCGCGCATTGCCGCAGCGACCGCCTTGCGGATCACCGGTTCGCCAAGCCTGCGCACCATGGCGCGCAGCGTGCCCTCGATGCCGCCCTCGCCTTCGTCCAGCACGCGGCCGGTCAGCATCAGCGCCCAGGTCGATGCGTTGACGAAGATCGAGCTCGAGCCGCCCGAATGCGCCGACCAGTCATGCGGCGCGATCTTGTCGGCGATGAGATCGTCCATCGTCTCGGCATCGGGCACGCGCAGCAGCGCTTCGGCGAGACACATCAGCGCCACGCCTTCCTTGGTCGACAGGCCGTAGGCCGAGAGGAAGACCTCCATCAGCCTGGGATCGGTCGAGCCGCGCACCGCGCGCACCAGATCGGCCGCGCGCGCCGAGATCGCCTTGCGCTCTTCCGCCGAAAGCCCGGCCGTCGCCGACAGGCGCTTCACCGCCTCGTCTTCGTCGGGCAAATAATTGGCGCGGATCTGCTGGCGGATGGCGTCGAGCGGCATGGCGGGTCCATGAAAGCGAGCGTGAGCGAACGGTCTGGCGGTCGCCGGACCGAATGGCGCAAGCTAGCACAGCTGCGGATTCCAGTCGGTCCAAAGAAATCGACATGACAGACTGATCGATCTAACATATAGCGAATAGTCCCATCATTTCGACTGCAATTTTGATGACCGAAGACCAATTGGACCGCATTGACCGCAACATCCTGTCCGCGCTCGGGCGCGACGGTCGGCTTTCGATGTCTGAACTGGCTTTGAAGGTCGGCTTGTCGAAGACGCCGGTGCAGGCGCGCGTGAAGCGGCTGGAGAAGGGCGGCTACATAAGAGGCTATCGCGCGGTCATCGACCGCGAGCGCATGGGCGAAGGCCATGTCGCCTTCGTCCAGGTGAAGTTGTCGGACACGCGCTCCGCAGCGCTCGACGCCTTCAACCGCGCCGTTCAGGGCGTGCCGGAGATCGAGCAATGCCACATGATGGCGTCGAGCTTCGATTATCTGCTGAAGGTCCGCACCACCGACATCGCCGCCTATCGCCGCGTGCTCGGCGAGCGCATCTCCGCCCTGCCCCACGTCGCCCAGACGTCGACCTTCGTGGCGATGGAGACGGTGAAGGACCGCTAATCAGACAGCGTCCTCAGGAAAGCCACCAGCGCGGCCCGCTCGCGCTCGGACAGGTCGAGCGGGTGCACTTCCGAGACGCCTTCCACGCTGGGCGGCGCCTTTGAATAATGCGCGACCACCTCATCGAGCGTCGAGAACTGGCCGGCATGCATGTAAGGCGGGCGATCAGCCGCGCCCCTGAGCGAGGGCGTCTTGTAGGCGCGCGTGATTTGCGGCCCGTCCTTCACCATGAAGCGCAGCTCGCGGCAGGCGCTCTCGTCGCCGTCGCGGAACTTGCCGAGGCAATTGAAAGGATCGGCCCCGACCTGCGCCACGGCATCGACGCGCCCGCGGTCAGGCGGCAGACCGTCGACCGGCGGCACGCCGGTGTTGTGGAAGGAGTTGTCGGTGAAGCGCGGGCCGTTGTGGCAGGTCACGCAATTGGCCTTGCCGATGAACAGCTTCAGCCCAAGGACTTCCTCGGGCGAGAATGCCGTGTCCCCTTCCGGCTTGGCGCCGGTCGCCAGATCGATGGCGAAGCGATCGAAGCGCGTCTGCTGAGGCTCGATCGATCGCTCGAAGGCGGCGATCGCCTTGCCGATATTGGCGAAGACGCGGTTGACGTCGTCTTGCCGGCCGGTGGGCATGGCGTTCCACGCCGCCTTCTCGGCGTCGCTGCCGAGCGGGGTGGCATTGGCCGGCACGCTGGAAAGGTCCGGCAGCGGTCCGAAGATGCGCTCATAGCGCTCGCCGAACCGCTTCACGATGTAATGCGCGAAGGCGGCCCGGTTACCAGCCTGCTCGAGCGGGTTTTCAAGCGGCGTCAGCGCCTGCGCCCACAGGCTGTCGCGCCTTCCGTCCCAGAAGAACCAGGGATTGCGCGCCACGCCCGCCAGCGGCATCGTGCGGCGGTTGGTGTGGCCGACGCCGACAGCCTGCGGCAGGTCGTCCTGGAACTGGCGGTCGATCTTGTGGCAGGTCGAGCAGGACACCGTGCCGTCGCGGCTCATGCCGGCATCGAAGAACAGCGTCGAGCCGAGCGCGGCAGCCGCCGGCACGTCCGCATACTGGTTGGTGGTGTCGACTTTGAGCGAAGGCAGCGTGTTCAGCGCCAGCGACGCGATGGTTTTCTTCTCGGCATCGCTGAACTGCGGCTCGCCGCAGCCGCCCAGCAAGGCGAGAGCGGCCAAAGCCAAGAGGCTAGAGCAATTCCAGGAAAAGTGCGCAGCGGTTTTCCGTCCGGAATTGAGCAAAAACAAATACTTAGAGCGGTTCCGCGATTCGGTGAAACGCTGAACCGCTCTAACAACGCTGATCAGCCGCCTCATCGCTCGCTCACAAAACGATGTTGAAGACGACGGAATCGGAGCCCGCCGCCGCCGAGATACCGAAGTGCAGCTGCCACCAGCCGCTCATGGTGAACTTCACGCCGTCGATGCGATAGCGCCCCTGGCCCAAATAGTCGGTCGCCTGCGGACTGGTCGGCAGGCCGTGATCGTGCTGCGGCATCCCGCCGGAAACGGTGATGGCCGCTCCTTCCACCGGCGCGCCGGCGGCGGTCTTCAGCGTCAGCAGCCAGGACTGCAGCTCGCCCTGCCGGACGACGCCGCGCTCCGGCTCGAAGCTCGCGACGAACAGGCCGTTCGCCGTCTTTTTCGAGCGCGACAGGTCCGGTCCGGGCGCCGATTGCGGCAGCGTCAGATAGATGGCGGCCACGATGCCGACCAGCAGCGCGGCCAAACCGAGACCCGCAAGAATGTAACGCCATATCGATGCCAAACCCGTTCCTCTTCGGCTGCTAACGTCGCGGGCCGCTTGTCGCGTCCCGCCCTGCCTGTGGGAAATCGCTTCTGGCGCAAAAATCGCCGGTAGCCAAGCATGGCGCTGCCGGCCGCAAAAAGCTACAGCAACAAGATGTTAGGAAGGGATAGGCCCGCATGGCCAATGGTATCGCATCGATCGGCGAATGCATGCTGGAACTGTCGGGCCAGGCCGGCCCGAACTGGCGCATGGGCTTTGCCGGCGACACCTTCAACACGCTCTGGGCACTGCACGCCTTGAGCCCGGATCGGCCCGCGACCTATGTGACGGCCTTCGGCGACGATCCCTTCTCGCACGACCAGATCGTTTTCTTTGCCGAGAACGGCATCGGCATAGGCAACAGTCCGGTCATTGCCGGCGCGCGCCCCGGCCTTTACGCCATAACGCTTACCGGAGCCGAGCGCGCCTTCACCTACTGGCGAAGCGACGCGGCCGCGCGCCAGCTCGCCTCGGATCCGGCAGCACTGGCAAAAAGCCTTGAAAACCAGGCGCTTGTCTATTTTTCCGGAATCACCCTGGCAATTCTGGACGCGGCGGCGCGGAAAACCCTCCTCTCGGCCGTGGCGGCTGCCCGCAAGGCCGGCTCGCTCGTCGCCTTCGACCCGAATTACCGGCCGCGTCTGTGGCCGAGCCGCGCGGCAGCTCAAGCCGCGATCCTGGAAGCGCTTGCGGTGGCCGACATCGCGCTTCCGACTTTTCCGGACGAGCAGATGTTGTTCGGCGATGAGACCCCCGAGGTCACAGCCAAGCGCCTGGGCAAGATGATCGGCGAGGTCGTGGTCAAGAATGGCGAGCAGCCGGCCCTGATTGCGCTGAACGGCGCTTCACAAACTGTCGACGCAGTACATGTGGCTGCCCCCGTCGACACCACCGGCGCCGGCGATTCCTTCAACGGCGGCTATCTCGCCGCCCGGCTTGCCGGCCACGCGCCTGCCGACGCGGCGCGCCGCGCCCACAAAGTCGCCGCCGCGGTGGTGCAGGTTCGCGGCGCGCTGGCGCCGTTTGAGACCTTGCGGATGGCCTTCAACAGTTAAGCGCTATCGAAGCTTGGGCAGGAATCACTTCAAAATCGGTAAACTTTAGGGCAAGCGGAACCGATATTCCGTCACCTGATGATAGATCTGCCCGGGCCACAGCGTCGCCTGCGGGAAATAAGGCCGGTTCGGCGCGTCCGGCCATGTCTGCGCTTCGAGGCAGAGGCCTGAAAAAGCCTTGTAGCGGCGGCCGTCGAGACCCGGCGATGTCGGCGCGACGAACTGACCGCTATAGAGCTGCAGTCCCGGTTCGGTGGTCCAGACTTCCATCTCGACGCCGGAATTGGCGCCTTGCACCCAAGCAGCCTGGTGCAGCGGCCCGCGGCTGGAGGCCAGGCAGTAATTCAGGTCGTAGCGAAGCTGCTCGCCTTCCATTTCCATGCGCAGCGGCCGCGCCTGCCGGAAATCGTAGGGCGTGCCGTCAACCGGCTTCACCACACCTGTGGGGATCATCTCGTCATCGACCGGCGTGTAGGCGCCGGCGTTGAGCATCAGCCGGTGATCGAGGATGTCCCCCGCGCCGCCATCGTCGAGATTGAAATAGGAATGCTGCGCGAGGTTGCAGAGCGTCGGCTCCTCGCAGGTCGCGGTCAGCTCCATGCTGAGCGTGCCTGGGATCTTCAGCCGGTAGGTGCAGGTGACGTCGAGCGCGCCGGGAAAGCCCATCGCGCCGTCCGGATCGTGCAGCGTCAGCGTTACGAAATCGCGGCCATGCAGCGAGACGGTCCATGGCCGGCGGAAAAAGCCTTCCGAGCCGCCATGCAGCGTGTGCTTGCCGAGAAAATTCTGCTCAGTCTGGAAGCGGTTGCCGGCGATGGTGAAGCGGCCGCCGCCGATGCGGTTGGCGAAGCGGCCGACGACGGCGCCAAAGAAGGCGCGGTCGGTCTCGTAGGGCTCGAAGCGGTCGTAGCCCAGCACCAGCGGTGCGTCATGGCCGCTCAGCCTGAGGTCCTGGATGATGGCGCCGAGCCCGATGATGTTGGCCGTGATGCCGCCGCCGCGGATGGTGAAGCGGCGCACGGCCTCGCCCGCCTGCGTCGTGCCGAAGACCTCGCCGTCTTTCATCGCCATGCCCGAAATGTCGTTTCCGATCCGTGGATTTAGGCCGGCTGCGCATCATCCGGCAAGGGCAGGCTAAAGCAATTCCAGGAAAAGTGCGCAGCGGTTTTGCGCCAAAACAAAGCCAAAGAGCAGTCCACCGTTTTTCTGAAACGGTGGGCTGCTCCGGGCGCCTGCCCTGTTCCGGGGATCGATATCAGAGCCCGAGGCCGCCGAAGCAGGCATATTTGGTGTCGAGATAGTCCTCGATGCCCTGATGCCCGCCTTCGCGGCCGAGACCGGATTCCTTGACGCCGCCGAACGGCGCCTCGGGCGTGGTGATCAGGCCTTCATTGACGCCGACCATGCCGTATTTCAGGCCTTCCATCACCCGGAAGGCGCGGCCGAGATCGCCGGTGTAGAAATAGGCGGCGAGGCCGAATTCGGTGTCATTGGCCAAGGCGACCGCCTCTTCCTCGGTCTCGAACTTGAACACGGGCGCGATCGGCCCAAAAATCTCTTCCTTCATGAAGCGCATGTTCGGCGTGGCGCCGGCAATCACGGTCGGCTGGAAGAACGAGCCGCCGAGTGCATGGCGCTTGCCGCCGGCGACCACCTTGCCGCCCTTCGACGTCGCGTCGGCGATGAATTCCTCGACCTTCTCGACCGCCTTCTCGTCGATCAGCGGCCCCTGCTGCACGCCTTCCTCAAGGCCCGAGCCGACCTTGAGGTTGTTGCTGGCGGCAGCCAGCTTCTCGACGAACTTGTCGTAGATGCCGGCCTGCACGAGGAAGCGGTTGGTGCACACGCAGGTCTGGCCGGAATTGCGGTACTTGGCCGTGATGGCGCCGGCGACGGCGCGCTCGACATCGGCGTCGTCGAAGACCAGGAACGGTGCGTTGCCGCCGAGCTCCATCGACACTTTCTTGACCGTCGCGGCCGACTTCTGGATCAGGATCTTGCCGACTTCGGTCGAGCCGGTGAAGGTGATCTTCTTGACCAGCGGGTTGGCGCAGATCTCGTCGCCGATCTCGCCGGCCGAGCCGGTCAGGATGTTGACGACCCCCTTCGGGAAGCCGACCTCCTCGGCCAGCGCGCCCCAGGCGAGGCCCGAATAGGGCGTCTGCGAGGCGGGCTTGACCACCGCGGTGCAGCCGGCGGCCAAAGCCGGGCCGATCTTGCGGGCAAGCATCGAGGACGGGAAATTCCACGGCGTGATGGCTGCAATGACGCCCACCGGCTCCTTGGTCACCAGGATACGGCGGTCGCCCCATGGCGACGGCACGATGTCGCCATAGACGCGGCGGCCTTCCTCGGCGAACCACAGGATGTAGCTGGCGGCCGAGCCGATCTCGCCCTTGGATTCGCTAAGCGACTTGCCCTGCTCGATGGTCAAGAGCTCGGCCAGCACATCCTGATTGTCCATCATCGCGTCATGCAACTTGCGCAGGAGCTTCGAGCGCTCGAGCGCGGTGGTCTTGCGCCAGCCCTTGAAGGCTTCCTCCGCTGCCTCGATGGCCCGGCGGGTCTCGGCCTTGCCAGCCTTAGGCACGGTGCCGATCTTGAGGCCGGTCGCCGGATTGTTGACGTCGATGGTCTGGCCGCTGTCGGCCTGCACCCATTCACCATTGATGAGATTGGCCTGGCGCATGAAATGGCTGGTTTTCTGAAGCATGGTCTGGCCTCCGTTCGGCGCGCTGATCGGCCGTTTTTCTGGATATCCGTTGGAGCGTGCTTCAAGAGCCGCACGCCGGCGCATTGCTCTTACCTAGGGAAAGGCGGGCAAGCAATCACAAGATGGCATATAGGGGTTAGGCCAGCAAAAGCGAGCCGCGTTCAGCGGCTCTATCCGAAGACGTGGATCACCACCGTCAGCCAGAACGACGTGGTCGCCACCGCGCTGGCGGTGGCAAGCGTCATCTGGTTCGAGGCCAGCGCCTGGCCGGTATTGAACTGGACGGCGATCAGATAGGAGTTGATGCCCGAAGGCAGTGCCGCAACCACCACCGCGACCTTGGCCGTCAGCGGCGGCAGGCCGAGCAGCCAGACGAAGGCCAGCACCAGCGCCGGCATCAGGAACAATTTCAGCGCCGACAGTGCCAGCGCCGGCCTGATATTGCCGGAGATGCCGAAGCGGCGCAGGCTGAGCCCCATGGCGAACAGCGCCACCGGACCGGCCGTGTCGGCGAGCGTGTTGACCAACCGTTCGACGAGATCCGGCATCGGCGCGCCGGTGAGGCGCCAGCCGAGCCCCACCAGGATGCCGATGATCAGCGGATTGAGGAACAGGCGCCTAAGGAAGTTTTTGACGACGCGCAGCGGATGCACCATCTCGCCGCTGCCGCGCCCG
The DNA here is from genome assembly GCF_006440615.1 of Mesorhizobium sp. B2-6-2. Taxonomy (NCBI): domain Bacteria; kingdom Pseudomonadati; phylum Pseudomonadota; class Alphaproteobacteria; order Hyphomicrobiales; family Phyllobacteriaceae; genus Mesorhizobium; species Mesorhizobium sp. B2-6-2. Next base: position 278,668 of record NZ_VFUG01000003.1, on the reverse strand, counting down.
AACATCTCGAACAGCACGATCGAGGCCATCATCATGATCGGCAGGTGGACCGAGACCAGCAGCGACAGCACCTCGAAGCCGCTGGCGCCGAATATGCCGAGGACGAAGGGCGCGCCGAGCAGCACGACGTTGGAATAGGCCGAGGACACGCCACCGACGATGCCCGCGCGTGCATCTCGCTTGAAGACGCGCGTCATCATCAGATGGCCCGCGGCCCATGTGATGGCAGCCGCCGCAAAATAGGCGCCCCACAGCGACCAGGGCGTGACGCCATGGAAATCCGATTTGACCATGGTCCGGAAGAGCAGCAGCGGCATCGCCACGCTGACGGCGAATTCGGAAATGCCCTCCCCGCTCGCCGGCTTCAGATAGAAGGTGAGCCCGGTCAGATAGCCGAGCGCCACAAGGCTGAAGACGAAGAGAACGGTTTCGGTGAGCGGAGTCATTTCTTGGGCGGAGACATTTTTCCCGTGATAGGCGAGCCCCGATCGCGGTGCAATCGCGTCGAACGGAACCACGCTCCATTTGCTCCGCTGCCCCGCTGCTTGTCTTTCAGCCTGCTTTGCGGTCCCTATATGCCAATCACGACCTTGCCTTTGCGGGCTGTCATAGGACTTCCGAATGCTGCGACTTGCCCTGGCGCTCTTCCTGCTTGCCGTTCCCACCCTGGCCCACGCGACCGACGCGGGCTGGGCGTTGCTGCGCGACGGCGGCCATGTCGTGCTGCTTCGCCATGCCTTCGTCACCGGAGCTGCCGACCCGGCCAATTTCGACATCGGCAATTGCGCCACGCAGCTCAACCTGTCGGAGCGCGGCAAGCAGCAGGCAAGCCGCATCGGCGCGCTGTTCGCGGCGCGCTCGGCGCCGATCGATCACGTGCTCTCCAGCCGCTACTGCCGCTGCCTCGATACTGCCCGCATCGCTTTCGAATCCGAGCCGCAGCCCTTCGCGCCGCTCGACCTGCTCAAAACCGACCCGGCCGAAAAGGCCGCGCAGATGGCCGCGATCATCAAGGAGATCCGCGGCTATTCCGGCTCCGACAATCTGGTGCTGGTCACGCATGTGGAAAACATCGAGGCGCTCACCGGCGTCGCGCCGCGCGAGGGCGAGGCCGTGGTGGTGGCGCCGGACGGTGATGGTCTCAAGGTGCTCGGACGCGTCACCTTCTAAGGCGTCGCCGGCTAGTGTTGCCGAAATACAACTCCTGGAAGAAGCCGCGAATCCGCCGCGACAATGCCGCTTGCGACAACCCGTCGCAGGGTCTATAGGCGCGCTCCCGGTCACGAAAACCGAAGCGAGCACAGCGGTTTGGAGCTTTCGCCTCCGCCCGCGCAGTCGGCTTTGCCGCGCTGTGTACGGTGCCGTTTCGGAGTGTTGGGACTTGCGGGTGTAGCTCATGGAGAGCGCCGGATTTGGTCCGGAGGCAGGGTTCGATTCCCACACCCAACGACACGGATAGCTCAGTTGGGTAGAGCATCAGACTCATAATCTGACGGCCGAAGGTTCGAATCCTTCTCCATTTGGCCTGACAAGCCAAGGCACCCTTTTACGGTGTTATTCGAAAACGGTCCGGGGACCGGAATGCGGGGACTTCACGGACGGCAAGGCTTCGGCCTCGCCGGGCGGCGATGTCCTGCGCCATCGGCTCGCGGCCAGGCCCGCGGTGACGATCAAGGCGCGGCGCGGCCGGCAAAGGAAGCTTCGGTTTCCGGCGCCCGCTTCGCCGCCCCGCGATCCGCTCCCGAAGGCCCGCCATGCGCCGATGCCACCGGTCTCCGGATCATTCGTGCCCGGGAGATGAAGTACGACGACGAGAAACGAAAGGACGATCGACGCATGACGTGACGCCTCGCATGGGGCCATGCCCGACAGGAGTAAGACAATGCAGACCATTCTCGAAAAGCTTCTTGGACGCCAGCGCGTCCTCGTGAAGGAAAATGAACGTGCCGTCGCCCTCTACAAGGGTGAGATCCAGGCGATCCTGATGCCGGGCGAGCATTGGCTCGCCAACCGGCGCGCCAACCTGGAAATCTCCAGGCACGACCTGAAGAACCCGGAATTCGTTTCGGCTTACGAGAAGGCGTTGTTCGACAAGCTCCCGGATGTGGCCGCGCGTCATCTCACCGTCGTCCGCACCGGGCGTACCGATGTCGCCGTCGTCGAGCGCGACGGCGCCTTGCATGCCGTGCTCAACCCGGATCGCAAGCTCGTGCTGTGGACGGATGCCGGCCCGTGGAAGGTCACGTCCGTCGACACGGCGGCCGATCTCGCCGTCGATCCGGCCTTGATGCGCCGGATCGGCCAGGCCCGGAAGACGGAACATGTGTTCCTCTATCCGGTCGTGGACGGCCAGGTCGGGTTGCTGTTCGTGGATGGCGTCTACACCCGCACGCTTGCCGCGGGTGTGCACGCCTTCTGGAATGTCGGGCGCATGGTCCAGGTGAAGGTCGTCGACGTCAAGCGCCAGTCGCTCGATGTCGCCGGGCAGGAAATGCTGACCAAGGATCGCGTGACGATCCGCGTCAACATCGCCGCCGAATACCGGGTCGTCGATCCGGTGACGGCGGTAAGCACGGTGAAGGACTTCTCCGAAGCCCTCTACCGCGCCCTGCAGTATGCCTTCCGCAAGACGCTTGGCGCGCTCACGCTCGACCAGATCCTCGACAAGAAGGTCACGGTCGACGAGGACGCGGCTGCCAAGGTGCGCGACGACATGGCCGCGATCGGGGTCGAGGTCAGCGATATCGCTCTCAAGGATGTGATCCTGCCGGGTGACATGCGCGAGATCCTCAACCAGGTGGTTTCGGCCGAGAAGCAGGCCGAGGCCAACGTCATCCGCCGCCGCGAGGAGACGAACGCCACCCGTTCGCTTCTCAACACGGCCAAGGTGATGGCCGAGAACCCGGTGATGCTGCGACTGAAGGAGCTCGAGGCTCTCGAGGCCATCGCCGGCAAGGTCGAGCGGCTCACCGTCCACAACGGGACGGGCGGGTTGCTCAACGACCTGGTCAGGCTCCGCGACTGATGCATGTCGCCCAAAGTGGTTCCGGCTTTGGGAAGACGGCATGCGAAACAAAGCTGACGCAGCGTCAAATGGGAGGGGCCGCCGGGCAGGCCGGCGGCCCTTCTTGCGTTCCCAAAGCCGACATCCCATCTGCCCCGGCGCGTCAGGCCTTTTCCTGCCGGGAAAAACCGATTAGACAGCGCCCAAACAAGATGCGGACAGATTCCGCCCGCAACCGAAGGAAGAGCCCTTGTCCACCACGTTCGAGAAAGTCGCCAAGATCATTGCCGACACCAGCGAGATCGATATCGACACCATCACGCCCGAGAGCCACACGATCGACGATCTCGGCATCGACAGCCTCGATTTCCTCGACATCGTCTTTGCCATCGACAAGGAATTCGGCATCAAGGTGCCGCTCGAGAAGTGGACGCAGGAGGTCAATGACGGCAAGGCCTCGACCGACGACTACTTCGTCATGAAGAACCTGTGCGCCAAGATCGACGCGCTGGTCGCGGCCAAGGCCGCCTGAGCCGGCTCGGGCGCGGTCTTGACGCGCCCCGCCAGCTGACCCACAACAGCCGCCCATGAGTTCTCACGACGTCGTCATCACCGGCATCGGCCTTGTCTCTTCGCTTGGAGAGGGTCCTGATGCGCATTGGCAGAAGCTCACCCGACCGGGCCTTGAGCCGGTGCTCGAGGCAGGGCGCTTCGCGCCCTACACCATCCATCCCCTGCCCGAGATCGACTGGAACCTGCAGATCGCCAAGCGCGGCGACCAGCGTCAGATGGAAACCTGGCAGCGTCTCGGCACCTACACCGCCGGCCTGGCGCTCGACGATGCCGGCATCAAGGGCAATGACGAGCTTTGCGCCACCATGGACATGGTGGTGGCGGCCGGCGGCGGCGAGCGCGACGAAGCGGTCGATGCCGCGATCCTGGCTGCCTCCGAGAGCCGCAACGACCGCGACGTGCTGCTCAACGAGAAGCTGACCACGGAACTGCGGCCGACTTTGTTCCTGGCCCAGCTCTCCAACCTGCTCGCCGGCAACATCTCGATCGTCCACAAGGTCACCGGTTCGTCGCGCACCTTCATGGGCGAGGAAGGCGCCGGCGTCTCGGCCGTCGAGACGGCGGCGGCGCGCATTCGCTCGGGGCAGTCGACGCATGTTCTGGTCGGCGGCGCCTTCCAGACCGAGCATTCCGACATGCTGCTCGGCTACGAGCTTGCCGGCTACCTGCATCGCGGCCCGTGGAAGCCGGTCTGGCAACGCCAGGGCTCAGAAGGCGGCGGCGTGGTCACGGGCTCCGCCGGCGCCTTCCTGGTGCTCGAGCAGCGCGAGCACGCAAAGAACCGAGGCCGCAAGATCTACGCCGAGCTTGGCCCCGTCGTCTCCGGCCGCGCCAGGCGCCGGCAAGGCGAGTTGAATTCAGAGATTGCTGCGCTGCTGAAGCAGGCCGCCCTTCCCGACGGGGATCTGCTCACGATTTCCGCCGCCTCCGGCGCCCATGCCGCCACCGCGGCCGAAAAGGCCGTTCTCGATGCCAACCCGGCTTTGGCCGTGCGCGCCTTCTCGACGCTGACCGGCCATATGAAGGAGGCTCAATTCCCCTTTGCGGTTGCGCTCGCGGCAATGGCCGTCGACCGCGGGGCGGGTTATCCTGCCTTCGATGCCACGGTGGAGCGCCCATTCGAAGGCGTCCCCAATTCCGTCCTTGCAACCGCGATCGGCTACCACCAATTCGAGGGCCTGGGGCTGGTTAAAGCCGCTTAGATCGGTTTTTCGCAATTCCCGGGCGGAAAACCGCTACACACTTTTCCTGGAATTGCTCGATAACGAGGCAGACAAAGCATGGCCAATCTTCGCGATCACATGGGCAGGCCGATCGTCGCCGTTACCGGTATCGGCGTCGTGACCTCGCTCGGCGTCGGCAAGGCCGACAATTGGGCGGCGCTGACCTCGGGCAGATCCGGCATCCATCCGATCACCCGCTTTCCGGTCGACCACCTCAACACACGCATTTCCGGCATGGTCGACTTCCTGCCGTCGAGCTCGAAGGGCGCCAGCCACCTCACCTACGAACTGGCCGAGACGGCGGCTCAGGAGGCCGTCTCGGAAGCTGGTTTGGAGTCCGGCGATTTCGGCGGCCCGCTGTTCCTGGCCTCGCCGCCGGTCGAGCTCGACTGGATCGACCGCTTCTCGCTTTATAATTCCGACAAGCAGGACGCCGGTGCCGAAAGGTTGCTGCGCGTGGCGCGCGGGCTGAAGGAACTGGATGTCTTCGAGACTACGCAGTTCGGCTCGATCGCCGATCGCCTGGCCGACCGTTTCGGCACGCGTGGCCTGCCGATCACGCTGTCGACCGCCTGCGCCTCGGGCGCCACCGCCATCCAGCTCGGGGTCGAGGCGATCCGGCGCGGCGAGTGCGACAAGGCGCTGTCGATCGGCGCCGACGGCTCGGCCACCGCCGAAGCGCTGATCCGCTTCTCGCTGCTCTCGGCCCTTTCCACCCACAATGATATCCCCGAAAAAGCCTCAAAGCCCTTTTCCAAGGACCGCGACGGCTTCGTGCTGGCTGAAGGCTCCGGCGCGCTGGTGCTGGAATCGCTGGAAGGCGCCCTTGCGCGCGGCGCGACGATCCTCGGCGTCATGCGCGGCTGCGGCGAAAAGGCCGACGATTTTCACCGCACCCGCTCCAAGCCCGATGGCTCGCCGGCGATCGCGGCGGTGCGCGCCGCTCTTGCCGATGCGGGCCTTGGCGAAGACGAGATCGACTACGTCAATGCGCACGGCACCTCGACGCCTGAAAACGACAAGATGGAGCACCTGTCGCTGTCCACCGTCTTCGGCGAGCGCATCGGCTCGATGCCGATCTCGTCGAACAAGTCGATGATCGGCCACACCCTGTCGGCCGCCGGCGCGGTGGAGGCCGCCTTCTCGCTGATGACCATGCGCGAAAGCGTCATCCCGCCGACGATCAATTACGACAATCCCGATCCGGCGATCGTCCTCGACGTCGTGCCGAACAAGAAGCGCAACGCCGAAGTCGGCACGGTTTTGTCGAATTCCTTCGGCTTCGGCGGCCAGAACACCTGCCTTGTCATGGCGCGGGAACCGGTCTAAGCGGACTTTTTCCGCCAATGCATGTCGTGCAAAAGTAAAATCGGTTTTGCGACGACATGCATAAAACAAAGAACTAAAGCGCAACGCGCTTTTGATCAGAACCCGACAGGCCACATGCGCGCATTGCAACTTATCGAGGACCGCCGCCTTGAAACGGTGGACCTGGCGCCTCCCCCGCCGCCTTCGCTGGGCGAAGTGACGCTCCGCATCAAGGCGGTGGCGCTCAACCATATCGACGTCTGGGGCTGGCGCGGCATGGCGTTTGCCAAGCGCAAGCTGCCGCTGGTCGTCGGCGCCGAGGCCGCCGGCGAGGTCGAGGCGGTTGGACCGGGCGTCTCCAACTTGCTGCCGGGACAATTGGTGTCGATCTACGGCGCGCGCACCTGCGGGCTCTGCCGCGCCTGCCGCGAAGGCCGCGACAATCTGTGCGAGCATGTTTCAGGCGTGCATGGCTTCCATCTCGACGGCTTTGCCCAGGAAAAGATCAACCTGCCGGCGCGTCTTCTGGTGCCCGCGCCTCCCGGCGTCACCGAGATCGGCGCGGCGGTCGCGCCCGTCACCTTCGGCACGGTCGAGCACATGCTGTTCGACAACGCCAGGCTGGAACCGGGCGAAACCATCCTCGTCCATGCCGGCGGCTCCGGGATCGGCTCCGCTGCCATCCAGCTCGCAAAGAAGATGGGCTGCAGTGTCATCACCACGGTCGGCTCGAACGACAAGATCGACAAGGCCAGGGCGCTTGGCGCCGACCATGTCATCAACTACCGCGAGGATCGTTTCGAAGGCGTCGTGCGCAAGCTGACCAGGAAGAAGGGCGTCGACGTGGTGTTCGAGCATGTCGGTGCCGACACCTTCGCCGGTTCCATGCTGTGCTTGAAGCGCGGCGGCCGTCTCGTCACCTGCGGCTCGACCTCGGGCGTGTCGACGCAGGTCAACCTGATGCAGCTGTTCCAGCAGCAGCTGAAGCTGCTCGGCTCCTTCGGCTGCCGCATGGAGAACATGGCCAACGCCATGCAGAAGATGGCGGCCGGCCTCGTTGCGCCGGTTATCGACACGGAAGTCGGCTTCGACGACATCGACGCCGCGCTGACGCGCATGGAAGGCCGCGACGTCTTCGGCAAGATCATCCTGCGCGTTTCCTAAGACACGATGGTCGGCAAAGTGTTCAGGAAAGCCCGCCGGGACTTCATGTTCCGCTACGGCCGGCGGCTGCGCCAGCTGGAGCATTGGCTGGTCGCCAAGCTCGCCATCGTATTACTCTCGCTGCTGCGCCTTCTGCCGCCGGACAGCGCGCTCAACTTCGCCGACCGCGTCGCCCGCCGCATCGGCCCGATGGTCGGGCGCCACCGCGTTGCGGTCAACAACCTGCGCCTTGCCTATCCGCAAAAGAGCGACGCCGAGATCGAAGCCATCGCGCGCGACATGTGGGGCAACATGGCCCGCCTCGCCGCCGAATACATCTTCCTCGACGCGCTGTTCGACTTCGATCCGAACGCTTCGAAGCCCGGCCGGGTCGAGGTAGGCGGCGTCGAACATTTCCACGAGATCGCCGGCGAGACGAAGCCGCATATCCTGTTCACCGGCCATCTCGGCAATTTCGAGTTGCTGCCGGTGGCCGCGGCCACCTTCGGCATGAACATCACCGCGCTGTTTCGCCCGCCGAACAACCCCTATCTAGCCGACTACATCCACTCGACCCGCCGCTCCTCGATGGGCGCCCTGCTGCCCTCCGCCGCCGGCGCGTCCTTCGCCCTTGCCGCCATCCTCGAAAAGGGCGGCAATATCGGCGTGCTGGTCGATCAGAAATTCTCGGGCGGCGTGGAGACGACTTTCTTCGGCCGCCCATGCCAGAGCAATCCGATGCTCGGCATGCTGGCCCGCCACTACGACTGCGATGTCTATCCCGCCCGCTGCGTCAGGCTGCCGGGCAACCGCTTCCGCCTGGAAATCGAGGACAGGCTGACCTTGCCGCGCACCGAAGGCGGCAGCGTCGACGTCAGCGCCACCACCCAGCTGCTCGCCGATGTGGTCGAGCGCTGGGTGCGTGAGGACCCCGGCCAGTGGATGTGGTTCCACAAGCGCTGGGAAATCAGCGGCCGTCGCCGCAAGCGCGGACAGGCAAAAGGCGCCTCCTGAGATTACGAACAGCCATTTCCGGCCGGAAATGCCTTGAGGGCTTCGCCACTTGGAAAAAAGGAAAAGCCGCGAAGATCAAATCTTCGCGGCTTCGATATTGACTTGGCGATCAGGCCCACAAAGCAACTCAGAAGAGCGGCACCGCGAAGTTCGGCCGGTACGTGTCCATGGTAGCGCCATTGCGGTCTTCGGAAAGCAGGGTATCCGAGCCGAAGCTCGCCCTTAGGCCGGCGACATACTTGTGGATGTTCGCGCTGCCCGAAGCCCCGGATACCGTCAGGTGGTCCCACTGATAGCGCCCAAACACGGACCAAGGCGTGCCAGAAAACCGGTATGTCGCCTGCAGCGCGCCTGTGAAAGTGTCGAGATGACCGCCATCAGCTGACAATCTCGAGTAGCCGAGCTCACCATCGAAGCGAAGGTTGTCTTGGGCAAAAAAGCGCACCACGCCGCGACCGCCCCAGTTGTCGAAATGTTCGGATTCGCCGCTTGCCCGCAGCTGACCGTAGTAAATCTGACCGTAAAGGGTCACGTTGCCGAAATAGGCCTGAGCTTCCGGGCCGACGGTGAAGCTATAGAGGTTCGCGTCGCTTAGACCTTCGTCGCCGCCATATCCATTGAGCGTCGCAAACCCGCCGAGCGCATAAGAACCCGGGTCGCGCCAGTAGGCGTGAACGGCCCCGCCAAAGCTGTAGATGTTCGTGCCCTGCACCCAAAGCGAATCGACGACGGCATCGGTCTGGATATTCCAGCGGGCATCGATCGGGAAATTGACGCGAACGGCGCCGCCGGCTCCGGTACCGGTCTCATGATCGCCAGGAACCGAAAAATAAAGACCGCCGAGATAGAGTTCGCCATAGCCCGAAATATGCGGCTGTGCGAGTTCCTGATCCAGAACAACCGGCGCGTCCGCAGCGAAGGCCGGCGTTGCTGTCGCCGCGATCGCAGCGCCTAGAAAAAATCGATACATGCTTAGCCCCCGAGGCCATTGCAATGAACACATCACACCTATCATTGCAGCATCGGCCAAGCCAGCTTTGTCGGCGGATCAACGCGCCTAAGTCCTTGTTTTTCGGTGCTTGTGAGGCATTGCTGCAACGCTTCAAGGCGAATTCGCACGCAGGCGGCAAATGCCACCCTGCGCATTTATCGATCACAGGTCCGACCAGACTCAGTTGGTGACGACGATCCGTGTGTTGCCGAAACCGACTTCCTTGACCATCGAATAGAAGGTCGCGGCGTTGGACGGATGCAGGCGCACACAGCCGTGCGACGCCGGGCGCCCGAGATTTCTTACCGACCCGGTGCCGTGAATGGCGTAGCCGCCGTGGAAGAACACCGAATACGGCATCGGCGAGTTGTCATACTTGCGCGAATACCACATCCGGGCGGTCCATTGCGGCCGGTAGCTGCCGCGCGGCGTGAAGTAGCCCTTGCGCGCCGTCGACACGCTCCAGCGATAGACGACCTGGCCGTATTTGCTGACGGTCATGGTCTGCGAGGAGACGTCGATATTGGCGACTAGCGTGGCCGCCCGACTTGCGATGGACATGCCGAACAACGCAGTTGCCAGCGCGGTTGCCGTGAGAACGAACTTTTTCATGCGATCAAACCCCTTTGATTGCCCCCTGCCATTCGCGCGGTTCTTCCATCTTTTTGCCGGCAGATGCGTTAAGTACCACACACTCCTTGACGAAACCGCCTATCCAATCCAATGAATTTGAACGATTTTCGCGGTATAGTTGCCGCCGCGCCACGCACCCTCTGAAGTTTAGGCGAGGCGTTGGTCCATGCTTCGGTCGTTGTGTGGCAATGGGCGACTGGTCGCTTGCAAAAGCGCCGCGTTCCTTCTTCAATCTGCCGGATGAATGAGCGACTTCTCAAGGCGGTCGAGGACCGGACCGACGACCTCGTTGCGCTGACCGCGGACCTGATCCGCTTTCCGACCGTAAACCCGCCGGGCGAAGCCTATCGGCCATGCGCCGAGTTTCTCGGCGCGCGTCTCAGGAAGCTCGGCTTCGAAACCGAGTTTATTCGTGCCGAGGGCGCGCCCGGCGACAGCGACCGCTACCCGCGCGTCAACGTCGTTGCCCGTTTCGAGGGCCGCTCGCCCGGTCCCTGTGTGCATTTCAACTCGCATATAGACGTGGTTGAGGCCGGCGACGGCTGGACCGTCGATCCCTTCGCCGGCGTGGTAAAGGACGGCAAGGTCTATGGCCGCGGCGCCTGCGACATGAAGGGCGGTCTGGCTGCCTCCGTCATTGCCGTCGAAGCCTTCATGGAAGTCTATCCTGATTTCCCCGGCGCCATCGAGATATCGGGCACGGCGGACGAGGAATCGGGCGGCTTCGGCGGCGTCGCCCATCTGGCGAGGCTCGGCTATTTCTCCAAGCCGAAGGTCGACCACGTCATCATCCCCGAGCCGCTGAACAAGGATCGCATCTGCCTTGGCCATCGCGGCGTGTGGTGGGCCGAGATCGAGACCAAGGGCGAGATCGCGCATGGCTCGATGCCGTTCCTCGGCGACAATGCGGTGCGCCATATGGGCGCCGTCCTGCAGGCCTTCGAGGACGAGCTGTTCCCGGCCCTCGACCGCAAGATGACGCGCATGCCGGTGGTGCCGGAAGGCGCCAGGCGCTCGACCATGAACATCAATTCCATTCATGGCGGCCAGACCGACGATTTCCGGCCGGGGCTTCCCTCGCCCAACGTGCCCGATTGGTGCCGGCTCACCATAGACCGGCGTTTTCTGCTCGAAGAAGACATCGCCGCCGTCAAAGGCGAGGTCACCGGCATTCTCGAACGGCTGAAACGCGAGCGCAGAAAATTCGACTACGAGATCCGCCACCTGATGGAGGTGCTGCCGCTGATGACCGAGCGCGACGCGCCGGTGGTGCAGGCCGTAGCCAAAGGCATCATGGCGGTGTTCGACCGCGAACCGGATTATGTGATCTCGCCGGGCACCTACGACCAGAAGCATGTCGCGCGCATTGGCCACCTCTATGACTGCATCGCTTATGGCCCGGGCATTCTCGACCTCGCCCACCGGCCGGACGAATGGGTCGGCATCGCCGACATGGTGGAATCGGCCAAGGTGATGGCTATCGGCCTCAATGTGCTCTTGCGCGGTACAACCGGCTGATCCGCAAAAACATTCCGCCTGGCGCCGCCCGGCAGCACGAAACGCAATTTACTCGCAGGCCAAATCACGCTTCTATCCGCCAGCTTGAGCGCATTTTGAGCAAATGGGAGTTCAGCGATGAAATTGTGGAAGACCATCCTGGCCGCGGCTGTGCTGTCGCTTGCCGCCGCCACGTCGGCCTTTGCCGCACGCACCGACCTCACGCTCGGCATCGTGCTTGAGCCGCCGCATCTCGATCCGACCGCCGGCGCGGCCGCGGCCATCGGCGAAGTCACCTATGCCAATGTCTTTGAGGGGCTGACGCGCATTGACGACAACGGCCAGGTTCAGCCAGGTCTCGCCGAGAGCTGGGCCGTCTCTGACGACGGCAAGGTCTACACGTTCAAGCTGCATTCCGGCGTGAAGTTCCACGATGGCTCGGCCTTCAGCGCCGACGACGTGAAATTCTCGCTGGACCGAGCGCGTGCCAAGGATTCGCTCAATCCGCAAAAGCAGCTCTTTGCGCACATCACCGATGTCACGACGGTCGATCCGGCGACGGTCAAGGTCAGTCTCGACGGACCGCAGGGCAGTTTCCTCAACGACATGGGCCAGGTTGCGGCGGTGATCGTGGCGAAGGCATCGGCCGACGGCAACAAGGACAAGCCGATCGGCACCGGTCCATTCAAGCTCGATCACTGGGCCAAGGGTTCCGAGATCACGCTCGTCAAGAACCCGGACTATTGGGGTACGCCCGCCGCGCTCGACAAAGCGACGTTCCGTATCGTGCCCGACGCGGCCGCGGCTGTCCCCGCATTGCTCTCGGGCGACATCCAGGCTTTCGCCAACATGCCTGCACAAGACGCGCTCGAGCAACTCCAGTCCGATCCGCGCTTCAGCGTCGTGATCGGCTCGACCGAGGGCGAGACGATCCTGTCGATCAACAACAAGAAGCCGCCTTTCGACAAGCTTGCGGTGCGGCAGGCGCTCGCCTCCGCGATCGATCGCAGCGCCATCATCGCCGCGGCCTCGAACGGTCTTGGAAGGCCGATCGGCTCTCATTTCTCGCCAGGCGATGCGGGCTATGTCGATCTCACCGGCGTCTATCCGCACGACATCGCCAAGGCCAAGGAGTATCTGAAGGAAGCGGGGCTGGAGAACGGCTTTTCGGCCACGATCAAGCTGCCGCCCGTACCTTACGCACGCGACGGCGGCCAGGTGATTCAGTCCCAACTGAAGGACATCGGGGTCAATCTGCAGATCATCCCGGTCGAATGGGCGGAGTGGCTGAGCCAGGTCTTCACCAACAAGGACTACGACCTGACGATTGTTTCCCATGTCGAGCCAAACGACATCGATATCTATTCGCGGCCCGGCTACTATTTCCAGTATGACAATCCGAAGTTCAACGATGTCATCAAGGAGCTCGGCACCACGGTCGACAAGGACAAGAGGCTGGAGCTGCTGGGCGAGGCGCAGAGGATTCTCGCGCACGACGTGCCCGCCGTCTACCTGTTCGAGCTGCCCAAGATTGGCGTCTGGGATGCCAAGGTGCAGGGCATGTGGACGAACTGGCCGATCGAGGCTGACGATCTGACCAAGGTGAAGTGGACGGATTGAGGCCGGCGCGATCGCCCGATCGCCTCCCATGACCGCCTATCTCCTGAAACGCATCATCATCGCCGCCCTCACCCTGGTGCTGGCCTCGATCGTGGTGTTCGCGGTCATGGAGATCCTGCCCGGCGACCCGGCGCGCCTGATGCTGGGCCTCAATGCCAGCGCCGACCAGGTCGAGGTGCTGCGCAACCAGATGGGGCTGAACGCGCCACTGGTGCTGCGCTATCTCCACTGGGCGGGAGGCTTGCTCAGCCTCGATTTCGGCCGCTCCTACACCTATTCGGTGCCCGTCATCGACCTGGTGCGCGAACGCGTCGTCGTCTCCCTGCCGCTGGCGCTGATCGCGCTGGCGCTCTCGACCATCATCGCCATTCCGGTCGGCGTGTTCTCCGCCAGCCGCCAGGGCCGCGCCGGCGACACGCTCGCCATGGGCGCCGCCCAGCTCGGCGTCGCTGTGCCGAATTTCTGGTTCGCGCTGATCCTGATCTATCTGTTTGCCGTGTGGCTGCGGCTGGTACCCGCCGGCGGTTTCCCCGGCTGGAGCGCCGGCATCTGGACGGCGCTGAAATCCCTGTTCCTGCCCGCCATCGCGCTCGCGCTGCCGCAGGCGGCGATCCTCGGACGCGTCGCCCGCTCGGCGCTGATCGAGGTGCTCAACGAGGACTATATCCGCACCGCGCGCGCCAAGGGCCTGCCGTATCGCGCCGTGCTCTGGCGCCACGCGTTGCGCAACGCCATGATCCCGGTGCTCACCATCCTCGGCCTGCAATTCGCCTTCCTGCTTGCCGGCACCATCATTATCGAGAATGTCTTCTACTTGCCTGGTCTCGGCCGGCTGATCTTTCAGGCGATCACCCAGCGCGACCTGATCGTGGTCGAGAGCATCGTTATGCTGCTGGTCGCCGCCGTGATCCTGATCAACCTCATCGTCGATTTCTCCTACGCCATCGTCGACCCGCGCCTCAGAGCAATTCCAGGAAAAGTGCGTAGCGGTTTTCCGTCCGGAATTGCGCCAAAACAAATACTGAGAGCGGTTCAGCGATTCCGCGAAACGCGGAACCGCTCGAGAGGTCGGCAATGACGATGCGCGTCGACCTGCCGGAAGAAACGCTTGCCGGCGTGCTGGCCAAGGCCTTCGGCAACCGCTCCTTCCTGATCGGCTTGATCATCACGCTGCTGGTTGTGGCCGTCGCGCTCCTCTCCTTTGCCTGGACGCCATACGACGTCGCCAGGCTGGTGATCGCCGACAAGACGCAGGCGCCCTCCTGGGCGCACTGGTTCGGTACCGACCATTTCGGCCGCGACATCCTGTCGATGATCATGGTCGGCGCCCGCAACTCGATCGCCGTGGCGCTGGTCGCGGTCGGCATCGGCATGGGCATCGGCATGCCGCTCGGCGCCGTCGCCGCGGCGCGCGGCGGGATAGTCGACGAGGCGCTGATGCGCCTCAACGATCTCGTCTTCGCCTTTCCGGCGCTGCTTTCGGCAATCATGATCACCGCGATCTTCGGTCCGGGCGCCGTCAACGCCATCATCGCCATCGGCATCTTCAACATACCTGTCTTCGCGCGTGTCGCCCGCGCGGGCGCGCTGGCCATCTGGCCGCGCGAATTCATCCTTGCCGCGCGCGCCGCCGGCAAGGGCATGACACAGATCACCGTCGAGCACATCCTGCCCAACATCGCGACGCTGCTGCTGGTCCAGGGCACGATCCAGTTCGCGCTGGGCATCCTCGCCGAAGCCGGGCTTTCCTATGTCGGCCTCGGCGCCCAGCCGCCGATGCCGAGCTGGGGCCGCATGCTGTTCGACGCCCAGACGCGCATGGTGATCGCGCCCTGGATGGCGATCTTCCCCGGCATCGCGATCGTCGTCACCGTGCTTGGGCTGAACCTGCTCGGCGACGGCATTGCCGACATCCTCGATCCGAAATCGCGGCGGCGCAGATGAGCCTGCTCGAGATCGAAAACCTGTCGCTTTCGATCGGCGATACGCCGATCCTGAAAGGCGTCGAGCTGACAATCGCACCGGGC
This sequence comes from Mesorhizobium sp. B2-6-2, assembly GCF_006440615.1. Taxonomy (NCBI): domain Bacteria; kingdom Pseudomonadati; phylum Pseudomonadota; class Alphaproteobacteria; order Hyphomicrobiales; family Phyllobacteriaceae; genus Mesorhizobium; species Mesorhizobium sp. B2-6-2. The sequence goes on along the minus strand of NZ_VFUG01000003.1, from coordinate 263,635 downwards.
GAGGTCGTCGGCCTGGTCGGCGAATCCGGCTCCGGTAAGTCGATGACGGCGCTGACTGTCATGCGGCTGCTGCCGCATCTGGCTCGCGCGGAGGGCCGCGTCGCCTTCGACGGCATCGACATCCTCGGCGCGGGCGAGGACCAGATGTGCGCCTTGCGCGGCGACGATATCGGCATGGTCTTCCAGGAGCCGATGACAGCGTTGAACCCGGTCAAGACGATCGGCGAGCAGGTCGCCGAGGGCATTCGCTGGCACACCAAGGCGGGCCGCGCCGAGGCCGAGGAGCGCGCGCGAAAAATCCTCGACCGCGTCGGCCTGCCCGAGGCCAAATTCCCGCTGTCGCGCTATCCGCACGAACTATCGGGCGGCCAGCGCCAGCGCGTCGTCATCGCCATCGCCTGCGCGCTGAAGCCGAAGCTGCTGATCGCCGACGAGCCGACGACGGCGCTCGATGTGGTGCTGCAGGCGCAGATCCTCGATCTTTTGCGCGACTTGGTCAGCGAGAACCGCATGGGGTTGCTGCTCATCTCGCACGACCTCGCCGTGGTGACCGAGATGGCCGATCGCCTGACCATCCTGCGCAACGGCGAAGTGATGGAAGCCGGCGAAACCGCGCGCACGCTGTCGGAGCAACAGCATCCCTATACGCGCGAGCTGGCATTGGCCTCGATGCATGTGCCGGCGCGCCCGAAACCGCACCTTGCCGGATCGGCAAAACCCCTGCTCGAAGTCGAGGGCGTCGGCCGGGACTATCCGGGGCGGCGCAAATCGCTGTTCCGGCCGGCGCAACCGATCCGCGCCGTCGACGATGTCTCGCTCACCATCGAGCCCGCGCAATCGGTGGCGCTCGTCGGCCGCTCGGGCTGCGGCAAGTCCACGCTTGCCCGCATGATCCTCGCGCTGGACAAGCCGACGGCGGGCACGATCCGCTTTCGCGGCGAGCCCATCACCGGCAAGCCGGAGTCGACGCTGAAGCCGGCCCGACGCGACATGCAGGTCGTGTTCCAGGATCCCTACGGTTCCTTCGACCCGCGCCAGAAGGTCGAGAAGCTGGTGGCCGAGCCGCTGCATCTTCTGGAAAAGCAGCCGGCAAAGGCCGAGCGCCGCGAGATGGTTGCGCATGCGCTGCAGGAAGTCGGCCTCGGCCAGCGCGACATGGACAAATACCCGCATGAATTCTCCGGCGGCCAGCGCCAGCGCCTGTCGATCGCCCGCGCCATCATCACCCGTCCGAAGCTGGTGGTGGCCGACGAGCCGGTATCGGCGCTGGACGTCTCGATCCGCGCCCAGATCCTCGACCTTTTTGCCGAGCTCAACCAGAAGCTCGGCATCGCCTATCTCTTCATCACCCATGACCTGACGGTCGCCCGCGCCATGGCGGACGAGGTGCTGGTCATGCATGAAGGCAAGATCGTCGAACGCGGCCGGGCGGCCGAGGTGCTCGACCATCCGCGCTCGGAGGCGGCGCAGGCGCTGGTCGCGGCGGCACCTGACCTCCACCGCGCTATCGCGCGGCGCATGCAGGAACAGGGGTGAGCCAGCTTCCTTGTTTGACGCGATTGCTGACGGCAGGCTATGGCGAAATAGCCGAGCCTAAACGCTCACGCTTGTCCTGGAATTGGCTCAGTCCTCCGGCTTCACCAAATCGACGGGGCTGATGTCGAGCAGGTCGAGCGTGCGGCGCAGAAGCTTCACCTCGCTCTCCGCCAGCCTGGAATCGGCCTTGGCGATCTCGGCCATGTGGCGCGCAAGCAGCTTCCGGCGCTCGACATCGAGGTCGCGGAACAGCGCAATCGCCTGCGAGCCGTTGGTCTCGTAGCCATAATCGTTGAGATATTCGATGACGCTGTCGATGCTGGCCCCCGGAATGCCGAAGGCTTCCTTGCAGATATGCCGGAAGACGACCATCTCGCTCTCCGAGACCGAGCCGTCAGCCAGGATCATGCGGAACAGCATCAGCAATTCCGCCGACAGCACAGGGTCGTCCGCCACCTTGCGCACACCCGGGTCACCGTCGAAGATCGAACGTATCTGGTCGAGCAGCGCCATCGCCACCAAGCTCCCTTTGCGATTCCGCCTGATTGTTAGAGCAAATTCAGGAAAAGTGTGAGCGTTTAGGCTCGGCGACTTCGCGTAGCCTTCCGACCGGAATTTGCGTCAAAACAAGAACAGAGCGGTTCGGCGGGTGACGGCGAACCGCTCTGGCGTGGAATCGCTCTTGCGCAAACTGGTGGAGCGTGATGGAAGCTGCCGTTTCCTTCCAGGCGCCCCTCCCCGATGATCGACCTTACCCTGCAGACTGTCCTTATTCTCGTCGCCGCCGCTTTCGCGGCAGGCTTTGTCGATTCGATCGCCGGCGGCGGCGGGCTGATCACCATCCCAGCTTTGCTGCTCGCCGGCTTTTCGCCGGTGGCAGCACTTGGCACGAACAAATTGCAGGGCATGTTCGGGTCCGGCTCGGCCACTATCCATTACGCCGCCAAGGGTCAGGTCGACCTGCGCCGCCAGCTGCCGTCCGCCGCGCTGGCGCTTGCCGGCGGCGCGGTCGGGGCGCTTTTGGCGACCGTCGTGCCCGGCGAATTCATGCGCGCCCTGCTGCCGGTGCTGCTGATCGCCATCGCGCTCTATTTCGCGCTGAAGCCGAACATGGGCGACGTCGACCGCGCCGAGCGGCTGTCGCCCTTCCTGTTCGGACTGAGCGTCCCGCCGCTGATCGGCTTCTATGACGGGCTCTTCGGTCCCGGCGCCGGCTCCTTCTACATGCTCGCCTTCGTCACGCTTGCCGGCTACGGCGTGCTCAAGGCGACGGCGCACACCAAGCTGCTCAATTTCGCTTCCAACATCGGCGGCTTCGTCGTTTTCGCCGCCGTCGGCGTCATCGATTGGAAGATCGGCTTGATGATGGGCGTGGCGCAGTTCATCGGCGCCCGTGTCGGCGCAAGCTTGGCCATCCGGATTGGCGCGAAGCTGATCAAGCCGCTGCTGGTGACCGTGTGCGTGGCGCTCGCGATCAAGCTCTTGGCCGATCCCGCCAATCCTTTGCGCCAACTGGTTGGTGTGTGAGGCCTCCTGCTGTTAGAGTTCTGGTGTTGCGAATCATGTTGGAGGGACCAGACATGAATCTCAGTGCGCCCACCCAGATCGTGTTCATTATTTCGTTGGTTATCGCCGTCATCGGCCTTCTTGCCGCGCTTGGCGTTCTTGCATTCATTCCGCTTGCGTCCGTTTGGATCATGCTTATCGCCTACATCGTGCTCGCCGCCGGCTGTTTGATGCGCGGCGCCTGAGCACAGCATTCTCAGGCAACTCGGAGCGCCCGGCCCTGCCGGGCGCTTTTGATTTTCGAGGGGGTGTTCTGCTAGGTTCGGATCATGTCCGACGAGCCAGAGCGCCATCGCCAGGATAATCGCTCTCCCGCCCTCCATTTCGAGATGGTGCGGCGCAAACCCGCCGCCTCGCTTGCGGGCATCGTCACGGATATCTGCGGCTATCGCGAGACCTGTCCCGGCCATTTCCGCATCGTCGAATATGCTTCGCTGACCGTGCCGCTGGTGATCAGCTTCGCCGAAGCCTTTGCCATTGGGCTCGGCCACAGCCCGGGCGACAATGACCGCTACGCCAGCTTCGCCGCCGGCCTCTATGCCGGGCCGGTCATGATCGAATCCTTTGGCGGCGCCTGCTGCATCCAGGTCAATTTCACCCCGCTCGGCGCCAGGCAGTTCTTCGGCCTGCCAATGAGCGAGTTGCGCGATCGCATGGTCGGGTTGGACGATGCGCTGGGCTTTGACGGCATGGCATTGCGCGACCGGCTCGGCGAGGCATCAGATTGGAACGCGCGCTTCGACATTGCCGAGGGGTTCATCACCAGCCGCCTTGTCGAGGCGAATGCGCTTTCACCGGAAATCGCCTGGGCCTACAGGGCGGTCATTGCGTCGGGCGGCCGCACCCGCATTTCGACTCTCGCCGGCGAGATCGGCTGGAGCCGCAAGCATCTGGCGGCGAGATTCACCGACGCGATCGGCATCGGCCCGAAGACATTGTCGCGCATCGTGCGCTTCAACCGCGCGCTGTCCCTGTCGAAGCGGCAGGACAATGACTGGGCCGGCATCGCCGCCGATTGCGGCTACGCCGACCAGGCGCATCTGGTGCGCGAGTTCCGTCAGTTGGCCGGCGAAACGCCGACCGGGCTCGCTGCGTCGATGTAGGCCTGACCGAGGTAACATTTCTTCAAGACGCCGAGACCGCCTTTGCACAGACTGGCGTTCATCAACCGACCCAGGGAGATTGTCATGCCGACAGCAAACGAAGCACCCCGTCTCTATCCGGCTCTGCGCTACAGGAACGCCGCCAAGATGATCGACTGGCTCAGCGAGGCCTTCGGCTTCGAACTGCGCGCCCGCTATGGCGAGGGCGATATCGTCCACCATGCCGAGCTCGCTTTCGGGTCCTCGATGATCATGCTGGGTACGGCGCGCGACGACGATTACGGCAAGATGGTCGGCGAGCCCGGCGGCGGCGGCAAGTCGATCTACATCGCCGTCGATGACGCCGACGCCGCCTATGCGCGTGCCAAGAAGGCCGGCGCGAAAATCATCCAGGAACTGGTCGACCGCGACTATGGCAGCCGCGAGTTCATCTGCCTCGACCCGGAAGGCAATGTCTGGTCCTTCGGCACCTATTGGCCGAAGGCGGGAGAGAAGGCTTGAGGCCATCAGCGACGCTGGAGATTGGCCGCGACCTGCCAGCTTCGTCATCCACGGGCGGAGCGGGAGCGTAGCGGACGCGCAGACCCGAGGATCCATTTCCGTGACCTTGATCGAAGAGCGCAGCGGCGCAGAATTCTGCACCCTCGCAACGTTTTGACGTCACGGAATGGATTCTATGGTCTGCGCGCGTCGCTTCGCTCCTTGCTCCGCCATAGAATGACGACGCGACAGGGCAGCTCCGAGGTTGGCGAAAGCGCCTGAACTTCGTCATCCACGGGCGGAGCGGGAGCGTAGCGGACGCGTAGACCCGAGGATCCATTCCGTGATCTTGATCGAAGGGCGCGGCGGAGCAGAATTCTGCACCGTTGCAACGCCTTAACGTCACGGAATGGATTCCATGGTCTGCGCGCGTCGCTTCGCTCCTTGCTCCGCCATGGAATGACGACCAAATGACACGTGTTGGTGAGAGGCCTATCGCGCCAGCCCAAAAATCGCGTCGCAGTCGAGGTGTCTCTCCAGCTCGGCCGCGACCTCGTCCAGCGCCTTCTCGACATCCGCACGATAGTCGATGCCGCCTCCCTTGACTCCAAGGCTCTCCAGATAGGCGGCGCGAAAAGCGTCGGCGGAAAACAGTCCGTGCAGATAGGTGCCGATCACCTTTCCGTCCGCGGAGACCGCGCCGTCCTCGACACCGTTGAGGATCGTCGATGGCCGCGCCGTGTCGGGGCCGGTGGTACGGCCGAGATGGATTTCGTAGCCTTCGAGCGGCAGGCCGAACTGCACCGAATGCGCGCTTGAATTGCGAACGGTCTTTTCAGGCTCCATAACCGTTTCGATTTCGAGCAGGCCGAGTCCCTCGGCTTCTGTCACGCTGCCTTCGATGCCGTCGGGATCGCGCACCATCCGGCCGAGCATCTGGTAGCCGCCGCAGATGCCGACGACATGGCCGCCGCGCTTGCGATGGGCGAGGAGATCGCGGTCCCAGCCGTTCTCGCGGAATTTCAGGAGATCGCCGATCGTCGATTTGGAGCCGGGGATGACCACCAGCCCGGCATCTTCCGGCAGCTTCTTGCCCGGCGGCACGAACACCACCTCGACCTGCGGCTCGGCTTTCAGCGGGTCGAGATCGTCGAAATTGGCGATGCGCGCCAGCATCGGCACCGCGACCTTCAGCGCCCGCTTCTCGCCGGAAGCGAGGCGTTCGAGCACCACCGAATCCTCGGACGGCAGCCGCCCGGCCGCCTTCAGCCACGGCACGACGCCGAAGCAACGCCAGCCGGTGAATTTTTCGATTGCGCTTATCCCGTCGTCGAACAACGAGACATCGCCGCGGAACTTGTTGATGAGATAGCCGGCGAGCAAGCGCCGGTCTTCCTCCGGCAGGATCAGATGGGTGCCGGCCACGGACGCAATCACGCCGCCGCGGTCGATGTCGCCGACCAGGATCACCGGCACATTGGCGCGCGTGGCAAAGCCCATATTGGCGATGTCGCGGCTGCGGAGATTGATCTCGGCGGGCGAGCCCGCGCCCTCGACGATGACCAGATCGGCGCCCTCGCCAACCTGCGCCCAAGAATCGAGCACGGCGTTCATCAGTCCGGCTTTCATCGCCTGGTAGTCGCGCGCCCGCGCCTCGCCATAGACTTTGCCCTGAACCACCACTTGCGAGCCGATATCGCTCTGCGGCTTGAGCAGCACCGGGTTCATGTGGACGGTCGGCCTCACCCCGCAGGCCAGCGCCTGCAGCCATTGCCCGCGGCCGATCTCGCCTTCGCCGGCTTTGTCGTCGCCCGGAATATCGGCAACGGCAGCATTGTTCGACATATTCTGCGGCTTGAATGGCCTAACCTTCAGCCCGCGATTCTTCGCAGCACGGCAAAGCCCCGCCACCAGCACGGTCTTGCCGACATCCGAGCCGGTGCCCTGCAGCATGATCGCTTTCGCCATCAGCCCCTTCCCCGCGAGTCGATTGTCGATTTCTGCGCCAGCGGTCCGCCGCGCCAGAGATAGAGCGCCATCAGCGGTTCCTTGCCCGTGCGCATGGCATGATTGACGTTGGAAGCGTGGTGGATGACCTCGCCGGCGTCGCGAAATTGAAAGTTCCCCTCGCCCATCCGCCATTCCGTGCCGCCGGTCAGCGGGATGTAGATCTCCTCGGCGATATGGTGGTGGTCGGGATAGACGATGTCGGGCCCGAGGATCAGCAGGCCGGCCGCGACCTTGTCATTGACGAAATGCCCGCGCGTGCCGAACACTTCCAGCCAGCCGTAATTGTCGACAAAACTCTGCCCGAAATCGGCGGCGGTATAGGTCTGCCCCCAGCGCAACTCGTCCCGATGGTCGGCAACAAATCGCGTCAATGGCCTGGCGTCGGCCGGAGCCAACTCGGCGATCCGCTCGAGATGGCTAAGGCAGCCGAGCGCGCGCGGTTCGAGAGAACGCACAGGCATGTCCCAGCCGATGCGCGCGACTTCGTCCATCACCAGATCGCTGTCGACGCCCGCGAGACAGGCTTGGAATCGCTCCAGCAACTCATCGAAAATTGTCGGCACGCACGAGCTCCGTTAGCCATTCCACGCACAGCCGGTTCTCAACGGCCCGGGTTGCGCGGCGGCATCATTGGTCTAGATTGATCGGCGCGCAAAGCCAAAAACGACAGGCCAGAAGGCCTGAAACGACAGGGAGCACGCCATGGACGCGGCAGTCGATGCGGGCACTGGCCAATTCGAACTCAACGAGGAACAGCGCGCCATCCAGGAGATGGCCCGAGCCTTCGCGGCGGATCGCGTCGCGCCCAATGCGCTCGACTGGGACAAGGCAAAGCACTTCCCCGCCGATGTGATCCGCGAGACCGGGCCGCTCGGCCTCGGCGGCATCTATGTGCGCGACGATGTCGGCGGCTCGGCGCTTGGGCGGCTGGATGCCGTGCTGATCTTCGAGGCGCTTGCCCACGCCGATCCGGCCTTCTCATCCTTCATTTCCATCCACAACATGGCGGCCTCGATGATCGACCGCTTCGGCAGCGACGAGCAGCGCCACCGCTTCCTGCCGAAACTGACCTCTATGGAGTGGCTCGCGAGCTATTGCCTGACCGAGCCCGGTTCAGGCTCGGATGCGGCCGCGCTGAAGACGCGCGCGGTAAAGAGCGGCGGCGACTATGTCTTGAACGGCGCCAAGCAGTTCATCTCCGGCGCCGGCGACAGTGACCTATATGTCGTGATGGCGCGCACCGGCAGCGATGGCCCGAAAGGCATTTCGACCTTCGTCGTGCTCAAGGATGCGTCGGGCCTGTCCTTCGGCGCCAACGAGCACAAGATGGGCTGGCACATGCAGTCGACCCGCCAGGTCATCTTCGAGGATTGCAGGGTGCCGGCCGACAACCTGCTTGCCGCGGAAGGCGCCGGCTTCGGCATCGCCATGGCCGGGCTCGACGGCGGGCGGCTCAACATCGCAGCCTGTTCGCTCGGCGGCGCGCAGTCGGCGCTCGACAAGGCGCTAGCCTACACCGCCGAGCGCAAGGCGTTCGGCGCCAAGATTAATCAATTCCAGGCGCTGCAGTTCAGGCTGGCCGACATGGAAACGGAACTGCAGGCGGCCCGCATCTTCCTCTATGCCGCCGCTTCCAAGCTTGACCGCAAGACGTCCGACGCCGGCAAATGGTCGGCCATGGCCAAGCGCTTCGTCACCGATATCGGCTTCGACATCGCCAACCAGGCGCTGCAATTGCACGGCGGCTACGGCTATCTGCACGATTACGGCATCGAGAAGCTGGTCCGCGACCTGCGCGTCCACCAGATCCTCGAAGGCACCAACGAGATCATGCGCGTCATCATCGCGCGGGCGTTGATTGGGCGCTGACGCAAAATCGGGAGAAAACGATGGCAACCATCGCCTTCATCGGCCTCGGTAATATGGGCAATCCGATGGCCGCTAACCTTGTCAAGGCTGGTCATTCGGTGTTGGGCTTCGACCTTGTGCCCGACAACCTGACCGTCGCGAAAGAACACGGCGTGACCGTAATGGCGAACGCCGTCGCCGCGGTGAAGGACGCCGACGTCGTCATCACCATGCTGCCGGCCGGCAAGCATGTGCTGTCGGTTTATGAGGACATCGCGCCCAATGCCAGGAAAGGCGCGCTGTTCATCGATTCCTCGACCATCGATGTCGAATCGGCTCGCAAGGCGCATGCCATTGCTGCGAAGCACGGTCACCCGTCGATCGACGCACCCGTCTCCGGCGGCACCGGCGGCGCCACGGCCGGCACCCTCACCTTCATGGCCGGTGGCTCGGATCAGGCGTTTGCCGCCGCCGAGCCGATCCTGAAGCCGATGGCCGGGCGCGTCGTTCATTGCGGCGGCGACGGCGCAGGCCAGGCCGCCAAGATCTGCAACAACATGATTCTCGGCATCTCGATGATTGGCGTAGCCGAAGCCTTCGTGCTGGCCGAAAAGCTGGGCCTTTCGCACCAGGCGCTGTATGACGTCGCCTCCACATCCTCGGGCCAATGCTGGTCGCTCACCACCTATTGCCCGGTGCCCGGCCCCGTGCCGGCTTCGCCGGCCAACCGAGACTACAAGCCCGGCTTTGCCGCCGCGCTGATGCTGAAGGACCTGAAATTGTCGCAGGAAGCCGCGCAGAACGCGGGCGCCGCGACCCCGCTCGGCGCCGAAGCCACGCAGCTCTATGCCTTGTTCAACGCCCAGGGCCACGCCGGCGCCGATTTTTCCGGCATTATTAATTTCCTCCGCGGAAATCCGGCATAAACCACTGCTTTTCAATGATTATTTCCACAATTTGCCGGTGCGAAGCCGGCAAATTTAGATTTGCTTAAGGTCTTGCTAACGCACCGGTAACGATGTGCCTTTAAAACGGACTGCGAGGCGGACATCGCGTCTGCCCGGCGCTCCGGATCAGGTCTCGCGTACCGGAGCCCGTAAATTTCGCAAGTATTCTCGTAGCGAAATGCCATGTGTATCTGGCAAAGCCGCGTTCCCGCAGGGACGCGGTTTTTGCGTTTTAGAACGTCGCCAACTTCGTCATTCCAGGGCGCAGCAGGAGCGAAGCTCCGTCGCGAAGACCCTGGAATCCATGCCGTGACTTCGAAGCGCTGCAACGGCGCAGAGTTCTGCTCCGCTGCACCCCTCGGCGGAGGTCACGGAATGGATTCTATGGTCTGCGCGCGTCGCTTCGCTCCTTGCTCCGCCATAGAATGACGACTGGCTGCGTTTCGCCTCGTCAGCGCTTCCGCAAATCGGCATCCGCGAGATCGAGCGCCCTGGCGATGCGCTCGCAAGCCATGTCGATCGTGTCGCGCGTCCAGATCAGTGGCGGCGACAGGATCATCGTGTCGCCGGTGGCCCGCAGCATCATGCCCTGCGCGATCGCGTGGTCGCGCACGACGACCGCCGCGCTTCCCGACGGCAAATAGCGTTCCTTGGTCGCCTTGTCCTTGACGATCTCGATCGCGCCCATCAGGCCGATCGAGCGTACCTCGCCGACCAACCTGTGTCCGGCGATCCGCTCCTGCAGCGCCTGCGCGAAATAGGGACCGGTGTCGTTCTTGACGCGCTCGACCAGGCCTTCCTTCTCGATGATCTCGAGGTTCTTGAGCGCCACCGCGCAAGCCACCGGATGACCGGAATAGGTGTAGCCGTGGTAGAACTCGCCGCCTTTCTCGACCAGCGTCTTGGCGATGCGGTCGCCGACCAGCAGCGCCGACAGCGGCTGGTAGCCCGAGGTCAGCGCCTTGGCGGTGGTGATGGTGTCGGGCTCGATCCCGAACGTCTGCGCCGCGAACCATTCGCCGGTGCGGCCATAGCCGGTGATCACCTCGTCCAGCATCAAAAGCACGTCGTATTTGCGGCAGATGCGCTCCACTTCCGGCCAGTAGCTCATCGGCGGGATCTTCACACCGCCGGCGCCCATCACCGGTTCGCCGATGAAGGCGGCGACCTTGTCGGCGTCGGCTTCGAGGATCGCGTCCTCGACCGCCTTCGCCGCGCGGATGCCGAAATCATGGTCGCTTTCACCGGGCAGCGCGAGCTCATAGGCATAGGGCATCATCACATGGACGATGTTGGGCACCGCGCCGCCGAGCTGCTTGTGCATCGGCTCCATGCCGCCGAGCGACGTGCCGGCGACCGTCGAGCCGTGATAGGCCGACTTGCGCGAGATGACGCGATTCTTCTCGGGCTTGCCTTCAAGCGCCCAGTAGTGGCGCACGAGCCTGAGCGCCGTGTCGTTGGCCTCCGACCCGGACGAACCGTAGAAAACCTGGCTGACATGCGTCGGCGCCAGCTCCGCCAGCTTCTTCGACAACAGCACCGGCGTCGGCGTCGAGCATTTGAAGAACGAGTTGTAGTAAGGCAGCTCCTTCATCTGCGCGTAGGCAGCCTCGGCCAGCTCGTCGCGGCCATAGCCGACATTGACGCACCACAGGCCCGCCATGCCGTCGAGGATTTCGGTGCCGTCGGCATCGTAGATGAACGGGCCGTTGGCATGGGTGATGATGCGCGAGCCCGTCTCGCGCAGCTCCTTATGGTCGGTGAAGGGATGCAGGTGATGCGCGGCATCGATCTGCTGAAGCTGCTTCAGCGAATAATTCTGATAGGTCATGGATTTGATCTTTCCTCTTGAATCAATCCGGCAGCGGCCGGGGCGGATTCGTCAGAGGAAGCCGGGCGGCGAATAGCCGATGCGGGCGCACAGCCGCAACAGCTCGGCGCGCAGCGTGCGCGGTGACGGCGTCACTGCGACCCCGAAGGCGCCTGATGTGCTGAAGCGGATCATGGCAGCAGCTTATGCCGCCTGAGGCCCAAAATTCAAGCTAAGACGGCAAGCGGTAGTCTCAGTTGGTGACATGTTGGCGGCGCGCCTCTTTTCGGCCTTCGAGCCAAGACCATTGGCGGCGGCGCTCTTTCGATCGTCCTGCAGGTCGTTGGCTTCCTCGCCTGTGGCAATACGCATGACGCGGACGGCGTTGCCGATCACGTCGGCGGGGCGCTTCTGGCCTTTAGGTCCGGTCGGCATTTGAGGACTCTTCTAACGTCGCTATATAGTGCACTGGGCTCCCACTGGAGTACACAGTATAGCTCTTATTGCCAAAGCGGTCGTTCTTAACTGTGAGCGAGGTGGTGTAGGGTGGGAAGCCTCTTTTCGGAGGTATTTTGGGTATAGGCGGGCAATGGCTCATTGCCAACCGATCAAGAAGCACGGCCAACTCCGCTGTCGGCATCTCGTCCTCTGGGATGGACTGTTCCCAAGGCTGCTCCGAACCGCGCCGGACAATCTTCCAAATTCGCACCATCTCTCGCCCATGCTTTCCGCTAAGCATATAGGCGGTTCCGTCTATATGGGCAAACTCGGCGAGGCGCTTTCGACTGGCTGTCAAATTTCAAACTGAGACACTAACCGGCCAGCGCTCGCTGCAGAAAGAGGTAGCGCATCGCCGTCTGTGCTGCCTGCGGCCGGCGGTCGCCGCGCCCGCCATGGCCGCCTTCGGTCTCCTCGAAGAACAGCGTCCGGCCGTGGCCTGCCTCCTGCAGCCGCGCCGCCATCTTGCGCGCATGTCCCGGATGGACGCGGTCGTCGGCGGTGGACGTCATCAACAGCACTGGCGGATAGGCGACATTGGCCGCGACATGCTGGTAGGGCGAATAGGTGCCGAGCCAGGCCGCCTCCTCCGGCTTCGACGGGTCGCCATATTCGGCGATCCACGAGGCGCCGGGGGGCAGGTCGGTGTAGCGCAGCATGTCGAGCAGCGGCACGTCGATGATGACGGCGCCGAAGAGCTCCGGCCGCTGGGTCAGCGACGTGCCGGTCAGCAGGCCGCCATTGGAGCCGCCCTGGATGCCAAGCTGCGCCGCCGTGGTGATGCCGCGCCGGACCACGTCCTCGGCCACGGCCGCGAAATCGTCGAAGGCGTTCTGGCGCTTGCCCTTCAGGGCCGCCTGGTGCCAGGCCGGACCAAACTCGCCGCCGCCGCGGATATTGGCCTGGACATAGGCGTTGCCCCTGTCCAGCCAGAGCTTGCCGCGAATGCCGGCATAGCCGGGCAGCAGCGGCACTTCGAAGCCGCCATAGCCGTAGAGCAGCGCCGGCACCGGTCCTTTCTGGTCGCGCCGCCGCACCACGAAATACGGGATCATCGTGCCGTCCTTCGAGCGCGCCTCGAACTGCTCCGAGATATAAGGCGAGGCGTCGAAGCGGGCCGGCTGCGACTTCACCGTTTGAAGCGTCTCGCCATTGTCGTCCGACCAGATGATCGAGCTCGGCGTCAGGAAATCGGTGAAGGAGAAGGAGACGCTCGAGCCGAAATGCTCGACATGGCTGATGCCGACATTGCCGTTGTCGGGCAGCGCGATCGGCTTCAGCGACCAGCCGTCGGCGGCGCGATCGCAGGCGATGACCTTGCCGCGCACATTGTCCATCAGGTTGATGAACAGCCGGTCCTGCGTCCTGGCAAGGCCGGCGATCGAAACGCGGTGCGCCGGCTCGAGCACGGTCTGGACCGGACCGAAGGCACCGCTCTCGATCCAGCGATCGAAATCGACCGAATAGAGCCCGTCGGGCAGGCAGCGCGTGCCGTCCGGCGCCGTCCAGGGGCTGCGCACGCCGAAGATCAGTTGGCCCTTGAAGATCGCCGTGTCGGTGGCGTCGTCGGGCAGCGGGATGCGCCGGTTCTCGCCCGAAGCCAGCCGCAGGAAACTGTGCGAGGTGAAGAAGTCGAGCGTCTTGCCGAGCAGCACGTGCCGCTTGTCGCCGTCATATTCGACGCCGCCGCCGACCGCGAGATGTTGCTTCTCGCCTTCGAGGATCGGCGTGGCGTCCTCAAGCTTAGTGCCGCGCCGCCACAGCTTGACCACGCGCGGATAGCCGGACTGCGTCTTGTCGTCTTCCTCGAAAGCGGCGGAGACGATCACCGTATCTTCGTCCAGCCAGGAAAAGCCCGACTTGGAAGCACGCGCGGAAAAACCGCCATCGACAAAGGACCTCGTCACGATATCGAATTCGCGCATCTCGCTGGCATCGCCGCCATCGGGCGACATGTAGAGCAGGCAGCGGTTGAAATCGGGATAGAGCCGGCTCGCCCCGCCGAACACCCACTTCACGCCTTCCTTCGCGGAAAGCTGATCGAAGTCGATGACCGTCTCCCAGTCGGGCTTGTCGGTCTTATAGGACTCGACCGTCGTGCGCCGCCAGAGACCCAGCGCATTGGTCTTGTCCTGCCAGAAATTATAGACATAGCCGGCAAGTGCTGCCCCGACGGGCATATTGTCCTCGGCGGTCATCAGGTCGAGCGCGGTCTCGAATGCGGCCTTATAGGAGGGATCGCCCTGCAGTTCGGCGACCGTCAGCGCATTCTGGCGATGAACCCAGCCCAGCGCTTCCTTGCCGTTGCGATCCTCAAGCCAGAGGTAGGGATCGTCGGCGGTCAATTCGAGCTGGGTTTTGGTCATCGTGCTGGTCATGCAGGTCTCCATCCGGCGGCCCCGCCTACATCGCGTTCACTGGCTTGATATTCAAGAGCCATTTCGCGGCCGATTACAAAACCCGCCGGCGCGTGATCGTCGCCGCCGCCAGCGCGGCGCAAATGGCGCCAAGCGTGACCGGCAGGCCGGCGGCGCCGATGACATCCATGACGCCGCCGGTGAGCGGCGGCACGACGATGCCGCCAAAACCCCACATCAGCGAGAAGGCGGCATTGCCGGCAACCAGCGCCGACCCGGTGAAGCGTTCGCCGAGCTCGATGATCGACATCGTGTAGATGCCGTAGGAAACGGCGCCCCAGATAAAGACGCAAGCCCAGATCAGCGGCGTCTCGATCAGCGCCGGCAAAGCGACGCATCCAAGGACGGTCACCGCCACGCAGCCGAACCGCACCAGGCGCGCCGTCAACCTTTCAGCGAGCAGGCCGAGCGGCACCTGCATGGCGATGTTGCCGGCGATCATCACGGAAAGCAGCGCCGACATGCGCGCCTCGGGAATGCCGTGATGCGTCCCATAGACTGGCAGCAGCGCCAATATCGCCTGCTCGAACCCGGCCGCGACGATCACCGCCGACATAAGCAGCCAGGCCATTGGTATGAAGCCCAGCACCGAAACTTTGTTCTCGGCCTCGTCGACCTTCGGCAGCCGCTTCACCACCACGGCCAGGCAGCCGCCGCAGAAGAGGAAGGCAAGAATGCCGACAAGGAAAGGCGGCCAGCCTTCCGTGCCGACCGCGAGCAGGCAGAGCGGCCCGGCCGCGAAGCCCGCCGAGATGATGGTTGAATAGATGCCCATGACGCGACCGCGGCGCGCCGGCGGCGCCAGAGCGATCACCCAGATTTCGCTCAAGACATAGAGCGGGTTGGTCACCACGCCGATCAGGAGGCGCAGCGGGAACCACAGATAGACATTTTGCGTCCAGCCGATCAGCGCCAGCACCAGCGCTGAAAGCGCCGCGCAGGTCAGCGCGGTGCGCCCTGCCCCGAACCGGCGCGCCAATCCCGGGATCAGCGGCGAGGACAGGATGAAGCCGACCGGCGTCATCGCCGCCGACAGTCCGATTATCGCCGGCGAAACGCCCTGGCGCTGCAGGATGAAGCTGAGCAGCGGATAGGAAAGCCCTTGCGCGAGGGCGAAGACGGAAACCGTCGCGATCACGCCGGTGATCGCGGCCCACTGCACCGTCTCGTCGCTTTCCGAGCCCGCCAGCGCCATCATTGCTGCTCCAATCTTCGGAGCCTTAGCCGCTACCGGCGACAGCCGTAAGGGCCAACGGCGGCGAAAGCGCATGTTCCAGCCAGTCCCTGTCAGGAGCGCTGGCGCTGCAAGGAACAGCACAAGGTAGCGGCACCCAGCAACGCAGAGCCCGACGATGACGGCAGGCAGCCGAGCGGCCGATCGCCTGCGGCCGGCCCCCCCTTCCGTCATGTCGCTTCCCTCGCCCTAGTGGTCGCCGCCTCCTCACCGGCTGCATTGCGGCCAGTCCATTATGCCGGCCAAATTCGCATCCTCACGAGGCTTCTCATGACTGCCGCCCTTCATCCCGCCGAACCGGCACTGGCAACCGATCGCGCCCGCCGTGGCGGCCGCGCGGGAAAGCGCGCCGGCGGTTCGGCCGCCTTTGAGCAGCCCGCCTTCCGGCAATTGAAGAACCCGCTGACGCCGACCGGGTTGGTGTCCGATGACGAATTGGAATCAATCCACCTCGCCTCGCTGCGTGTGTTGAGGGAAATCGGCGTCGACGTTCTGCACGACGAGGCCCGCCGCATCATGAAGGCGCATGGCGCGGACGTGCGCGAAGGCTCGGAGCGCGTGCGCTTCGACAGCGACATGATCCTCGAGCTTGTCTCGCATTGCCCGTCGGAGTTCACGCTGCATGCCCGCAATCCGGCGCATAATCTGCGCTTCGGCGGCAACAACGTCATCCTGTCGATGATGGCTTCGGCGCCGAACTGCTCCGACCTCGACCGCGGCCGCAGGCCCGGCAACCAGGCCGATTACCGCAACTTCCTGCGCCTGGCGCAGATGCACAACATCCTGCACTGCACCGGCGGCTATCCGGTCGAGCCGATCGACATCCATCCGTCGGTGCGGCACCTGGAATGCATTCGCGACCTCGCCATGCTGACCGACAAGGTCTTCCACATCTATTCGCTCGGCAAGGAACGCAACGTCGACGGCATCGAGATCACCCGCATCGCGCGCGGCATCAGCCGCGAGCAGCTGATGCAGGAACCGTCTGTCTTCACCATCATCAACACCAATTCGCCGCTCAAGCTCGACGTGCCGATGATGGAAGGCATCATCCAGATGTCGAGCATGGGCCAGGTCGTGATCGTCACGCCCTTCACGCTATCCGGCGCCATGGCGCCCGTCACCGTCGCCGGCGCGCTGGTGCAGCAGAACGCCGAGGCGCTCTCCGGCATTGCCTTCGCGCAGATGGTCAAGAAAGGCGCGCCGGTCGGCTATGGCGGCTTCACCTCCAATGTCGACATGAAGTCCGGCGCGCCGGCCTTCGGCACACCCGAATATATGAAGGCGCAGCTCGTCGGCGGCCAGCTTGCCCGCCGCTATCAAATTCCCTACCGCACCTCCAACACTTGCGCCGCCAATACGGTCGACGCCCAGGCCGCCTATGAAAGCGTGTTCTCGCTGTGGGGCGCCATCCAGGGCGGCGGCAATCTGATGATGCACGGCGCCGGCTGGCTGGAAGGCGGCCTGCGCTGCTCCTACGAAAAGACCATCCTCGACATCGACCTTTTGCAGATGGTGTCCGAATTCCTCACCCCACTCGACCTCTCCGAGGATGCGCTCGGCTTCGACGCCATCCAGTCGGTCGGTCCTGGCGGTCATTTCTTCGGCACCCAGCACACGCAGCAACGTTACAAGACCGCCTTCTATTCGCCGATCGTCTCCGACTGGCGCAATTTCGAAACGTGGGCCGAGGCGGGTTCGCCGACGGCGATGGAGCGGACCAACAAGGTGTGGAAGGAGCGCCTTGCCTCCTACGAGGAGCCCTATATGGATCCGGCCATCCGCGAGGAACTCAACGACTTCGTCGAGAAACGCCGCGCCGAAGGCGGCGCGCCGACGGACTTCTGATCCTTGATCTCCATTTCTGACTCCACATTGCACAACACGGATCTATCTGCATGAAATCCCACGTAAAAGCGGTTGTCATCGGCGGCGGCGTCGTCGGCTGTTCGGTGCTCTACCACCTCGCCAAGGCCGGCTGGACCGACATCATGCTGATCGAGCGCTCGGAGCTGACCTCCGGCTCGTCCTGGCATGCGGCGGGCGGCTTCCATACGCTGAACGGCGACCCGAACGTCGCCAAGCTGCAGGCCTATACGGTCCAGCTCTATAAAGAGATCGAGGAACTCTCCGGCCAGTCCTGCTCGCTGCATCTGACCGGCGGCGTCATGATGGCCGATACGCCCGAGCGCATGGACTTCCTGCGGCTGGCTCACGCCAAGGGCCGCTATCTCGGCATGGATACCGAGCTGATCACGCCCTCGGAAGCCAAGGCGATGTTCCCGCTGATGGACGAGACGAACTTCGTCGGCGCCATGTGGGATCCGGTCGAAGGCCATCTCGACCCTTCGGGCACCACCATCGCCTATTCCAAGGCGGCGAAAAAGCTCGGCGCCGAGATCGTGCTGCGCAATCGCGTCGTCGACCTCACTCAGCAGCCGGACGGCACCTGGAACGTCGTCACCGAGCAAGGCACGGTCCATGCCGAGCACGTCGTCAACTGCGGCGGCCTGTGGGCGCGCGAGATCGGCCGCATGGTCGGCGTCGAGCTGCCGGTTTTGGCCATGGAGCACATGTACCTCTTGACCGAACCGATGCCGGAGGTCGAGGAGTTCAACAAGTCGACCGGCCGCGAGATGATCGGCGTGCTCGACTTCAAGGGCGAGATCTATACCCGCCAGGAGCGCAACGGCGTCCTGCTTGGCACCTACGAGAAGGCCTGCAAGCCGTGGTCGCCGGTCAACACGCCGTGGGATTTCGGCCATGAGCTCCTGCAGCCCGACATCGACCGCATCGCGCCGTCGCTGGAGATCGGCTTCAAGCATTTCCCCGGCATCGAGAAGGCCGGCATCAAGCAGATCATCAACGGCCCCTTCACCTTCGCGCTCGACGGCAATCCGCTGGTCGGCCCGGTGCAGGGCCTGACGAATTTCTGGTGCGCCTGCGCCGTTATGGCCGGGTTCAGCCAGGGCGGCGGCGTCGGCCTGGCACTCTCCAACTGGATGGTGCATGGCGATCCGGGGTTCGACGTCTGGGGCATGGATGTCGCTCGCTTCGGCGAATGGGCGGGCTTGCGCTACACCAACGCCAAGGTGCGCGAGAATTATTCGCGCCGCTTCTCGATCCGCTTCCCGAACGAAGAACTGCCCGCCGCCCGTCCGGCGCAGACGACGCCACTTTACGACACCATGCTCGCCAACAACGCCGTCATGGGCGATTCGTGGGGCCTGGAAACGCCGCTCTGGTTCGCGCCGAAGGGCACGGAGCCGAAGGACATCGTCTCCTTCCACCGCTCCAACGACTTCGGCCCGATCGGCGACGAAGTGCGCGCCACCCGCGACAGGGTCGGCGTGACCGAGATCGCCAACTTCGCCAAATACGAGGTCTCAGGCCCGGGCGCCGAGGATTTCCTCAACCGGTTGATGACTAACCGCATGCCGAAGGTCGGCCGCATCGTGCTGACCCCGATGGTCAACGAATTCGGCAAGCTGATCGGCGACTTCACCATCGCCAAGGCCGGCCCAAGGAATGGAGAAGACCGCTTCATGATCTGGGGCTCGTCCGCAGCACAGAAATATCACATGCGCTGGTTCGAGAAGCACCTGCCGAAGGACGGGTCGGTGCGCATCCACCGCTTCGACCAGACGCTGGTCGGTCTCTCCATCGCCGGGCCGAAATCGCGCGACCTGCTGCAGAAGCTCGTCGATGTCGACATCTCGACAAAGGCCTTCCGCTTCATGGACTTCCGCGAGATGGCCGTCGGCGGCGCGCCCTGCATGGTCAACCGCATCACCTATACCGGCGACCTCGGCTACGAGATCTGGATGGCGCCCGCCTACCAGCGCCTGGTCTACAAGGAGATCAAGGAAGCCGGCGCGGAATTCGGCATCGTCGATTTCGGCATGCGTGCGCTGCTCTCCATGCGCCTGGAAAAGAATTTTCCGACCTGGTTCCGAGAATTGCGTCCGATCTACGGACCGTTCGAAGGCTCGATGGACCGCTTCATCAAGCTGGAGAAGAACGACTTCATTGGCCGCGAGGCGTCCGCCAAGGAGCATGCCGAAGGGCCGAAGCTGCGCCGGGTCTCCTTCATCGTCGACGCTGCCGATGCCGACGTGATGGGCGACGAGCCGATCTGGGCCAAGGTCGGCAAGGACTACGGCACGGTCGAGAAGCCGCATGGCTACGGCGCGCCGCGCTTCGACACATCAGGCATGGAAGTGCGTGGCTCGAAGGCCGCCGAAGGCGCTTCGGCCGTGCGCGGCATCGTCGATGGCGACTGGCGCGTCGTTGGTTGGGTGACTTCGGGCGGCTACGCGCATTACGTGCAGAAGTCGATGGCGCAGGGCTATGTGCCGGCCGCTCTTGCCGAGGACGAAAGCGCCGGCCTGTTCGAGATCGAGATTCTCGGCCACCGCCGCCCGGCCCGCATCAATGTCGAGCCGCCTTTCGACCCGAGCGGCGAGAAGATGCGGACCTGAAGCCCCGCCAATTGTTGGATTGCGTCGGTAGCTATGGCATGGTCCGAGCCCACTACCGGCGCATCAGCATGAGAAGACCGTCCCCTTGCGGCAACTAGAGAAATGGACCGATTGGCTCTGCGATGAACGGGTCGGTCCATTCAGCGCGGCGGTCGCGTCGGTCCTCCTCTACTGCCTGACCCAGATCGTCATGATGGCCCTGCTGTCCCATGTTGCGGGCACGGGCGTCGGTGTCGACGATGCAGAGCAATTGACGGAAATGCGGTTCCTGGCCGCCGGCTACGGCAGCTCGCAGCCGCCTCTATACACCTGGCTGGCGACGCTTGCAGCCTCGCTGGTCGGAACCAGCGTCCTTGCCCTCAAGATCGTCAAATACGGCCTGCTGGCCGCGGGGCTGGTCGCCTATTTCACCGCCATACGCCGCCTCGGCTACTCGAACCGTGCCGCGGCGGCCGGCATGTTCGGATTGCTGCTGTTTCCTCAGATCTTCTGGGAGATGCAGCACGCCCTCACCCACTCGGTCGCCATATTCTGTTTCACCTCGCTGCTGCTTCTGGCGCTGGTCGAGGTGGAGAAGCGGCGATCGGCCGTTGCCTATGCTTTTTTCGGCCTGGCGACGGCGGCCGCGATGCTGTCGAAATACAACATCGTCATCTTCCTTGCCGCCCTGTTCCTGGCATCTCTCTCGGTTCGCGAAACGCGTGAGGCGATCTTCGACCGCCGTTTCGCAATCAGCGTGGCGGTGGCGGTCCTTGCCTGCCTGCCGACGCTTTATTGGAGCCTGACACATCTGGAAGACCTGCTCGCGCACCAAGGGGGCCTGGGCGTCGCCGAAGGCGGCAGTGTTGCGAAGACGGCGCTTCTCGGCATCCGCAGGCTGGTCAACGCGATCGTCAATTTCGCTGGACTGCCGGTCGCGATTTTTGCCGTCGCCTACGTCCTGGCGACAAGAAAACGGACGGATCCACCTCAGCCGGTGCGGTGGCCGGAAAAGCTGTTGTGGCGGGCGATCGTACTTGGTCTTGTGGTCATGGTCACAGTCGTCTTGGCGGCCGGCATCACCCAGTTTCGCGACCGCTGGATGCTACCGATCTTCATCCTCTTGCCCGCGGCGCTCGCCATGCGCTTCGACGCCATGGGCCTGAAAGGCCGAAAGACGCAAGCCACCATTGTCTTCGTCGGCGCTCTCCTTGCCATATTGGTACTGCCGCTGAGCTGGTACATGCATCTGCACGGCGGCGACAGCCGCGGCAGCATCGTGCGCATGGATTACCGCTCGCTTTACGACCAGATCAACGCCGACGGACCGGTCAAGACCGTGGTCTCGAGCTGGTTCTGGGTCGGCAATCTGCGCCTGGTCGATGCCGACCTCATCGCGCTCGATGACGAGACGCCGGACTTCGCCAGGTCGATCCGCGAGCCGGCGGTGCTCGTGCTTACCGATGACAGGGAATCGTCCTCGGAGGTCTTCGAAGAGCTGGCGAAGGCCGGCTACGTGATGGACACTATCCACCGCACGATTGAAGTGCCGCAGGCACTCGGCTTCCCGCCCCGCAAGGTCACGATTACCAGACTGCACAAGAAGCCCGCGCAGTAAGCTTCAGGTGGGACGAATGGACAAGCTAGGCTTCGGCCGCCACCGCAAGATCATGCCCTTCGAACCCGGCTCGGTCGAAGCGTTGCGCGAGGCCTCGCGCGAAAAGGCGGCCTCCCTCAACCAGCATCTGCTGGGCTATGGCGCGACTGCCGAAGCCGAATGGGCGACGGCGGGCATCGCCGCGCCGGACTTGGCCGAAATGCGCAGATACCGGCTGGACCGCATCCGCGCCGAGCTGAAGCGCCGCGACTATGCCGGCGCCCTGCTCTACGACCCGATCAACATCCGCTACGCGACGGACTCGACCAACATGCAGCTCTGGGTCGCGCACAATTCGACACGCCACTGTTTCGTCGCCACGGAAGGGCCGGTGGTGCTGTTCGACTATTTCTCCTGCGAGCACCTGTCCGATCATTCGGGTGTCGTCGACGAGGTGCGCCCCGCGGTGTCGTGGATATATCTCTACAGCGGCGAGCTTACCGAGCAGAAAGTCCGGCGCTGGGGTGCCGGTATCGCCGAGCTCGTTGCCGAGCATGGCGGCGGCAACCGCCGCATTGCCGTCGACCGCATCAACCCGGAAGGCGTTGAGGAACTCGCCCGCCGCGGCATCGCGACAGGCAATGGCGAGGCGGTGATGGAGAATGCGCGCCTCATCAAATCGCCGGACGAGATCCTCGCCATGCGCCGCGCCATCGTCGCCTGCGAGGCGGCGATTAGCGAGATGGAGACAGCGCTGAAGCCCGGCATCTCCGAAAACGAGCTCTGGGCGGAACTGCATCGCGGCAACATCGCGCGCGGCGGCGAATGGATCGAAACGCGGCTTTTGTCATCGGGACCGCGCACCAATCCCTGGTTCCAGGAATGCTCCTCGCGCATCATCGAGGATGGCGACCTCGTCGCCTTCGACACGGACCTGATCGGTCCCTACGGGTTCTGCGCCGATCTTTCGCGCACATGGCTTTGCGGCGACGGAAAGCCGTCGAACGAGCAGCGCGACCTCTTTCGCATCGCCGCCGATCAGATCGCTCATAACACCGATCTGATGCGGCCGGGCATCTCCTTTCGCGATCTCGTCGGGCGCTCGGCGGTGCCGCCGGACGACTGCTATCCGACGCGCTACGGCGTGCTCTATCACGGGGTCGGCCTGGCGGACGAATATCCGACGCTGCCGCATGCCGGCGACTGGACCGACGACACGCCGGACGGCGTGCTCGAACCCGGCATGGTGCTTTGCGTCGAAAGCTATATCGGCAGGCTTGGCGGGCACGAAGGCGTCAAGATCGAGGAGCAGATCCTGATCACCGAAACCGGCAACGAGAAGCTTTCAACCTACAAGCTGGACGAGCGGCTGCTCTGATCCGCTTTCGACAGTCGCGACGGCGTCGCGCATCGCGGCAACGATTTTTTCCGGCGTCGTTCGGGCGGTGATATAGGGCAGGCCCTTGCGCCGAGCCGTCCAGCCGACCACCTTCACGCCTTTCGCCGCCGGCTCGAAACGTTGCGCCAGCGCCCAGCTTCCGCAGTCGATGGCCGCGACCTCGGCCCTGCCTTCCGCAACGGCCACGATCGACGACCGGTGGCCGCCGCTTTCGTCGCGTGAGGCGAAGATGTCCAGGCTTTCGCCCATCGCCTCCAGGTCGCGCTGCAGGCCGATCAGCCCGGACATCGAATCCGGATTGTTGAAGGTGAAGCGCTTGCCGCGCAGAAGATCGATCGGGATGAGGGCCTTGCCGTCCGCGGGCGGGGCAGTCCCCGGTCCGCCATCCGCCGGCATCACCAGCGCGCTGGAATAGAGCTCTCCCTGCCCGCCCTCGAACGCATCGTAGCTCGGCTGCGCAACCACCTGCACATGCCGCGCAAGGCCGAGTTCCATCGGCCCCCAGCAGGTTTGCCCGAAGAGCAGTGCCGGGCTTAGCCAGAGCGGGAGGAAGTCCAACTCTTCCGGGGGCAGCGTCGCCGGGTCGGGCGCGATCGGCTTGCCGGCGCCGTCGAGTATGCCGCCGGGAACCCCTGGCAGTTCGCGATTGCTGCGCACGACCGCCTCCGGCGCATCGATGCCCCTTTGCCGGAAAGCGTCACGGAGCCGCGCCCATTGCGCGTCGACCTGGCCACGCGCTTCGGACCAATCATACATCGGCAGGGCCGCAACGAACTTGCTCATGTCGAATAGCTTTCAAAGTCAAGCGGCCTTTGGCGCCTGAGTTCCGCCGCAAAAAAAGCGTCGCGGAAAGTCGAAATTACTCCTTCGGCGGCTCGGCCGGAACAGGCGCCGTGCCAAGTCCGCTGACATTGCGCGCCCTGACGCGCGGCTTGAAGGCGCGGCCCGGTTCCGGCGTGCGCCGCAGCACCGGATGGACGATCGGCTCCTTGGCCCTGAAGGCATGGGCTTTCAGCATCGCAAAATAGTTCGGATAGGCATAACCGTTGTTCATCCGCAGCCATTCCTCGCGGCGCTCGCGAAAGAGCTTCGGCAGCCGGTACCAGGCAATGGTCGGGCTCTTGTGATGAACGAAATGCAGATTGTTGTTCAGGAACAGGAAAGAGAGCGGCGAGCGCTCGACGATCACCGTTCGCCCCTCCGGATGCTCCGACCACTGGTGCTCGGCATAGGTGCGGATCGAGATCAGCGACTGGCCGAGCCACACCGGCACCAGGATATAGAGCCACAGCGGGATGCCGAAGCCGAACGTGACGATCGGCGTCACAACCGCGAGGCCGACGGCATG
Organism: Mesorhizobium sp. B2-6-2; assembly: GCF_006440615.1. Classification (NCBI taxonomy): domain Bacteria; kingdom Pseudomonadati; phylum Pseudomonadota; class Alphaproteobacteria; order Hyphomicrobiales; family Phyllobacteriaceae; genus Mesorhizobium; species Mesorhizobium sp. B2-6-2. The sequence continues at coordinate 239,382 of NZ_VFUG01000003.1, read as the reverse complement.
CAGCAGCCAGGCCTTGCGGATCGCTTTGTCGCCGGCAAGGATCTGCTTGGCATCGTCGATGAAGAAACCGACCGAGGACAGCCACGGACCGAGGACGAGGCGGCCGACCATGGTGTTGTTGATCTTGAGCAGAAGCTTCATTGTCGGCGGCAGATCCTCATGCATCCAGAGCGCCTGGTAGTAGCTCTCCGGATCGTCGAGCGGATCGGTCAGGCGCTCGTCGGCATGGTGGCGAAGGTGGATGGTCTTGAAGCGGCGGAACGGCCAGACCATGCCGATGGGCAGGAAGACGAAGGCTTCATTGATCCTGGCGTTGCGGGTCGGGTGGCCGTGCAGCACTTCGTGCATGATCGAGGATTGCAGAGCCAGGATAAAGGGCAGGACGGCAAGCGCCAGAAGCGGATGGGATGGCCAGACAAGGAAGCCGGTGGCGAGCCACGCGCCGTAGCAGAAGAGTGTGAGGAAGACTGTCGGCCAATCGACAGCCGGTGTGCTGCTACGTCTCTTTTTCGTGCCGGTATTCACGCTTGCCATGCTCTCGACCACTGCCCCCCAGTCGCCGGAACCAACTCGATTCCTGACAACATTGTGTCAGGAGCCTGCCGTGACATCAACGCGACAATGCGCACAACCCGTTGCGAATGCGCATTTTTGGCGGCATATGTTATACATTGTAAACAGACATGGGGATTCATTTCCGCCTGAGCCACGTTCAGAACGGCGCCGGCGCAAATTTGTCCTCTCCAATGCTGGAGCAGCGTGATGGACAAGCGCGATCTGTCGACGACCTTTCGGGAGCGCCTGAAATTGCTCTTGACACGGTCCGACCTGAACCAGTCGGCCTTCGCGACGGCGGTCGGCATCGACCGTTCGGCGCTGTCGCAGCTGCTCTCCGGCGCCTCCACCCGCCTGCCCCGCGCCGAGACCCTCCTCAACATCGCCGCCGAGTTCAAAGTATCGCTCGACTGGCTGCTGGGCCTGAGCCAGGACGAAGGGGTCACCGGCGAAATTAGAGAAAGCCTGGAGATCGAGGAGGCGCCCGACGGCTTCGACCGCACGTTGCTCGCCAAGTGGCATGCCGAGGCGGCCGGCACGAAGATCCGCTATGTGCCGGCCGGCATTCCCGACCTTCTGCGCACCGAGGCACTGGTGGAATATGAGGCCGGCATTGCCAACAAGAGCCGCGAGGCGCAGGCAGGCGAAACGCAATATCGCATCGACTACAACCGTCGGCCGGAGACCGACATGGAAGTCTGCATGCCACGCCACACGCTGGAGATCTTCGCGCGCGGCCTCGGTGTCTGGGATCGTTTCCCCGAGGCCGAACGGCGCAGGCAATTGCTGCACATGGCGGCGCTGCTTGACGACCTTTATCCGACCTTTCGCCTGTTCCTCTATGACGGCCGCATTCGCTATTCGATCCCCTATACGATCTTCGGCCCCTATCGCGCCGCGATCTATGTCGGCGACATGTATATCGTGCTGAGCGCCACTCAGCCGATCCGCACGCTCACCAGCCATTTCGACAACCTGATCCGGGCCGCCGACATCAACGCGCACGAGGCCGCGAGCTTTGCGCAAAAGCTGGCCGCAATGTCCTTCCCATCAGGCTCTGCCTGATTCGCGCGCATCGATATCATCTTGGCCGCCCCTCATCGTTCCAGGGAAACCCATGGCCTTTCCGGCCGCAAATTCGTTGACTGGACATAAAGACTTCTTTATATCGTTATTTGAATTTGAACGCGAAAGCCATTCCAGGCAGGAAATCCAGGGCCATGACCGCGACCAACCCGATTGACGCACTGCTTGCCGAAAAAGGCGTGCTTTTGGCCGATGGCGCCACCGGGACCAATCTGTTCGCGATGGGCCTGGAGGCCGGCGAAGCGCCTGAGCTGCTCAATGAGACGGCGCCCGAGACCATCGCCAGCCTGCATCGGAACTTCGTCGACGCCGGCGCCGATATCATTCTCACCAACTCCTTCGGCGGCACTCGCCACAGGCTGAAGCTGCATCACGCGCAGGATCGCGTCCACGAGCTGAACAAGCGCGCCGCCGAGATTGCCCGCTCCGTCGCCGACAAGGCCGGCCGCACGGTGATCGTCGCCGGCTCCGTCGGCCCGACCGGCGAATTGCTGGTGCCGCTCGGCGCCATGACCTATGACGAGGCGGTCGAGGCCTTCGCCGAACAGATCGAGGGCTTGAAGGCCGGCGGCGCCGAGGTCGCCTGGATCGAGACCATGTCGGCGCCGGACGAGATCCGCGCCGCGGCTGAGGCCGCCATCCGTGTCGGCCTCCCCTATACCTATACCGGTTCCTTCGACACGGCCGGCCGCACCATGATGGGCCTGCTGCCGAAGGATATCCACGCCGTCGCCGATGGCCTGTCGCAGGCCCCTCTCGGTGTCGGCGCCAATTGCGGCGTCGGCGCTTCCGATATCCTGGCGTCGCTGCTCGACATGACCGAGGCGAAGCCGGACGCGACCGTGATCGTCAAGGGCAATTGCGGTATTCCGGAGTTCCGCGGCGCGGAGATCCACTATTCCGGCACGCCGGAGCTGATGTCCGATTATGTGCGGCTGGCGGTCGATGCCGGCGCCAAGATTGTCGGCGGCTGCTGCGGCACCTCGTTCGCGCACCTTGCCGCCATGCGCAAGGCGCTGGACGCGCACACCAAGTCGACCCGCCCGACCGTCGAGACGATCGTCGAGCGCATCGGCCCGATGCGCAACAAGGCGGCGACGGCAAACACCGCCGAGACCAGCGAAGCCCGCCGCGAGCGCCGGCGCAGCCGCGCCTGATACGTTTTCTACTTGCTGTTTTCGGCGTAGCGCGACAGCGCGGTATTCAGATCGGTGCCGGCACCGCCCTGGTTGTCGGCGCCCATCGTCATCAGGGCGCCCGATGCGCCGGGGTCGCTGATCTGCTCGAGCATCGAACGAAAACGGTCGTTGTTGAGGGCCGAAAGCGCTGTGTTGCGCGCCGCGTCGACATCGTTCCTGATGCGCGCGGATTCCGCCGAAGCAGCGGACGGTCCGCGCACCGGGGCATTGGCCGCCGTCGAGTTCACGTTCCCCATTGTCGTGATATGCACTGCTGATCCCTCAAACCCTTATCAGCACCGACTAACAGAAGCTCGTTGCGGCCAGGTTCCGGAAAAGCCGCGCAATTTAACGATCGAAAAAAGAGCCGGCGGGATTGTCCCGCCGGCTCTTCAGTCAATCCGCAATGGCCTACTTGTTGCCGTCCAGCGACGAGGCCAGCCGCACCAGCGACAGGAACTCCGCCCGATAGCCGAATGGATCGGCGCCGCGCGCGGCATTGGCGATCTCCGCGATGCGGTCGTAGCTGAAATTCGCAGTCTGATCCTCGTCGCGCAGCTTCTGCCCGAAAGCCGCGACGGCGACCGAGAAACGCTGGTCGGCGCCGGCCGCGTCGAAGGACGAGACCTCGTTGGCGGCGGTCACCGGCGTGGTGATGAGCTTCGAGACGTTCTCGTCCGGCAGCTTGTAGCGGATCTTGACGAAGGCATATTCGTCGGCATTGGCGACGCCGCCATTGTCGACCTTGGCCTGGCCGTAGCGCAGCGGATCGACCTGCTCGCCGCCGCTGCCTTTCGGCGTGATCTCATAGACCGCCGTCACCGAATGGCCCGAGCCGATATCGCCGGCATCGACGCGGTCATTGTTGAAATCCTCGCGCTTCAGGGCGCGGGTCTCATAACCGACGAGACGGTATTCCGAGACCGTGGCCGGGTTGAACTCGACCTGGATCTTGACGTCCTTGGCGATGGTGAACAGGGTCGAGGAGGCATCCTCGACCAGCACCTTCTCGGCTTCGGCCAGCGTGTCGATATAGGCCGCCGTGCCGTTGCCGTTCTGGGCGATGGTCTGCATCATCTGATCGTTCAGATTGCCACGACCGAAGCCGAACACGGAGAGGAACACGCCCGTCTTGCGCTCGCTCTCGATCAGTCGCTTGAGGTCGTCGTCATCGGTCTGGCCGACATTGAAGTCGCCGTCGGTGGCAAGCATCACCCGGTTAACGCCGTCCTTGACGAAGGATTGCTGCGCAAGCCTGTAGGCCTCGCGGATGCCTTCCTCGCCGGCCGTCGACCCGCCGGGCGCCAGATTGTCGATGGCCGCAAGGATCTTCTGCTTTTCCGCCGCCTTGGTCGGCATCAGCACCGTGCCGGCATTGCCGGCATAGGTGACGATCGAGACGGTGTCGTCGGGCTTCAGCCTGCTCACCAGTAGGCGGAAGGCCGATTTCAGCAGCGGCAGCTTGTCCGGCTCGTCCATCGAACCCGAGACGTCGATCAGGAAAACCAGATTGGCCTTCGGCTGCTCGGCCGGCTTCACGTCGAAACCCTTGATCGCGACATGCATGAGCTTGGTGTGCCCGTTCCACGGCGTCGGCATGACGGTGACGGTCGAGTTGAACGGCGTCTTGGCCGAATCCGGACCCTTCCAGTCATAGGGGAAATAGTTGATCATCTCCTCGACGCGCACCGTGTCCGCATCAGGCAGACTGCCTTCCTTCAGCGAGCGCCGCACGAAAGAATAGGAGGCCGTGTCGACGTCGATCGAGAAGGTCGAGACCGGGTCCTGCGCCGTTTCATGCACCGGATTGGTCTTGAAGGTCTCGACGCGGTCGCGGTTTTCCTCCTGCGGCTGCATCCGGTCGGCAGGCATGGGCGCAGGCTGCACCATCAGCTTGGAATCGGCGACCGCCGGCGAAGGCGCCGGAATCGCGGCAGCTGCTCCTGCCGGTGCCTTGTCGGCCCGCTCCAGCTCGTCGGCGCTCCGTTTGGGGGAATAGCCCGCAATTACCCCGACCCCGTCTTTGCCGCCGGCCGCGAGCTGGCCACTCTCCGCCGGCGCAGACTGCAGGGCGCGCTCGGCCTCGGGCGCCGCCTCCTGCTTGAGCAGGCTGTCGACCTCGGCCGCCGGCTTGGGCGGCGTTGCCGGCACCATTTGTGAATTGGCCTGGGTCTCGGCGTCCGCGTCGGTCTTCTTCTCCTTGGCGGGCGCCGCTGCCAGCGGCTCGTTGACCGCGGGCTGTTCCGGCGCAGGCTTCTGCGCCGCCGGTTTGTCGGCCAAGGTCTCGGTGACGGTGCCGTTGCCGCCCACGACGGGCGGCTGGTCCTTCAGCATCTCGAAAGCGGCATAGCCGGCGATAGGCAGCGCGACCAGCGCGGTGATGGCCGGCGTGGCGATGAGTTTCCGTTGCATGATGTCTCTCCAGAGCATTCTTGCTCGCTCCGTGAGACGAAGGCCTGCGGACGTTCCTTGGCGAACAGGCGAAATTATTTCGTCGAGGTCGAAAGCCTGCATCGCGGCGGCCAGGGCGCGCGCCTTCGCCTCGCCATCCGGCGCCGGTACCGCGATGTCGCGCAGCCTTTCGAGTTCGTTGTCGTCGACCATGGTCACACTTCCCCGGCTGAGCGCATCAGCAGCTTCAGCCGTTTCTTCGCTTCATGGATGTGCCAGGACACCGTCGTCTCCGAGATCACCATCACCTCGGCGGCCGCCGCGTGGTTGAGACCTTCGCCATAGACCAGCAGCACTGCGTCGCGTTGCTTGTCGGGCAGCATCCGCACCGCCGCCCACAGCGCCTCGGCCGGATCGTCGACCTCCGCCGACGCTTCGCCCGCGATCAGCGCATAGGCGCCGTAGGCATCGGTCTTGGCGGTGTCGCGGGCGCGCTTGCGCATCATGTCGCGCGAAGCGTTCAGCGTCATGGCATAGAGCCATGTCGTAAAGGCGCCGCTGCCCTGATAGTCGCGGATCGCGCGGCCGAGCCGCACGCAGACGTCCTGGGCGATGTCCTCGGCGTCGGCTTTGCGGCCGCACCAGCGATAGGCGGCGCGATAGACGAAGCCGTAGTGCCTTTCGAGCAATCTGCCGAAAGCACCCCTGTCTCCGCCCCTCGCCCGCCCGATCAGTTCGGCATCGGAGGCTTCGCCGTCGTCCAGCATCATCGCCATCATTTGCCTGTTGGACGAAGGCTAATGGCCAATCCTTGGGGCGATGGAAAGATTTTTTTGAGAAGGCAATTAGGCGCTATGGACGAGGTGTGTCGAGATTCGGGTCAGGCCGAGCCGAAAATGGTGGTTTCCGAGAACCGGAGCGGAGCGTACTTAAAGTACGTGAGCACCGGAAGCGCAGGAAGCCGCCATTTGTAGGCCGGCCTCACCCGAATATCGGCACACCTTATCCCAGCGTCTCTTTGAAGAACGTCGTCAGTCGCTTCCAATGCCTCTCCGCGCCCGCCTCGTCATAGACGCTGTGGTCCTTGACGCACCAGCCATGGCCGACGCCGACATAGTTTTCGATGACGTGGTCAACATCTGCTGCCCTGAGCGCCTCCGCCAGCCGCGCCGACTGCTCCGGCGGAAAGCTGCGGTCGACGCCGGCAACGCCGATATAGACGCGCGCCTTGATCGAGGCAGCCTTGCGGTGCGGGCTGTCGGGCGCGTCGCTGGCGAGATTGCCGCCATGGAAGCTCGCCGCGGCGGCGATACGGTCCGGATAGCTCGCCGCCGCGTTCAGCGCCCGCGCGCCGCCCATGCAGTAGCCGACGACGCCAACAGGTCCGGCGATCCCCTCGGCGGCCAGAGCATCGAGGAAGGCGCTGCCGTCGCGGATGGTCATGCCCTGCGTCGTGCCGCCGCTCAGCATCAACAGCAGGGCCTTGGTCTTTTCCTCGGCAAAGGCGGTTTTGGGATCGAACGGGCCATAGGGCGCATAGCGGTAGAAGAGATCGGGCACCAGCACGGCATAGCCATGCTCCGCGAGGCGCTCGGCCATCTGGTCGAGCGCCGGGCGCGGACCGAAAACATCCATATAGAGGATGACGCCAGCCCTGGCCGGCGCGGCTGGACGAAACAGCCGTGCCTTCGCCGTGCCGTCCTGGGTCTTGATCTTGATGTCCTGCTTCGTCATTGCGCGCTCCGCCGGTTGCCAGGCGGTAGATATCCGCACCGCCCGCCAGGGCAAGCCGCAACCTCTCGATCGCGGTCAAGTTTCCGTGCGGTTCGGAAGAATGCCTACAGTCCGGCGAACGCCGCCATGTGAAAAGCCTGGACATCGGCCGGATAGCGATACTCAGCGCCATAGGGACAGGCGTTGCGGTCGAGGCAGCCGCCGGCGCGGCAGGGCGCCCCATCCGTGCCACGCACATGCAGCAGGCACGCCTCGTGCGCAAAGCCAGCCACCGAATATGCGCCGACCGGACAGGATTTCAGGCAGGGTTTTTCGACGCATGCGTCGCAAAGATGATTCATCTCATGAGCTTCGGGAAGAGAAATCTCGTCCTCGAACAGCAATGCGCCGCGATAGGCATGCCAAAGTCCATAGGTCGGATGCATGAGGATGCCGAGCGGCGACGGCTTCAGCCCTTCGGCCCGCATCGCCCATTGCTGGAACGGCAGGTAGGGCCGGTCGGAGGGCGAAACCGCGCGGGCGCCGCAGCCTTGCGCGACCGCGCCGATCACCGCGCGCGACCAGGTGTCGAGCGGATTGGCGATGCCGCTCGCCTGCTGTCCCAGCCAGCGTTGAAAATGCGGCCATGGCGCCGCGCCCGCCTGCCCGACGAGCAGCGCAGATTTGGCTGGAGCGCCAGAAGGTCCGGCTGGCGCAGCCTCACCATCAGCGAAACGGAAGCCGCCACGGAGGATCAAGCCGTCGGCCGCGAGCGCGGTCGCGATATGCCCGACCAGGTCGCGCGCAAAAATCATCCCTTCCGGTCCGGATCGGAGAACGCGCTCCGCCAGACTTCCTTGTGGATGATGTTGGCGACTTTAGCCCCGCCTGACTCGGGCTCCTTTCACGTGAAGGCGTCGGCCATCGAGCCCTTCTTCCTGGCGATGAAATCCTTCAGCGCCTCGTCGATGGCGGGATCGAGATGCGGCGCCTCGTAGCTTTCCAGCCAGCGGCGTGCGAGCTCGTTGGCGCGCTGCGGGGCGGTCTTCTCGCCTTCGGCCAGCCACTGCTCATAGGAATTGTTGTCGGCGATATTGGAGCGGTAGAAGGCGGTCTGGAAATTGGCCTGCGTGTGGTCGCAGCCGAGATAGTGGCTGCCCGGACCGACCTGGCGGATCGCGTCCATTGCCTGGCCGTTTTCCGACAGGTCGATGCCTTCGGCAAACTTCTGCTGCATGCCGAGCTGGTCGATATCCATCATGAATTTTTCGTAGCAGGAGGCGAGACCGCCCTCCAGCCAGCCGGCCGAATGCAGGACGAAATTGGTGCCGGCAAGGATCGTCGAGTTGAGCGTGTTGGCGCTCTCATAGGCTGCCTGCGCATCCGGGACCTTCGAGGCGCAGAGCGAGCCGCCGGTGCGGAACGGCAGGCCGAGCCGGCGCGCGAGCTGCGCGGCGCCGTAGGAAACCAGCGACGGCTCGGGCGTGCCGAAAGTCGGCGCGCCGGACTGCATCGAGATCGACGAGGCGAAAGTGCCGAACAGCACCGGCGCGCCGGGCCTGATCAGCTGGGTGAACGATGCGCCGGCGAGCACTTCGGCCAGCACCTGCGTCAGCGTGCCGGCGACGGTCACCGGGCTCATCGCGCCGGCCAGGATGAAGGGCGTGACGATGCAGGCCTGGTTGTGGCGCGAATAGACTTTCAGCGCCCCTAGCATGGTCTCGTCGAACACCATCGGCGAGTTGGCGTTGATCAGGCTGGTCAGCACCGTGTTGTTCTCGACGAAGTCGTCGCCGAACACGAGCTTGGCCATCGCCACCGTGTCCTCGGCCCGTTCCGGCGCCGTCACCGAGCCCATGAACGGTTTATCCGAATACCGGATATGCGAGTAGATCATGTCGAGGTGGCGCTTGTTGACCGGCACGTCGACCGGCTCGCACACCGTGCCGCCCGAATGGTGGATCGACGGCGCCATATAGGCGAGCTTCACGAAATTCTGGAAATCCTCGATCGTCGCGTAGCGCCGGTTGCCGTCGAGGTCGCGCACGAAGGGCGGGCCGTAGACCGGCGCGAACACGGTCGCGTTGCCGCCGATCTGCACCGAGCGCTCCGGATTGCGCGCATGCTGGGTGTAGATCGAAGGCGCGGTCTTCAACAGCGAGCGGCAAAGACCTTTCGGAAAATGCACTCGCTCGCCCTTGACGTCGGCACCCGCTTCCTTCCAAAGCGCCAGCGCCTCGGCGTCGTCGCGGAAAATGATGCCGATTTCTTCCAGCACCGTGTCGGTGTTCTTCTCGATCAGCGCCAGGCCTTCCTCGTTGAGGACCTCATAGACGTTGATCTTGCGCTTGATATAGGTGAGCTGTGTGCCCGGACCGCCGCCCGAGCGCGCCGCGCGCCGGGCCGCAGCGCCGCCGCTGGCACCGCGCCCGCGCCGTGCGTTTGACGCTTCCTGGTCGACTGCCGCGTTCTCGCTCATGATCGTGCTTCCTGTAAAACCTGATCTGGATTGGCTCGCGGCCCGTAACCGCCGCTTCTCGCCGGATCGTAACCATGCACCCTATTGGAAACGGCCCGCCAGCGCCAACGCCTGTCGCAAAATCGACAAGAAAAGCGCCAACTTTCCAGTCGCTTTCCTTTTGCGGGAAGTCGCAAATCAGCTATGGCTAGCTTGCCCTCGCGGGTTAGGTATTGGCGCATCGATTTTTAGGCTGCCGCAGTCATTCCGAGCAGCAAGGAGCCCGAGAAAATGTCCGACGACGAGATCATCCTTTCCGAGCTTTCCGACGACGAGCTCGTGCAGCAGATGCACGACGACCTGTATGACGGGCTGAAGGAAGAGATCGAGGAAGGCACGCGCATCCTACTCGAGCGCGGCTGGGCGCCTTACAAGGTGCTGACCGAGGCTCTGGTCGAAGGCATGCGCATCGTCGGCGAGGATTTTCGCGACGGCATCCTGTTCGTCCCGGAAGTGCTGTTGTCGGCCAACGCGATGAAGGCCGGCATGTTCATCCTGCGTCCGCTGCTCGCCGCCACCGGCGCGCCCAAGCAGGGCAAGATGGTGATCGGCACCGTCAAGGGCGACATCCATGACATCGGCAAGAACCTCGTCGGCATGATGATGGAAGGCGCCGGTTTCGATGTCATCGACCTTGGCATCAACAACGCCGTCGAGAAGTACCTGGACGCCATCGAGCAGCACCAGCCCGACATTATCGGCATGTCGGCGCTGCTCACCACCACCATGCCCTACATGAAGGTCGTGATCGACACGATGAAGGAAAAGGGTATCCGCGACGATTATGTCGTGCTGGTCGGCGGCGCGCCGCTCAACGAGGAATTCGGCAAGGCCGTCGGTGCCGATGCCTATTGCCGCGACGCGGCGGTGGCGGTCGAGACCGCCAAGGACTACATGAAGCGCAAACATAACGTTCGCGCTTCCGCCTGACCCAAGGCATCAGGATGGATCGACAAGAAAAGCCGCGCCTTGCAGCGCGGCTTTTTTGTACCCAGATGATAGGCGAGGCTGCCGATCAGTTGACGGTGTCTTTGACCGCCCTTGCCGTCGATTTGACGTCCTTGCCGACGCCCCGGATGGTGTTGGCGCAGGCCGTGAGTGCAAGCGCGCAGGCCAGGATGGCGATCGGCGCGATGCGTAGCAGTTTCATGGACGGTGTCTCCCTCGGCAGATATTAAGCCCCGCAGCGAAAGCCGGCCCGACTTGGTCAAGACGCAAAAAACGGAACCGAATCAAACAGACAGGCTGCTCGTCATCGCCTGCGGGATGATTGCGCGCGAAGTTTTGGCCGTCAAGCAACAGCTAAAGCTCGACCATCTCGATCTGACCTGCCTGCCGGCCGAGTTCCATTTCTACCCGGACCGCATCGCGCCGGCGATGGACAAGGCGATCGAGAAAGCCAAGGCGGAAGGCTACCGGCACATCTTCGTCGGCTATGCCGATTGCGGCACCGGCGGCCTGCTCGACCGCGTCATCGAGAAGCACGGCGTCGAGCGCATGGCCGGGCCGCACTGCTTTGCCTTCTACCAGGGCATGGACGCCTACGCGAAGGTGGCCGATGACGACATGATGTCGTTCTACATGACCGACTTCCTTTGCCGCCAGTTCGAGGCCTTCTTCATCAGGCCGCTCGGCCTCGACCGCCATCCCGAGCTGATCAAGGATTATTTCGGCAATTACGAGAAGCTGATCTATCTCGCCCAGACCGACGATCCGGAACTCGACAAGGTCGCCGAGAAAGCCGCCGTCATGCTCGGCCTCGTCTATGAGCGCCGCTCGACCGGCTATGGCGACCTGACAGGCGAGCTGGCGCGGACGGCACAGGGCGCTGCCCGAGACGCCTAGTCGTCACGCCTCTTCCAGCGCGGCAAGCACATCGGCGAAGCTGGTCTTGCAGACGAAGCCGAGCCGCTCTCGCGCCCGCGAGGGATCGTAGACGCGGTCGATCGAGGAAAACATGGTCCAGCCCTTCCTCGCATAGAGCCTCGAATAATCCGCGAAATAGCGCGCGACGACGGACGGCGCGTCGGCGATCAGCTCGGCGCAATCCTGCGGCCGGAACGGTGTCGGCGTTGAGATGATGAAGGTGTCGAAGCCAAGGCTCGGCGCCTTCTCCAGGGCCGCCACATGGGCTTCCGCCGCATCCTCCACCGTCAGTCGCCGGAACAGCAACTCGTTGGCCTTGGTGTTGGCATCGGACCGTTCGATGGCATGCGCCATGTCGTCCGCCTCGGGAAAGAAGCGCGCCGTGCGCAACACCACCACCGGCAATCCATGCTCGATATGATAGAGGCGACAGAGATGCTCGGCCGAGAGTTTCGTCACGCCATAGATGTTGCGCGGTTCCGGCGACATCTCTTCCGTCAGCCAAGCGGCCTTGCGCGCGCCGCCCTGGAAGCCGGCGCGGATTGCCTGCGAGATCATGAGCGACGTCGTCGAGGTGAAGACGAAGCGTTGCACGCCGCAGGCTACCGCCGCGTCGAGCAGGTTCAGCGTCCCCTGGATGTTGGTTGTGACGAAATCGGTACTCTCGGATTGCTCGATGTTCGGCTTGTGCAGCGCGCCGCTGTGAATGATGGCCTCGATCCGATTGTCGCGGACAGTTCCGAAGACCAGCTCGCGATCCGCGATCGAGCCGACGACTTGCGTGCGCGCCGAGGCAACCGGATCGAGACCGACCACCTCATGGCCGAGCGCTTCAAGCCTCGGCTTGAGCGCGCTGCCCAACCAGCCGGACGATCCCGTGAGCAAGATTCGCATCAATCAAACCGCCATTTTCCGAGCTGCTGTTGTTAAGCACGGATGACAGGTGAGCGCGAACCGGTAAGTTGTACGCCAGCGATAGGAAGAACTTTGTTCCAGCCATTGATTTGAGGAAACACGTTCATGATGCCTCGCCTGTTCCTTGCCGCCCTCGGTCTCGTCGCCCTCACTTTGCCGTCTCTTGCCGACGGCGAGGTGCAGAAGCTGATCACGGCTGCCGACAAGGCGCGATTGGACAAATATGGCGAAACGCGCAAGGCGGCTCTCGAGGAGGCAAAAGCCGGCGATCCGTCCGAGGTCAAGCAGTTGGACGAACTGCTCGCCAGACCTCTCGTCGCCTTCTCCGACAAGGATCTCACCGGCAACTGGAAGTGCCGCACCATCAAGGCGGGCGGCCTGAGCCCGCTCATCATCTATGGCTGGTTCAAGTGCAAGGTGACCGACGACGGCTCCGGTTGGCGCCTCGCCAAGATCAGCGGCTCACAGCGCACCGCCGGCCGCTTCTTCGACGACGGCGAGAAACGCTCCATCTATCTCGGCTCGTTCTCGGTCAATGATGACAAGGCCAAGCCCTATGGCAGCGGCCCCGAAAGCGACCAGGTCGGCTACGCCTTCCGCAACAGCGCCACCGAGTGGCGGATCGAATTCCCGGCGCCCTATTACGAATCGAAACTCGACATCATAGAATTCAAGCGCTGAGCCCGTCCTCTGCTGCCTCGTTGAAACGGCGCCGGCACACCAAGGATTAACCTGCTCCGCATAGCATGCGCGCGATTTCAAGCGGGTGGGTGCCGTGGCAGCGTCGGACCAGAAAACGCGACCGATCGTGGTCGTCACCGAAGGTGGCCCGCATATCTGGGCCATCGTCAATGCGCTTGCCGACCGCGTCGGTTCCGTCAGCGTCATCCTCGAATCCGCTGAATCCAAAAAGCGCCTGCTCATCGGCCGCGCGCGACGCCAGGGCTGGATCTCGGCCATTGGCCAGCTCGGCACCATGGTGCTGACGAGACTCGGCAAGCGGTTCTTCGCCGGTCATGCCGAGAGACTGATCGCCGACGAGAATCTCGACACCGAACCGCGGCAAGGTCAGGCGATTATCCATGTGCCATCCGCCAACGGGCCGGAATGCCTCGAGGCGATCGCCAGGATCAATCCGGGCGTGGTGCTGCTTGCCGGATGTAGGCTGTTGTCGAAGCAAACGCTGGCAAGAATGCCCTGCCCGGTGCTCAACTACCATGCCGGCATCGCGCCGAAATATCGCGGCATGAATGGCGGCTACTGGGCGCTGGCCTGCGGCGATCAAGGGAATTTCGGCACCACCGTGCATCTGGTCGATGCCGGCGTCGACACCGGCGGCGTGCTGAAGCAGGCGCGCGGCAGGCCCAGGACCGGCGACACGATCGCCAGCTACGCGCTGCGGCAGGCAGCCTTTTCGCGCGATATCTGCGTCGAGGCGGTCGGCAATGCGCTGGCCGGCAGGCTGGATACGATCGATCCCAATCTGCCGTCGAAGCAATGGTATCACCCGACGATCTGGTTCTATCTCTGGACCGGCCTGACCAAGCGCGTCTGGTAGGCCGGTCAATTGGTCGCCCTGTATGCTATTGTCTACAGGAGAGTGAGTTCTGCCGATGTCCAACATGGCCCTTATCAATATTCGCGTCACCTCTGACGAACGTGAGCTTCTTGAAGCTGCTGCCCGTCAAGCACACACCAGTCTCAGCGATTTCATCCGGCATAAGGCCGTTGAAGCAGCCGAAATGCAGGTGCTGGATGGGCTTGTGGTGACGATCCCGGCTGCCGATTGGGAAAAGTTCGAGGCTTGGGCAAAGTCGCCGGCGCGAGGGCGCGCCGGTTTGCAAAGGCTCGCTGCGTCGCGGCCTGTATGGCAGGTCTGACACCTCCTCGGCCCTCTTGCCAGCGACGACGAAACCCCGTCTCTCAATCCGCGCTTATGACCTTTCTTTTTGCGACCTCCGGCAGCGTCGCTTTTGAAGGCGCGCGCGTCGTCCCATAACAAGCGGCTCAACCACGCATGCGGCAATGCTCCAAGACTTCGAGGAGTTGAGAATTCATGGCCGATCTGATCGTCGTCTACTGGCGCGACATCCCTGCCCAGGTCATCGTCAAGAAGGGCCGGCAGAACGCCAAGCGGGAATTGCCGCTGCGCTTCACCGAGGCAATCGACATGTGCGCCATGCGCACCGGCGCCGGCGGCACCGACGACTATCTGGCGGAGTGGCGGAAGGCCGATCCGATCCCGGTCGGCGACGACATCGAAGCCGAGGTCGAGAAGGCCTATCAGGAACTCGACGCGAAATATGACCGCGAGCGGCTGGTCGCTCTGGTCAAGGCTGGCGGGAAAGAAAATGTCTGAGCAACAGCCGGCGGTCACCCAGGCCACCTTGGTCAAGAAGGCAGCGCCGAAATCCGATTACAAGCCTGCCGACGTGTCGCCGCAGCGCCGCGTCCAGCGCACTTTTGCCGTGCGGCTTTGGTCGGTCCGGCACTCGCGCTTGCTCGAGTGGTTCTACGGCAGGTTCGCCGACGCCTTCCTGCTCTTGCACCCTCTGTGGAAAGGCATCGGCTACGGCCGCGTCGAAGCCCCGGTGAAATTCGTCGAGAAGCGGGTCAAGGGCTTCATGTTCGACTGCCGCATGTGCGGCCAATGCGTGCTCTCGTCCACCGGCATGTCGTGCCCAATGAACTGCCCCAAGCAACTGCGCAACGGTCCTTGCGGCGGCGTGCGCGCCAACGGCAATTGCGAGGTCGAGCCGGACATGCCCTGCGTCTGGGTCAAGGCCTGGGAAGGCTCGCGCAATATGGTCCACGGCGACAAGATCCTCACCGTGCAGAAGCCGGTCGATCAGTCGCTGCGCGAAACCTCGGCCTGGCTCCGCGTGACCGCGCAGGCCGCCGCCGCGCGCGAAGCGGCCAAGAATCCCGGAGCTTCGGCATGACCGTCCGCCAGATCGACGAGAACCCGGCCGGCATCCACCTGCCGCTCGAGCCCCTGCCCGGCCACACGTCGCGCGGCCGGCTGGAGCGCGTGCTGCGCCGCGGCGAGTTTGCTGTAACGACCGAGCTCAATCCGCCCGACAGCGCCGATCCGGAAGATGTCTATAACCGCGCCAAGATCTTCGACGGCTGGGTCGACGCCATCAATGCGGTCGACGCCTCGGGCGCCAACTGTCACATGTCGTCGGTCGGCATCTGCGCGCTGCTCACCCGCATGGGCTATGCGCCGATCATGCAGATCGCCTGCCGCGACAAGAACCGCATCGCTATCCAGGGCGACGTGCTGGGCGGCGCCGCCATGGGCGTCGCCAATATGCTGTGCCTCACCGGCGACGGCGTGCAGGCCGGCGACCAGCCGGGTGCCAAGCCGGTATTCGACCTCGATTCCATGTCGTTGCTCGAAACCATCCGCATCATGCGCGACAATGGCAAATTCCTGTCCGGCCGCAAGCTGACGACGCCGCCGCAGGTCTTCCTGGGTGCTGCCGTCAACCCCTTTGCGCCGCCTTACGACTTCCGCCCGATCCATCTCGGCAAGAAGATCGCCGCCGGCGCGCAGTTCGCGCAGACGCAGTATTGCTTCGACGTGCCGATGTTCAGAACCTTCATGCAAAAGGCGCGCGACCTCGGCCACACCGAAAAGCTCTTCCTGCTCTGCGGCGTCGGCCCGCTCGCCTCCGCCAAGACCGCGAAATGGATCCGCTCCAACGTGCCGGGCATCCACATCCCCGATGCGGTTATCAAGCGGCTGGAGGGCGCGCAGGATCAGAAGAAGGAAGGCAAGCAGCTCTGCATCGACATCATCAACGAGGTGAAGGAAATTCCGGGCGTCGCCGGCATCCATGTGATGGCCTATCGCCAGGAAGAATATGTCGCCGAGATCGTCGATGAATCCGGCGTGCTGAAAGGCCGCCAGCCTTGGAAGCGGGAGATCCGCCGCGACGACCAGCTGGTCGCCGACCGGCTCGACCACCTGCTGCATGACGAGATAACCGAAACCCAGGTGGATATGGTGAAGACCGCGCACTGATGTATGTCGCCCCAAAATGGGAACCGGTTTTGGGGCAACGACACACATGAACCTGGAATCTAAGATCGCGGACGGCACGCATTCACTTGAACCAAATCAGATAACGATATAAAGAAGTCTTTATATCCCGACGGAGAGATTTCATGACCCGCACCATCGTCGCCTCGGCGACCCGAGAAATCGTCATCGGCTTCGATCAGCCCTTCTGCGTGATCGGCGAGCGCATCAACCCGACCGGCCGCAAGAAACTGGCCGCCGAGATGGTGGCCGGCAACTTCGAGACCGTCATCAAGGATGCGCTGGAACAGGCCGCCTGCGGCGCCACCATGCTCGACGTCAATGCCGGCGTCACCGCCGTCGATCCCAACGCCACCGAGCCGGCGCTTCTGGTGCAGACGCTGGAGATCGTGCAAGGCCTGGTCGACCTGCCGCTGTCGATCGATAGCTCGGTGACCGCCGCGATCGAGGCCGCGCTGAAGGTCGCCAAGGGCCGCCCCCTGGTCAACTCCGTCACCGGCGAGGAAGAAAAGCTCGAGGCGATCTTGCCGCTGATCAAGAAATACAATGTCCCGGTCGTCGCGATCTCCAACGACGAGACCGGCATCTCGATGGACCCCGACGTCCGCTTCGCCGTCGCCAAGAAGATCGTCGAGCGCTGCGCCGATTTCGGCATCCCGGCGCATGACGTCGTCGTCGACCCGCTGGTGATGCCGATCGGCGCGCTGGGCGATGCCGGCCGCCAGGTGTTCGCGCTGCTGCGCCGTTTGCGCGAAGAGCTCAAGGTCAACACCACTTGCGGCCTCTCCAACATCTCCTTCGGCCTGCCGCATCGCCACGGCATCAACGCCGCTTTCATCCCGATGGTGATCGGCGCCGGCATGACCTCGGCAATCATGAACCCGGTCCGTCCGCAGGAAATGGAAGCCGTTCGCGGTGCCAATGTGCTGAACGGCACCGACGAGAACTGCACCAACTGGATCCGCACCTACAAGGACTATAAGCCGGCCGAAGGCGGTCAAGCGGTTGCGGCTCCAACAGCCGTCAATGCGCCGGGCGAAGGCAACGGCAATGGCGGCCGTCGCCGCGGCGGCCGTGAAGCCCGCATGGCCAGAGGATAAGCGCGCAATCGTGAGCCGCACCGCAAACAAGGCTGGTCCGATCGCATCGTGGATGCGGCCGAACAGCTCTGCTTTGCGTTCAGGCCACGCCCAATATGGCGTCGAACAATGCCATGCCCGCCCACGATCCGAAGATGCCTGTCACGCCGCCGACGATAAAATCATCGTCATAGGCGGGCCAGAACGCGTGCAGCAGCAGCGCGCCGACGATCGCGCCGAGGATCCCGGTGGCGAGATATTGCGGATTGCGCAGCCACGAGCCCTTAATCACGCGCACCATGGTGAACGCGGTGAAGATGGCGGAGAGCAGCAGATCCGACATTGTTGGCCCCTGGACCAACGGACTCTCCGCCCAATAGTAAAACGATCCGTTAAACGGCATCGGCGATTGCCATCGAGACACGTGCCAGCATGAATCCTCCCCCCAACATCACCGATCCGCTCGTGCTGTTCATGCCGTCCGGCAAGCGCGGCCGGTTCCCGATCGGAACGCCAGTGCTCGATGCCGCGCGCCAGCTCGGCGTCTATGTCGAAAGCGTTTGCGGCGGCCGCGCCACCTGCGGCCGCTGCCAGATCGAAGTGCAGGAAGGCAATTTCGCCAAGCACAAGATCGTCTCGTCCAACGACCACATCTCGCCCAAGGGCGCCAAGGAAGAGCGCTATGAGCGCGTGCGCGGCCTGCCCGAGCGGCGCCGCCTCTCCTGCTCGACGCAGATCCTCGGCGACCTCGTCATCGATGTGCCGCAGGACACGGTCATCAACGCCCAGACCATCCGCAAGGACGCCGATACCAGGGTGATCGCCCGCGATACGGCGATCCGCATGTGCTATGTCGAGATCGAAGAGCCCGATATGCACAAGCCGCTCGGCGACCTCGACCGGCTCAAGATCGCCCTGATGAAGGACTGGGGTTTCAAGAACCTCGAATTTGACTTTTATCTCATGCCGCAGGTGCAGGGTATTCTGCGCAAGGGCAACTGGACCGCCACCGCCGCCATCCACAAGGATGCCGACAGCGACATCGCGCGCGTTATCGCGCTGTGGCCCGGCCTCAAGAACGAGGCATACGGCCTCGCCTGCGACATCGGCTCGACCACCATTGCCATGCATCTGGTGTCGCTGCTGTCGGGCCGCGTCGCTGCGTCCTCCGGCACGTCCAATCCGCAGATCCGCTTCGGCGAAGATCTGATGAGCCGCGTCTCCTATGTGATGATGAACCCGGACGGCCGCGAAGGCATGACGGTCGCCGTGCGCGAGGCGATCTCCGGTCTCGTCGACAAGGTCTGCGCGGAAGGCAATGTCCAGCGCAACGACATCCTGGATTCCGTCTTCGTCGGCAATCCGATCATGCATCATCTGTTCCTCGGCATCGATCCGACCGAGTTGGGCGGTGCGCCTTTCGCGCTTGCCGTCTCCGGCGCGGTGCGCATCAAGGCCTCCGACATCGGCCTGAAGCTCAACCAGGGCGCGCGCCTCTATATGCTGCCCTGCATTGCCGGCCATGTCGGCGCCGACGCGGCCGCCGTCACCCTGTCGGAAGGCCCGCATCGCCAGGACGAGATGATGCTGATCGTCGACGTCGGCACCAACGCCGAGATCGTGCTCGGCAACTCCACGCGCGTCGTGGCGGCCTCCTCCCCGACCGGCCCGGCCTTCGAAGGCGCGGAGATCTCCGGCGGCCAGCGCGCGGCGCCTGGTGCCATCGAGCGCGTACGCATCGACCCCGAAACGCTCGAACCGAGATATCGGGTCATCGGCTCGGAGCTGTGGTCCGATCAGCCGGGCTTCACCGATAGCGTGCAGGCGACCGGCGTCACCGGCATCTGCGGCTCCGGCATCATCGAAGTGGTGGCGGAGATGTATCTCGCCGGCATCATCTCGGAGGACGGCGTCGTCGACGGATCGCTCGGCATGCGCTCGCCGCGCATCGTGCCCAACGGCCGCACCTTCTCCTACGTGCTGAAGGAGGGCGAGCCCAAGATCACCATCACCCAGAACGACGTGCGCGCCATCCAGCTTGCCAAGGCGGCGCTCTATGCCGGCACCAAGCTTCTGATGGAAAAGCAGCACACCGACCATGTCGACCGCATCCATTTCGCCGGTGCCTTCGGCTCCTTCATCGATCCGAAATACGCCATGGTGCTCGGCCTGATCCCGGATTGCGACTTGGACAAGGTCCAGGCCGTCGGCAACGCCGCCGGCGCCGGCGCGCGCATGGCGCTGCTCAATCGCGGCTACCGGCGCGAGATCGAGGAGACGGTGAGCAGGATCGAGAAGATCGAGACGGCGCTTGAGCCGAAATTCCAGGAGCACTTCGTCTACGCCATGGCCCTGCCGAACAAGGTCGACCCCTTCCCCAAGCTGGCGGCCGCGGTGAAGCTGCCGCCGCGCAAGGCGATGAGCGAGGACGGCACCGCCGGTGACGCTACCCCACGCCGGCGTTCACGCGAGGAGCGCGCTGCGCGGCGCGGTCGGGACTAACGCTTCAGCTCATTCCGCGGCCCCTGCGGCCGCGGCATTGGCTGCCTTCACGGCGCCCTTGGGACGGTGCGGATGCAGCAGCCCGATCAATGGTTTTTCGACGATCAGATAAAGCATCGCCGAGAGCGCAAGCGTGGCGACCAGGATCGTCGCCGGCTGCAACGCTGCCGGCAGGCCGGTCCTCAGGACGACGCCCGTCGCCAGGACGCCGACCACGACATGCCACAGATAGATCGAATAGGACGCATCGCCGAGAAATGTGGGCAAGGCAGCCGGCTTGAACGGCCGCGCCCGCTCGGCAAAAACCGCGCCCGCCACGATCAGTGTCGCCGGCAGCCCCCAGCGCAAGGCGCGAGCCATGCCGGCGTCGAACAATGGGCTGGCCGCTAGCAGAAGAAATCCTGAGGCAGCCATCGCCAGCGCCACTCCGAGCGGCAGCCTGGCGCCCTGGAGCCACAAGCGCCCGACGACGACGCCGGCCGCGAATTCGAGCACGACCGGATCGCTGAAGGCGCGTGCGTATCCGGCAGGAAGCACGAAATGCAGCGCGACGATGGCGACAAGGGCGCCCACGAGGATGCCGAACCGCCAGCGTTCCCCGAGAAACAGAACCAGCGTGAAAACGAGATAAAACATCATTTCATAGCAGAGCGTCCAGCCTTGTATGACGATGGGATGCAGCGTGTTCTCCTGCAGAATCGGCAGGAAGAACAGCGAACCAACGAAATTCGGGACGCTGAAGAAATGGCCGTAGAAGAACTGCGGCTTGATCAGGATGCCGGCCGCGGTCAGCAGCGTGACGATCCAATAGAGAGGCACGATGCGGGTGATCCGGCGCCCCATGAAGCGCCAAGGATCAGCCGGCCTGCCGGCCGTCGTCACCCACATGATGAAGCCGCTGATGACGAAGAAGATGTCGACGCCGGCCGCCCCGACGTCGAACGGACCGCCGAACTGCTCGCTGACGTGAAAGCATACCACCGCGCAGGCGGCGAGGCCGCGCAGATATTGAACACTATGGATGCTCGTCACGATGCCTCGATCCGATCGCATCATGTTGCGATGCACACGCCCCACGCCGCATTGCACAATAACAATGCAGTCGCTTGCTGCTGTCAACCGCTGATGGCAGCTATCTGGATAGAAACCGGCATAGCAGCCCTCTAAATTCGTTTGCACGCAAATGTTTCCGGATTCGCGCGATCCGGAAACCGAGACGCGGTTTTCGCGAAATCGATCCGATACATGCGTGACGCATTTAACGCGCATCGAACGGCGGCCGACCATGCATGTCGCCCAAAAGTGTCTTTTGGGAAACGACATGCATGAAAATAGATCCTCGGCTGCCGCTGGTCTTCAAGGGAGATGAAAATGTCGATGTACGATAATCTCAGCCGCTTCGGTGTGACCATCAGGCAGGCTCATGCCAGGAACAAGGCGGTCCGCGCGCTGAACAGCCTGCCGGCGCATGTCCAGAAGGATATCGGCTGGCCGGCTTCGCCGCCGAGCGACCCGCAGGCAGCCCTTCATGCGCTGCTTCTTGGCACGCCGCGCTGATGACCTTCGCCGATAAATGCAAGCTGCTCGGCAAGCGCCTGGGCCGCGACGCGGCCTCGGCGAACGTCGACAACAAATTGCGCGCGGCGCTGCTGCCGAAGCGGCGCTAGAGCAATTCCAGGAAAGTGCGCGGCGGTTTGGCTCGGCAGTTAGCCGTAGCCTTCCGCCCGAAATCGCGCAAACAAAGAGCCGGCACCATCCGATCACGCCGATGTGCCAGCGTGATCCTTGACATTTTTAACTGAGGTACAATCTTCGCAGGGCGGGGGGAATTCTCTTAGTCGGCTCTGCCGAAGTGCGTGTATCTGCATGCCCAGTTTGAAAAGCCATCTCGTTTCGTTCGTTCTCAGGCACAGCCGCAAGAAGGCGTTTTCCAGTCCCGAGAACCTGCAGCGCTGGATCGCCTACGCCCGCAAGACCGAGGACTATCATCCGCCGGCCGTGCTCAGGGTACGGCTGGACATCACCGAGACCGAGATCGACGGCTTTCCCGTCTATGAGATCGCGCCGAAGGCGGGCGAAAGCCGGCGCATCCTCTACCTGCACGGCGGCGCCTACGTCTTTCAGATCACGTCCTACCATTGGGGGCTGATCGCCGAGATGGCCGAGCGTCTCGGCTTCGGCATCACCGTGCCGGTCTACCCCATCGCGCCGGAGCACGACTTCCATGACATGTTCGGCATGGTCGGCAACGTCTACCGGCGCATGCTCGAAGAGACCGACGCCGAGGACATCGTCTTCATGGGCGATTCCGCCGGCGGCAACATGGCGGTCGTGCTGACCATGATGGCGGCCGAGGAAAGCTTGCCGGCACCGTCGCGGCATGTGCTGATCTCGCCCGGTCTCGATGTCTCGCTTGCAAATCCCGAAGTCTTCGAGGCCGAGCGGCAGGATCCGTGGCTGGGCATTGCGGGTGGGCTGGAAGCGGTGCGGCTCTACAGCGCCGGTTTCGATCGCACCGACTGGCACATCAGCCCGCTTTACGGCAACCTGTCCGTGCTGCCCAAGACGCTGCTGCTGACCGGTTCACGCGACATGCTGACACCGGATAATCTCATCTTCGCCGAACGCGCACGCGCTGCCGGCGTCGAGGTCGACCTGGTCTACGAGGAAGGCATGTTCCACGTCTGGCCGCTGATCGAGATGCCCGAGGCGCGCCGCGCTCGCGATTCCATCGTCGATTTCCTCAGCGTTCCGGCGCCAGCCCGAGCCCGCGCTCGACGCAGGACGAAAGCAGCTTTCGCAGCCCGCTCCGCGCCCGCTGCCGAATAGTTCAGAACTTGCCGGTTTCCCGGAACACTTCGAACGTCGCCCGGATGTGGTCGGCCACGGCCTTCACCGGCGCGCTCGCATCGGGCGCCACCACCATGGCAAGATTGTAAGTGCCGATCTCGGGCATGCCGTCCTTGGCGCCGAGCGAGACCATATCGTCGCCGAGGAAGGACTTCGGCAGCGGCGCTACCGCGAGATCGGCCATGATCGCGGCGCGCTGACCGGCCGTGTGTGCGCTCATATAGGCGATGCGGTAGTTGCGGCCCTCGCGTCCAAGCGCTTCGAGAGCGCCGGCCCGCCAGGCGCAGCCTTCTTCCCACAGCGACACCGGCAACGGTTCACGCAGATGCGCGCAGCCGCCCTTGGCGCCCGCCCACACGATCGGCTCGGTCAAAAGCACCTCCGCGCCGATCGCGCTGGTCTTGTAGGAATTGGTGAGCAGCGTGATGTCGAGCGCGCGGTCGTCCATGCGGCGCCGCAGATTGATGCTCTGGTCGATGGTGACGTCGACGGCGATCGAGGGATGCGACTGGGCAAAACGCTTCAGCACATGCGGCAGCACGCGCTCGCCATAGTCGTCCGGGGAACCGAGCCGCACCACGCCGACAATGTCGGGAATGATGAACTTCGACACCACCTCGCGGTTGATCGACAAAAGCCGGCGCGCATAGCCGAGCAGCATCTCGCCATCCGTGGTCAGCGTCACCGAACGCGCGTCGCGCGCGAAGACGGAACGGCCCAGGATGTCCTCCAGCTTCTTGATCTGCATGGAGACGGCCGACGGCGTGCGGAACACCGCATTGGCAGCGGTGGTGAAGCTGCCGGTCTCGGCAATCGCCACGAAGGTGCGCAGCACATCGAGGTCAAGCAGCGGCAAGGGATGATTGAGCGGGGCGTTCATGGCAGCTTGCCTTCAATTTTTCTGATGCAATCCATCATTCCATTTCGTTTGATTGAACATCACTCCAGGCGCATAGTCAACTCGATCGATACAGGATGCTGCCAAAAGCAGCCATGAAACGACCCTGACACAGTCCTGCAATCGACGTGAAATGAAGCTGAAACAGACCTGACTTAACGCAGTGACGGGCGCCTCCCTGCCCGCATAGAGGAGAAAGAAATGTCTATCCTGTCGTCCATCGGTCGGCTTGCGACCGAATTCAGCGCGGCCCGCGCCCGCTACCAGACCGAACGCGCCATCCATGCCCTGCCGATCGAACTGCAGAAGGATATCGGCTGGCCGGAAGCCGCCGACGCCAAGACCGGCATGCGCCTCGGCGTCGGAAGCTGGGCCGGAGCGAAGTAATCAAGTGTGTATGGAGTTCTGAAGGCCTGTCGGATCAGCTCGACAGGCCTTTCGTTTGTTTAGCGCCTTTTTGTTTGCATTCAAACGGCTTTCCAGCCATGCGGCAGCCGCATGACGCATATGAACAAGCCGCATAGCAAGTTAATTTACGAATTAAGCCGCTGTAAATAATCGGAAATTTTGAGCACGCCGCCTAAAAACGTCGCAAATGATGTCGCTTTTCATAACAAGCGCTTCGCTTTTGCGATTTAGTTTTTGCCGAAGCGAGCCTATATCCACGCCAGCAAACGAGCTGCCCCACTCCATCAAGCGAAGGCGACCCGTCTGAGCAACCAATGGAGATGATGATGAAGCTTTTTGCCCGCCTGTTCGCCCGCCGCGAAATGAACCTGACGACCGCTCTCGAGCGTCAGCGTCTCGCCAAGACCATGCCCGGCCAGACCGGCGCCATGAATGCCGCCCGTCTCGGCTTCGTCGCCTGAGGCAATCGGCATCCGAAGCTGAATTCAACGCCGCCCGGTTTAACCGAGGCGGCGTTTTCATGTGCATTGACGTCGCATTGCCCGGGCGACGGTGCTTTATGCCTCGCTGAATTGCCCATTTGCGACCCATGTCGCAAATTTAATCTTCACTTAGCCGCCTACCCGATTGACAGGAATGCTTTTTCCTGTTGTCGCTATGCTGTTCGCGACATCCTGTTCGCGTCATGGCTGCGTGAGGTTTCCCCGTGAATGCCGTAAAGCATCCGATCAAGAGATCGTTTGTATTCTTCCTCATTCCCGATTTCACCATGATCGCCTTTGCGACGGCGCTCGATCCGCTGCGGTCGGCCAACCGGATGCTCGGCTACGAAGCCTATCGTTGGCGGCTGGCCAGCATCGACGGCAAGCCGGTGCGCGCTTCGAACGGCGTTGAATGCGCCGTCAACACCTCACTCGAGGAAGAGCGCAAGAAGATGGCCGGGCCGGATCGGCCGAACATGGCGATCGTCTGCAGCGGCATCAATGTCGAGCGCTACCATAACAAGTCGGCTTTCGCCTGGCTGCGCGAAGAGTATAATCGCGGCGTCGCCGTCGGCGGCCTGTGCACCGGCGCGCATATCCTGGCCGCCGCCGGCCTCTTGTCCAACAAGCGTTGCGCCATCCATTGGGAAAACCTGCCCGGCTTTTCCGAGGCATTCCCGAAGGCCAATGTCTTTGCCGACCTCTTCGAGGTCGACCAGAACGTCTATACCTGCGCCGGCGGCACCGCCGCGCTCGACATGATGCTGAAGCTGATCGGCGACGATTTCGACGAAAGCCTCGTCAACCGCGTCTGCGAGCAGGTGTTGACCGACCGCGTGCGCAGCCCGACCGACCGCCAGCGCCTGCCGCTGCGCGCCCGCCTGGGCGTGCAGAACTCCAAGGTGCTGACCATCATCGAGCTGATGGAGGCCAACCTTTCCGAGCCGCTGTCGCTGATCGAGATCGCCGACCATGTCGATCTGTCCCGCCGACAGATCGAGCGCCTGTTCCGCACCGAAATGGGCCGCTCGCCTGCCCGCTACTATCTGGAGATCCGGCTCGACCGCGCCAGGCACCTGCTCATCCAGTCCTCCATGCCGGTGGTGGAAGTGGCGGTGGCTTGCGGCTTCGTCTCCGCTTCGCATTTCTCCAAATGCTACCGCGAGCTCTACGCCCGCTCGCCGCAGCAGGAGCGCGTCGACCGCAAGCAGCTGCTGGCGGCTTAAGCGGGCAGAGGCGCAGTCGTCTAGGCGGACTGCCCCTGCGCGGTCCGCATCGCCTCGATGCGGATGTCTTCGGTGAGTTGCGCCTTGAGCGCGGAAAATTCCGGGCTGGTCTTCAGCGTGTAGTGACGCGGATGCGGCAGGTCGACAGGCACGTCCGATTTGATGCGGCCGGGCCTGGCGCTCATCACGATCACCCGCGACGCCATGAAGATCGCCTCCTCTATGTCGTGGGTGACGAACAGCACGGTCTTCTTGCGCCGCTCCCAGATACCGAGCAGCAGTTCCTGCATCAGTCCGCGCGTCTGGTTGTCCAGCGCGCCGAACGGCTCGTCGAGCAGCAGGATCGCGGGGTCGTTGGCCAAGGCGCGCGCGATCGCCGTGCGCTGCTGCATGCCGCCCGACAGCTGCTTCGGCCAATGGTTCTCGAAACCCCTCAGCCCAACGAGATCGACATAGGAAGCGACGATCTCGTTGCGCTCGCGCTCGGGCCTGCCTTGCTCGCGCAGGCCGAAACCGATGTTCTCGGCAACCGTCAGCCAGGGAAACAGCGTGTAAGACTGGAACACCATGCCCCGGTCCGGCCCCGGCCTTGTGACCGCCTTGCCGTCGAGCAGCACGCGACCGGTGCTTGGCGCCTCCAGCCCGGCGACGATCCTCAGCAGCGTCGACTTCCCACAGCCGGATGGACCCAGGATGGTGATGAAATCATTCGCCGAGACGGACAGCTCAACCGGCTGCAGCGCTCGCACCGGCTCCCCGCCCCTGACCCCGGCAAAGGTCCGCGAGACACCCTCGATCAGAAGCTTGCTCACGCCAGGCTCCATGGATAGAGCCAGCGGTTGAGCGCCTTGAAGGCGAAATCGGACAGAAGCCCGATCAGCCCGATGACGATGATCCCGAAGATGATCTGCCCCGTCGCCAGCCGCGACTGGCTGTTGATGATCATGTAGCCGATGCCCGACGAGGAGCCGATCAGCTCGGCGACGATGACATAGGTCCAGGCCCAGCCGAGCACCAGCCGCAGCGTCTCGGCGATCTCTGGCGCGTTGGCCGGCATGATGACGCGCTTGACGATGCCATTTTCGGTCGCTCCCAGCGTGTAGGCAGCTTCGACAAGGTCCCGCCTCGTGGCGCCGACCTTGACCGCGATGATCAGAATGATCTGGAACACCGAGCCGACGAAGATCACCAGGAGCTTTTCGAGCTCGCCGATGCCGGCCCACAGGATGAGCAGCGGGATGAAGGCCGACGCCGGCAGGTAGCGCGCAAAGGATACGAACGGTTCGAGGAAGGCTTCGACCGGCTTCCAGGCACCCATGGCGATGCCGATCGGCACCGCGACGATCGACGCCAGCACGAAGCCGCCGAAGACACGCCAGATGGTGATCAGTATATCCAGCCAGAAACGATCCTCGGTAAGCAGTCGCCAGCCATCCTTCAGCATCGACAGCGGATCGGCGAGAAAGATCCGGTTCACGTGGCCGCCGAGCGTGATCCACGCCCAGAACGCAACGAACAGGACAAAGAAGGCGACGCCGAGCACGGTTCGCGTGCCCGGCGCAACGGGGTGCAAGGGGCGCAGCATCAGGAAGTCCTTGAGAGGAGGGATCGGCGGCGTGACACCGCCGATCGATACGCGATCAGTCGGCGATCGCGCTGGTGTCTGCAAGCGTCGACACATCCGGCGCTTCCTTGATCAGCCCCATCTGCAGCAGCAGCTCTGCCGCGGTCTTGGAAAAGTCCTGAAAATCCTTGGTGAAGAACTGCTTGTTCTCCGCCTTGTCGGCCCATTTCAGGTACTTGGCCGAGTCCTCGAACTCCTTGGCCGACTGCTTCACGTCGGCTCCCATGATCTCGTAGGATTTCTGCGGATCCTTCTTGATCATGTCGAGCGCGTCGAAATAGCTGTCGGCGAGCGCCTTGGCGGCATCGGGATTGGCCTTGAGGAAGTCCGGCGTGCAGCCGACCGTATCCAGCACCATCGGATAATCTAGCGTGGTCGCCAGGATATGGCCCTGGTCGGCCTTGTCGCGCACGGCCGAGATGAAGGGCTCGTAGGTGACGGCGGCATCGTTCTGGCCGGCGAGGAAGGCTTGCGCCGCCGCGTCCGGCTCCAGGTTGACGACGGTGACGTCCTTGGTCGACATGCCGTTCTTGTTGAGCACCCAGGCGAGCAGGAAATAGGGCGAGGTTCCGGGCGCGGACGAGGCGACATTCTTGCCCTTGAGATCGGCGACGGTCTTGATGTCGTTGCGCACGACGATGCCGTCGGCGCCATAGGATTTGTCGAGCTGGAAGATCTGCTTGGTGGTGACGCCGCTGGCGTTCCACACCATCCAGGTCTCGACCGTGGTCGCCGCGCATTGCAGGTCGCCGCTGGCGATGGCCAGCGGACGGCTCGCCTGCGGCACCTTCTTGAGCGTGACGTTGAGCCCGTGCTTTTCGAAAAGCCCGGCCTGCTTGGCCAAGGTCAGAGGCGCGAAGCCGGTCCAGCCGCTGATGCCGATGGTGAGCGACGTCGCGGCCATCGCCGGCGCGCTGAGTACCGCGGCCGCCGTCAGCGCCGCCGCGAAGATGGAGGTTTTTTTCATTGTGGTTCCCCTTTTTGTGGTGAGTGCGAATTGTCTCACAGACGCCAAAAGGCTTGTCAATGAAGCAGAAGCCGCACTGGACGATGGTCCAATCCGGCGCACGCCGGCGGACCTTGAGGGGCTTCTCGATTGCTCACGGCGTGCCCCAGCCGCGGTTGCGCCACATCTTCTCGCCCGCCAGGCAGTCGGCGGCCGGCTTATCGTCGGCGAGCACGACCGGCGGATACGCGGCCTCTTGCGCCGCCCATTGCAGCGAAGCGGGACCGGCAAGCTCGAGCACCAGCTTGCGGCGGATCGCTTCGGGAAACTGCGTCCAGTCATTGACCGGGATCATGAAGGCGCCCGGTCCGCCGATGACGCAGTCGCTGTAATAGCGGTCGAGATTTTCAACGTCGAAGGCGCCGCTGAAACCGCCGCGCGTCATCAACGGCAGCCCATTGATGGTGATGCCTTGCTTGACCACCTCGTCGCGCGTGAGGTCCACCGGCGCGCCCTGATTGTTGGGCCCGTCGCCGGAGATGTCGATGACACGCTTGGTTCCCTGAAAGCCGCTCTCGGCGAACAGGTCGCTGCCGAAGCTCAGCGCGCCGGAGATCGAGGTCCGCCGGGCGCTGTCCGGCGGGCTGGCATTGAGTTGCGCCACCACCTTCTCGGCATCGTCGCGGTTGGCGATCACCGTCCACGGCACGATGACGCGCTGCCAGGTCGTGCCTGCCCACTCGACATAGGTGACGGCGATCTTGCCATAGGCGCCGTCGGCGATGGCCTTCAGCACATTGTCATGCGTCAGCGCCGCGGCATAGCCGTGGCGCTGGATCTCAAGCTCGGCCGGCGATATCGAGAGCGAAACATCGACCGCCAGCACCAGCTCGACATCCACGGGTTCGGCGGGAGAAGCTGCCGGCGTCAGCCAGAGCGCCAGCGCCAGCGCGGCACTGCCTGAAAGGATATGCCTTGCACGGGCATAAGCAGACATGAGGAAAGGTTAGGCGAAAA
Organism: Mesorhizobium sp. B2-6-2; assembly: GCF_006440615.1. Taxonomy (NCBI): domain Bacteria; kingdom Pseudomonadati; phylum Pseudomonadota; class Alphaproteobacteria; order Hyphomicrobiales; family Phyllobacteriaceae; genus Mesorhizobium; species Mesorhizobium sp. B2-6-2. The sequence goes on along the minus strand of NZ_VFUG01000003.1, from coordinate 210,080 downwards.
TCGCCGCGCGCAAAAGCCGGGAATCCGGGCATCGGATTCCGCCGCCGCGGAACCGCTCAAAAATACCGCGCGAGATTCGAACGGATGCGTTCCAATACGCTGTCACCGGAAAGGTCGGGCACGAATTTCGCGCCCGTGATCGCCCCATAGGCCTGGATATAGACCGCCGAGGCCTGGTTGACGATCTCGTCCGGTATTCTGGGGATAGGGTCTTTGTAGGGATCGCAGCGCGCCGACACCCACGACCGGATGAAATCCTTGTCGAAACTCTGCGGCCGCCCGCCGCTTTCGAACGCCTCGTCGTAGCTCGCCGCGATCCAGTAGCGGCTGCTGTCGGGCGTGTGGATTTCGTCAGCCAGCACGATGGCGCCGTCCGGCGCGGTGCCGAACTCATATTTGGTGTCGGCCAGGATCAGGCCGCGTTCGGCGGCGCGCTGCTGGCCGCGGGCGAACAGTTGCAGCGCATAGCGCGATACGGTGTCCCACTGCGCCTGCGTGAGCAGCCGCTGTTCGATGATCTCGGCTTCCGACAGAGGCTCGTCATGGCCGCCGCTGGCGGCCTTGCTGGTCGGCGTGATGATCGCTTGCGGCAGCTTTTCATTGTCGCGCAGCCCATCCGGAAAATTATGTCCGTAGAAGCTGCGTTCGCCCTTCCTGTACTTGGTCAGGATCGAGGTACTGGTGGTCCCCGCCAGATAACCGCGCACCACGATCTCGACCGGCAGCATGTCGAGCCGCGTGCCGACCACGACATTGGGATCGGGATACTCCAGCACGTGATTGGGACAGATGTCGGCGGTTTCCTCGAACCAGCAGCGCGCCGTCTGGGTGAGGACCTGCCCCTTGAATGGGATCGAGGCCAGGATCGTGTCGAACGCGCTTAGACGATCGGTGGCGATGATGATGCGGCGCCCGTCCGGCAGATCATAGTTCTCGCGCACCTTGCCGTTGTAGCGGTTGGGCAGTTCGGGAATGAAGGCTTCGGACAGGATGCGCATGGTGCGTGTTGCTTTTCGCGGGCTGCTGATGAGCCACATAAGCCGTTGGCCCCCAGCACATCAAGCCAAGCCTGAAGGCCTTCCGAGGATGGCCAGGGCCTTTCCGACCCGTTGCCGCTACTGCGCCGGTTGTCAGCTCCGCGGCTTGAGGTTCTCCGGGTCGTAGAGCGGCTTGTAGCCGACGCCGGCCACCTCGACCGGATAGGTCTCGCTAAAATACTCGACCTGCAGCTTGCGCCCTTCCTGGCAATAGGCCCAGGGCAGATAGGCAAGCGCGATGTTCTTGCCCATGGTCGGACCGTAGGCGACCGAAGTGGTGAAGGAGCGGCGGCCGAGCTCGTCGACCAGCGTCTCGCCCGTCGCGGGATCCAGCACCGGCATGGTGCCGACCGGATACCGCGCGACGCCCTTGGCATCCTTGTTGTCGGTCATTACCAACGTGCACAGGATCGCCGGCTGATGCTCGCGGGCGCGATACTCCAGATGCTTGGCCTTGCCGCAGAAGTCGTTCTCCTTGACCTTCGGGCGCGCAAGATCGGCCTCGAGCAGATTGTATTCGGTCAAGAGATCGGCGTTTTGCAGCCTGAGGCTCTTTTCCATGCGGCGCGTGTTGGCATAGGTCTCGACGCCGAACGGCATGACGCCGGTGGAGCGCAGCGCGTCCCAGACGGCGAGCCCGTCCTCGTAGCGCATATGCAGTTCCCAGCCCTGCTCGCCGACATAGGAGATGCGGAAGGCGGTGACGTCCTTGCCGCCGATGCGGATCGGCTTGATCGCCGCGAACGCGAAATTCTCCGGCGTCAGCCCGTTCGGATCCTCGACTACTTTCTGCAGGGTCGTGCGCGCATTCGGCCCCCAGATGCCGACGGTGACGTATTTCTCGGTCACGTCGGTGACGGTAACGTCAAAGCCTTTGTCCTGCGCGGTGCGCTGCATGTAGCGGAAGTCGCGCGGGCCGGCGTCGGCGCCGTCGATCAGCCGGCACCGATCGGCCATGCGGATGACGGTGAAGTCGGCGCGCACCATGCCTTCCTCGTCGAGGAAGTGGGTGTAGATGCCCTTGCCGATATTGTTGTCGCCGCCGATCTTGGCCGCGCACAGCCATTCCAGCAGCGCGACATGGTCGGGCCCTTCGATGTCATACATCGAGAAATGCGACAGGTTGACGATGCCGCAATCCTCGCTCATCGCCAGGTGCTCGGCGTTGGAGACGCGCCAGAAGTGGCGGTTGTCCCACTCGTTCTCGCGCACCGGCACGCGGTTGCCGTATTTTTCCAGCAGATGCTCGTTGGCCGCGTAGCCATGGGCGCGCTCCCAGCCGCCCAACTCCATGAAATAGCCGCCGAGCTCCTTCTCGCGCTCATAGAACGGCGAGCGGCGGATGTTGCGGCCCTTGGAGAAGGGCTCGCGCGGATGCACCGCCGGATTGTAGACCTTCATCGCCGTTTCGGTGCAGCGATCCCAGATGAACTGTTCCTTGGTCTGGTGCGGGTAGAAGCGCGAATAGTCGATCGCGTGATGGTCGATCGAGGTACGGCCGTCGGTCATCCAGTCGGCGATCAGCTTGCCCATGCCCGGGCCGTCCTTAACCCAGATGGCGACGGCATACCACAGCCCCCTCACCTTCTGGCTTTCGCCCATGGACGGGCCGCCATCGGTGGTCACCTGCAGCAGGCCGTTGAAGGAATGGCCTTCGTTATACCCGAGCTCACCCAGGATCGGCGTCAGCTCCATGGCGCGCTCCAGCGGCGCCATGATCTGCTCCATATCGAGGTCGCGCTGCGACGGCGAAAGCCGCGCCTGGTCTTTTTCGAGAAGATCGCGCGGGTGGCACAGACGCGGATTGGTCTCCTCGTAATAACCCCATTCGATCTGCCCGCCCTCGGCGGTCTTCGGGTCGCCTGTGTCGCGCATATAGGCCGAGTTTCCCTGGTCGCGCACCAGCGGCCAGCCGATCTCCTTGCCGGTTCCGGCGAACTCGTTGTAGGGACCGAAGAAGGTGAGCGGATGATCAATCGGCATGACCGGCAGGTCCTCCCCGATCAGCGCGGCGGTGAGCCGGCCCCAGATGCCGGTGCAGACCACGACATAATCGGCCTCGATCGTGCCGCGCTCGGTCACCACACCTTTGATGCGGCCGTTCTCGACGATCAGCTCCTTGGCCGAGGTGTTGGCGAAAGCCTGGAGCTTGCCGGCGGCGACACCTTGGTCGACCAGCTTGCCGGCCACCGTCTGCGAGCGCGGGATGACGAGGCCCGCGTCGGGGTCCCATAGGCCGCCTTGCACCAGATGCTCCTCGATCAGCGGGAATTTTTCCTTGATCTCCGCCGGTTCGATCAGCCGCGCGCGGGTGCCGAAGGATTTTGCCGAGGCGATCTTGCGCTTGATCTCGTCCATGCGGGCGTCGTCGCCGACACGCGCCACCTCAAGGCCGCCGACGCGGGCGTAGTGTCCCATCTTCTCGTAGAAATCGATCGAGTAGAGCGTCGTCCAGCAGGACAGGAAATCGTGGCTGGTCGTGTAGCAGAAGTCCGAGGCGTGCGCCGTCGAGCCGATATCGGTCGGGATGCCCGACTTGTCGATGCCGACGATGTCGTCCCAGCCGCGCTCGATCAGGTGATGCGCGACCGAAGCGCCGACAATACCGCCCAGGCCGACGATGACGACCTTCGCCTTTTTCGGAAACTCTGCCATTGCCCGCGACTCCGGAATGATGGACGGGCGCGTTTGCGCGCCCTTCGAATGGCGCACAATATGCAGAGGTCGCGGATTGAGCTACCGCCTGTTTGCGACACGCCGCAGGTACGGCGCGACCCCGCGCGCAAGCGTGGTACTGGATGCGGTTAAGCTCAGGCGAAGGCCCAGACGTCCTCCGCCTGGAAGCCGACCTGGTAGCCGGCGGTCTTGAGCTTGACCACGACCTGGCCGATTTCGGTGGCCGGCAGCGCGCCGACCTCGATCTTGATCATTCCCGGACGATAGCGGCCAAGGTCAAGCTGTTCGAACACCATCCAGTCGGCGCCTTCGCAGTCGACCAGGAAAGCGTCGATGTGGGTGATGCCATTGCGGTCGAGCAAAGTCTGCAAGGTTTCCGACGGCACTTCGATATCCTTCAGATGCGGCGCGAACTTGTTGAAGTTGGCGTCGGTCTCGCCCCAGGCGTTCTTGCCCGACATCAGATTGGTGTCGGTGACCGACGAGCAGCCGATGAACTCGATCGGCAGCGTGCCGGCCTCGAGCGCCGCGGCATCGAATGTATGAACCGTGATCGTGCCCTTGGTCCTGGTCACCGCCACCGGCTCTATGACGAAGCGGCTGGTATCCGGATAGTTGGCGCGAAGCCGCTTCTGATTGTAGGGGATCGGCTCGACCAGCATCGCGCACGCTCCGGGGATCCGATGCAGCCAGGGCGTCACGTCGTCGAACAGCGCGCCGTCGCAGGCGCCGACATTGACCATTTGGAACGACCGGCCCTTGCCGCCGAACCGTGCCTTGAGTGCCGCCTTGGCGAGGAATTTCGTGCCGTGCAGAGAGGGGCCGCGATCGAGCAGGCCGGCCGGAAGGCCGAGCGACAGAAGAATGCGCGCGAGACTGGAAAGCGAGTTCATGACTTGTCTCCGGGAATGGTCTGCGACGCGGCGCGGTGCCTGCCTTGGCTTGCCGATGCCATCAGCGGCGCGGCCAGCAGCAGGAAGGGCGGCAGAAGATTGGGGAAATAGATGCGGGTGTCGTGGATCGGGAAGACGGTGAACTTCGCCAGCACGCCGAGCACAAGCGCCGCAAGCAGGATGCCGGCGCGGCGGTCGAGTCGGAAGCCGGCGCGGCTCAAGCTGTACCATCCGGCCAGTGCCAGGACCGATACGCCGACCCAGCTATTGACGTTGATGGCGCGCACCACCGAGGCGGCGAAGGCCTTGAGATAGGCCGTCACCGAAAACGGCGGGTCGAACCCGTCCATATTGTAGTGCTGCTCGATGCTGGAGAACCAAAGATGCGGCCACCAGCCGGGATGCTGCGCCCAGTGCGAGATGACGAAATAGGCGATGAAGGAGGCCGCGAAGCCTGCCAAAGCACCCCACGCCCTCTCGCGGAAAGTGGCGAGCAGCACCGCAAAAATGGCGAGGAAGACGATGTTGTCGGGTCGAGCCATGAAAGCAAGGAACAGCAGGACCGCCGTCGCCGCCTCGCGCTTGCGCACATAGGCAAAGGTGCCGCCTAGGAACAGCGCCGAGCATAGAAGGTCCGGTGTCGAGGCGCGCGCGGCATCGCCGAGATCGGCCATGATCAGCACCGCGCCGACGACAGGCGCCAGCGCCAGCGCGCCTTCCGCGCGCAGCCAGGCGAGCGTTATGGCGCCGAACAGAAGCACGGAAAACACCTGCACCAGCCGCATCGCCTCGACCGGCGACACGACATGGCTGAGGCTGGACAGGATCTCGGCATAGAGGAACTTGATCCGGTACATGCCGAGCAGCGAATGGAAGTCGGCGGCGTTCTCCGCCATGTGGCTGCGGAAGCCGCCGCCATCGTCGGTCAGCGTCTTGTAATCACCCGCCGACACGCCGGCCTTGACCATGCTGTAGGCATAATCATGCAGCACCTGCGGATCGGGATAGGTGCCTTCCTCGGCAATCGCCAGATAAGGCAGCATGTCCCAGTTCGCGTCGGGCATGAACCAGGCGGTCGCGGCGGTGAGCAGGATGTAGAGCGAGAAGGCGACCGCGCCGATCGACGCGGCCCATTTCGCGTAAGTCCCCTCGCCCCACGCCAGGCCGGCACCGGTCAAGCGTTCCAGCGGATTGGTCGGAGCGGACGGCCTGGTCAGCATCCTCGGCGGCCTCTATTTACCGACTTGGCTTCTCACGAAATCCTTCACGATCGCCACGATGCCGCGCGACAACAGGCTGTCGAAGGCGTCGACGAAGCGGTCGACATGCTCGGGCTGGCAGATCAGCGGCGGCTCGAGCCGGATGACGTTGCGGTTGTATTCGGTGAAGGCGACGAGCACGTCGTAGTCGCGCAGCAGCAGCGAGCCGACGAAGCCCGACAGCGAGCCCTTAAGCTTGTCGTCGAGCACGCTCACCACCGGTCTGAGCACCATCGGCAGGGTCTGCGAGAAATCGTGGAACTCGAGCCCGATCATGAGACCCTTGCCGCGCACGTCCTTGATGATTTTCGGATATTTTTCCTTGAGCGCCTGCAGCCGCTGCAGAAGGTAGTCGCCCGTCGAGGCGGCGTTGTCGATCAGCCCCTCATCATAGAGCACGTTGATGCCCTCGATCGCGGTGACGCAGGCCTCGCCCATGCCGCCGAAAGTGGCCATGGCATGGATCATCGCCGTCTTCGGCGTGCCATAGGCCTTCATGTAGACGTCGCGCCTGGCGATCATCGCGCCGACCGCCGCCTTGCCGGCGCCGAGCGATTTCGCCAGCGCCGTCACATCCGGCACCACGCCATAATGCTCGAAGGCATAGAAACGGCCCGAGCGGCCATAGCCGCACTGCACCTCGTCGGCGACCCACAGCACGGCATAGCGGTCGCAAAGCGCGCGCAGCTTCTGCCAGTATTCCGTGGGCGCCTGGATGATGCCGCCGCCGCCCTGGATGGTTTCCAGCACGATGACGCCGATCTCCGGTTCGCTCTTGAACAGGCGCTCGACGGCGTCGATGTCGGCGAAGGGAACGCGCACGACATTGTTTGCGACTTTGAAATCGGCGCGGTAGAGTTGGCCGTCGGTGATCGCCAGCACGCCCTTTGTCTTGCCGTGGAAGGAATTCTCGGCATAGACGATTTTCGACCGCTTCGGGCCCGCGGCGCGCTCGGCGAGCTTCACCGCCGCTTCCATGGCCTCAGAACCCGACGAGCCCAGGAACACCATGTCGAGATCGCCGGGCGAGCATTTGGCGATGTTGTGCGCGAGAGCTGCCGCAAATTGCGACATGAAGGCGATGGCGATCTCCTGGCGCTTCTCCTCCTGGAATTTCTTCCGGGCTTCCAAAATGCGCGGATGGTTGTGGCCGAAGGCCAGCGAGCCGAAGCCGCCGAAGAAATCGAGGATCTTGCGGCCGTTCTGGTCGATATAGAACATGCCCTCGGCGCGCTCGATCTTGACCTTGTGAAAGCCGAGCAGCTTCATGAAATGCAGCTGTCCAGGATTGAGATGCGCCTTGAACAGGTCGGTGATGCGGGCGACGTCCATCGCCTTGGCCTGCTCGACGCTGATCAGATCGGGCTTGGCGATTGCTGTGGGCGAAAGCGCTGGCGCGTCGATCAGCGTGCGCGCTCCGGTATGTTCCGGCTTGGCCATGACGGTCATCTGAAAAATCTCCCCTTCGCGCTCTATTCGGCGGGAACCTGTCTGGTGGCGACGGCGTGGCCGTCCATCTTGGCGCGATATTCGTTGTAGGCGGCGATCAGCATGTCCTCGTCGCGATATTGCGGCACCCAGCCGAGCTGGCGCTCGGCCTTGGACACGTCGAGCACGCATTCCTCGTCGGCGATCAGATACTGTTCCGGATCCATGATCGGCATGTTCAACCAGTCGAGCAGGTCGAGCGTGCGCTTGACCGCCCAGCCGGGCGTCGGCACCAGGATCGACTTGGAGCCCGCATGCTTGATCAGGTCGCCGAGCAGTTTTTTGACCGGCGGCGGATTGAGGGAGCCCAGATTATAGGCCTCGTTCGGCACGCCGGCTTTCCAGGCCGCGCGGGCGGCTTCGGCGCAGTCGAACACCGAGATGAACTGGTAAGGGTTCCTGCCCGAGCCGATCATCGGCACCGAAAGATTCCAGTCGATCAGCTTGAACAGCTTTTCCAGGATGCCGAGGCGGCCGGGACCGATGATCAGGCGCGGCCTAAACAGCGAGATCGACATGCCGCGCTTGCGCCATTCGGCGGCGAGCTCCTCGGTCTTGAGCTTCGACAGCCCGTACTCGCCGAGCGGCGCGACCGGATGGTCCTCGGTCATCGGCAGCACGACCGTGTGGCCGTAGATCATGTCGGTCGTGTAGTGGACCAGCTTCGAAGCGCCGGCCTTGTCCATCGCCTGGATGATATTCTCGGTGCCGTGGAAATTCACCGGGAAGAAGAAATCGTGCCGCTTGGCGCGCACCTGGATCGGCGACAGCATCTTGGCCGAAAGATTGTAGACCATGTCGCCGGCCTTGAGCCCGACCGCCGCGACCGAGGCCGGATCGGTGACGTCGCAGGTGACGAAACGCATGGAGCGGTAATGCGGCAGGTCGCTCTTGACGATATCGGCGACGACGACATCCTCGCCATCGGCGGCGAGCTTGGGGGCAAGGTGACGGCCGACGAAACCGTCGCCGCCGAAAATCACATGTCTCATCGAACGATCTCGCTTATGCCGATCTTGTCGGGATTGATGGATGCTGTCTGATCCTCATGCCCCTGCTCGCCCATTCCCCGGCCACTCTGCGCGATCAGCACCGTGCCGACGCAGATGCAGGCGATGCCGGCGATGCGCCAGCCATTGAGGTCCTCGCGGAAGACGAAATAGGCAAAGATCGCCACGGCGACATAAGCGAGGCTGAGGAACGGATAGGCGAAGCTGAGCTCGACCTTGGACAGCACGTAGAGATGCGATGCCATCGAGATGACGAAGGTGCACAGGCCGAGGAACACCCAGGGGCTGAACACGATCTGCAAGAGCTTGACGAGCGGATTGACGCCTTCGAAGGAGACCGGCCCAATCGACATCATGCCCTGCTTCAGCATCAGCTGCGCTGCGGCATTGGTCATGACCGTAAAGAGAATGAAGATTATGTATTTCATTGTTGCCACCCCGCCCTTGGGCGGTCCTATTGCAAACCCACAAATATTTCGTGAAGCCTCGACGATGGTTTGAGTAAGCCGCGGCGTAACTTTTCATTTACCATGATTTATTCGACCTCTATCTATTCTGCGGCTTCAAAAACGCCTCTCGTTGCATCCAGTCTTTTTGCCGTCCGTATCCAGAAGCTCGACAGGAAAGCCGGGTCGCGAAGCGCCTCCAGCCGCTGCCATTGCGGGAACGACGCGGCGAATGTCTCAGGTCCCATCCGGGCGTCCTTGTAGGGGTTCACCGCGCCGCCCGCCTCGACTGTGATGCGGTCGAGTTCGGCGAGCAGCCGCAACGTCCTTTCGCCCCGGTTAGGGAAATCGAGCGTTAGCGTGTAGCCGGGCCGCGGGAACGACAGCAGCGCCGGCGAGCGGACATCGCCGAAGCGTTTGAGCACTGTGAGGAACGACCCTTCGCCCGCCCGCCGTGCCGCCTCGAGTAGCGCAGGCACGATGCGACGCGCACTGACCTCCGGCACCACGCTCTGGTGCTGGAAAAGCCCGCGCGGCCCGTAGAGCCGGTTCCAGTCGCGGACCCCGTCGAGCGGAAAGAAGAAGCCCTGATAGCCTGCCTGGTGCGGAGCCTGGGACTTACCCTTCTTCCAGCGGTAAGCCGCGTTGAAGACGGTGAGGAAGGGCCGATTGAGGACATTGAATGGTGGCTGCACCGGCACGGAGAACCGGCTGCCGGCGCGCGCCGCCGCGTGCGAGCCGTGTTCGGCATGGTTGCCGGTGAACAACAGCCCGCGACCGCGCCCATGTCCGCTGGCAAGCTGATCGATCCAGGCGACGGCATATTCGTTGGCCTGGTCGGCAGCCTCGGCAAGATCGAAGAATTCGCCGAGATCGCGAAACCGCGTCACGCTTTCGATGATATCGAGCGACGGCACCCGCATCAGCTTGACCGATGCCGAAAGGATAAGCCCGGTCAGCCCCATGCCGCCGATCGTCGCCCCGAACAGACGGGCGTTGTCAGTCTGCGAACAGCGATGGGTTCGGCCGTCGGACCGAAGCAGCGTCAAAGCCTCGACATGGCAGCCGAAGGTGCCGCGCCGATGATGGTTCTTGCCGTGGACGTCGTTGGCGATCGCGCCGCCCAGTGTCACGAATTGGGTGCCTGGAACCACGGCCGGAAAGAAGCCGTAGGGCGCGGCATAAGCGATGATGTCGCAAAGCAGCGTGCCGGCATCGGCCTCGAGTACGCCGGCCTCGACGTTGAAGGAACGGATGCGGTTGAGCGGCCGCATGTCGACCACCATGCCTGCATCGTTCTGGCAACTGTCCCCATAGGAGCGGCCATTGCCGTATCCGAGCAGCGAACCTGTCTTCGCCTCGCCGCGTTTAAGCAAGGCGATCGCCTCGTCCGCCGGGATCGCCTTGCGTGCTGGCGGGGTCGCCAGTCCGAAGCTGCCGAAGCGCTCGTGCCTCATCACCAGCCTCCGGCTACGAGGAAGACCGCGCCGATGGCGACGACGATCTGGCTGCGCCAGTCGCGGATGATGAAGACGACCGGGTCGTCATGCATCTCGTCGCGGCGGGCAAGGATCCAGACACGCATCGTCAGGTAAAGCACGATCGGCGCCAGCGGCCATATCAGCCATGGATGCGGATAGAGCTCGCGCACCGCCGGGCTGTCCATATAGAGCGCCAGAACCAGCGCCGAGGAAAAAGCCGACGCCATGCCGGCCTGGGCGACGATCTCCTGGTCCTCGGTGCGATAGCCGCGGCCGGCGATGCGCTCGCCGGGCGGGATGGCCGTGGTGCGCAACTCGACGAAGCGCTTCACCAGCGCCAGCGAAAGGAAGAAGAAGATCGAGAAGGCGAGCAGCCAGAAGGAGACGTCGACGCCGGTGGCGGCTGCGCCCGCAAGTACGCGGATCGTGTAGAGGCCCGCGAGCGTCAGCACATCGATCAAAAGCATGCGCTTGAACGACAGCGAATAGGCGGTGGTGACGATCAAATAGCCGGCAAGCACGCCAAGGAATTCGATCGGAAGGAAGAGGCCGGCGGCGAGGCCGATCGCAAGGAGCGCGGCGATCGCGCCGAGACCGAATGGGATCGACAATGCGCCGCTGGCGAAAGGCCGGCTGCGCTTGGTCGGATGCTTGCGGTCGAGCGCGAGGTCGAAGAAATCGTTGAGGATATAGATGGCGGACGCCACGGCGCTGAAGGAAACGAACGCCAGCAGGCACTGCCAGATCATGTTCGGGTTGAAATATTCGTGCGACAGCACCATCGGCACGGCGATCAGCGCGTTCTTCAGCCACTGATGTATGCGCAGCATCTTGACGTAGGTCCTCAGCGCCGGCCTCGGTGAGGGCATGGCATCGGCTTGATGCGCCGCCTGCCAGCGCCGGGCGCTGCGGTCGGGCGCCACCACGAGCGCGTTGCGCGCTGCGTCGAACACTTTGAGGTCGTGCCGGCTGTTGCCGGCATAGTCGAAGCCTGCATCGCCATAGGCGGCGACAAGTGCCGCGCATTTCCTGCCGGAGGTCATGTTATGCGGACCGTCGGTCGCCAGCACATTAACGAAAATGGCGAGATGCGCCGCGATCGCCTCCGCGAATTTGCGCGGCGTTCCCGTCGCCAGCACGATCTTGCGACCCTCCCGGTGCTCGGCGCGCAGCCGGTCAAGCAGATCCTGGCGGTAAGGCAGCGAGGCTGGGTCAATGTCGACGCGGCCGGCGATTTCCTGCTTCAGCCGGGCCGGCCCGCCGATCAGCCAGAGTGGCAGGAGAAAGACATAGAGCGGGTTCTTCTTGAGCAGGATGAACAGGCCTTCCCACAGAAGGTCCGTTGCAATCAGCGTACCGTCGAGATCGACCGCAAGCGGAATTGCGTTCCTGTCCGACCTCGCGTCCATGGTCCTGCCCCGATAGAGCGCAGGATCCCGAAACTCCGATCACGGAAAGATCACGCGCCAACTCAACCCGCGCCGTATGCCGGCGTCCTCGGGTCGGATATAGCGGGTCATGACGCAGCGAACGTTAAAACGTCCGGTTGCAGAGCATTGTCCTACCGGTTTTTCGCCGTCATCGTTAAGCGTCGGCTACCGGAAACGATAAAAGGCCGGACATCGGTCCGGCCTTTGCCAATCTGGCCCCGCCAATCTTGCGGGAGCGGTTACTTGATGCGGGCCGCGCCACCCGAGATTTCGACCGTTTCCGAGCCGGTCAGGGCTTCGAGATCACCATTGGGCAAGGTGACGAAGCAGCCGCTCGAGCAGAACTCCACCGTCTCGCCTGCGGCAAGCGTCAGCTCGCTCTTGGCGCCGCCTTCGGTCACGACCAGGGTCCGCGTCTGAGCGTCCCTGTTGATCGCGCTGGCGGCGAAAGCCGAACCGCCCAGGGCCAGCAAAGCGATGGCGGCAACGACAGACTTCCACATTGCAATTCCGGTGTTCGCACACCGCCTCTGTTCAAATTTGCAAGGCATTCTCGCCCTTTGCGTCGAAGCTTATATGAGTTGTTACCTGAACCGCAACTGAATGCCGCATTCATGCCACAATCGGTTTCGCCGCCGGATGAACGTAGCGTGTGGCCATTTGCAGGCCGGCCTCATCCGAATGTCGATACCACCTCAGCCCGGGTCGGGCTTGCGGCCCCTGCGCTTCATCTTGGCCAGGCGTTCCCGCTCGGCCGCGGCTTCCGCCTCCAGCCTCTCGCGCTCCGCGAATTCGGCTTCGATCTTGTCGTCGTCGATCGGCCAGGCCTCGTGCTTCTTCGTTTCGACCACGGCGCGCGGCGTCGAGGGTATCTCGATCCGCTCCCCCTCGAAGATATCGAAGATGGCGAAGCGGATGTCGTTCTGAACGACGCTGCCGTTCATGATGTCGGCGACGAACACACGTATCTCGAATTCGAGCGCGGCCGCCCCGAAATTGGCGAACAGAACGAATGGCTCGGGATTCTTCAGCACCATCGGATGGGCGCGCGCAATATCCATCAGGACGGCGTGGACGCGCTTGACGTCGCTGCCATAGGCGACGCCGACCTTGATGTCGATGCGCCCGAGCTTGTTGCGATGCGTCCAGTTGCCGACCGCATTGTTGATGAGGTTCGAGTTGGGCAGGATCACCGCCTGCCGCTGGAAGGTCTCTATCTCGGTGGCGCGCACGCTGATCTTCCGCACCGTGCCGCTGACGTCGCCCGCCACGATCCAGTCGCCGACCTTGAACGGCCGCTCTGCAAGCAGGATCAGGCCCGAAACGAAATTCGAGACGACGTTCTGCAGGCCGAAGCCGATACCCAACGAAAGCGCGCCAGCAACCAGCGCCAGATTGGAAAGATCGATGCCCGCGGCCGAGATGCCGACCAGGCCAGCGACCGCCACGCCGGCATAGCCGACGCCGAGCCGGATCGAGTTGCGCACGCCGGCATCGACCTTGCCGCGCGCCATCACCGATCCGTCCAGCCAGCCCTGGAACCAGCGCGTCAGGAAATAGCCGATAGCGAAGACGACGATGCCGCTGAGGATGCCTAGGAAGGAGATGGTCACCGAACCGATCGTGACGCCGGTCGCCAGCTTGTAGGCCCAGGCCTCGATATCGCCGGGCTGGAAGCCCCACATCAAAAGGATCAGCGGCAGGAACACCGCCACGATCATCAGGTTGATAGCGATGCTGACGACCAGGCCGAGCTGGTCGAGGGCGGTATCCTCGTAGCTTGAGTTCTCCGAAAGCCATCGCCCGACCGAAGTGTCGGCGAAGCCGCCCTCCTCCCCGATCGCGCGTGCCGACAGGAAGCCGATATAGGCCGTCACCAGGACCGTGCCGGTCACCACGATCTGGAACGAGACGAAAAGCGCCAGGCCGATATAGCCGAGCAGCGCCGCCGCAATGGTGAACAGGCCGAGGGCGATGGCCATGAAGCGAAGCCATGCCGGCCAGGGCCGCCATGAGCCGTCAGCCGTCCTGAAAGGCCGCAGCAGTCCCATCAGGATCAGGATGACGCCGACGATGATAGCGGCGACAAAGCCCCTGGCGATCGTCAGCGAAAGCGGCGATCCCATCTTCTCGTTGACGACCGACAGGAAGTAGTTGAACCCGAGCACCAGCGCCATGGCGGTCGTCAGGCCAACCAGCCAACGCGCCCGGCCGGTCGCGACCGGGATCAGGCGCCAGTTGGGTAGGCGCGGTTCGAGCGCCGCGTTGGTCAGCCGGTTGACGCAGAACACCATGGCGATCACCGTCAGCAAGGCATTGAGGAACGTGCCGATATCGCCGCGCAGCACATTGTAATAATTGAAGAAGAACACGGCCGAGGCGAAGAAGACGCCGAGCGCGAGGGTCGGCAGCAGCGTCGACCAGAAGGCCACCGACAGCCGGCTGAGATAGGACGGATCCTCGACGGTCGGGTCGGCCTCGAAGATGCGGCCGAACAGGCGTCTGCCGCCGATCAACAGCACCGCCGCCAGCGCCAGAGCCATCAGCGTCGCCGCAAGGATCGCCTGGAACTTGAACCGGACCGCGAAGCTCGCCCAGGACCACACCGCCTTATAGAGGCCCGTGAACTGGTCATGCGCGTCGGAAAAGGCCTGCGGGCTCAACGCGTCGGTCAGGTCATAGTGCTTGGTGATGACGCTGCGGAAAAGCTCGCTGCGCATGACGGCGATCTTGTCGACCAAGCCGTTGACGCGGATCGACAGGTTTTGCGCGCTGGCGACGACCGCGTTGATCTGAGCTTTTTCCGTGGCGAGCGCACCGCGCTCGCTGCTGACGATCACCGGCTCGGGGGGCTGCCCCTGCGCCGGTGGCGCGCCGAGCACCTCGACACGATTGTTGATGTCGGTGAGGCGCTGCCGGAATGCCAGGGCGCTGTTCAGCGCCGCGCGCGAAATATCCTCGAGCTGCAACCGGATGTCGACGAGCCCCGGATCGTCCTGGTCGGGGTCGCTCAGTTTCTTTTCCAGGCCGTCGGTCCTGGCCGTCAGGTCCTGGATGGCCTTGGTCTGGTCGGCGATGAGTTGTGACGAACCATGGCCGATCGCCTGCGCCGACGCGTCCAGCGCCGGTTGCGCGAAGACAGCGACGATCACGACCAGAACCAGGCGCAGCAGGCGGAAGAACATGGCTTTGTTGGCGACTCGCGGCCGAAAAATTCTCGAAATTTCCGCTCTTGATAAAGGCCGGCATATCGGGCGGCAAGCCGTCCCGATCGTGCCGGCGATAGTCGGCCTGTCGAAAAGCGATGGCGCAATCTTGGCTTTGCGCTTCCCGCCTGCTCTATAGTCTGCCGCCTCGCATCATAAGGACGATAGGAAGAATGGCGGAATATTCAGCCTTCTCGCTGCTCAAGAACGCGCTGACCGGCAACAAGGATTGGAAGCCCGCCTGGCGTAAGCCGGACCCCAAGGCTTCCTATGACGTGATCGTCATCGGCGGCGGTGGCCACGGTCTTTCGACCGCCTATTATCTCGCCAAGGAACACGGCATCACCAATGTCGCGGTGCTGGAAAAGGGCTGGCTCGGCTCCGGCAATGTCGGCCGCAACACCACGGCGGTGCGCTCCAACTATCTCTTGCCGCAGAACACCCGCTTCTACGAACATTCGATGAAGCTGTGGGAGAACCTCTCGCACGACCTCAACTACAACGTCATGTTCTCGCAGCGCGGCTGCCTAAACCTCGCGCACACGCCAGCCCAGCTCGACGACTATGCCAGGCGCGGCAACGCCATGCGCCATCTCGGCGTCGACGCCGAGCTGATGAGCGTCGACCGGATCAAGCGGCTTGTCCGGGCGCTGGATGTCTCAGGGTCAGCACGCTTTCCCGTCCTTGGCGGGCTGATGCAGCCGCGCGCCGGCACGGCCCGGCACGACGCGGTCGCCTGGGGCTATGCGCGCGGCGCCGACCGGCGCGGCGTCGACATCATCGAGAATTGCGAGGTCACCGGGTTCCTGCGCGACGGCGACCGCATCACCGGCGTTTCGACGACGCGCGGCGAAATCCGCGCCAAGAAGGTCGCGCTTGCGGTTGCCGGCAGCACCGGCCGCGTCATGCAGCTTGCCGGCATCTCGCACATGCCGATCGAAAGCCACGTGCTGCAGGCCTTCGTCTCGGAATCGCTGAAGCCTGTCGTCGACACCGTTCTCACCTTCGGCATGGGCCATTTCTACATCTCGCAGTCCGACAAGGGCGGCCTGGTCTATGGCGGCGACCTCGACGGCTACAACAGCTACGCCCAGCGCGGCAGTCTGCCGATCGTCGATGAGGTGATGAGCGAGATGGTGGCGCTGTTTCCCGGCCTGGCGCGCGTGCGCATGCTGCGCTCCTGGGGCGGGCTGTGCGACATGACGATGGACGGCTCGCCGATCATCGCCGCCGGACCGCTGCCGGGCATGTATCTCAATTGCGGCTGGTGCTATGGCGGCTTCAAGGCGACGCCAGCCTCCGGCTGGTGCTTTGCCTACACCATTGCCAAGGACGAGCCGCACGAGTTCAACGCGCCCTTCACGCTCGACCGTTTCTACCGCGGCCTCGTCATCGACGACAAAGGCCAGGGCGCGACGCCCAGATTGCACTAGGGTTTGGATTGAAAATGCTGATCACCTGTCCCTATTGCGGCCCGCGCGACGTTATCGAATTCACCTACCAGGGCGACGGCAACCGCGAGCGGCCGCAGCCCGCCTCGCAGGACCTCGACGCCTGGAACGCCTATGTCTACGACCGGCTCAATCCGGCCGGTGACCACAACGAGATCTGGCAGCATTCCGGCGGTTGCCGCGCGCATCTCAGGGTCGTGCGCAACACGCTCTCGCACGAAATCCTGAGCACCGCATTCGCCCGTGGCGGCCACAAGGCGGAGGGCCGCTCGTGAGCCCCCGCCGCACAGACACCGGCGGCCGGATCGACCGGCTGCGCACCATCCGCTTCACCTTCGACGGCGCGCCTTACACCGGTCATGCCGGCGACACGCTGGCTTCGGCGCTGCTCGCCAATGGCGTGACGCTGTTCGGCCGCTCGTTCAAGTACCATCGCCCGCGCGGCCTGCTTGCCGCCGGCGTCGAGGAGCCGAACGCGCTGGTGACGGTGCTGCGCGGCGAGGTGCGCGAGCCCAACATCGCGGCGACCATGGTCGAAATCTACGACGGGCTCGTCGCCGTCAGCCAGAACCGTACCCCCTCGCTCGCCTGGGACATCGGCGCCCTCAACCAGCTTGGCGGCAAGCTCCTGTCGGCCGGCTTCTACTACAAGACCTTCATGGGGCCGGTGATCGGCCCGCTGAAGGGCACGCGCTTCTGGATGTTCTGCGAGCATTTCATCCGTCGCGCCGCCGGCCTCGGCAAGGCTGGCACCGCTCCCGATCCGTCTCGCTACGAGCGCATGAACGCCTTTTGCGACGTGCTGGTCGTCGGCTCCGGTCCGGCCGGCCTGATGGCGGCGAAAGCCGCCACCGACCAGGGCGCCCGCGTCATCCTCGCCGATCTCGAAGCCCATTTTGGCGGCTCCGCCAACTGGTCGGGCGAAACCATCGACGGCATGCCTGCCGCCGAATGGGCCCAGCGCACGGTCGCGCAGCTCGGCGGCAACGACAATGTGCGGCTTTTGCCGCGCACGACGGTGTGGGGCTATTACGACGGCAACACGCTGGCCGCCCTCGAACGGGTGACCGATCATAAGGAAACGCCAGCCAAGGGCGAGCCGCGCCAGCGCTACTGGGCGATCCGCGCCGGCACGGTGGTGCTCGCCACCGGTTCCTTCGAGCGGCCGCTGGTGTTTCCGGGCAACGACCGTCCCGGCGTCATGCTGGCGCATGCGGCGGAACGTTACGTCAATGAATACGGCGTGCTGCCGGGACAGCGCATCGCGCTCTTCACCAACAACGACAGCGCCTATCGCTCGGCCGTTGCGTTAAAGAAGACCGGCGCGACCATTGTTGCCATCGTCGATGTCCGCGCCGACGTCTCGAACGACATGCGCCGGCTCGCCGGCGAGGCCGAGGCCGAGCTTCTGGACGGCCATGCCGTGGTTGCGACCGAAGGCGGCAAGGCCCTCACCGGTCTCAAGGTGCGGCGCTTCGATGCCACGGGCGGTACGCTGAGTGGCGACGAGCGCAGCATCCATGCCGACAGCCTTTTGATGTCGGGCGGCTGGTCGCCGACCATTCATCTCGCCAGCCAGGCGGGCGCCAAGGCTGAATGGGACCCGGCCAGGCAGGCCTTCCTGCCGCCCAGGCCAACGCAGCTCTGGATCGGCGCCGGCGCCTTCACCGGCAGCTTCTCCACCGCCGAAGCTATCGCCGAGGGCCGCGCGGCCGGCGTTTCGGCTGCCGGCGGAACGGCGGCGCCCGCAGCCCTGCCGATCGTCGAGGCCGCACCGGGCGACCCCGATCCAGCGCCGGTCTTCGAGATCAAGGCCAAGGGCAAGAGCTTTGTCGACTTCCAGCACGATGTCACCGCCGAGGACGTGCGGCTGGCGCATCGCGAGGGTTTCGTATCGGTCGAGCACCTGAAGCGCTACACCACGCTCGGCATGGCGACCGACCAGGGCAAGAACTCCAATGTGCCTGGCCTTGCGATCATGGCCGAGGCGCTCGGCAAGCCGATCCCCGAGGTCGGCACGACGCGCTTTCGCCCGCCTTACACGGCGGTCTCGATCGGCTCCCTTGCTGCCGAGCGTTTCGGCGATCTCAAGCCCCAGCGGCTGACGCCGATGCATGACTGGCACCTCGCCAACGGCGCGACCATGTATTCGGCCGGCCTCTGGTACCGGCCGATGATCTACGGCCTTCCCGGCGAGACGGTCGAGCAGGCCTATGTCCGCGAGGCCAGGGCGACGCGCGAAAGCGCCGGCATCGTCGATGTCTCGACGCTGGGCAAGATCGCAGTGCAGGGACCGGACGCGGCCGAGTTCCTCGACCGCGTCTACACCAACATGTTCTCCACTTTGGCCGTCGGCAAGGCCCGCTACGGCTTGATGCTGCGTGAGGACGGGCTTGCCTTCGACGACGGCACCACCTGGCGGCTTGGCGAGCAGGAATTCCTGATGACCACCACCACCGCCAATGCCGGCAAGGTGATGCAGCATCTGGAATATTTCCTCGACGTCATCTGGCCGGAGCTGAAGGTCACCGTCACCTCCGTCACCGACGAATGGGCGGGTGCGGCGATCGGCGGGCCGAACGCGCGCGCCATCCTCGCCGGTTGCGTCGCCGGCACCGCAGTCGACAACGCCACCCTGCCCTTCATGGGCATCGTTCATGGCCGCATCGCCGGCGTGCCGGTGATGATCTGCCGCCTGTCCTTCTCCGGTGAAATGGCGTTCGAGGTCTATTCCGGCGCCGGCTACGGCACCCGCGTCTGGGAGGCCCTGATCGAGGCCGGCAAGCCGTTTGGCCTTGTGACCTACGGGCTCGAGGCACTGGGCACGATGCGTATCGAGAAGGGCCACGTCACGGGCGCCGAGATCGACGGCCGCACCACGGCGCGCGACCTCCATCTCGACTGGATGCTGTCGAAGAAGAAGCCGTTCGTCGGCTCGGCCATGATGGACCGCGAAGGCCTGATCGCGCCCGACCGGCTCGAACTGGTCGGGCTGATCGCGCTAGACAACCGGCCGTTTAACGGCGGCGGCCATGTCGTCGAGGAACTGGACGAGGACAATCCGCACGACTCGCTAGGCCACATCACCGCCTGCTGCTATTCGCCGGCGCTCGGCAAATATATCGCGTTGGCCTTGGTCAAGGGCGGCAAGGCAAGGCAAGGGACCCGCGCCTTCGTCTCCGACCCGCTGCGCAATCGGTTCGGGCCGATCGAGATCGTCTCAAACCATTTCTACGATCCGGACGGGAGCCGCATGCATGGCTGAGCACGAGTTGCCCGAACGCCAATCGCCGCTCGAGCCAGAGTACCATCCGGGTTCACACGGCAATTTCGAACATGGCGTCGATGTCATCCTGTCCGAGACGCGGCCGGGCTCGATCCTGCAGCTCGCGGCATGGCCGGGTGAAGAAAAGCAGCTGATCGAAATTATCCGCAAGGTCACCGGTCTCGCTCTGCCCGACGGCGCCGGCGGGGGTGTGAGCAACGGTGCGCGTGCCGCCTTCGGTTTCGCGCCGGGAAAATTCACCGTGGTGGATGAGGCCGAAGGCCTGGCCGCGGCCTTCGCCGGCGCCGTCACGCCGGCCATCGGCACGCTGACGGACCTTTCGCATGGCCGCACCGCGATCCGCATCGCTGGTCCGAAGGCTGAATGGGTGATGGCGAAGTTCTTCGCTATCGACTTCGCCTTGCCGGCCTTCCCGCTCGGCGCTGGACGTTCGACCAACCATCACGACATCTTCGCCCAGATCCAGCGCAGCGGCCCAGACCAGTTCGACATCTACGTCTTCCGCTCCTTCGCGCGCTCCTTCTGGAAGGCCTTGTGCCACGCCTCGGAGGAAGTCGGTTACGAAGTGCAGTGAGCATTAAGGTGCGTTGAGATTCAGGTCAGGCCGAGTCGAAAATGACGATTTCCGAGAACCGGAGCGGAGCGTACTTATAGTACGTGAGCACCGGAAGCGCAGGAAACCGGCATTTGCAGGCCGGCCTCACCTGAATATCGACGCACCTTGGTCCAGCCGGCATTCTGGCACTACGGACGGCTACAACTGCTGCTTGAGCGTTGGCCCAGCAGGGACGATAGATAAGGAATCATCGGCGTTTGCCAGGGCAAACGTCCGCTCAGGCAACCAGTTCGACCATATCCTTCCATGACTGTTGAGACTTCGGCGACGGCCACGACCCGCTTTGCTCCGGCGGAGGGTCCGTCGATGCTGTTGCCTGCGACCGTCGCTTGCGGCGTGTTCATGACCAGCCTCGACCAGAATGTCGTGGTGACCGCGCTGCCCGGCATCGGCGAGAGCCTCGACCGGCCGCCAAGCCAGCTTGGCCTTTTGATCACCGTCTATGTCGCGAGCCTCATCGTCACCATGCCGCTCGGCGGCTGGCTGGCCGACCGTTTCGGGCTGCGCAACGTCTATTGCTTCGCGCTGCTCGTCTTCGCCGGCGCCTCGGCCTTGTGCGGCCTTTCGGAAAACATCTGGATGCTGGTCGGCTCGCGCGCCCTGCAAGGCTGCGGCGGCGCGCTGATGGGCACGCTTGGTCAGGTCGTGATCCTGTCGAGCTTCCCGCGCGACCGCACGCTGAAGATCAACATGTATATTTCGCTCGCCGGCCAATCCGGGCCGCTGGTCGGGCCGCTCGTCGGCGGCGCCCTCACCACCTACGTCTCCTGGCGCTGGATCTTCTACATCAACATCCCGATCGCGCTGACCGCGGCGCTGCTGGCCGCCTCCCTGTTTCCGACGACGACCAAGCCGGTGCGCACGCCGTTCGATTTGCCTGGCTTCCTGCTCGTCGGCTGCGGCATGACGCTGCTGGTCTTCGGCATGGATTCGGTCGCAGCGAGAGATGTAGCCATCAGCACCATGGCGCTGGAACTCGCCTTGGCGATCGTCATCCTGACGGTTGCCGCCTTCTACTGCCTGCGCGCGCGCAATCCGCTGCTCGACCTCAATCTCTTGCGAATCCGCACCTTCCGCATCTCCTTCCTGACGGGCGGCGGCCTCGACACGATCGGCCTGAGCTCGGTGGTCTTCCTCTTGCCGCTGATGTTCCAGCTCGGCTTCGGCATGAGCGCCTTGCAGGCAGGATCGCTGACCTTCGTCGCCGCGATCGGGTCCTTGATCATGCGCTTCTTCATGCCGCGCCTTTTGAACCGTTTCGGCTTCAAGCGCGTGCTGGTCACCAATACGCCGATCGTCGCTTTGCTGGTCGCGGGCTTCGCCCTGATGCAGGAGAGCCTGCCGGCCTGGATCGTGCTTGCTTATATTTTTGCCTTCGGCGTCTTCCGCTCGGTGCAATGGGCCTCGACCGGCAATCTCTCCTATTCGGACATCGCGCCGGAGCAGCTCGCGCGCTTCAGCGCGCTCTATTACATCCTGTGGCAGCTGGCGGTGGCGATCAGCGTCGGCCTCGCGGCCGCGCTGCTGTCGCTGCTTGCCGGCGGCGGCAAGGCCGGCATCGACGACTACCGCATCCTGTTCGTCACCGAAGGATTGATCACGCTTTGCGCGCTGTCGGCCTATCTGAGGCTGACGCCGCAGGACGGCGCCCATGTCAGCGGCCATGGCGCGCATATGAGCACCGACTGACGCCTCCGCCGAAGCTACTTCGCGAACGTCACCCAGTCCTCGAGCGGCGCGCGGTCGGTGCGGAACTCGTTTTCAGGCTTGGACGTGTCCTCGTAGCCCAGCGCCATGCCGCAGACGACGATCTCTTCGTCGGGAATATCGAGCACCGGCCTGATCTGGCGATGATAGGGCGCGAAGGCCGCCTGCGGGCAGGTATGCAGCCCCCTGCCCCGCGCCGCGACCATGATGTTCTGCAGGAACATGCCGTAGTCGATCCACGACCCTTGGTTCAGCCTCCGGTCGATCGTGAAGATCATGCCGACCGGAGCGTCGAAGAAGACGAAATTGCGGTCGTGCTGGGCGCGCATCCTGTCGACCTCGCGGCGTCCGATACCCAGCACCCCGTAGAGCCCGAAGCCGTTGGCGCGGCGGCGGGTGAGATATGGTTCGAAGAACTGGTCGGGATAGTAGCGGTACTCGTCCCACTCGGCCTTTTCGGCACGGATGCCGGAATTGAGGATGGCGTCGCTTATGCGCTGCTTGACCTCGCCCTTGGTCACATAGACGCGCCAGGGCTGCATGTTGGTGCCCGACGGCGCGCGCGCGGCGACCGCCAGGATCGCGCGGATCGTGTCGTCATCGACCATATCGGGCAGAAACGCGCGCACCGACCGGCGCGACAGGATCGCATCGTCGACGATCGCCGCGTCCATGGCGATTCGGCTATTCTTCTCCAGCATGGGCCGTCCCTTCGCGCATGGCCGGAACTGCAACCGGTTCCATGGCGACCATCCGCAGACACTAAAACTGTATTGGTCCCCGACCGGACGTCCCCACTCGCCGTTCGTGATCGTGGCTTTGCCTCAACCTCAAAAATCGCGCAAGTAAATCTTGCGGTTTGTGAAAATCCCCTTGATTTTTTCATGACTTTGCCGCTTCATGAAATTTATACAGATTTTTTCACGAGAAACGCTTGAGCTCGACTACAGCCAGATCGGAGCAGGATAATCGCGACCGGCTGCTGGCCGGCGACATCCGTGCGCTTCGCAAGGCGCGCGGCCTCACGCTGGCCGAGATCGCCCTCAAGCTCGGTCGGTCGGTCGGCTGGGTCAGCCAGGTCGAGCGCGGCCTCTCGGTTCCCTCGCTGGGTGACTTGCGGGCATTCGCCAGCCTCTTCGATGTTCCGATCAGCCTGTTCTTCAGCCATGACGTGCCTGTCGAGCAGGAACGCGGCGTGGTCGTGCGCGCCGGCAGCCGCCGTTCGCTTGGCACAAGTGAATCCGGCCTGGTGGAGGAGCTTCTGTCGCCCGATCTCGGCGGTAGCTTCGAGATGCTGCGCTCGGTGTTCGCGCCGGGCGCGGAGCTGAAGACCGAAGCGCGCCGCCCGACGGAAGAAGCGGGCTATGTCGCGTCGGGCACATTCGAGATCGAGATCGACGGCGTCTGGCATCGTCTCGGCGAAGGCGACTCGTTCCGCTTCGAGGGCAAGCCGTTCCGCTGGCGCAATCCCGGCGCCGAGCCGGCAGTGGTCATCTGGGTGGTTTCGCCACCGGTATACTGACAATGCATGTCACCCAAAAGTGCCAAGCGGTTTTGGGATAACGACATGCATCAAAAACAAAAATCAAAGCGCGAAGCGCTGAGACTCTGGAGGAAGAAATGGCCGGTTTGCCGACCACGGCACGCGTGGTGATCATCGGAGGCGGCGTCGTCGGCACCTCCTCGCTCTATCACCTCTGCAAGGCGGGCTGGACCGATTGCGTGCTCCTGGAAAAGAACGAGCTGACCTCAGGCTCGACCTGGCATGCCGCCGGCAACGTGCCGACCTTCTCCTCGTCCTGGTCGCTGATGAACATGCAGCGCTATTCGACCGAGCTTTACCGGGGTCTGGCCGAAGCGGTCGACTATCCGATGAACTACCATGTAACCGGCTCGCTCCGGCTCGCCCATACCAAGGAGCGCATGCAGGAATTCCAGCGCGCCAAGGGCATGGGCCGCTACCAGGGAATGGATATCGACGTCGTCGGACTGGACGAGATCAAGCGCCGCTACCCCTTCATCGAGACGCATGAGTTGAAGGGCGCGCTCTATGACCCGAGCGACGGCGACATCGACCCGGCTCAGCTGACCCAGGCGCTGGCCAAAGGCGCGCGTGACATGGGCGCCAAGATCATCCGCTTCTGCCCGGTCACCGGCGTGCGTCGCGAGAACGGCGAATGGGTGGTCGAAACACCGCAAGGCGAAATCCGCTGCGAGATCGTCATCAACGCGGCCGGCTACCGCGCCGCCGAAGTCGGCAAGATGTTCGGGCGCGACGTGCCGATGATGGTGATGAGCCACCAGTACATATTGTTCGAGGAGATCCCCGAGCTTGCCGCCTGGACGAAGGAGCAAGGTCACAAGCTGCCGCTGCTGCGCGACGTCGACACGTCTTATTACTTGCGCCAGGAAAAGAGCGGCATGAATCTCGGCCCCTATGAGCGCAATTGCCGCGCGCATTGGGCGACCCACAACGATCCGATGCCGGAGGATTTCTCCTTCCAGCTTTTCCCCGACGATCTCGACCGCCTCGAGCATTACCTCGCCGACGCCGTCGCCCGCGTGCCGATCCTCGGCACCGCCGGCCTCTCCAAGGTGATCAACGGCCCGATTCCTTACGCGCCGGACGGCAATCCGCTGATCGGGCCGATGCCCGGCGTGCCGAACGCCTTCGAGGCCTGCGTCTTCACCTTCGGCATCGCGCAAGGCGGCGGCGCCGGCAAGGTGCTGGCCGAATGGGTCACCGAGGGCCAGACCGAATGGGACATGTGGTCCTGCGATCCGCGCCGTTTCACCAGCTTCGCCTCGGCTCCCGACTATTGCGTTGCCAAGGGCATGGAGATCTACGGCAACGAATACGCCATCCAGTTCCCGCGCCATGCCTGGCCGGAGGGACGCAACCGCAAACTGTCGCCGCTGCATGATCGCATCAAGGCGCTGGGCGGCCAGTTCGACGCCTATAATGGCTGGGAGCGCGCAACTTGGTACGCACAACCCGGCGATGATACTTCCGAAGAGTCTACCCTCACCTTCCGCCGCGAAGGGCCGTGGCATGGCGCGGTGCGCGAGGAATGCCTTGCCGTACGCGACGCCGCCGGCATCCTCGACCTGCCCGGCTTCTCGCGCTTCAACCTCGAAGGTCCTGGCGCGGCCGATTGGCTGGCCTTGCAAGTCACCGGCCTTGTGCCGAAACCCGGTCGCATCGGCCTCGTCTATTTCGCCGACGACAAGGGCCGCATCGTCACCGAGATGTCGGTGGTGCGCCTTGGCGAGGACCAGATGACACTGATCACTGCGGCTGTCGCCCAATGGCACGACTTCGAATGGCTGAAGTCGCGCATGCCCGCCGATGCGGCCTTCACGCTGACCGACCGGACGGAGGAATTCTCAACGCAGATTCTGACCGGCCCGACTTCGCGAAAAATCCTGGCCGAAGTCTGCGACGCCGACCTGACGCTGCCCTGGCTGACGCATCAGGAAACAACCATTGCCGGGCGCTGGGCGAAGCTGGTGCGCGTCTCCTTCGCAGGCGAGCTCGGCTGGGAGATCCACACGAAGATCGCGGACACGGCGACCGTCTTCGACGCCGTCTGGACTGCCGGCCGGAAGCACGGGCTAAAACCCTTCGGCATGTATGCGCTGGATTCGCTGCGGCTGGAAAAAGGCTACCGCGCCTGGAAGGGCGATCTGTCGACCGACTATTCGATCCTGCAGGGCGGGCTGGAGCGCTTCGTCAAATGGGACAAGCCGGAATTCCGCGGCAAGGCGGCTTTGCTCAATGAGAAGCAGCAGGGCGTGAAGAAGCGCTTCGTCACCCTGGTCGTCGAGAACCCCGGCGACTGCGACGCGCCCTATATGTCGACGCTCTGGCATGACGGCACGATCGTCGGTGAGACGACGTCGGGGGGCTGGGGCCACCGCGTCGGCAAGTCGATCGCGCTCGGCATGCTGCGCGCCGATCTCGCGCAACCGGGCACCGCGATCGAAGTCGAGATTTTCGGCGACCGCTTCAAGGCCATCGTCCAGAACGACGAGCCGCTGTGGGATCCGAAGAATGAGAGGTTACGGGCATGACCTCCGTCATCCTCACCGACGGCGGCATGGGACAGGAACTGGTCCGGCGCAGCAGGTCCGAGCCGACGCCGCTGTGGTCGGCCAGGGTGCTGATCGACGAGCCGGAACTTGTGCGAGACCTGCATGCGGAATTCATCCGTGCCGGCGCCCGTGTCATCACCATCAACACCTATTCGGCAACGCCGGAGCGCCTGGCCCGCGAGGGCGCCGAAGATCTGTTCAAGCCGTTGCAGAAGCGCGGCATCGAACTGGCGCGCCAGGCTCGCGACGAGGCGGGCGACGCCGCTATTGCCGGTTGCCTGTCGCCTCTGTTCGGCAGCTACGCGCCGGCGCTGACCATCTCCTTTGAGGACACGCTCGATATCTATCGCCGTATCGTCGCCGAGCAGGCCGACGGCGTCGATCTGTTCCTGTGCGAGACGATGGCCTCCGCCGAGGAGGCGCGCGCGGCGGTCACCGCGGCCTCGGAAAGCGGCAAGCCCGTATGGGTGTCCTGGACGCTTGCCGATCATGGCACGCCGCGCCTGCGCAGCGGCGAAACCATTGCTGCCGCCGTCAACGCGCTCGACGACCTGCCGGTTGCGGCTCGGCTGCTCAACTGCTGCCGGCCCGAAGCCATCGCCGCCGCCTTGCCCGAACTCGTTGCCCTGGGTGGACCGGTGGGTGCCTATGCCAACGGCTTCACTTCGGTCGAGGCATTGAAGCATGGCGGGACGGTGGACGTGCTGCACGCCCGCCATGATCTCGATCCGCAAGCCTATGCGGACCAGGCCATTGGCTGGGTCGATCTCGGCGCCGGCATTGTCGGCGGCTGTTGCGAAGTCGGCCCTGCTCATATCGCCGCCCTGCGCGACAAGCTCACGCGGGCCGGTCACCAGATTTCGGGAGTCTCCTGATGCCAAAACCGTCAAAGCGCATTACCGGTATCGTGCCTTCGGGCAAGGATGGCTGGGAAGTCCACTTCGCCGCCTGGACCCGCAAGCAGGCCGGCGAAGACATCATCGTGCTCTCGGTCGGCGACCATGACTTCGACACGCCGTCTGAAACGATCGAGGCTTGCGTGAGCGCCGTGCGCGGCAGCAATCATCACTACACGCCGCTGCCCGGCCTGCCGCGCCTGCGCAAGGCGATGGCCGCCGCAGCGACCGCTTGCGCCGGCATCCTCACCGAACCCGACGAGGTCATCGCCACGCCTGGCGGCCAGGCAGCGCTTTACGCCGCCGTGCAGGGCGTGCTCGACCCGGGCGACCACGCCATCGTCGTCGCGCCCTATTACGCCACCTATCCCAACACATTCAGCGCCGCGGGCGCCAGCTTCACCGTGGTCGAGACGCCCGCGGAAGATGGGTTTCAACCTCGCGCGGAGATGATCCGCGCTGCGCTCAAGCCAAACACCCGCGCCATACTGATCAACACGCCGAACAACCCGACCGGCGCGGTCTACTCGCGCGAACGGCTCGAGCAGCTGGCCGAAATCTGCAAGGAACACGATCTCTGGCTGCTGTCGGATGAGGTCTACTGGACGCTTGGCGGCGGCGAGCACATCTCGCCGCGCTCGTTGCCCGGCATGGCCGAGCGCACGCTGGTCATCAACTCCATGTCGAAGAGCCACGGCATGACCGGCTGGCGCATGGGCTGGCTGACCGGACCGAAAGCGATGATCGCGCTGATGACCGACCTCAATCTGGTCACGACCTACGGCCTGCCGGCCTTCATCTCCATCGCCTGCGCCGAGGCGCTCGAAAATCACTATGGCGTGAAGGATATCGCCGAGCGTTACGCCGCGCGGCGCACGATCTTCCTCGATGCCATACGCGGCGCCAATGAAGTCACCGTGCGCGGCTCCGACGGCGGCATGTACATCATGCTCGATGTCTCCGCGGTCGAACCCGACGACGAGAAATTCGCCTGGGCGCTGCTCGACAAGGAAAAGGTCGGCGTCATGCCCGGATCGAGCTTCGGCGAGGCTGCCGCCGGGCATATCCGCATCAGCCTCTGCCAGCCCGAATCCGTCCTCAAGGAAGCAGCGCTTCGCGTGCGCCGCTTCGCTTCCAACTATCGCCGCGAGGCCGCATGACCAAGACTACACCCAGCAAGGCCCGCGCCGTCATCATCGGCGGCGGCGTCTCGGGCTGCTCGGTCGCCTATCACCTGGCCAAGCTCGGCTGGACGGACATCGTGCTGCTCGAACGCAAGCAGCTCACCTCAGGCACCACCTGGCATGCGGCCGGGCTGATCGGCCAGTTGCGCGGCTCGCAGAACATGACGCGGCTGGCGAAATATTCGGCCGAACTTTACGTCAAGCTCGAGGCCGAGACCGACGTCGGCACCGGCATGCGCCAGGTCGGTTCGATCACCGTCGCGCTGACCGAGGAGCGCAAGCACGAGATCTACCGGCAGGCTTCGCTGGCCCGCGCCTTCGATGTCGACGTGCGCGAGATTTCGCCGCGCGAGGTCAAGGAGATGTACCCGCATCTCAACGTCTCGGATGTTGTCGGCGCCGTGCATCTACCGCTCGACGGCCAGTGCGATCCCGCCAACATCGCCATGGCGCTGGCCAAGGGCGCGCGCCAGCGGGGTGCGACGATCATCGAGAATGTGAAGGTCACCAAGGTTCACACGATGAACGGTCGCGTGTCCGGCGTCTCCTGGACGCAGGGCGAGGAGCAAGGCACCATCGAGACAGACATCGTCGTCAACTGCGCCGGCATGTGGGCGCGCGAGTTGGGTCGGCAGAACGGCGTCACCATCCCGCTGCATGCCTGCGAGCATTTCTATCTGGTCACCGAGCCGATCCCCGGCCTCTCCCGCCTGCCGGTGCTGCGCGTGCCGGACGAGTGCGCCTACTACAAGGAGGACGCCGGCAAGATGATGCTCGGCGCCTTCGAGCCGGTGGCGAAGCCCTGGGGCATGGACGGCATCCGCGAGGATTTCTGCTTCGACCAATTGCCCGAGGACATGGATCATTTCGAGCCGATCCTGGAAATGGGCGTCAACCGCATGCCGATGCTGGGCACCGCCGGCATCCACACCTTCTTCAACGGCCCCGAGAGTTTCACGCCCGACGACCGCTACTATCTCGGCGAGGCGCCGGAGCTTTCCGGCTACTGGATGGCGACCGGCTACAACTCGATCGGCATCGTCTCCTCCGGCGGCGCCGGCATGGCGCTGGCGCAATGGATCAATGACGGCGAGGCCCCCTTCGACCTGTGGGAAGTCGACATCCGCCGCGCCCAGCCCTTCCAGAAGAACCGCCGCTACCTCAAGGAGCGCGTCTCCGAAACGCTCGGCCTGCTCTATGCCGACCATTTTCCCTACCGCCAGATGGCGACCTCGCGCGGCGTGCGCCGCTCGCCTTTGCACGAGCATTTGAAGGCGCGCGGCGCGGTCTTCGGCGAGGTGGCGGGCTGGGAGCGCGCCAACTGGTTCGCGCGCGAAGGCCAGGAGCGCGAATACCGCTATTCCTGGAAGCGGCAGAACTGGTTCGACAACCAGCGCGAGGAACATCTCGCGGTGCGCAACGGCGTCGGCCTGTTCGACATGACTTCCTTCGGCAAGATCCGCGTCGAAGGCCGCGATGCCTGCGCCTTCCTGCAGCGGCTCTGCGCCAACGACATGGACGTCGCGCCGGGCAAGATCGTCTACACGCAGATGCTCAACCAGCGCGGCGGCATCGAGAGCGACCTCACCGTGACGCGGCTGTCGGAGACGGCCTATTTCCTGGTCGTGCCTGGCGCCACGCTGCAGCGTGATCTCGCCTGGCTGAGAAAGCACGTCGCCGACGAGTTCGTCGTCATCACCGACGTCACCGCCGCCGAAGCCGTCATCTGCATCATGGGTCCGGAAGCGCGAAAACTGATCCAGAAGGTCAGCCCGAACGACTTCTCCAATGAAGCCAATCCGTTCGGCACTTTCCAGGAGATCGAGATCGGCATGGGTCTTGCCCGCGCCCACCGCGTCACCTATGTCGGCGAGCTTGGCTGGGAACTCTATGTCTCCACCGAACAGGCGGCCCATGTCTTCGAGGCGATCACCGAAGCCGGCGCCGATCTCGGCCTGAAGTTCTGCGGGCTGCACACGCTCGATTCCTGCCGCATCGAAAAGGCCTTCCGCCATTTCGGCCACGACATCACCGATGAGGATAACGTTCTGGAGGCGGGCCTTGGCTTTGCGGTGAAGACGAGCAAAGCCGGCTTCATCGGCCGCGACGCTGTGCTCAGGAAGAAGGAAGCCGGCCTATCACGCCGGCTGGTACAGTTCCGCTTGAAAGACCCGCAGCCGCTGCTCTTCCACAATGAGGCGATCCTGCGCGACGGCCGGATTGTCGGCCCGATCACATCCGGCAATTATGGCCACCATCTCGGCGGCGCGATCGGGCTTGGCTATGTGCCTTGCCAGGGCGAGAGCGAGGCGGATGTGCTGGGTTCATCCTACGAGATAGAAATCGCCGGCGAGCGTTTCACGGCGGAAGCCTCGCTGAAGCCGATGTATGATCCGAAGGCGGAACGGGTGAGGATGTAACCTTTCCTCTCGCGGCTTCGGGCAGGATTGCCCGCAGGCGTGAGCAAGAGTCGCTATTACTTGTCCGGCATGGTTGACGGATCGCGAGCACCATGTCGAATACCGACAATCATAATTTCGGCGGCGGAAGGCTCATAGTAGATCAGGTGGGATAAGGCCGCACGACGATCCGGCGCATCGGCCTTTCGTCTGTGGCAACGCCGGCCAGGGGATGTTCGAGCAACAGATTGATGACTGCGTGGAGTCTGGCTTGGATCCGCTTCGCCCCTTTGGGTGACTGCAACGCGATATTGCCGAGAACCTCGTCCAACTCGGCTAACGCCGCCGGCGTGTAGCGAAGCTTCACAGGCCGTGCTTCGCCCAAACAGCACGGACTTCCTCGTCGGTTGCAAATTCACCACGCGCAGCCTGCGCTCGGGACATTGCGAGCGAGGCTTTTTCCTCTCGGCTCAGTTGGTGAACGGGTTCGTCCCCCACATCACCCGCGAGGCGCAAGAGGACACGTGCGTACTCGTCCTGCAATTCAGGAGGCAAGGTGCGAACACGTTGGACTGCATGCTCGAAAAGCTTGGTCATGCCTTTATTATGCACTTCATTTCCGCATAAAAAAGGCGTTCGCCACAATCCCGCAGGATAGCTGAAGTCCCCCTAAAACCGCTCAAGCGTCCTGCGGACTTTGACCAGAAACCCCGCCCTGCTCTTCGGCGTCGACGAATCCATCAGATAGTGCGCCAGGAAAAACGTCTTGCAGCGCGTGGCGCACAGCGCCCGCATGCCGCGCAAAATCGTCTTGCGTCCCGGCTGGCCGACGACCACGCTCCACCAGGTCGGCGCGCCGCAGGTGGTGATGACGCCGACCTTGGTTACATGCCGCATTAGCGACGTGATCCGCCCCTTGCCGGCCGGCAGCTTGAAGGCGATGTCGGTCGCCCACACCCGGTCGAACCAGCCCTTCAGCATCGCCGGCAACCCGTACCACCAGGTCGGGTAGATGAACAGGATCGCCTGCGCCCATTGCAGATGCTCGAAATGCGGCGTCAGCGCCGGGTCTTGCGGCGCCCGGCCGTTGTAGAGGCGCCGCTCCTCGCAACTCATCACTGGATCGAAATTCTCGGCATAAAGGTCGAGCAGCCGCACGTCCCAGCCTCGCCCTTTCAGCACCTCCACCGCCGTGTCGCGGATCGCCGCGCAATAGCTTTCCGGCACCGGATGGCAATAGACCACCAGCACGCGCATCAGAACGCGTCCATCGCCGCCGCGACCTTCGCCAAGAAGACTTTGCGCGTCTCGTCGGTGGAGAGGTTCATCGAATAATGCGCGAGATAGGAGACGGGAGCGCCTGGCTTAATGGTCGCCCGCAGCATGCGCTTGACGACCTTCCGCGGCGGATCGCCCATCAGCATGGCGCGAAAACGGCTGCCGCCATAGGTGGTGATGGCCGCCATCTTGCGGATGTTGTGCAATGTCGGCTGCACCTTGCCGTCGACCAGCTTGAACGATACGCCGGGCAGGAAGACCCGGTCGAAGAAGCCTTTCAGGATCGCCGGATAGCCGTAATTCCAGACCGGGAAAGACAGCACCAGCGCTTCGGCATTCTTCAGCCTTTCGACATGGCCGGCGACCGCGTCGTCCGGCCCGCGCGGGTGGTGGTAGCCAAGCCGCTCGGCGCGCGTCATCCGCGGGTCAAAATCCTCGGCATAGAGGTCGCAATCATCGACCGCATGCCCCGCCGCGGCGAGCCGTTCGACGATCGTCTTGTGCAGGCCGGCGTTGAAGCTGGTCTCCACCGGATGAGCGAAGAGCACGAGGATTTTCATCAACCAGCCTTCTGCAATCCCTTGAACAGGAACGTGCGGCCGGAGCGATAATCATAATCCGGGTTTTCCCAGGCGATCATCTTGCCGGGGTTGAGCAGCCCTTGCGGATCGGTCTCGCGCTTGAAGGCGAGCTGGATCTCGTCGGTCTGCTTCATGCCGCCTTCTTCCAGCGTGTACCGGTGCGGGTTGAAGATCGGGCAGCCATTCTCCTCATGCAGGCGGATGATCTCGTTGAGCCGTGCCTCGGTGGTGAACTTGATCAGCGGCAGGCCGAAGCAGGTGATGTTGCCGTCGAGCCGCACGAATTCGAGATGCGAGAACACCTCGCCCGGGAACATCGCGTCCATCTTCTCGACCAGCGCCAGCTGGTTGGGGAACGGATAGAGCGACTGCAGATAGGTGATCGACGGGTCGACGCGCAGTGCGCGCAGGGTCGTGTGGTTCCAGGCAAGCTCATAGGCCGGCGGCAGGCCCTTCTTGTCCTCGTCCGTCGCGGTCGCCGCATTGAAGATGACCTCGCCGCCGGCGCGCCGGGTGAAGGCCAGGAAGGCGTCGAGCCCATGCTTCGCGACCATGACGACGCAGATGCTTTGCCCCTCGCGCAAGAATTTCTGGTGCCGCTTGAAATAGAGCTGCGGCACGGGTGCGGCGATCGGCGTGATCAGCTTGGTCAGGATGCCGTCCTGGCAGGCAAGCGCGTTGCCGTAGCGGGCGGCGCCTATGAAATTGTCGAAGCCGACGATAACGTCAATCCAGTCATAGGCGGCGGTCAGGGGCATCTCGACCTCGGTGATGATGCCGTTGGTGCCGTACGCATGGGTCACCTTGTGCAGGTCCTCGCCGGTGAGCTCGAGCGCCTTGGGCTCGGCCTCCATGGTGACGACGCGCAGCCGCAGCACATTGCCGAAATCGCGCAAGCCGCCGAAATTGATCGAGCCGACGCCGCCGGAGCCGCCAGCGATGAAGCCGCCGATCGAGGCGGTGTTGTAGGTCGAGGGCGAGAGCCTCAGCTCCTGTCCGGAATGCGCCCTCGTCGCCCTGTCGATGTCGGCCAGCACCGCGCCCGGCCCGGTCACCACGCGCCCCGGCGCGATCGTCTTGATCTCGTTCATCTCGGCGAGGTTCAGCACCACGCCGCCCGACAGCGGCATGGCCTGCCCGTAATTGCCGGTGCCGCTGCCACGCGGCGTCACCGGCACGCCGTGCCTGTGGCATGCGGCAAGCACGCGGATCACCTCGTCTTCGTTCTTCGGCGTGACGATCAGGTCGCCCTTGACGTGATCGAGCTGCGCCTTGAGCACCGGGCTGTACCAGTAGAAGTCGCGGCTCTTCTGCTGGACGATGGCCGGATGGTCGTCGAGCTTGATGCCGTCGAGATCGTGCTTCAGCGCCGCGATATCCATTATCAAACCATCAGTTCGTCGAGTTCGGCATAGTCGGGCAATTGGCGTTCGATCGCCTTGCCGTCGCGCACCACGATGCGATCCGATTCGGGCCGCGACAGCAATTCGGTCCAGCTGCGTCCCTTGAAGACGATGAAATCGGCTGAGCCGCCGGCGGCCAGCATGCCGGCGCCGTCGAGCCGCATCACCTCGGCCGGTGTTGCCGCAACCGCCCTGGGCCAGTCGCCGACCGGGTGGTCGAGATGCAGGATGCGCGTCGCCATCCGGTAGACCTCCAGCATATCGAGATCGCCATAGGCGTAGAACGGATCGCGCGTGTTGTCGGAGGCCACCGCAACCTTGATGCCGCGCGCCTTCATCTCGTGCAGCAGCGTCACGCCGCGCCAGCGCGGGGTGGTTTGGTTGTTGCGGCGGTCCTGCAGATAGAGATTGCACATCGGCAGCGACACCACGGCAAGCCGCGCCTTCGCCACCTTGTCCAGCGTGTCGAGCACCTCGAGGTCCGGCTGGCGCGCCAGCGAGCAGCAATGGCCGACCAGGATGTTGCCCTCGAAACCGTTCCACAGCGACGCCTCTGCGATCTTCTTCAGCGAGATGGCCGCGACGTCGTCGGTCTCGTCGGCATGGAAATCGAGATCGAGCCCATGCTCGATCGCCTGGGCGAAAACCTGGTCGAGCAGTTCCTCGAGATCGGGCACCATATAGGTCACGACGCCGAGCACACCCTTGGCCGCGGCGACGCGTTTCGCCAGCCGTTCGAACCAGGCCTTGTCGCGCACGCCTTCGATGCCAAGCAGGCAGGCCGCCTGCAGCTCGATGCGCCCGCGCCATTTTTCCCGCATCGTTTCGAACACCGGCCAGGAGATCTCCTCCTGCGGCGGCACGCTGTCGAGATGCGTGCGCACGGCCTTGGTGCCATGCGCATAGGCCGAGCGCAGCGAGAAGTCCATGCGGCGCGCGACATCCTCGGCGCTCCAGCGCGTGGTGCGGTCGGCGCCGGTGGCATTGAGCGCGCCCATGAAAGTGCCGTCCGGATTGGGCTTTCGCGGCCAGATATGGCCCTTGTCGATATGGGTGTGGCAATCGACGAAGCACGGCAGCACGATGCGGCCGGCAAGGTCGATCGCGTCGGCTTCTGCTTTCGACTTGGCACGGGCGACAATGCTCGCGATCTTACCGTCGGCGACAGATATGTCGGCAAGCGCAAACCCATCCGGGTCGAAAGCGGCGGCAAGACCCGGCGTGAGCGATCGATGAAGCCGAATGTTAGCCAGGCGATAAGAACCAGAGGGTGGTATCAAGGCCTGGCCCCCGCTGTCTTATGCAGAACTGGTCCCCAAATGGGCGCCTCACTATTCTCAATCGCGTCGCGCACCTTACCGCTCCTGTTTCAGCGCGCTCTCGTGCCAGCGGCGCAAGATGAGATGCGATACCAGCGACAGCACCAGGAAGATCAATATGCCGGTGAGCGAGATCAGGATCAGCGCCGCGAACAAGCGCGGAGCATTGAGCCGGTAACCGGCCTCGATGATACGCGACGCAAGCCCCGACGACTGCCCTTGCGCGCCGGCGACGAATTCCGCCACCACCGCGCCGATCAGCGACAGGCCGCCGGCGATCTTCAGCCCGCCGAGGAAATAAGGCATCGCCGCCGGCAGCCGCAGATAGCGCAATTGCTGCCAGCGCGTCGCGCCGTTGAGGTTGAACAAGTCGCGTAAGTTTCGGTCCACCGAGTTCAGGCCGAGCGTGGTGTTGGAGAGGATCGGAAAGAAGGCGACGATCCAGGCGCAGAGCAGCAGTTTGACGGTCTGGTTGTCCACATAAATGTTGATCAATGGGAAGATGGCGACGATCGGCGTCACCTGCAGCACGATGGCGAAGGGGAAGAATGACATCTCCACCCATTTCGACTGCGCGAACAGCACCGCCAGTCCGACGCCGCCGATCACGGCGAGCAACAGGCTGAAAAAGGTGATCCTGAGCGTCACCAGCAGTGACGAGAACAAGAGCCCCGCATCGTTGTGCAGCGTCTGCAGCACCACGCCCGGCCGCGGCAGGATATATTGCGGGATCTCGTTCCAGACGCAGATGCGGTCCCACAGCACGATCGCCAGCACCATGATCGCCAGCGGCAGCACCCATTTGCCGATGCGCTCCAGCCGCTCCTGGCGGGCGCGGCGCGCCTCTTCCGGATCGAGCGTCAGGACATTGTCTTCAATGGCCGTCATTTTGCGATCCGGCGGTTGAGTTGATGGCGTCGACCAGCACGCCCGAGGCCTGCCGGCAAAGCGCAGCGTAGGCCGGCGAGGTGCGGAACGCTTCGTCGCGGGGATAGGGCGCGTTGACGGGGAGCTCACCGTGGACGCGGCCCGGCCGCGCGGCCATGACGACGACGCGGCTGGACAGGAACACGCTTTCGAACACGCTGTGGGTGACGAAGACGACGGTGAAGCGCTCGTCCTGCCACAGCTCTAGAAGATCGTTGTTGAGCTTGAAGCGGGTGATCTCGTCGAGCGCCGCGAAAGGCTCGTCCATCAGAAGGATGCGCGGCTTGGTCACCATGGCCCGCGCGATCGAGACGCGCATCTTCATGCCGCCGGAAAGCTCGCGCGGCACGGCGTTCTCGAAGCCGCTGAGGTGGACGCGCGACAGCATCTCCATCACCGCCGGCTCCGCCTTGGCGCGCGACACCCCTTTCAGCCTCAGCGGAAGCCAGACATTGTCGAAGACGCTGGCCCAAGGCAGCAGCGTCGGCTCCTGGAAGACGAAGCCGATATTCGAGCGGTCGATTGAGCCGCGCCAGTCGAGCTGGCCGGACGTCGGCGTCGACAGGCCGGCGATCAGCCGCAGCGCCGTCGACTTGCCGCAGCCCGAGGGGCCGAGCAGGCTCACGAAATCGCCCTCGCGGATCGCCAGGTCGACCTTGCTCAGCGCCGTCACGCCGTTGGAAAAGACCTTGCCGACATTGCGCAACGCCAGCAGCATCTGGGCCTCCCCCGATACCGCCGGCGTCTCAGCCACTTTCTCCTGGATCATCTCAGGCCGGCCGCCTTACTTCTTCAGCTCCAGCCCGACACCCTTGTTGATGAAGGCCAGCGTATAGGCTTTCTTGATGTCGAGGCCCGGCTGCGCGACCTTGGCCTTGACCATCTTGTCGTAAAAACTCTGGATGCGGGCTTCGGTCATCGCGCCGATGCCGAGCTTTTCCGAATCGCCCGAATCGACCACGCCGAACTTCTTCATCTGCTCGATCGAGAAGGCGATCTGCTCATCCGTCATGTCCGGATTGTCCTTCTTGATCATCTCGTTGGCGGCCTTGTTGTCGCCATAGAGGTATTTGTACCAGCCCTTGGCCGAGCCATCGACGAAGCATTGCACCACCTCCGGGCGCTTGTCGATCGTGTCCTGCATCACCTCGATGGTGGTCGCATAGGTATCCCAGCCATAGTCGGCTAGCAGGAACTGGTTCGGCGTGAAGCCGCCCTGCTTCTGCACGGCAAACGGCTCGGACGTCACATAGCCCTGCTGGATCGACTTCTTGTTGGCGATGAAGGGTGCCGGATTGAATGTATAGGGCACGCGCTTGGCGGCATCGAAACCGAGATCGGTGACCATCCACTGGAAGAAGGTCTGCGCGCCTTCGTCGCCCATGATGTACTGGTCGGCGTTCTTGAGGTCTTCCCACTTGTCCAGCCCCTGCCCCGGCTGGGACATGATGACCTGCGGATCCTTCTGGAAGTCGGACGCGACGACACGCATCGGAATGCCCTGCTGCACGGCATCGAAGGCCGAAAGCAGATTGCCGCCCATATAGAAATCGATCTTGCCGGCAAGCAGCATCGGTCGGCCGCTGACCTGCGGGCCACCCTGCATGATGGTCACATCGAGGCCGCAGGCGGCATAGGTGCCGTCGGCGATCGCCTGGTAGTAGCCGCCATGTTCCGGCTCGGCCAGCCAATTGGTGCCGAACGTCACCTTTTCGTTTGCGGCCGCACCCAGCGTGCCCGCCGCCAGCAGGACGACGGCGCCCGCCAGCATCTTTCCTTGTCCGATCATAAACTCACCCTCTCTTGGCTCCGGCGCGCAACGCGCTGGGCTCGACACCGTTGATTCAAGAAGCAAGACACATGCCACCGCCAGGGCCGCCTGCTCGTGCGGCAGTCGTTGCCGAGACCGGACGGGTCATGCCGTACGCGAGGCATCGTGCCTATTTTTTGGACGCCTGTCCATAATCGCTCCTGGCGGCGTCCACGGCATCTTGAATGTTTCATGAATCCGCCACTAGGCTGTCGGCCGACAGGAGAATGCCATGCTCAAATACCTCGCCCCCAAGTCGATCAAGCCGCCTTTCGCCCGCTACAGCCACGGCGTCGAAATACCGGCCGGAAAGCGCCTGGTGCTCTGCTCGGGTCAATTGGGCATCGGCCCCGACGATGCCGTGCCGGATGATGCCGGGGCGCAGACGGAGCTCTGCTTCAAGAACATCGCCGCGATCCTCAGCGAGGCCGGGCTGACCTTGAACGACATCGTGCGCATCAACGCCTTCGTCATCGGCCGCGAGCACCTGCAGGCCTATATGGATGTCCGCAACCGGCTCTTTTCCGATCCGGCGCCGGCCTCCACGCTGATGATCGTCTCCGGCTTCGCCCGCCCGGAGTTCAAGGTCGAGGTCGAAGTTCTGGCAGCGGGCTAGCTGTTTCCGGGGATAGTCTCTAGACCTCAGGCCGGACAGCAGACCAATCGGGAGACGAAAAGTGACGACAAGACGCGTGTGGTGGGGCGATTACCGGACGACCGAATACGCCTCGATCGACGCCGAAGCGACCATCGCCGTGCTGCCGGTGGCGGCGATCGAGCAGCACGGCCCGCACCTTCCGGTCTCGACCGACACCTCGATCATGGCGGGCATGCTGGAGACGGTGATCGCGCGTCTGCCCGACGATCTCGACATCCGCATCCTGCCGGTGCAGGCGGTCGGCAAATCGAACGAGCATCTGCATGCGCCGGGAACGCTCACCTTGCCCGCCACCACCTTGGTCGACGCCTGGACCGAGCTTGGCCTGTCGGTCGCCCGCGCCGGGGTGAGAAAGCTGATCGTCGTCAATTCGCATGGCGGCAATGAAGAGATCATGGGCATCATTTCGCGCGAATTGCGCGTGCGCGCCAAAATGCTGTCGGTGAAGACGAGCTGGCAGCGCTTCGGCCGCCCGGCCGGCATGTACACCGAGCTCGAGAACCGTCACGGCATCCATGGCGGCGATGTCGAAACCTCGCTGATGCTGCACTTCCGGCCCGACCTCGTCGACATGAGCAAGGCGGAGAATTTCGTCTCCAATGTCGGGCGCGCCGAAAAGGAATTCGCCCTGCTGCGCCACACCGGCACGCATGCCTTCGCCTGGATCGCCAGCGACCTCAATCCGAACGGCGTGGTCGGCGACGCCTCCATCGCCACGGCCGAGAAGGGCCGGCTGACGGCGGAAATGCAGGCCGACGGTTTTATCAACCTGATCCGGGATGTGCGCAAGGCGAAGCTTGCCGAGTGGCTGTCGTAGCGGCGGGTCTGCTTTGACTTAAGCTTCGATCGCCAATTCGAAGGGGATCCCCTCAAACGCGTCGGCGCCGCGTCCGATGGCGTCAATCGCCGCGATCATGCGGCCGTCACGCTCAAGCAGCATGTCGGCGACGGCGATCAGCCGCGGATTGGGCGTGGCCGTCGGCGAGAGGAAGCGCAGCGTCCGGGCGAGTTCCATCTCGTCGCGCTTGGGCGCCAGCGCCGCCGCGATGATGTAGGCCGATGCCGTCGAGCGGCTGACGCCGGCATAGCAATGCACCACCAGAGGCTTCGCCCGATCCCAGCGATAGGCGAAATCGAGCAAGGCCCGCACATGCTCCTCGCCGGGCATCGTCATGCCTTCCTGCGCCACGGCGATGTCGTGCATGACGAGATGCAGGTGGTTTTCCGCCAGGATCGAGGCCGGGCGGACCACTTCGGTGCCTGCGGCGAGCAGCGACAACAACCGCTGCGCACCGGTCCTTGCCACGGCCTCGTCGACCTTCGACAGCGAACAGACGTGGATCATTGCCCGAACTCCTTTGGCGCATCCTTGCGCCGCGCGGCCCAAGTGGCAAGGGCGCCTTCGAGGCGTTGCCATTCCGCTTCATTGCCCGGCAAACCGACACGCAGCACTTGAGGCCGCTCGGCAAAATGGCGGACCAGCACGCCGCTCGAGCCAAGTGCCGAAAAAAGGCCTGCGGCCTCGGGGAACGACAGATAGCGGAACAGGCTGGTGCCGCCGGCGACCGGAACATCGAATCGGCCAAGCAGCGCGTCGAGCCGCCCGGCATCCTGCGCCAGGCGTTGCCGCATATCAGTCTGCCACTTTGCATCCGACAAGGCGCGGATGCCATATTCGAGCGCCGGGCCGGCGACCGCCCAGGGCCCGAGCTGCGCATCCAGCCGCTCGGCCATCAGCGGATCCGCCAGCGCGAAGCCGAGCCGAACACCGGCGAGGCCGAAAAATTTGCCGAAGGAGCGCAGCACGACGATGCCGCCCTGCCCGACATCGCCGGCCAGGCTTTGCTCGATTGGGCCGACATCCATGAAGGCCTCGTCGACGACCAGCAGCCCGCCCTTGGCGCGAAGCCGCGCCGCAAGGTCGAGCAGACGGGCCTTTTCGACCAGCCGCCCATCCGGATTGTTGGGATTGACCAGCACCGCAAGGTCCGCCTCGGCCAGCGCGCCGAAATCACTGATTTCCGCGACGGCATGGCCGGCAATGGCGGCGGCCCGGGCATGTTCGGCATAGGTCGGGCCGAGCACCAGCGCCTTGCCGGGCCGCAGCAGCGAAGCGACGCGCGGCAGGAGAATCTGCGTGCCGGGCGCCGCCGCCACATGCGCCGCCGACGGCGCGCCATAGGCCCTGGCCGCAATTTCGGCCAATTCGCGCAGTTGTCCTGCCTCCGGCAATCGGGACAGCGCTGTGGCGGGCAGATCGAAAAGCGGATAGGAGTGCGGATTGATACCTGTCGAGAGGTCCACGAAAGGTTTTGGCGCATGAGGAAAAAGCGCGTTTGCCCGGCCAAGGCTGCCGCCATGATCAACCGCTGCAATCGCTCCGCTTAGAAGTTTCATGTCCGTCCTGATCGCTTTCCTGTCACTCGCCGTCGAACGCGCCCTCGGCTACCCGGACTGGCTGTTCGGCGCCATCGGCCACCCGGTCACCTGGATCGGCAGGCTGATATCCTTTCTCGATCGCCGGCTCAACCACGCTACGGATTCCGACGAATTGCGTCGCCGACGCGGCGTCCAGGCCTTGCTCGTCATTCTGCTGGTGCCCGGCCTGATTGGCCTGGCGCTGCATGTCCTGCTCTGGATGATGTTCCCTACGGGCCTCGTCATCGCCGCCATCCTCGGTTCCTCGCTGCTGTCGCAGAAAAGCCTCGCAGAGCATGTCGAGGAGGTCGCCGACGCGCTGGAGACCGGCGGCCTGACGCTCGGCCGCATCGCCGTATCGCGCATTGTCGGCCGCGATCCGGAAAAGCTCGACAAGGCCGGTGTCGCGCGTGCCGCGATCGAAAGCCTGGCCGAGAATTTTTCGGACGGCATTGTCGCGCCCGCCTTCTGGACCGGCATCGGCGGCCTTGGCGGAGGTGCTGCCTACAAGGCCGCCAACACCGCCGATTCGATGATCGGCCACCGCACGCCGAAATACGAAGCCTTTGGCCGTGCGGCCGCCCGTTTCGACGATCTGGTCAACCTGCCCGCGTCGCGGCTCACCGGCCTGCTGATCGTGCTGGCGGCCTTTCTTGTGCCCGGCGCCGATCCGCACTCCGCCTGGCATGTCATGCGCCGCGACGCGAGGAAGCACCGCTCGCCCAATGCCGGCTGGCCGGAAGCCGCTATGGCCGGCGCGCTGGGGCTTTCGCTCGCCGGACCGCGCAGCTATGGCGGCGAGGTCGTCGAGGACGCCTTCATGGGCGAAGGCGGCCGCCGCGAGGCCGAAAGCACCGACATCCGCCAGGCGCTCAAGCTCTATCGCGTAGCCGACTGGCTGCTGCTCGGCCTGTTCGCGGTCGTCTCGGCGATCGTGATCTACCTGACCATCTTGATCGGCGGCTAGAACTCAATTCCCTGCTGCGCCTTCACGCCCGCGGCGAAATGGTGCTTGGTCAGCCCCATCTCGGTGACGAGATCGGCCGCCTCGACAAGGAGCGGCTTGGCGTTGCGGCCGGTGACGATCACATGCAGGTCGTCCCGGCGCGCCTTCAGCGATGCGACCACCTTTTCCAGGTCGAGATAGTCGTAGCGCAGGGCGATATTGAGCTCGTCGAGCACCACGAGGCTGATCGACGGATCGGCCATCAGCTCCAACGCCTTGGCCCAGGCAGCTTCGGCGGCGGCGATGTCGCGCTTCAGGTCCTGCGTCTCCCAGGTGAAACCCTCGCCCATCGCATGCCAGACGACACGGTCGCCGAAGGCCGCGAAAGCGTCCTTCTCGCCGGTATGCCATTTGCCTTTGATGAACTGCACGACGCCGACGCGCTTGCCATAGCCCAGCATCCTCAGCGCCAGGCCGAAGGCAGCCGTGGTCTTGCCTTTGCCCGGCCCGGTGTTGACGATCAGGAGGCCTTTCTCGATCGTCTTGGCGGCCACCTCCGCATCCTGCACCGCCTTGCGCTTGGCCATCTTGGCGCGGTGGCGCTCGGCGTCCTTGTCGTCGATGGTCTTGTCTTCGATTTCGGCCATGTCACTTCACCTTGAGTGGCAATCCCGCCACCATCATGAGAACGCTGTCGGCTATCGCCGCCACCTGCTGGTTGAGCCGGCCCGCGGCGTCGCGGAACCGGCGCGCCAGCGCGTTGTCGGGCACGATGCCCAGGCCGACTTCGTTTGAGACCACGAACCATGGCCCGCGCGGCCGCGACAGCGCATCCTTGAGCCGCCGGCATTCGGCCTCGATATCATGTTCGGCCAGCATGTGGTTGGTGAGCCACAATGTCAGGCAGTCGATCAGCACAGGTTGGTGGGTCGGCAATGCCTCGATTGTGCCTGCCAGATCGAGCGGCGCATCGACGGTGACCCAGCCTTCGCTGCGCCGCGACCGATGCAGCGCGATGCGCTCGCGCATCTCGTCGTCATAGGCCTGCGCCGTGGCAATGTAGGTCCAGGGCGATGGATGGGCGGTTGTCAGCGCCTCGGCATGCGTGCTCTTGCCCGAACGGGCACCGCCCAGGATGAAGGTCAGCTTCCCATCGGAAGCTCTATTGCCGCTCGCGGCTGTCGCGCCGGTCATTCTTGCCTTCCAGGTTGGAATCGTGTCGCGGCCCAGAGGCCGAGGGTGCGCGAACCTTAGGCAGAAGCGCAACCACCGGCAAACCCAATTCCGCCACCGCACGGCGCGATTGCGGCATGACTTGCGGCGCTACGAGCCGGCAATCCGCGCCGCGACCAGCTGCTGCAGCCGCCACAAATGCGTATCGTGGATGCCGCGCTGCTCGAGATTCTTGACTGTGTTGTAGAGATAGTCGGCGCCCGAGCCCCAATGGCCGCAGGAGGTCGCCAATCTTTCGACAATCGCTTCCTCGCTTAATGGCCCGGCATAGGTGGTGCCCTGGCGGTTGATGACGAAGGCCAGCGCCCGCAGCGGGCCGCCATCGCTCGTCATATTGAGCAGGCGCGGGTGGTAGCTGGTCGGCTTCAGCGTCACCTCTCGCCGCAGGATCTTGTCGAGCTGCTCGCGCCTGTTGCCGTCGCCGAGCCGAAAGGCGACGCCCTTGCATTGTCCGCCACGGTCCAGCGCCATCATAAGGCCCGGACTTTCCTTGGTGCCGCGCCAGCGTGTCATCTTCATGCAGAAGGATCTGTGCCAACCTCGCAGCA
Organism: Mesorhizobium sp. B2-6-2; assembly: GCF_006440615.1. NCBI lineage: Bacteria > Pseudomonadati > Pseudomonadota > Alphaproteobacteria > Hyphomicrobiales > Phyllobacteriaceae > Mesorhizobium > Mesorhizobium sp. B2-6-2. Next base: position 166,399 of record NZ_VFUG01000003.1, on the reverse strand, counting down.
GAGCCACGCGCTCCTCGACATGCTCGATCTCGGGCTTCCAGATCAGAGATCCGTAGCCAAACAGCCAGAGCGGTTCGTTGGCCAGGAGTTGAGCTTCCAGCTCACGCGTCATCGCCGCATAGTCGCTGTCATCCAGATGTGACGCATCGGGATCCGGTCCTGCATCCTCGACCGCGCGGAAGCAGCGGGCGACCAGTTCCTCGGTTAGCGACATGGTTCTTGGCAGCATGCGCGCGACTTTAAGATTCCTGCGCGACCGAAACAATGCGGGCGCCTCGCGATTGACAACTCCTAGGCCCGGGTGTCGGCTGTTGGCAGCCACGGAGAAGCCGATGTTGCCCGGTCCGAGCGAGAGCGCCCCTTACAACGGCCTGACCAGCCTTCAGCCGACCTTGCCGTCCGCCGCCTATTGGGACGCCGACGAGTATCGGCGCGATCTGGAGGCGATCTGGTACCGAAGCTGGCTGATGGTCTGCCGCGAGGCCGATATCGCCGACCCCCTCGCCTTCCGGACGGTGCGCATCGGCAGCCAGGAGATCGTCGTGCTGCGCGACGAGACCGGCGCCTTGCGCGCCTTCCACAACACCTGCAGGCATCGCGGCTCGCAGCTTTGCCAGGAAAGCGTCGGGCGGCTGAAGGCCAGGCTGCTCACCTGCCCCTACCACGCCTGGTCCTATTCGCTGCGCGGCGATCTCGTGCGCGTGCCGTCGAAATCGCTGCCCGAGGGCTTCGACAAGGCCGATTATCCGCTCTACCGCGTGGCGCTCTCGGTTTGGCGCGGTTTCATCTTCGTCAACCTCGCCGAGCATCCCGACGGCTCGGCGGAAAGCTCGTTCGATCGGGCCTCCGGCGCTCTTTCCAACTGGCCGCTGGAGACGCTCGTCACCGGTCACCGGCTCACCAAGGTGATGAACTGCAACTGGAAGGTCTTCTGGGAGAACTTCAACGAATGCCTGCACTGCCCGGGCGTGCATAAGGACTTGTCGCGACTGGTGCCGATCTATGGCCGCGGCCTGATGGCCAGGCATGACGATCCCGAATGGGCCCGCCACGCCGACAATGACGCGCCGGAATTCTCCGGCCGGCTGCGCGCCGGCGCCGAAACCTGGTCCAAGGATGGCCATGTCCATGGCCCTGTCTTTTCCGGCCTGACGCCGGCCGAGCGCGCCGCCGGCCAGACCTACGCCACCTCGCTGCCCTCGATGTTCATCGTCGGCCATATCGATTACATGCGCACCGTGCGGCTGGCGCCGCTCGGCCCGGAGCAGACCGAGCTCACCGCCGAATGGCTGTTCGCGCCGGATGCGCTGGGAAAGACCGATATCGACAACATCGTCGCCTTCGGCACCCAGGTGCTCGAAGAAGACGCCGCGATCTGCGAGGTCAACCAGCGAGGCCTGCGCTCGATGCGCCATCAGGCCGGTGTGCTGATGCCGGAGGAATACGATCTGCACCGCTTCCACGATTGGGTGCGCGGCCGTCACGCAGCGTTCAGAACGCCTTCGGCAGATACCGCCAGGTGATGAAGCCGCAGAAGGCGGCCAAGATGCCGAGCGTGATGAACACCGATCCGAGGCCGAAGAAGGCCAGCACCACCGAATAGACGAGCGGCGGCGTCAGCTCGGAGAAATCGAGATAGGTTCGGTAGACCGCTGCCATCTGCGCCTTCTCGTAAGCGCGCACCGAGCGCATGAAGACGGTCGAGCCGAGCGCATCGAGCGCGATAGTGAAGAGCGCGCCGCAGAGCAGCAGCGCGCCGGTGAGCAACGGCGCCGCTTCGCCGATTCCGCCCGCGGCAAACAACATGGCCGACATGGCGAAATAGGCGAAAGTCATGACCCTGCGCCCGCCGAAGCGCTTGCCGGCCCTGCCCCAGAAGATCGCCGCGAACAGGAGCGCGTTGCCGGCCGAAACCAGCAAGCCGCCGGCGAGCTCGCCCTGGCCGGTGATCACCATGAACAGCGGGCCGTAGACGAAGAACGTCGTCCAGAAGCAGGAGCGGCCGAAGGCGATCAGCCAGGCAAGCCTGAGCCTTGGCTGTTTCACGAAGCGGCCGATATTGGCAAGTGGATTGGCGGGCCGCGACTTGCCGGGCCGGATCGACTGGTTGTCGCTCAGCCGATAGAACCAGAACAGGCAAAGCAGCGCGAACGCAAACACGACGACCGCGCCATGCGCGGCATAGATGCCGAAATGGGTGTAGAGGAAGATGCCGAGCGTCGGCCCGCCCGTCCAGGCGAACATCGACCACGCCATGCGCAGGGATTCTGCCTGCATGAAGTCGGTCTTGCGGATGTGATCCATGATGTAGAGGTTGAGCGTGATCGACAGCGCGCTCGCCCCCATGACGCGGCACAGCATGCCGGCAATCTGGCCGGTCAGCGAGTGGGTGACGAAGAAGGAGGAGCCGAGCGCCAGCAGCATGCAGCCGGCCGTGTAGACCCAGCGCCGCGCGAAGCGGCGGATGAGCACAGGCATGAACAGCGTGACCGAAAGGCCCATCAGGGACACGATCGTGTAGAGGATCGAGACGATCCGCTCATTGTGCAGGATCTCGTAGGCCTGGATCGGGATCACGCTGGAGATCGTGGCGCGGGCGAAGGATTCAACCGCATTGAGCGAGGCGAAGGTGCGCGCGTCCGCCGGCCGCAAAGCCGGAAGCCAGATCGGATGGCGCACATGGGTGGACATCGGCCCTCCGGGACGTGAAATCGTCCGTCAACTCTGGCCGGGCCAGCCATCGGCCAGTAGCAGGAAACCGACTCCGAGAGGCCGAAAAGCGAAGCCTGCCAAAGGCTTTCCAGCTCTGGCCTAAAGCGAAATTTCATGGCTGCCATGAACCGCATTGATGGCCGCCTGCTTCTGTCGTCCACTTGAACCGTGATAGTCGTTTGGCACGACTGAATCGGATCGAGATGATGAGCCTTCAAACGACCAGCGGCCCTGTTCAGGACGCGCCAAAGCACGGCCGCATCCAGGCCATCGACATCCTGCGCGGCATCGCGCTGATCGCGATGGCGAGCTACCACTTCACCTGGGACCTCGAAAACTTCGGCTACACCGCGCCCGCCCTCACCGCCTTCGGCTGGTGGAAATTCTATGCGCGCTGCATTGCCTCGACCTTCCTGTTGCTCGTCGGCGTCAGCCTCTTCCTTGCCCACGGCCGTCATATCCGCTGGCCAGGCTTCTGGAAGCGCTTTGCCATGGTGGGCATCGCAGCGGCCGCCATCTCGGCAGTCACCTACATCGTCACCCCGGACGGGTTCATCTTCTTCGGCATCCTGCATGAGATCGCGCTGGCGAGCCTGCTCGGCCTCGCCTTTCTAAGGCTGCCCTGGTTGGTGACGGCGATCATCGCCGCGGCGGTCATTGCCGCGCCTTACTATCTGCGGTCGGAGTTCTTCGACCATCCGGCGCTGTGGTGGGTGGGCCTTTCCGCCACCAACCCGCGTTCCAACGATTATGTGCCGCTTTTCCCGTGGTTCGGCGCGGTGCTTGCGGGCATCGCAACGGTGAAGCTCGCTTCCGCATCGGGCTTGCTCGCCCGGCTGGGAACATGGCTGCCCGGCCGCTGGTCGAAGCCGCTGACCTTCATCGGCCGGCACAGCCTCGCCTTCTACCTCATTCACCAGCCGCTTCTGTTCGGCTCGGTGTGGCTGTTTTCGCAGGTCATGCCCGCCGCCCCTCAGGATAGGGAAGCCGGCTTCCTGCCGGCTTGCCAGGCGCAGTGCGAACAGCAGCGCGACAGCAAGTTCTGTACGAGCTATTGTGGCTGCATGCTGGACACGCTGAAGGGCGAAGGGTCTCTCGACAAGCTCTACGCCAACGATCAGTCCAGCGTCTGGAAATCGCATCTGGCCGACATGGCGGAGACCTGCACCGCCGCGACGCAGGACCAGATGGAGGGAGGGCAGCAATGACGGGCATCGTAAAGCCCAGACACGGGATCATTCCCTGGCCGCCGGTGATCTATGTCGTGGCGATTGCGGCGAGCGTCGTCCTCGGCATGCTCTACCCGCTGCCCTGGATCGGCGACATCTTCGGCGATCTCCTGTTCGGCGTCGGCTGGGTGGCGCTGTTCGGCGTCGCCATGCTCTGGATCACGGCCATCCGCGTCATGATGCGGGCCAAGACGACATTCGACCCCAACGCCGAGCCCGATCATCTGGTGACGTCCGGCCCCTTCGGCATCACCCGCAACCCGATATATCTCGCCAACTCGCTGCTGTTGATCGGCGTCGCCTTCATCACCGGCATCGCCTGGTTCCTGCTCTTTGCCTTCCTCGCCGCCTTCGCGACGCAGAAACTGGCGATCGAGAAGGAAGAAAAGATCCTGGCGGCGAAGTTCGGCAAGAAATACCGCGATTACGCAAAAAGGGTGCGGCGCTGGATTTGAGGCTGCTTCGCTCGGATCGGTCGCGGGGTTAGGCGTCCTTAGCGGGTGGGCTAGCGTGCTTCGCCTTTAGCTAGCCGCAGCGCCTCTCCCGTCGTCATTCTATGGCGAAGCAAGGAGCGAAGCGACGCGCGCAGACCATAGAATCCATTCCGTGACATCAAGGCGTTGCAACGGTGCAGACTTCTGCTCCGCCGCGCCCTTCGATCGAGGTAACGGAATGGATCCTCGGGTCTACGCGTCCGCTTCGCCCGTGGATGACGAACTTCGGGAGGCACCGGCTAATCTCGAACGTTCGCCCCAGTTGGTCTTCGCCTGTCAGCGGGCTACGTATTCACACCCAGCTCGGCCAGCCGCTCCACGCAGGACTCCTCCGCCTGGTCCAATTCCGCCAGCGTCTCTTCCAGGTCGCGCCGCTTCTGGCGCAGGTCCTCGCGTTTTTCCTCGATGCGCTTGATCATCAGCTTGAGCTGGCCGACCTCGCCTGGCGGCTCCTTGTACATCTGGATGATCTCGCGGATCTCGTTGATCGAGAAGCCGAGCCTTTTTCCCCGCATGATCTGGCGGATGAGATGCCGGTCAGACGGCCGAAACAGCCGCGTGCGGCCTCGCCTTACCGGCTGCACCAGCCCCTCGTCCTCGTAAAACCGCAATGTCCGCGTCGATACGTCGAACTCGCGCGTCAGCTCGGTGATCGTGTAATATTCCCGCATTCGCGCTCCCAGCCCCGGGCATCGCCGCTTGAAGCGTCGCCCTTCCCTCCGATGATACCCATCCAGCGCCGGAATCGGCACTACCCCGCGGCAACCTCGCACGGCATTTACGTAAAAGTCAATTAACGGCGCCTTATTGCTTTAGCGAATGCTGAACCACCAGGTAGCCAAGCCAAGGAAAGCAAAGAAGCCGACGACGTCGGTGACGGTGGTGACGAAGACGGCGGAGGCCACGGCCGGATCGATCTTGAAACGGTCAAGCAGCAGCGGGATGAAAATCCCGGCCAAGGCAGCCGCGAACATGTTGATGATCATCGCCGCCGCGATGATGCCGCCCAGATTGGGATCGCGGAACCAGACTGCGGCCACGATGCCTATCAGCGTAGCGAAGACGATGCCGTTGATGAAGCCCACACCGACCTCGCGACGGATGATGCGGGCGGCGTTGTAGATATCGAGGTCCCTGGTCGCCAGTGCGCGCACGGTGACGGTCATGGTCTGCGAGCCGGCGTTGCCGCCCATGCCGGCGACGATCGGCATCAGCACCGCCAACGCCACGATATGCTCGATCGTGCGGTCGAACAGGCCGATGACCGAGGCAGCAAGGAAGGCGGTCACAAGGTTGACCAGCAGCCAGGGCACGCGCGAGCGCGAGGTGGCGAGCACCGTGTCGGACAGTTCTTCGTCGCCGACGCCGCCCATGCGCAAAAGGTCCTCTTCCGCCTCTTCCTGGATGACGTCGACCACGTCGTCGATGGTCAGCACGCCGACCAGCCGCCCGTTCTCGTCGACCACGGCGGCGGAGAGCAAATTGTACTGCTCGAACTCGCGCGCCGCCTCTTCCTGGTCCATCGTGGCCGAGATCGCATGCAGGGTCTCATGCATGACGTCCTCGACCTTGACCGCGCGCTTGTTGCGCAGGATCTGGTCGAGATCGATGGCGCCGAGCAGCTTGAAGCTAGGATCGATGACAAAGATCTGGCTGAAGCGCTCGGGCAGGTTTCTGTCCTCGCGCATGTAGTCGATGGTCTGGCCGATGGTCCAGAACGGCGGCACGGCGACAAACTCCGTCTGCATGCGCCGGCCGGCGGTCTCTTCCGGATAGTCGAGCGCGCGCCTGAGCCTGATGCGCTCGGTGAAAGGCAGTTGCGACAGGATCTCGTCCTGGTCTTCCTTCTCGAGGTCCTCGAGGATGTAGACGGCGTCGTCGGAATCGAGCTCCTGCACCGCCTGCGCGATCTGCGCGTTGGGCAGATTGTCGACGATGTCGAGGCGGATCGCCTCGTCGACCTCGGTCAGCGCGGAGAAGTCGAAATCGGAGCCGAGCAGTTCGACCAAAGCCCGGCGCTGTTCGGGATGAAGCGCCTCCAGCACGTCGCCGAGCTCCGACTGGTGCAGGTCGTCTACCTCGCGCTTGAGGGTGATCGTGTCGCGGTCGGCGATCGCCGCGCCGATCTGGGCAAGGAAGGAGGCGCGCACCGCGCCGTCCTCGCCATAGATGTCGGCGTGGCGCTCCTCGGCGGGCGCGGCGCCGGTCGTCTGTCTGTCCTGGCCTTCCACCAGCGCCTCCCGCAACGAGGAATCCCCAAACGAGGTCTAGTGCATGATCCCGAAAAGGGGAAACCGCTTTTCGGGAAATCCAAACCCTGTGCGGCAGATAGCGCGGCAATAGGATTCGTCTTGGAAAGATGTCGCTCTAGCTCGTGGAATAGCCAAGGAAATGTGACGGTAGCCTTCGCCTCGCGCTTCTCGGAAGCAGCGCGCGGCACGCGCGTCGCGGGCGACAATCGCTTCAGCCGGCGCGACAGCGCATGTCGCTGGGGAAAGAGCACCCCTTCCCTATTGAGGCAGAATTGTCATGATGCATGATCCAGAGATCAGCGCATCGCCAAATGCTCCGAGGACAAACGCTGGCCTTGAACATCAAGTCCGCAAAGACGAACGAGGGGAATGCCGAGCGGCGCGTTCGCGTGGTCGTTGCCGAGCGCAATCCGTTCGTCGTTTCGGCGCTGCGCGAGATGCTGGAATGCGACGGCCGCTTCGATCTGCTCGGTGTCGTGCACAGCGGCGCGCAATTCCTGGAACTGGCCGCCGCCACGACATTCGATGTCGCCGTCATCGGCTGGAAGCTGGCCGACATGGACGGCGCCGATGTGCTTACGGAAGTCCAGAGCCGCGAGCTTGGCGTGCGCATCGCGATCTTCTCCAACGACCACGACATCGGCATCCTGAAGCAATGCGTGCGCCTCGGCGCTCAAGGGTACTGCTTCCAGTTCGACGATCCGCCGGTGATCTTCGAGACGATCCTGGCGGTCGCGCATGGCCGCATCTGCATCCCCTACATCGACATCAACAAGGTCAACGACACGCCGTTGTCCAGGCTCACCGTGCGCGAGCGCGAGTTGCTGGCGGTGCTTTCCGACGGCTGGACCAATTTGCAGATCGCAACGCGGACGGGGATTTCCGAGAACACGGTGAAGTATCACCTGAAGAATCTCTACGACAAGCTGGACGTCCGCAACCGCGCCATGGCCGTCGCGCTCTATTCGAGCGAGAAACGCCGCACCTCCAAATCACCTACAGGTTAGGCCCACCGGGTAGGCCAACCGGGTAGGACCATCCCACCCGCAAGGGCCAACAACTTACCCGGCAAGGTGTTGTTGCAAGGCGTCATCGAAACGAAACTGCCTCCACAATCCAACGATCGGAGGAGTTTCGCGCATGGCTGGGTTCACGCATCTTTTCATCCCGGGGCCCACCAACATTCCCGAGCAGGTCCGGCAAGCCATGAACCTGCCGATGGAGGATATGCGCGCCTCCTCCTTCCCCAACCTGACGCTGCCGCTGTTCGAGGACATCAAAAGGGTCTTCAAGAACGAGACCGGCCGCGTCTTCATCTACCCGTCTTCCGGCACCGGCGCCTGGGAAGCGGCGATGACCAATGTGCTCAGCCCCGGCGACAAGGTGCTGATGTCGCGCTTCGGCCAGTTCTCGCATCTGTGGGTCGACATGGCCGAGCGGCTCGGCTTCGAGGTCGACGTCATCGACTGCGAGTGGGGCACCGGCGTTCCGCTCGAGCTCTATGCCGAGAAGCTTCGGGCCGACAAGGCGCACCGCATCAAGGCTGTCTTCTGCACCCAGAACGAGACCGCGACCGGTGTCACCAGCGACGTCGCCGGCTGCCGCGCGGCGCTCGACGCGGCGCACCATCCTGCCCTTCTCTTCGTCGACGGCGTTTCCTCGATCGGCTCGATCGACTTCCGCCAGGAGGAATGGGGCGTCGACTGCGCCGTCAGCGGCTCACAGAAAGGCTTCATGCTGCCGGCCGGCCTCGGCTTCCTGTCGGTCAGCAAGAAGGCATTGGCCGCTTCGCGGGTGGCGACACACCGGCACTGCTACTTCTCCTTCGAGGATATGATCCGCGCCAATGATGCCGGCTATTTCCCTTACACACCGGCGACCCAGCTGCTGCGCGGCCTGCGCGCCTCGCTCGACCTGATTGCCGAGGAAGGGTTGGAGAACATCTTCGTCCGCCACCATCGCCTTGCCGAGGGCGTGCGCAAGGCCGTCGACGCCTGGGGCCTGAAGCTGTGCGCCAAGACAGCGCAATGGCACTCCAACACGGTCAGCGCCATCCTGGTGCCGGAAGGCATCGACAGCGCGAATGTCGTCAAGCGCGCCTACCAGCAATACAATACCTCTCTCGGCGGCGGCCTCAACAAGGTGGCCGGCAAGGTCTTCCGCATCGGCCATCTCGGCTGGCTGAACGAGGTGATGGTGCTGGCCTCGCTGTCGGCCGCCGAAATGGCGCTGCTCGATTGCGGCGTGCGCCTGGCCACCGGCTCGGGCGTGGCGGCGGCGATCGAGCATTTCCGCCGCACGGCCGACGTGCCGGTCGCCAGAGCGGCGTGAGGAGCGCACCATGAGCCACACCATCAACCATCTGAAGAAACTGCGGCTCCAGCGCAGCGAGCTCGCCGTGCCGGGCTCCAGCCCGGAGATGATCGACAAGGCGGCCAACAGCGCCGCCGACTTCGTCTTCCTCGACATCGAGGACGCGGTGGCGCCGCCCGACAAGGAACGCGCCCGCAAGAACATCATCCAGGCGCTGAACGACATCGACTGGCGCGCCAAGGGCAAGACCGTCTCGGTGCGCATCAACGGTCTCGACACGCATTACATGTACCGCGACGTCGTCGACGTCATGGAACAGGCCGGCGACCGGCTCGACACGATCCTGGTGCCGAAGGTCGGCGTGCCGGCCGACCTCTATATGGTCGAGGCCATGGTCAACCAGATCGAGATGGCCAAGGGTTTCAAGACCCGTGTCGGCCTCGAGGCGTTGATCGAGACGGCGCTGGGCATGGCTAATGTCGAGGCGATCGCCGCCACGCCGGGCCGGCTGGAAGCCATGCATTTCGGCGTCGCCGACTATGCCGCCTCAAACAAGGCGCGCACCGTCAACATCGGCGGCCTCAATCCCGACTATCCCGGCGACCAGTGGCATTTCGCCCTGTCGCGCATGACGGTCGCCTGCCGCGCCTACGGCCTGCGTGCGATCGACGGTCCATTCGGCGATTTCTCCGATCCGGAGGGCTACAAGGCGGCCGCGAGGCGTGCCGCTGCGCTCGGCATCGAAGGCAAATGGGCGATCCACCCTTCGCAGATCGCCCTGGCAAACGATGTGTTCTCGCCGCCGGAAAAAGAAGTCACGCGTGCCCGCCGCATCCTGGAAGTGCTGAAGGAAGCAGAGGCGCTGGGCAAAGGCGCGGCGGCCCTCGACGGCAAGATGATCGACGCGGCGTCGGAGCGCATGGCGCGCAATGTGCTGGTGGTGAACGAGGCGATCGAGCGCGCCGGCCATCTTGCCAGCGAACAAAAGCCGCAAGCCGCGCAATAGACATACCGGGAGGACATGATGGACATTCACGAATACCAGGCCAAGGAACTGCTTGCCCGCCACGGCGTGCACGTGCCGCGCGGCGGCCTCGCCTACAGCCCCGAACAGGCGACCTATCGTGCCAGGGAAATCGGCGGCGCCAAATGGGTGCTGAAGGCGCAGGTCCATTCCGGGGCGCGCGGCAAGGCCGGCGGGATAAAACTCTGCTCGAACGACGAGGAGATCTCGAACGCGGCAGAAGCCATGCTCGGGCGCAAGCTGGTGACGCAGCAGACCGGCCCGCGCGGCAAGCTGATCTCGCGCCTCTATCTCGAGGAGGCCGTCGACATCGCGCAGGAGCTCTATCTCGGCTTCGTGCTCGACCGTAAGGAAGAGCGCGTCATGATCGTGGCATCGGCCGCCGGCGGCATGGAGATCGAGGACATCTCGGAGAAGAAGCCGGACTCCATCATCCGCGCCACCGTCGATCCGGGCGTCGGGATGCAAGGCTTCCAGGCGCGCGAAATCGCCTTCGGACTTGGCCTCGAAAGCAACCTGATCGGCAAGGCGACCGAAACCATCCTCGGCTGCTATCAGGTGTTCCGCGACTACGACGCCTCGATGCTGGAGATCAATCCGCTGGTGGTGACGCGTGACGGCAGCCTCGTCGCGCTCGACGCAAAAATGTCGTTCGACGAGAACGCGTTGTTCCGCCGGCCGGAAATCTCCGAGTTGCGCGACAAGAGCCAGGAGGACCCGCGCGAAACCTTCGCCAGCGACCGCGGCCTCTCCTATGTCGGGCTCGAGGGCAATATCGGCTGCATCATCAACGGCGCAGGCCTCGCCATGGCGACGATGGACATGATCAAGATCGCCGGCGGCGAGCCGGCCAATTTCCTCGACATCGGCGGCGGCGCCTCGCCGGAGCGGGTAGCAAAGTCCTTCCGCGCCGTGCTCGGCGACAAGAATGTCGAGGCAATCCTGGTCAACATCTTCGCCGGCATCAACCGCTGCGACTGGGTGGCCGAAGGCGTCATCAAGGCGATCCGCGAGGTCGGCGTCGACGTCCCCCTGGTGGTGCGCCTATCCGGCACCAAGGTCGAGGAAGGACGCAAGATCCTGGCCGATTCCGGCGAGAAGGTGATCGTCGCCGACACGCTGGCCGAAGCCGCCGAAAAGGCCGTCGCCGCCTGGCGCGCAGCCGCCAAGAACAAAAAAGCAGCCTGAGGAAGGTCGAGAAATGGCAATCCTGCTCAACCGCAGCACGCGCGTCATCGTGCAAGGTTTCACCGGCAAGATCGGCAGCTTCCATGCCGACGACATGAAGCGCTATGGAACCAAGCTGGTCGGCGGCGTCACCCCCGGCAAGGGCGGCCAGACGCATCTCGGCCTGCCCGTTTTCAACACTGTCAAGGGCGCCGTGCGCGAGACCCGTGCCGAGGCGAGCATCGTCTTCGTGCCGCCTCCCTTCGCCGCCGATTCGATCATGGAAGCCGCCGACGCCGGCATCAAGCTTTGCGTCTGCATCACCGACGGCATCCCGTCGCAGGACATGATGCAGGTCAAGCGCTACATGCGCCGCTACCGCTTCGAGGACCGCATGCGCCTGGTCGGCCCGAACTGCGCCGGCGTCATTACGCCCGGACAGGCGTTGATGGGCATCATGCCGGGCAGCATCTATCTGCCCGGACGAGTCGGCATCGTCGGCCGCTCCGGGACGCTGGGCTACGAGGCGGCCTCGCAGATGAAGGCGCTGGGCATCGGCGTGTCGACCAGCGTCGGCATCGGCGGCGATCCGATCAACGGCTCGTCCTTCAAGGACATCCTGCAGCTCTTCGAGCGCGACGAAGACACCGACGCCGTGGTGATGATCGGCGAGATCGGCGGCCCGCAGGAAGCCGAAGCCGCGATCTGGGCGCGCGACAATATGAGGAAGCCGCTGATCGCCTACATCGCCGGCCTCTCAGCCCCGAAGGGCCGCCGTATGGGCCACGCCGGCGCGATCATCTCCGCCTTCGGCGAGTCGGCGCAGGAAAAGGTCGAGATCCTGAAGGAAGCCGGCGTCGTCATCGTGCCGACCCCCGCCTCCTTCGGCGAGGTCGTGGCCGACACGCTGGCGCGGACGAAGAAGGCTGCTTGACGGCCAACCAGGCGAGAATCGCGACAGGATGTGAAAGCTGTCCCGGGCCGGCCTCCTCGATAGTGGTCGGCCTGTGCGCTCGGCGCTGCCCCTATAAAGGGCAATTCCAGGAAATGTGCGCTGCGGCCGTCCGGGATTGCCTGAAGACAACTGCTTAGCAGCGCAGCGGCAAATCGGCTGACGATCGGGAAAGCGGCTTTGGAACAGAGCAAACCCTTCAAGTTTCGTGAAGACGAGCGCAGCCTGCTGTTACGTCTGCTGCTTCAGGTCGCGAGCGCGCGTGAGCCCGAGATCGCCGCGGTCCTGAACGGACGCAGATCCCTCGTCTCGCTGGCTCCCGAGCAGCGCATCCCGGCGCTCCAGGCGAGCGGCGTGTGGTTCCAGTTGCTGACGATTGTCGACGAGTTGCTGGCGATGCGGGCGCGGCGCGAGCTCGAGCAAGGCGCGGGCGCCGACGAAGTGCCCGGCTCCTTCGCCAGCGTGATTGCCGAGATGGCGGCGAGCGGCCACTCGGCGGCGGAAGCCCAGTCGGCGCTCGACGAATTTTGCGTCGGCCCGACCATGACCGCGCATCCGACGGAGGCAAAACGCGTCACCGTGCTGGAGATCCACCGCCGCATCTATCGCAAGCTGACCGAGCTCGACCAGCCGCGCTGGGCGCCGCGCGAACGCGATCTCTTGATCGCCGACCTGGAAAGCGAGATCGAGCTTTTGTGGATGACGGGCGAGCTGCGGCTGGAGCGCCCGACGGTCGAGCGCGAGATCGCCTGGGGACTTCATTTCTTCCGCGAAGTCATCTTCGAGGCAACGCCGCAGCTCTATGGCAAGCTTCAGAGCGCCTGCGAGCGCCACTATCCGGGCGAGCCGATCCGAATTCCTTCCTTCATGCGCTATGCCTCCTGGATCGGTGGCGACCGCGACGGCAATCCGAACGTGACGGCTGCGGTCACGGCCCATGCCATGGCCGAATACCGCAACACCGCCATAGGCTGGTATCTGGCGCAGGCGCAGCGGCTGGTGACGGTGCTCAGCGCCAGTTCCAACGTCATCGACCTGCCGACCGGCTTCAGGCCGGTGCTGCAAACAGCGCTGGATAAGAGTGGAGAGGCGCAAGAGATAGCCGCCCGCAACCCGGACGAACCGCTGCGCCAGTTCGCTTCGGCCCTGCTGGCCCGCTTGCTCGCCACGCGTGAGGGCGGCAAGGCGGCCTACCGCTCGGCGGAGGCGTTTCGCGCCGATCTCAATGCCCTCTCTTCAGCCCTCGAAGCGATCGGCGGCCGCGCGGTCGCCAGGCGTTTCATCCAGCCGCTGCTTTGGCAGGTCGGAAGCTTTGGCTTCCGCACGGTCTCGCTCGACATCCGGCAGAACTCCACAGTTGTCAACCGGGTGCTGGCCGAGCTGTTCGCGCTGACAGATCCGGCCGATCCCGTCGCCTCCGGCACGTCGCAATGGTCGGCGCGCATTCGCGCGGCGCTCAGCCAGGGCGAGCGGCTGCAGATCGACGCAAGCCAACTCTCGCCGGAGGCAGGTGAACTGCTGTCGACATTCGCTGTCATCCGCGAACAAATATCCAGCGCGGATGCCGACGCCGTCGGCTCTTTCGTGCTCAGCATGACCCGCTCGGCCGACGACCTGCTCGCGGTCTATCTGCTGGCGCAATATTGCGGGCTCTCCACCGCGCCCGGCGGCGACGCCACGATCAGGCTGCGGATCGTGCCGTTGTTTGAGACCATCGCCGATCTGCAGGCAGCCCCTGCCATCCTGAACGAACTGCTCGGCGTCTCGCTGGTGCGGCGGACGGTGCGCGATTTCGGCGCGCGCCAGGAAATCATGCTTGGCTATTCGGACTCCAACAAGGATGGCGGATTCCTCGCTTCGAATTGGGAACTGGCAAAGGCGCAGAAGCGCCTCGCCGCCATCGGCCGCAAGCATAAGGTCAGGATCGGTTTCTTTCACGGCCGCGGCGGCTCCGTCAGCCGGGGCGGCGCGCCGACAGGCCGCGCGATCGCGGCGCAGCCGCAAGGCACCGTCGCCGGATCCATGCGGGTGACCGAGCAGGGCGAGGTCGTGTCGTCGAAATTCGCCAATCGCGGCACTGGCCTTAACCAGCTTGAGGTGCTCGCCGCCGCCGTGCTGGCGCACGGTGTCCGATCCACGGGCGGTGATAAGCCTAAGGAGACGCCGGAGTTCGACGAAGCGCTGGAAGCGCTGGCGGGTATATCGCAAGCGTCCTACGCCGGATTGATGGCCGAGCCGCGCTTCCTCGACTATTTCAACCAGGCGAGCCCGGTTGCCGAACTGGCGCTCTTGAAAATGGGCTCACGGCCGGATCGTCGCTTCGGCGCCAGCGGCATTGCCGACCTGCGCGCCATTCCGTGGGTGTTCGCGTGGAGCCAGAACCGACATCTGTTGACCGGCTGGTACGGCATCGGCAGCGCGCTGAGCGCGTTCATCACGGTGCGTGGCGAGGCTGGGCGCGAGCTTCTGGCCCGCATGTTCGAGCACTCGCGCTTTTTCCGCCTGGTCGTCGACGAGGCCGAAAAGACGCTCTACCAGTCCGACATGGAGATCGCACGGCTCTATGCCGACCTGGTGTCCGACAGCGATGCGGCGGCAAGAATTCATGTCCGCATCGCGGCCGAATACGAGCTGACGCGGCGCCTGATCGGCGACCTTACGGGAGGCGACCTTTCCGCGCGCTTCCCGATGTTCAAAAGGCGTTTCGACAATCTGCGCCGGCAGATGGACGACATCCACCGGCTACAGGTCAATCTGCTGCGCGAAGTTCGGGCAGGCACAGGCGCAGATCAAAGGCGGGCGACCGACGCCCTGCTCGTCTCGATCAACTGCATCTCGGCCGGCTTGGGGTGGACGGGGTAGGCTCGCTTTGCCGGTTGCCGGAATCGCCTCGCGTCAAGCATCAGCGGCGGTGTGGTCTCATGGCCCGCCGCCGCTTCACTTTGGTCCAGGAAACCGCCGGCAGCGACGAGAACGATCGCTCGCCGATGCCAAATTCGACAGGCTTTTGGGGAGAATGGTGCGGTCGAGAAGACTCGAACTTCCACGGGTTGCCCCACAGCGACCTCAACGCTGCGCGTCTACCAATTCCGCCACGACCGCACGTGGTAGGAGCCGGAACCGACCGGCCCGGGGCCTGTAGCAAATCGTTTCCGGCGAAACAAGTGCGCCGAGCGGAATATTCGCGAATGCGTATCGCCCACAAGTGCGCAGAGGTTTTGGGAGGACGACGTGCATCAGGCAAAGCGGCTGGCACAAGCCTCCGCGGCTCGGCTTCACACTGGCGGAACTGGACGTTTTGGCCGATTGCCGCCATATGAGAGGCAAATGCATGTCGCCCAAAAGTGTAAGGCGGTTTTGGGATAACGGCATGCACAAGTCGAAGATCGAAAGTTCCATGACAGAACGCAGCCAGATCGCCACGTCGTTCGTTCCCCTGCCTGGTTCGGCGCCGGTGGAATGGGTGATCGAACCCGGCCTCACCTCTTATCCGGACGCGCTGGCCTTCATGGAAGCGCGCGCGGAGGCGATCCGCAGCGGTGCTGCCGGCGAGATGGTCTGGCTGGTCGAGCATCCGCCGCTCTACACCGCGGGAACCAGCGCGCGAATTGAAGACCTGATCGATGCCGACCGCTTTCCGGTCTTTGCCGCAGGCCGCGGCGGCGAATATACCTATCACGGTCCCGGCCAGCGCGTGGCCTATGTGATGCTTGACCTGAAGCGCCGGCGCGAGGATGTGCGCGCCTTCGTCGCGGCGCTCGAGCAATGGATCATCGCCACGCTCGCCGCCTTCAACGTGCGCGGCGAGCGGCGCGAGGACCGCGTCGGCGTCTGGGTGGTGCGGCCGGACCGGCCGGCCCTGACCGACGGCACGCCCGCCGAAGACAAGATCGCGGCCATCGGCATCCGGCTGCGGCGCTGGGTGAGCTTCCACGGCATCGCCATCAATGTCGAACCGGATCTCGGCCATTTCAGCGGCATCGTGCCCTGCGGCGTCTCGGACCATGGCGTGACCAGCCTCGTCGATCTTGGGCTGCCGGTCACCATGGCCGACCTCGACCTCGCGCTGAAAGCTGCGTTCGAGGATGTGTTCGGACCTGCCGCCGTTCCAGCTGCGGAGCCTGCTCGCAAGGTCGGCTGAGCCGCCCTCTCGCTACATTAGCTGCGCGGATGCCCACAGCATGCCATAGCCATGGATGGCAAAGACGGCGAGCAGCGCGCCGGCCATGACCAGCCGATCGAAGGTCTTGATCGGCTTCAACTCGTGACGCGGCTTCACGCCGCTGCCCATGGTTATCAGGCTCAGCATCGCGAACACCGCGCCGGCGATAAGCAGGAAGCTTGGCGAGAAACCAGCCCGCCAGCCGAGCGCCAGAAGCGCCGAGAGCAGCAGGAAGGACGCCAGCGCAAGTGCGGCCGGCCCCGGGCAGATCTGGCGCAGCACTTGGCCGCCGTCGAATTTCCACACCGGCACCAGATTGGCGATGTTGAACAGCGACGCGCAGCCGGCAAGCGTGGCCAAAAGCATGGCGGCCAGCCGATGTCCTTCGCCATTGGCGAAGCCGCTGGCGGCGATCAGCACCGGCACCAGGAAGGCGGAGAAGCCGGCGCCCATAAGCGCCACGAAGGCGACCTCAAAGCGGCTGTCATAGGGCCTGCCGCCGATGGCGATGCCGCCCAGCAGCGGAATGAAGATCATCCGGGCGCGGCGATGCCCCGTCAGGCGGAAGGCGGCCATATGGCCAAGCTCGTGCAGGGCGACCACCGAGGTGAGGATCGCCGCCAGCGCCAGGCCGCCAAGATTGAGCCCGAAGAACGGCCACAGGATCAGGGCCGAAAGCACGGCGAAGCCGACCTGGCTCAGCGGATGCTCGAACCAGCCGCCCCTGCGATACGTGCCGGTAGCCGCCCACACGTCCAGCTTGCGGAGCTCACGGCGCATGGCGAAGAAGCGGAAGATCAGGAACGCGACACCGCGATAGCGATCTGTCTGGCTGAGCGTCACCCGCGTGGCATCACCTTCCGGTACGAGTTCGGCGGTCTCGCGATAGTTCACCCAGAATGATGGATCGAGCGCCGTATCCTCGAGGACCGTCATCGAGAAGCAGCTCCCCTCCCTCACATCCTCGAGCCGCGCCTTGCGGTCGATCGGCCGGCCGTCCCGTCCTTCCCAGGAGAGCCGGATCAGCGCCGTCCCTTCGCTATCCAGGGGTTCGGCGGCAAGGATTTCGCCCGACCAGCCGGCGTCGCCGCCGAACGGCCACAGCGCCTGCCAAAGGCGATTGCGGTCGGCCTTGATCACGCGGCTGACCGTCACCGTGCGCAGTCCGAGCGGCACGGTCATCAAAAGAAAGATCAGTCCGAGATTGCCGGCCACGAGCGTGACCGTGACGATGACCGACACTTGCCTTGGCTCCCTGTCTTGAAGGAGCAGCCTAGCGGCGACGCAGCCAAGAAAGACTTAACAACAATGGGTGGGCTCTTGCCCGTCCCGTGGGCGGGCTTCTTGCCCGCCCCAACAACGGGCGGGCATTTGCCCGTCCTGTACAGCGGCGAAGCCGCCCGATCACATGGCGCCGATCCAGATCGCCATTGAAACGAGGAAAGTGCTCATGCAAACCAGTGAAACGACGTCCTGAACAAGATCGCTCATAACTCTCTCCTGTTGTTGCTATGTTCATAATTTGTTCTAATTTTGTTCGAATGTCAACGACCGTCTGAGGCGCGTTGGAGCGAATCCGCCCGGTCCGTTTGGGCAGGGTTAAGGAAAGGTTGACGGTGGGCGCTGCGTGGGCAGGCGTAGCCTTGGCGATTGGCTAGCACGCCCATCACTTCGTCATTCTAGGGCGAAGCAAGGAGCGAAGCGACGCGCGCAGACCCTAGAATCCATGCCGTGGCGTCGATGCTTCGCTGCGGTGCAGAACGAGGCTTCTCAAGAGCCGCTCTCTGCTGCCCCCTCTGCGGCGTCGCATTCTTCGGCAGAGGTAACGGAATGGATCCTAGGGTCTTCGCTCCGCTTCGCGGAGCTTCGCCCTAGGATGACGACATTGGGGCCTACAGCGGCACGACCTTGCCCTCGGCCAGCGTCACCCGCCTGTCCATGCGCGAGGCAAGCTCGTGGTTGTGGGTGGCGATCAGCGCCGCAAGGCCCGACTGCCTGACCAGAGCCTCCAGCGCATCGAAGACGTAGGAGGCGGTGACCGGATCGAGATTGCCGGTCGGCTCGTCGGCCAGCAGCACCAGCGGGGCATTGGCGACCGCGCGGGCAATGGCGACGCGCTGCTGCTCGCCGCCGGAAAGCTCGGCCGGCCGGTGCTGCGCGCGCTTGCCGATCTGCATATAGTCGAGGAGCTGCGCCGCGCGCTCGGATGCTTCCTTGCGGCCGAGCCCCTTGATCAGTTGCGGCATCATGATGTTCTCGAGCGCGGAGAACTCCGGCAGCAAATGATGGAATTGATAGACGAAGCCGACGTCGTTGCGGCGGATCGCGGTGCGCTCCTCGTCCGACAGCCGGCCGCACGCACGGCCGGCGAGGATCACGTCGCCCGCGTCGGGCCGCTCCAATAGCCCCGCCGTGTGCAAAAGCGTCGACTTGCCGGTGCCCGACGGCGCCACCAGCGCCACCATCTCGCCGCGCCTGAGCGAAAAGTCGGCGCCGTTCAAAATGGTGAGCTTGCGAGGCCCCTGGACGTAGTGCCGCTCGACGCCCTTCAACTCGATAATGGCCTCGGCCATCATTCGTACCTCAAGGCTTCGACGGGATCGAGCCGGGCGGCCCGCCAGGCGGGGAACACCGTCGCGAGGAACGACAGGCCAAGCGCCATGATGACGACATAGGTGGTCTCGCGCGGATCCATCTTCGCCGGCAGCTGGCTGAGGAAATAGAGCTCGGGATTGAACAGGATCCTGCCGGTCATCCAGGAGAAGAACTGGCGGATCGATTCGATGTTGAGGCAGATGACGACGCCGAGCAGCACGCCGGCGATGGTGCCGGTGACGCCGATCGCCGCGCCGGTCATCAGGAAGATGCGCAGGATCGCGCCGCGCGAGGCGCCCATCGTGCGCAGGATGGCGATGTCGTGTCCCTTGTCCTTCACCAGCATGATGAGGCCGGAAATGATGTTGAGCGCCGCCACCAGCACGATCAGCGTCAGGATCATGAACATGACGTTGCGCTCGACCTGCAGCGCCGAGAAGAAGGTCTCGTTGCGCTGGCGCCAGTCGACGAGGTCGACCGGCCGCTGCGCCGCCTGCTCGACCAGCGGCTTCAACGCGTCGACATTGTCGGGGTTGTCGACATAGATCTCGATGGTCTGCGCGCGCCCGTCCATGTTGAAATAGAGCTGCGCTTCCGAGAACGGCATATAGACGATCGAGTTGTCATATTCCGACATGCCGACCTCGAAGATCGCCGCCACCTTGTAGCCCTTCATGCGCGGTGTGGTGCCGAGCGGCGTCACGTCGCCGTCCGGCGAGATCAGCGTGATGGTGTCGCCGAGCACCAGTCCGAGGCTTTCGGCCATGCGCTTGCCGATCGCCACGCCGTCGCCGGTATCGAAGCCGTCGAGCGTGCCCTGCTTGATGTTGCTGGCGACGATCGAAATCTTGCCGAGGTCCTCGCCGCGGATGCCGCGCACCAGGGCGCCCGTGCCGCCGCCGACATTGCCTTGCGCCAGGACCTGGCCGTCGATCAGCGGGATGGCGTATTTGACGCCCGAAACACCGTTGATGCGGCTCGCCACCTGGGCGTAGTCCTCCAGCGGCGAATCGAGCGGCTGCACGATGAGATGGCCGTTGACGCCGAGGATGCGGGTCAGCAATTCGGCGCGGAAACCGTTCATCACGGCCATGACGACGATCAACGTCGCGACTCCGAGCATGATGCCGAGAAAGGAGATCGAGGCGATGACCGAGATCACCGTCTCCTTGCGGCGCGATCGCAGATAGCGCCACGCCACCATGCGCTCGAAGCCGGAGAAAGCGCCCGCCGCTGACCTGGCCGCTGCCGCCGCCTCGTTCATGCGGCGATACCCAGGCGTTTCTTGGCCTCGGCGATCGGCAGCGTCGCGCGCTCGCCCGATTTGCGGCTCTTGATCTCGACCTCGCCGGCGGCCACGCCGCGCGGGCCGACGATCACCTGCCACGGCAGCCCGATCAGGTCGGCGGTGGCGAATTTGCCGCCGGGACGCTGGTCGGTGTCGTCATAAAGCACGTCCTTGCCCGCCGAAGTCAGAGCCGCATAGAGCTCGTCGCAGACGCGGTCGCATTCGCCGTCGCCGACCTTCATGTTGATCAGGCCGATGTCGAAGGGCGCCACCGCTTCCGGCCAGATGATGCCGTTCTCGTCATGGCTGGCCTCGATGATCGCCGCGACCAGGCGCGATGGACCGATGCCGTAGGAGCCGCCAGAGGCGAAGTGATCCTTGCCGTCGGGTCCGGTCACCTTGGCGCCCATGGGCTTGGAGTATTTCTCGCCGAAGTGGAAGATGTGGCCGACCTCGATGCCGCGCGCCGAGACCTGCTCGTTGGGCGGAACGTTCGCCCAGGCCGCCTCGTCATGCATCTCGTCGGTGGCGGCATAAGGCGTCGTCCACTTCTTCACGATATCGCCGATCTCGGCGTCGTTTGAGAAGTTCGTGCCGGCGCCCGGCACGTCGAGCGTGAGATAGGCGCGGTCGCAGAACACCTGGCTCTCGCCGGTTTCGGCCAGGATGATGAACTCATGGCTGAGATCGCCGCCGATCGGACCGGTGTCGGCGCGCATTGGAATGGCCTGCAGGCCCATGCGTGTGAACGTCCTGAGATATGAGACGAACATACGGTTGTAGGCGGCCTTGGCGCCCTCGAAATCGAGGTCGAACGAATAGGCGTCCTTCATCAGGAATTCTCTGCTGCGCATGACGCCGAAGCGCGGGCGCACCTCGTCGCGGAACTTCCACTGGATATGGTAGAGGTTGAGCGGCAGGTCCTTGTAGGACTTCACGTAGGCGCGGAAAATCTCGGTGACCATCTCTTCGTTGGTCGGCCCGTAGAGCATGTCGCGGTCCTGGCGGTCCTTGATGCGCAGCATCTCCTTGCCGTAATCGTTGTAACGGCCGCTTTCGCGCCACAGATCCGCCGACTGGATGGTCGGCATCAGGATTTCCAGCGCGCCGGCGCGGTTCTGTTCCTCACGGATGATCCGGCAGACCTTGTCCAGCACGCGCTTGCCCAATGGCAGCCACGAAAAGCTGCCCTGCCCCTGCTGGCGGATCATGCCTGCGCGCAGCATCAGCCGATGCGAGACGATCTCGGCCTCGCGGGGATTTTCTTTGAGAATGGGCAGGAAATAGCGCGACAAACGCATGGACTGGTCCGTGAGTGAAAATGGCGGCGCGGGGAATCGGCGCAACCGAGGCTGCTTGCCCGGGCTTCATAGCCATTTCATGGCCGAATGGAAACCCGAGTGCCCCAAAGTATCGGGCCTTCTGCACCTTACCAAAAAGGCGATTTTGGCTGCAAAGTGCCGCAAATGGCTTTTTGATCGATTCACAAGCAAGCCCTGCCGCACTATTGTGCAGTGCAGCACGATATTGCCTGTTTCGAGGCAAAATTCTTCGTGACATTTTCACCTGCCTTGGTCTAGTGTGCGCCGATAACCGAGAGGGCGGAGAAAAATCTGCTCTCCTACGCGGTCAAAGTCTTGGGAGGATGCGATCTAGGCGCGGTAACTCGCTGCCGCCGGACACCGGAAACGGATCGGACGCGTTTAAATTGCAAGGCCTTGTGCCTTGCATTTTTTTTGTGCAATCATCTGCTTAGCGCGATCATCTGCCAAACGGCGTCAGCCACGGTTAGCCGCCGAATTCGGAAGCCGGCTTCCGAATTCAACCTTGGCGCGCGTATGCTGCTTAATACTTGGGGAGACTGTATCTTCAGCCTCAGTGATGGGCATTCGGACTAAAGTCCGGCATGATCCGCATGATATCGTCGAAGCTGAATCCGAGGCCCATCGTCAGGCCGTAGAGAATGCCCATCACGACCACCGTCACGATCGTCGCGCGGGCGAAGGCGCGCAGCATGTGCGGGCCGCGCGGCGCGCTGGAAACGGTGCCAAGCGTGACATCCTGGTCGTCGTCCTGGGTGCGCAGGCTGAACGGAAGAACGACGAACAGCACCAGCCACCAGGTGACGAAGAACAGCGCGGCGAACAGGATCCAGTTCATGCCTGCTCCAGTTCGACCAGCGTGCCGAAGAAATCCTTGGGATGCAGGAACAGCACCGGCTTGCCATGCGCGCCGATCTTCGGATTGCCATCGCCAAGCACGCGCGCGCCGCTTTGCTTCAAATGATCGCGAGCGGCCAGAATATCGTCGACCTCGTAGCAGACGTGATGCATGCCGCCCGAAGGGTTCTTCTCGAGGAACGCGGCGATGGGCGATGCCTCGCCCAGCGGTTCCAGCAACTCGATCTTGGTGTTGCCGACATCGACGAACGCCACGCTCACACCATGCTCCGGAAGCGCCTGCGGTTCGCTCAGCCGCGCGCCCAGCGTATCGCGATAGGCGGCCATTGCCGCGGCCAGATCCGGCACGGCAAGCGCGACATGGTTCAGGCGTCCAAGCATTGGCGGTTTCCTCAGGCAGTAGGCAGTAGGCAGAAGAGAAGAAGCAAATTTGGCGAGCTAAAAAGCAATTGCCTTTCCTATTGCCTACTGCCTAATCCCTACTCCCTCATCTCGTAACAAACACCGTCACCAGCGGCTTCTTGCCCCAGGCTTCGTTGGCGGCGCCGCGCACTGCGCGGCGCACCGCCTCCTGCACCAGGTCGAGGTCTTTTCGGCGCTGACGCGGAATGGAGTCCACCGCGCCGATTGCCGCATCGAGCATCAGGTCCTCCAGTGTCTCGCCGCGGGCATCCGCTTCGGCGACGCCGATCGCCACCAGGTCGGGGTCGCCGGCAAGCTCATATTTGTCGTCGAGCACGACATTGACCGCGACATGCCCGGCGAAGGAAAGCTTGCGACGGTCGCGTATGCCCATCGCCTGGTCGGTGCCGATCAGCGAGCCATCCTTGTAGAGCCGCCCGAACGGCACCTGGTCGATGATCGTCGCCGGGCCAGGCCAGAGCCTCAGCATGTCGCCGTCGCGCACCTGCGCCACCTGGCCGATCCCCGACATCGACATCAGCGAGCCCTGCGCCACCAGATGCGCCGCCTCGCCATGCACGGGAACGCCGATCTGCGGCCGCACCCATTCATACATCTTGCGCAATTCGCTGCGGCGCGGGTGGCCGGAGACATGCACCAGCGCGTCGCCGTCCTCGATGATCTTCATGCCGAGATCGATCAGCCGGTTTTTGATCTCGAGAATTCCCTTTTCGTTGCCCGGAATGGTGCGCGAGGAAAACACCACCGTATCGCCGGCCGTCAGCGCCACCGACTTCATCTCGTCGCGCGAAAGCTTGGCAAGGGCAGCCAGCGGCTCGCCCTGGCTGCCGGTGCAGATGATCACCAGGTTCTCGCGCGGGATATAGCCATAGTCCTCCTCGGCGATGAACTCCGGCAGCCCGTCCATGTAGCCGAGCTCGCCCGCCACATCGATAACGCGCTTCAGCGATCGACCGAGCACGAGGCATTGCCGGCCGGCATCGCGTGCCGCCTTGGCGATCGAGACGATGCGCCCGACATTGGAGGAGAAGGTCGTGACCGCGACGCGCCCCTTCGCACTCTCGATGACGCCCTTGAGGCCTTCCCCGACAGCGACTTCCGACGGTGACTCCCCTTCCCTCAGCGCGTTGGTGGAATCGCAGATCAGCGCCAGCACGCCCTTGTCGCCATAGGCGCGGAAGCGTGCCTCGTCGGTCTTCGGGCCGATCGTCGGCGCCGGGTCTATCTTCCAGTCGCCGGTGTGGATGACGGTGCCGGCGGGCGTGGTGATCGCCAACGACATCGGCTCGGGAATCGAATGCGCCACCGGAATGGCCTCGATCTCGAAAGGTCCGATGGTGAATTTCTCTCCGGCCCGGTAGATCGACGCCGGAATCTTCGGCGCGCCCTGCTCGCCCTGCCGCTTGGCCTCGAGCAGGCCGGCGGTGAACGGCGTCATCCAGACCGGGACTTTAAGCTTCGGCCAGATGTCGAGCAGCGCGCCGTAATGATCCTCATGCGCGTGGGTGATGACGATGCCGCGCAGGCCGCCGATATTCTCCTCGATGAAGCGCGTATCGGGCAGGATGAGATCAACGCCGGGATGTGCCGAGTCCGGAAAGGTGACGCCGACATCGACGATGATCCATTCGCGCGCGTCGGCAGGCCCATAGCCGTAAAGGGCGAAGTTCATGCCGATCTCGCCGACGCCGCCCAGCGGCGCGAAGACGAGTTCGGCGTTTTGTCTATTCGCCATCAATTCTTTCCTTCCTGGCCGCTTTGGCCAAGCCGTTGGCGCAATTCCGGGAAAGCGTGTCACGGCTTTCCGCCCGGAATTGCGCAAAAACAAAATTATACGCGGGCCGAGGCGACCGCGCCGAAATGCACGTCGCCGGCCGCAATCGTCAAAACCGATCCCTCATCGTCGCGGATCACGAAACGGCAGTCCTCGTCAATGGTTTCGAAGACGCCGCGCACCACATTGCCGTCAATTCTGACAGCAACCTCGCCGCCGAGCCCTGCCGCGCGGGCAAGCCAGCGCTTTCTGATGGCATCGAGCCCGCGTCCGTCATCCCACATCCGGGCATTCTCGCTCCAGGCATCCGAGAGCGCCAGGAACAGCGTTTCGGCGTCGCAAGTCGCGCCCAGCGCCTGCAGCGATGTCGCTGGATAAGGCAAATCCTCAGGGTAAGCCACGACATTGACGCCGATGCCGATAGCGACGGCAAAGCGGCCGCCATCGAGCATCGCCGACTCCAACAGGATGCCGGCAAGCTTGGCGCCCGAAGCCAGCACGTCGTTCGGCCATTTCAATTCGAAGCGGTTGCGGCCCTGGCTTGCGCCATCCAAGGCGACGGCGATCCGGCCCTTCGGCACGACCGCGTCGAGCGCGTCGGCCAGCGCAAGCCCCGCGACAAAGCCGAGCGTCGCGGCCAGCCGAAGCTCGCCGCCCGGAACCAGAAGCAGCGTCGCCGCGAGATTGCCTTCGGGCGTTGCCCAGACACGGCCGCGGCGGCCGCGGCCGCTTTCCTGCTTCTTCGAAACGACCCAGAGCTTGCCGGGATCGCCGGCGCGCGCGTGTTCCAGCGCCAGCCCGTTGGTCGAGCCGACGCTGTCATGCGCCTCGAGCCGGAACCCCTCCGACGCCGCGGTTGGAGCCAGCCGAAATGCCATCCCGTCAGAAGAAGGTCTTGGCGGCGGCTTCGGCATAGCTGCCGATCGGCCCGCCGATCAGCACATAGAACAGCACGAAGGCGCCGCTGACGCCGAGCACGAGGCGCAGCTCGCTGGCCATCGGCACGAAGCCGCCGACCGGCTCGTCGAACCACATGATCTTGATGATGCGCAGATAATAGTAGGCGCCCACCACCGAGGCCAGCACGCCGATGATCGCCAGCGCGTAGAGATGCGCGTTGATGGCGGCGAGGAACACGTACCACTTCCCCCAGAAGCCGGCGAGCGGCGGAATGCCGGCAAGCGAGAACATCAGGATGGTGAGGATGGTGGCCATGAACGGGTTGGTCGAGGCGAGACCGGAAAGATCGCTGATCTGCTCGACATTGCCTTCCTTGCGCCGCATGGCCAGAATGAAGGCGAAGGTGCCCAGCGTCATCACCAGATAGATCAGCATGTAGATGGCGACGCCGCGCACGCCGGCCTGGCTGTTGGCGGCAAGGCCGACCAGCGCATAGCCCATATGGCCGATCGAGGAATAGGCCATCAGGCGCTTGATGTTGGTCTGGCCGATGGCCGCGAAAGCGCCGAGCGCCATCGAGGCAATCGAGATGAAGACGACGATCTGCTGCCAGTCCGAGGCGATCGGCTTGAAGGCGCCCATGGTGACGCGCACGATCAGCGCCATCGCCGCCATCTTCGGGGCGGCTGCCAGGAAGGCGGTGATCGGCGTCGGCGCGCCCTCGTAGACGTCCGGCGTCCACATGTGGAACGGCACGGCCGAGATCTTGAAGGCGAGACCGGCAAGCACGAACACCAGGCCGAAGACGAGGCCGAGCTGACGCTCGCCGCTGTCAAGCGCAGCCGCGATTTCCTGGAAGCCGGTATTGCCGGTGTAGCCGTAAACGAGGCTGATGCCGTAGAGCAGCATGCCCGACGACAGCGCGCCGAGGACGAAGTATTTCAGGCCGGCTTCGGTCGAGCGCAGATTGTCGCGGTTGATCGCCGCCAGCACGTAGATCGCCAGCGACTGCAGCTCGAGCCCGAGATAGAGCCCGATCATGCCGTTGGCCGAAATCATCAACAGCATGCCCAGCGTGCAGAGCAGGATAAGAACCGGGAATTCGAACTTGTCGAAATGTTCCTGGCGCGCGAAGCGCATCGACATGACCAGCGTCACCGCCGAGCCGATCAGCGACAGCATCTTCATGAAGGCGCTGAAGGGATCCTGCACGAAGGCGCCGCCATAGGCTGAGCCCTGCATGCCGGAGAAGGCAAGCCACAGTCCGGCCACCACCAGCACGAGGACGGCCAGCCCGGTCACGGTCATGGTGCTGTTGGAGCGCGAATAGGCCCCGATCATCAGGAGCGCCAGCGCGCCGACGGCGAGGATCAGTTCCGGCGTCGAGAGCGAAAAGCTGGAGAGAAGGTCCGGCGTCATGGTCTATTCCCCAGTCAGTTCGCCGCCGCGGTCTGCGCGGAATTGATGGATGCGGTGACGTTGGTGACGAGCGTCTTGACCGACTGGGCCGTCGCGTCGAACACCGGCGCCGGATAGACGCCGAAGAAGATGACCAGCGCCACCAGCGGGTAGACGATCGCCTTCTCACGCGGCGAAAGGTCGAGCAGGTTCTTCAGGCTGTCCTTGGTCAGCGCGCCGAAGATCACCCGGCGATAGAGCCACAGCGCGTAGGCCGCTGACAGGATGACGCCGGTGGCGGCGAAGAACGCCACCCAGGTGTTGACCTTGAACACGCCGAGCATGGTCAGGAACTCGCCGATGAAGCCGCTGGTGCCGGGAAGGCCGACATTGGCCATGGTGAAGATCATGAACACGGTGGCGTATTTCGGCATGTTGTTGACCAGACCGCCATAGGCGTCGATCTCGCGCGTGTGCATGCGGTCGTAGATGACGCCGACGCACAGGAACAGCGCGCCCGAGACGAGGCCGTGGCTGAGCATCTGGAAGATCGCGCCCTGCACGCCTTCCTGGTTCATCGCGAAGATGCCCATGGTGACGAAGCCCATATGGGCGACCGACGAATAGGCGATCAGCTTCTTCATGTCCTCCTGCATCAGCGCCACCAGCGAGGTGTAGATGATGGCGACGACCGAGAGCGTGAACACCAGCGGCGCGAACATCGCCGACGCCTCCGGGAACATCGGCAGGGAGAAGCGCAGAAAGCCGTACCCGCCCATCTTCAGCAGGATGCCGGCCAGGATGACGGAGCCCGCGGTCGGCGCCTCGACATGCGCGTCGGGCAGCCAGGTATGCACCGGCCACATCGGCATCTTCACCGCGAAGGAGGCGAAGAAGGCGAGCCACAGCCAGGTCTGCATGTTGGCCGGGAAATTATGCGTCAGAAGCGTCGGAATGTCGGTGGTGCCTGACTGGAAGAACATCGCCATGATGGCGAGCAGCATCAGCACCGAGCCGGCGAGCGTGTAGAGGAAGAACTTGAACGAGGCATAGACGCGCCGCTTGCCGCCCCAGACGCCGATGATGATGAACATCGGGATCAGGCCGGCCTCGAAGAAGACGTAGAACAGCACGATGTCGAGCGCGCAGAACACGCCGATCATCAGCGTCTCGAGGATCAGGAAGGCGATCATATAGGCCTTGACCCGCTTCTCGATCGCATCCCAGGAGGCCAGTATGCAAAGCGGCATCAGGAAGGTGGTCAGGATGACGAACAGCATCGAGATGCCGTCGACGCCCATATGGTAGGAAATGCCCGAATCCAGCCAAGCGTGCTTCTCGACGAACTGGAAGCCGGCCTGCGAATTGTCGAAGCCCGTCCAGATGAACAGCGAGATGACGAAGGTGAACGCCGTCGTGATGAATGCGATCGCGCGAATGTTGCGGCGCGCGTTTTCGCTGTCGTCGCTGATGAACAGGATGAGCAGAACACCAACCAGCGGCAGGAAGGTGACCAGCGAGAGGATTGGCCAGTCGGTCATCAGAGCATCATCCAGGTGACGAGAGCGGCCACGCCGATCAGCATGGCGAAGGCATAGTGATAGAGATAGCCGGTCTGCAGCTTGACGACCCTGTTGGTGACGTCGACGACGCGCGCCGAGATGCCGTCGGGGCCGAGGCCGTCAATGACGGCGCCGTCTCCGGTCTTCCACAGGAACCTGCCGAGGCGCTTCGCCGGCCGCACGAACAGGAAGTCGTAGAGCTCGTCGAAATACCACTTGTTGAGCAGGAATCCATAAAGCAGGCGATGATTGGCGGCGACGCTTCGGGGAAGTTCCGGCGAGCGAATATAGAATTTCCAGGCCACCGCGAGGCCGATCAGCATGGCGACGAACGGGGCGAGCTCGACCCAGAGCGGCAATTCGTGGATCTCATGCAGGATGTGGTTTTCCGGCAGCGTGAACAGCGAAGCCTTCCAGAATTCGGCGTAACCCTCGCCGATGAAGGCGCCGTGGAAGATGATACCGGCAAACAGCGCGCCGGCGGCCAGCACATAGAGCGGCACCAGCATCACCGGCGGCGATTCGTGGACATGGTGCATGACCTCGTGGCTGGCGCGCGGCTCGCCGTGGAAGGTCATGAAGATCAGCCGCCAGGAATAGAAGCTGGTGAAGCAGGCGGCGACCACCAGCAGGATAAAGGCGAAGCCGGCCACGGCATTGTGGCTGGCGAAGGAGGTCGCGATGATGGCGTCCTTCGAGAAGAAGCCGGCAGTGCCGATCACCGTTGCCGGAATGCCGACGCCGGTCAGCGCCAGCGTGCCGACAACCATCATCCAGTAGGTCGCCGGGATCAGCTTGCGCAGGCCGCCCATCTTGCGCATGTCCTGCTCGTCGGACACAGCATGGATGACCGAGCCGGAGCCGAGGAACAGCAGCGCCTTGAAGAAGGCGTGCGTGAAAAGGTGGAAGATCGCCGCGCCATAAGCGCCGACGCCGAGCGCCACGAACATATAGCCGAGCTGCGAGCAGGTCGAATAGGCGATGACGCGCTTGATGTCGTTCTGGACGAGGCCGACGGTCGCCGCGAAGAAGGCGGTGAATGCGCCGATGAAAGTGACGACGGTCAGCGCCGAATGCGACAGCTCGAACAGCGGCGAAAGCCTCGCCAGCATGAACACGCCGGCGGTCACCATGGTTGCCGCGTGGATGAGCGCGGACACAGGCGTCGGGCCTTCCATGGCGTCCGGCAGCCAGGTGTGCAGCGGCACCTGCGCCGACTTGCCCATGGCGCCCATGAAGAGCAGCAGGCAGACCACCGTCAATGCCGTCTGCTTGTCGAGCGCTTGGCCGAGGAAGGTGAGCACGGCGGCACCCGCCGGCGCACCTTCGGCCGGCAGGAAGGATGCGGCATTGGCGAACACGGTACTCAGATTGACCGAGCCGAACAGTACGAACACGCCGAAGATGCCGAGCGCGAAGCCGAAGTCGCCGACGCGGTTGACGACGAAAGCCTTGATGGCGGCGGCATTGGCCGACGGCTTCTTGTACCAGAAGCCGATCAAGAGATAGGAGGCGAGACCGACGCCCTCCCAGCCGAAGAACATCTGGATGAGGTTGTCGGCCGTCACCAGCATCAGCATCGCGAAGGTGAACAGCGACAGATAGGCGAAGAAACGCGGCCGGTTCGGATCGTAGTGCATGTAGCCGATCGAGTAGATATGGACCAGCGCCGACACGGTGTTGACGACGACCAGCATAACCACCGTCAGCGTGTCGATCCTAAGCGCCCAGGAGGCGTCGATGCCGCCCGACTGGATCCAGCGCAGCACCGGCACGGTGAACACTTCGCCATGGCCGAAGCCGACGGTGAAGAAGGCAACCCACGACAGCACCGCCGCGATCACCAGGAAGCCGGAGGTAATGTATTCGGAAGCCTTGGCGCCGAGCGAATTGCCGAACAGGCCGACAATCAGGAAGCCAAGCAGCGGAAGGAAGACGATAGCCTGATACATGATGGTTCCCGTCAACCCTTCATCGCGCTCACGTCTTCGACCGCGATCGAGCCGCGGTTGCGGAAGAAGACGACAAGAATGGCAAGTCCGATCGCGGCTTCAGCGGCTGCGACCGTCAGCACGAACAGGGCAAAGACCTGTCCGACGAGGTCATGCAGCGCCGCCGAGAAAGCGACGAAATTGATGTTGACTGCAAGCAGGATGAGCTCAATCGACATCAGGATGACGATGATGTTGCGGCGGTTCAGGAAGATGCCGAACACGCCGAGCGTGAACAGGATCG
This sequence comes from Mesorhizobium sp. B2-6-2, assembly GCF_006440615.1. Classification (NCBI taxonomy): domain Bacteria; kingdom Pseudomonadati; phylum Pseudomonadota; class Alphaproteobacteria; order Hyphomicrobiales; family Phyllobacteriaceae; genus Mesorhizobium; species Mesorhizobium sp. B2-6-2. Next base: position 135,739 of record NZ_VFUG01000003.1, on the reverse strand, counting down.
CCGATACGGTCAGGTAATGTGCAATGCCGACGACCATCTCAGATGCCCTCGCCCGATTTGACCTTGCGGATTTCCATGCCCGTCGCCGGCGTGCGGGCGACCTGCGCGGCGATCGACTGCCGCTTGACGCCCTCCTTGTGGCGCAGCGTCAAGACGATGGCGCCGATCATGGCGACCAGCAGCACCAGGCCGGAAATCTGGAAATAATAGAGGTAGTCCGTGTAGAGGATGTCGCCGAGCGCCGCCGTGTTGGAGCGCGTGGCGAGATCCGGCGTTGCCTTGGCGACCGTCGAGGCGAGCTGCGGGGCGAATGTGTAGCCGCCGAGCACGACGATCAGCTCCGCCGCCAGGATCAGCCCGACCAGCGCGCCGATCGGCGCGTATTGCAGCGCGCCCTCTTTCATCTCGGCGAAGTCGACGTCGAGCATCATGACGACGAACAGGAACAGCACCATAACCGCGCCGACATAGACGACCAGCAGGATCATCGCCAGGAACTCGGCGCCGGTCAGCATGAACAGCCCCGCGGCGTTGAAGAAGGTGAGGATCAGGAACAGCACGGAATGCACGGGGTTGCGCGACGAAATGACCATGAAGGCCGACGCCACGGCGATAAAGGCGAAGAGGTAGAAAAAGGCCGCCTCTAGTCCACTCAGCATGGGTTCCCCCGGGGTTCCAAATTCCGACTCCGACCCGCCTCCGGTTCGAAACCGCGTGTTCCTTAGACGGACGGCGTTGCGCCGTCCACTTTCTTGTTCCTTCTCCCCGTTTACGGGGAGAAGGTGGCCCGAAGGGCCGGATGAGGGGTACGCCAAGTTTCCAGAAGCTGGCGCCGCCCCTCATCTGCCTGCCGGCATCTTCTCCCCGTAAACGGGGAGAAGCACGCTAATCACCTATACGGCGCATCCAGCGCGATGTTGCGCGCCAGCTCACGCTCCCAGCGATCGCCGTTCGCGAGCAGCTTTTCCTTGTTGTAGTAGAGCTCCTCGCGCGTCTCGGTCGCGAATTCGAAATTCGGCCCTTCGACGATGGCGTCGACCGGGCAGGCTTCCTGGCAGAAGCCGCAATAAATGCACTTCACCATGTCGATATCGTAGCGCACGGTGCGGCGCGTGCCGTCATTGCGGCGCGGGCCGGCCTCGATGGTGATCGCCTGCGCTGGGCAGATCGCCTCGCAGAGCTTGCAGGCGATGCAGCGTTCCTCGCCGTTCGGATAGCGGCGCAGCGCATGCTCGCCGCGGAAACGCGGGCTGATCGGCCCCTTCTCATGCGGATAGTTGATCGTTTCCTTCGGCGCGAAAAACTGGCGCATCGACAGGAAGAAGGCGCTGACGAAATCCTTCAGCAGCAGCGATTTTGCGGCCTGGGCCAGAGCGGACATCACGCAAACCCCGTGATCTTGAGGAAGGCCGCGGTGGCGACGACCATGAACAGCGAGATCGGCAGGAACACCTTCCAGCCCAGCCGCATCAGCTGGTCGTAGCGGTAGCGCGGCACGAAAGCCTTCACCATGGAGAACATGAAGAACATCAGGCAGATCTTCAGCACGAACCAGATCACCCCCGGCACCCAGGTGAAAGGCGCGAAGTTGAACGGCGGCAGCCAGCCGCCGAGGAACAGGATGGTCGCCAGCGCGCACATCAGGACGACGGCGACATATTCGCCGAGGAAGAAGAGCAGGAACGGCGTCGACGAGTATTCGACCATATGGCCGGCGACCAGTTCCGACTCAGCCTCGACGAGATCGAAGGGCGGGCGGTTCGTCTCGGCAAGCGCGGAGATGAAGAACACCACGAACATCGGCAACAGCGACAGCCAATGCCAGTCGAGGAAGGTGTTGGGCAGGCCGAGCCGCGTGCCGAGACCGTCCTGCTGCGACATGACGATGTCGGAGAGGTTGAGCGAGCCGACGGTGAGCAGCACGGTGACGATGACGAAGCCGATCGAGACTTCGTAGGACACCATCTGCGCGGCCGAGCGCAACGCGCCGAGGAACGGATATTTCGAGTTGGACGCCCAGCCGCCCATGATCACGCCATAGACCTCGAGCGAGGAGATGGCGAAGACATAAAGGATGCCGACATTGATGTTGGCGATCGCCCAGCCCTCATTGACCGGAATGACCGCCCAGGCCGAAATCGCCAGCACCGCCGAGACCAGCGGCGCCAGAAGGAACACGCCCTTGTTGGCGCCCGACGGGATCACCGGCTCCTTGAAGACAAATTTCAGAAGGTCGGCAAAGGCCTGCAGCGTTCCCCACGGACCGACGACGTTCGGCCCACGCCGCAATTGCACCGCCGCCCAGATCTTGCGGTCGGCATAAAGCAGATAAGCGACGCCGATCAGAAGCACGACGATCAGCACGACCGACTTCAACAGGATCAGCAGCGTCGGCAGCACATAGAAGGAGAAGAAGGTGTCCATGTTTATTCCGCCGCCTGCTTGAAGCCGCTCTTGGCCAGCGCCGAGCATTCGGCCATCACGGCCGACGCCCGCGCGATCGGGTTGGTCAGATAAAAATCCTTCACCGGCGAGGTGAAGGTGCCCTTGTTAAGCCGGCCGCCGAGCTTCGCCACCTTGGCGATGTCGTCGCCGCTGCCCGCCTGCACCTGGTCGATGCGGGCGAGGTGCGGGAATTCGCCATAGAGCTTGGCACGCAGCTGCGCCAGCGAATCGAAGGGCAGCTTCTTGCCGAGCACGTCGGAGAGCGCCCGCAGGATCGCCCAGTCCTCGCGCGCCTCGCCAGGGGCGAAGCCGGCGCGGTTGGTCTGCTGCACGCGGCCTTCCGTGTTGACATAGGTGCCCGACTTCTCGGTGTAGGCCGCGGCCGGCAGGATGACATTGGCGCGGTGCGCGCCGGCATCGCCATGCGTGCCGATATAGACAACGAAGGCGCCGCCGGTCTTGGCCATGTCGATCTCGTCGGCGCCGAGCAGGAAGAGCACATCGGTCTCGCCCAGCATGCCGGCGACGTTCTTGCCGCCCTCGCCCGGCACAAAGCCGACATCGAGGCCGCCGACTCTTGCCGCTGCGTTGTGCAGCACCGCAAAGCCGTTCCATTCGGCCGTGACCGCGTTGACGGCAGCCGCGAGCCTGGCTGCCTGGCCGAGCACCGCTGCGCCGTCGGTGCGCGCCAGCGCGCCCTGGCCCACAATGATCAGCGGATGCGTGGCCTTGCTCAGCACCTCGAAGAACTTGCCGTTGCCTTCGGCAAGGTCCTTGAGCGATTCCGGGCCGGCGCCGATCAGCTCATAGTCGTAGCGTGTGTCGCCGATCTCGCCGATGACGCCGACCGGCAGATTGCCGACGCGCCAGCGCTTGCGGATGCGGGCGTTGAGCACCGAGGCCTCGAAGCGCGGATTGGCGCCGATGATCAGCACCGCATCGGCCTGCTCGATGCCTTCGATGGTCGGGTTGAAGATGTAGCTGGCGCGGCCGAGCGAGGGATCGAGCGCGGCGCCGTCCTGGCGGCAGTCGACGTTCTTCGAGCCGAGCGCGGCCATCAGCAGCTTGAGCGCGTAGATTTCCTCGACCGCGGCGAGATCGCCGGCGATGGCACCGATCCGCTCGGGCGCGGTCTTTGCAACCTCGTCCTTGATCGCTGCGAAGGCTTCCGCCCAGCTCGCCGAAACGAGCCTGCCGTTCTTGCGCACGTAAGGGCGATCGAGGCGCTGCGTGCGCAGGCCGTCCCAGATGAAGCGCGTCTTGTCGGAGATCCACTCCTCGTTCACCGCCTCGTTGACGCGCGGCAGAATGCGCATCACTTCGCGACCGCGGCTGTCGACGCGGATCGCCGAGCCGACGGCGTCCATGACGTCGATCGATTCCGTCTTCGTCAGCTCCCACGGCCGTGCCTGGAAGGCGAACGGCTTGGAGGTCAGCGCGCCGACCGGGCACAGATCGATGACGTTGCCCTGCAGCTCCGACGTCATCGCCTGTTCGAGATAGGTGGTGATCTCGGCATCCTCGCCGCGGCCGATCAGGCCGAGCTCGGAAATGCCGGCGACCTCGGTGGTGAAGCGGACGCAGCGCGTGCAATGGATGCAGCGGTTCATCACGGTCTTGACCAGCGGGCCGATATACTTGTCTTCGACCGCGCGCTTGTTCTCGTGATAGCGCGAGGAATCGACGCCGAAGGCCATCGCCTGGTCCTGCAGGTCGCATTCGCCGCCCTGGTCGCAGATCGGGCAATCGAGCGGATGGTTGATCAGCAGGAATTCCATCACGCCTTCGCGGGCCTTCTTGACCATCGGCGTGTTGGTGAAGATTTCCGGCGGCTCGCCATTCGGGCCGGGACGCAGGTCGCGCACGCCCATGGCGCAGGAGGCCTGTGGCTTGGGCGGACCGCCCTTTACCTCGATCAGGCACATGCGGCAATTGCCGGCGATCGACAGCCGCTCGTGGAAGCAGAAGCGCGGCACTTCCGCGCCGGCGTCCTCGGCCGCCTGCAGCAGCGTGTAATGGTCGGGTACCGTGATCTCTTTCCCGTCGACCTTTAGCTTTGCCATTCGCCTCAAACCTCTGCGGATGTCCCGCAATCTATCCTTCCGGGCGCGACTGAAGCCGCGCCCGGCATTTCAATTCACTTTTTCGCGGCGAGCGCCGCGGCCTGGGCAGTCCAGTTGTCGCGGCCGATACGGCCGGCGAGCGACAGGTAATCTTCCACCCAGGCGATCTCTTCCGACGTCCAGGCGGCGATCTGGCCATAGGTCCAGATGCCGAGACCGTTGAGCACCTTTTCCAGCTTCGGCCCGACACCCGAAATCGCCTTCAGGTCCGACGGCTTCGCCGGCTTGTCGACGGCCTTCGGCTGCCTGAAATCCTCGGGCATCAGCCCCGTTGCGGCCGGTTGGGCGACAATATCTGCCCCGGTCGCGTCGAGCGCCTTCTCGGTCGCGTTCGCCGCTATGTCGGTCACATCCTGGGCGAAGGTCTGAGCCCTGGCGATCAACGTCTCGGTCGCCTTGCGCGCCTTGGAGGCGTTGGCGGCCGCTTCGTGCTGCGCCTCGAGATCGTCGAGGAAAGGCTGGAACATGCGCTGCGAAGCCTCCAGCGCGCCGGTGAACGCGCCCATCCACATGCCGACGGCGTGGTTGGCCAGACCGATGCTGAGCGCCGACATCGCGGCGGCACCCGCGACTGGATGCGCCAGAAGGTTGACGGCGCTGGCCATCTCCTTCGGCATCATCTTGGTCAGGTCCTGGTTCATCTTCTCGAGTTGGTCCAAATCAGGCACGAACGGATAGGGTATCGAATACGGCGCCATAGAGATCTCCTGGTCGTTTCTTCGTATGCCCGCCCCAGTTTTTTAGTCTTCGGGCCAAGCCCGTATTTCGTAGTCTTATTCCGCCGCCACCATCACCGGCTCGACCCGGTGCGCGTTGCGCGAAAACTCGTCGATGCGGCGTTCCACCTCGCCGCGGAAATGCCGCATCAGGCCCTGGATCGGCCAGGCAGCCGCGTCGCCCAGCGCGCAGATCGTGTGGCCCTCGACCTGCTTGGTGACGTCGAGCAGCATATCGATCTCGCGCTTCTGCGCCTCGCCGCGCACCAACCGTTCCATCACCCGCCACATCCAGCCGGTGCCTTCGCGGCACGGCGTGCACTGGCCGCAGCTCTCATGCTTGTAGAAATAGGAAAGCCTGGCGATCGCCTTCACGATATCCGTCGACTTGTCCATGACGATGACGGCGGCCGTGCCGAGGCCGGATTTCAGGTCGCGCAGCGCGTCGAAATCCATCGGCGCGTCCATGATCTGCTCGGCCGGCACCAGCGGCACCGAAGCGCCGCCCGGAATGACCGCGAGCAGATTGTCCCAGCCGCCGCGGATGCCGCCGCAATGCGTCTCGATCAGCTCGCGGAACGGGATCGACATCGCTTCTTCGAAGGTGCACGGATTGTTGACGTGGCCGGACACGCAGAACAGCTTGGTGCCTGCATTGTTCGGACGGCCGAAGGACGAGAACCAGGCGGCGCCCCGGCGCAGGATGGTCGGCGCCACCGCGATCGATTCGACGTTGTTGACGGTGGTCGGGCAGCCATAGAGGCCGACATTGGCCGGGAATGGCGGCTTCAGCCGCGGCTGGCCCTTCTTGCCTTCCAGGCTTTCGAGCAGCGCCGTCTCCTCGCCGCAGATATAGGCGCCGGCGCCATGATGCATGTAGATGTCGAAGTCATAGCCGGACGTGTTGTTCTTGCCGATCAGCTTGGCTGCGTAAGCCTCGTCGATGGCGCGCTGCAGCGCCTCGCGTTCGCGGATGAACTCGCCGCGCACATAGATGTAGGCTGCGATCGCGCCCATGGCGAAGCCGGCGACCAGCGCGCCCTCGACCAGCGTGTGCGGATCGTTGCGCAGTATATCGCGGTCCTTGCAGGTGCCCGGCTCGGATTCGTCGGCGTTGATGACGAGATAGCTCGGCCGTCCATCGCTCTGCTTGGGCATGAACGACCATTTCAACCCGGTCGGGAAGCCGGCGCCGCCACGGCCGCGCAGGCCGGACGCCTTCATCTCGTTGACGATCCAGTCGCGCCCCTTGGCGACGAGGCCTGGCGTATCGTCCCAGATGCCGCGCGACTGCGCGCCGGCCAGCGACTTGTCGAACAGGCCGTAGATGTTGGTGAAGATGCGGTCTTTGTCCTGAAGCATTTTTCGTCCCTCAGACCGGCTTCTTGCCGAAGACGCGGATGTATTCGGCGACGCCGCCCTTGGCGAGCGCCTTGGCCTGCTTCACCCAGTCGTCGCGCTCGATGCGGCCGCGGAAATTGAGATAGCCGTCGACCCATTCGCGCTCGGCCTTCTTCCAGGCGGCGACCTGCGCGAAAGTGTAGATGCCCAGCGAATGCAGGGTGCCTTCGATCTTCGGGCCGACGCCTGAGATCAGCTTGAGATCGTCGACCGTTGCCGGGCGCTCGATGCCGGCCGGCCGGTTCTTGTCGTCGAGCGAAGGTTTCGCCGTCTTGGCGACCGGCTGCTTGGTTTCCGGCGCCTTGAAAGCCGTGGCCGGTTCGGCCTTCGTCTTCGGCCCGCTGCGCGGCTTGGAAACGGCCTCGACCTCCGGAGAAGCCTGATTGGCGTTGGCGGCCGAATGGCGCGGCGCCCTGACGCTGGCGCCGTTCTCGGTGGCCGGGGCGACCTTGACCGGCGACGGCGTGTTGAGCGCCGGGCTGGTTTCAGCCGCATGGGTCTTCGGCTTGCTGGATTTCGACGGCCCAACGGGGCCCAAGACGGCCGGAGCCGTCGCCGAACTTGCCTGCGCAGCGGGTGCCGGGGCTGCGGCGGGAGTTGCAGGCGGCGCCGACGCGAGAGCTTCCTTGGCCGCTTTCGCCGCCGCCCTGGCTTCCTTGTCGCGCGTCGACTTCAGGATCGCCTTTTCGCTGGTCAGCGTCGTCAGCCCGGTAGCCGGCTCGGACCCGTGGCGGCCGTTCTGCGGACCAGGCTTCACCTCGGCGCCCTTGCCGGCGTCGTAGAGATCGATGATCTCGGCCAGCCGCTCTGGCGTCAGGTCCTCGAAAGTGTCCTTGAAGATCATGACCATCGGGGCGTTGACGCAGGCGCCAAGGCATTCGACCTCCTCCCACGACAGAGTGCCCTTGTCGTTGGTGTGGAATTGGTCGTGATGGATTTTCGACCGGCACACATCCATCAGCGCTTCCGAGCCGCGCAGCATGCAGGGCGTGGTGCCGCAGACCTGGATATGGGCGCGCGTGCCGACCGGATTGAGCTGGTACTGCGTGTAGAAGGTCGCGACCTCGAGGCCGCGGATGCGCGGCATGCCGAGCATGTCGGAGATCGTCTCGATCGCCGCCTTGGTGACCCAGCCTTCCTGCTCCTGCGCGATCATCAGCAACGGGATGATCGCCGACTGCTCGCGCCCCTTCGGATATTTGGCGATCCACTGCTGTGCCGCTGCCGCGTTCTCCTTGTTGAAGGCGAAGGTGGCGGGCTGGAGGCTAGCTTCTGCAAGACGGCGGACTGACATTTAGCGATCGACCTCACCAAACACGATGTCGAGGGAGCCAAGCACGGCCGTAACGTCGGCGAGCATGTGGCCGCGGCACAGGAAATCCATGGCTTGCAGATGCGCAAAACCAGGCGCGCGCAGCTTGCAGCGATAGGGCTTGTTGGTGCCGTCGGAGACCAGGTAGACGCCGAATTCGCCCTTCGGCGCCTCGACGGCCGCATAAACCTCGCCGGCCGGCACGCGGTAGCCCTCGGTATAGAGCTTGAAATGATGGATCAGCGCTTCCATCGAGCGCTTCATCGCGGCGCGCTTCGGCGGCACGACCTTGCCGTCGAGGTTCGACACCGGGCCGGCGCTTTCCTTGCCGAGCAAGAGATCGACGCATTGGCGCATGATCCTGGCCGACTGGCGCATCTCTTCCATACGCACCAGATAACGGTCGTAGCAGTCGCCGTTCTTGCCGATCGGAATGTCGAAATCCATCTCCGAATAGCATTCATAGGGCTGCGATTTGCGCAGGTCCCAGGCAGCCCCCGAGCCGCGCACCATCACGCCCGAAAAGCCCCAGGCCCAGGCATCGGCCAGCGACACGATGCCGATATCGACATTGCGCTGCTTGAAGATGCGGTTGCCGGTCAAGAGCGCGTCGAGATCGTCGATCGACTTCAGGAACGGGTCGATCCACTTGCCGATGTCCTCGACCAGCTTCTGCGGCAGGTCCTGGTGCACGCCGCCCGGCCGGAAATAGGCCGCATGCATGCGCGAGCCGCTGGCGCGCTCATAGAACACCATCAGCTTTTCGCGCTCGACGAAGCCCCACAGCGGCGGCGTCAGCGCGCCGACGTCCATGGCTTGCGTCGTCACATTCAAGATGTGCGACATGATGCGGCCCATCTCGGAATAGAGCACGCGGATCAGTTGGCCCCGCTTCGGCACTTCGATGCCGAGCAGGCGCTCGGCCGCGAGCGCGAAGGCATGCTCCTGGTTCATCGGCGCGCAATAGTCGAGCCGGTCGAGATAGGGCACGGCCTGGAGATAGGTCTTGGCCTCGATCAGCTTCTCGGTGCCGCGATGCAGCAGGCCGATATGCGGATCGACGCGGTCGACCACCTCGCCGTCCAGCTCCAGCACCAGGCGCAAAACGCCGTGTGCCGCAGGGTGTTGAGGCCCAAAGTTGATATTAAAATTGCGGACGGAGGTTTCAGCCATGGCTCGCCCTACTGCTTCGCCTTCTCATCCCCCGGCAGGACGTAGTCCGTCCCTTCCCAGGGAGAAAGAAAATCGAAATTGCGGAATTCCTGCTTGAGCTCGACCGGCTCGTAAATCACCCGCTTGGCCTCGTCGTCGTAACGCACCTCGACGAAGCCGGTCAGCGGGAAATCCTTGCGCAGCGGATGGCCTTCGAAACCATAGTCGGTGAGAATGCGGCGCAGGTCCGGATGGCCCGAGAACAGCACGCCGTAAAGGTCGTAGGTCTCGCGCTCGAACCAGTCGGCGCCCGGATAGACGCCGGTCAGCGACGGCACCAGCGTCTCCTCGTCGGCCTGGACCTTGAGCCGGACGCGTGCATTCTGCTTCGGCGACAATAGGTGATAGACGACGTCGAAGCGCCTGGCGCGCGACGGATAGTCCGCTCCGCAAACATCGATGATCGAGATGAACTGGCAGCGCGGATCGTCGCGCAGGAAGGTCGCCACCTCGATCAGATTGCCCGGTTCCACCGAAACCGTCAGCTCGCCATACGCAATCACGGCGTGGCCGATGCGGCCGGAGAGCTTCTCGCCGAGATAGGTGGAGAGTTCATTCAACGCCAGGGTCATCGGCTCACCGTTCGATCGTGCCGGTGCGGCGGATCTTCTTCTGCAGAAGGAGAATGCCGTAGAGCAGTGCTTCCGCGCTCGGCGGGCAGCCGGGCACATAAATGTCGACCGGCACGACGCGGTCGCAGCCGCGCACCACCGAATAGGAATAGTGGTAGTAGCCGCCGCCATTGGCGCAGGAGCCCATCGAGATGACGTAGCGCGGCTCCGGCATCTGGTCGTAGACCTTGCGCAGCGCCGGCGCCATCTTGTTGGTCAGCGTGCCGGCGACGATCATGATGTCGGACTGGCGCGGCGACGCGCGCGGGGCGACGCCGAAGCGCTCCGAGTCATAGCGCGGCATCGAGGTGTGGATCATCTCGACCGCGCAGCAGGCGAGGCCGAAAGTCATGAACATCAGCGAGCCGCTGCGCGCCCAGGTGATCAGCGCCTCGGTCGAGGTGACGAGAAAACCCTTGTCGGCCAGCTCATTGTTGATTTCGAGGAAGAAGGGATCGTCCTCCCCCACCGGCCTGCCGGTGTTGGGGTCGATGATGCCCTTGGGCTTCGGCGCGACGAGGGTGCCTGAACTGTCGTTCAATCCCATTCCAGCGCTCCTTTTTTCCATTCATAGGCAAAACCGATGGTCAGCACCGCCAGGAACACCATCATCGACCAGAAGCCGAGCATGCCGAGCTTCGAGAAGGACACCGCCCACGGGAACAGGAAGGCGACCTCGAGATCGAAGATGATGAACAGGATCGACACCAGGTAGAAGCGGATGTCGAACTTCATGCGGGCGTCGTCGAACGAGTTGAACCCGCATTCATAGGCGGAAAGCTTTTCCGGGTCGGGATTGCGGTAGGCCACAAGGAACGGAGCGATGATGAGCGCCAGACCGACGATCATCGCCACGGCGATGAACAGCACGATAGGCAGGTACGAACTTAGGAGTGCGCTCATGCGGCGACTTTCCTTCGGCGGGGGCAGTTCACTTTGATTACAGCAACGAACTCTAATGCGGAAGCGTGACAGTTTAACCGCTGAACCGTTTTAGGAGGCCCATGCTGCAACGCGGCGAGGGTTAGCGCAGCGGTTTCGGTGACGCAAGTCAAACGTTGTTCAAATCGCGGCCCTGGACGCCTTATCGGAAGAAACTGGTCCGATCCGCTCCTGTTTGATTTCCTTCAGCTTTCACTCCACTTTTCTCTCCTGACATATCTCCCGCCATTTGCCTGCTAGCATGACAGGAATCACCGGCTAAAAATCCAGCAGACGATCGGGCAAGGACACCTGATGAAGGACAAGATTTCGCTGGCCATGGCGAGGCGTATTGCGCTCGGCGCGCAAGGGTTCAACGACCCCAGGCCCAGTGGTGTTCCGGATCGCCGCCACCTTGCGCGGGTACTTTCGCGAACCGGCCTCTTGCAGATCGATTCCGTGAGCGCGGTGGTGCGCGCGCATTACATGCCGCTCTATTCGCGCCTCGGCCCCTATCCGCTTACGCTGCTCGACAATGCCGCGGTCACCCGCAAGCGCGCCGTGTTCGAGTACTGGGCGCATGAGGCGTCGTTCCTGCCCGTTGAGACGTACCCGCTGATGCGCTGGCGCATGCAGCGCGCCGAGCAGGGCGACGAGATGTATCTCGGCCTGGCGAAATGGGGCCGTGAACGCAAGGAAATGATCGACGAGATATATAGAGAGGTCGCCGATCGCGGTCCGATCGCCGCGTCTGATATCGAAGGCCACAAGGGCAATGGCGGCTGGTGGGGCTGGAGCGAGGCCAAGCACGCGTTCGAATGGCTGTTCTGGGCCGGGCGCATCACCACCGCCTACCGCCGCGGCTTCGAACGCTATTACGACCTGCCCGAGCGCGTTTTGCCGCAGGCGGTGCTCGACCTGCCCGTACCCTCGGTCGAGGACGCGCATCGCGAATTGCTGCGCATTTCCGCCCGCGCCCATGGCATTGCCACCTATGGCGACCTGCGCGACTATTTTCGTCTCGCGCCGGGCGACACGAAGGATCGCATCGAGGAACTGGTCGATGCCGGCGAATTGCTGCCGGTGAAGGTCGAAGGCTGGGACAGGACAGCCTATCTCCACAAGGACGCCCGTTCCCCGCGCCGGATCGAGGCGCGCGCCCTGCTTGCCCCCTTCGATCCGGTCGTCTTCGAGCGCACCCGGACGGAAAAGCTTTTCGATTTCCGCTACCGCATCGAGATCTACACGCCGGCCGAGAAACGCCAATATGGCTACTACGTGCTGCCCTTCCTGCTCGGCGACCGGATCGTCGCCCGCGTCGATCTGAGAGCTGACCGCCCGGCCAGCATCTTGCGCGTCCACGCCACCTATGCCGAGGCCGGCGCCCCGCCTGAAACGGCCGCCCAGCTCTTCGATGAGTTGAAGCAGATGCAGGCCTGGCTCGGCCTGGAGGCGATCGAAGTGACGCCGGCCGGCGACCTCGGACCGGCGCTGGCCGACATCGCGGTGTCGTAGCTGCGCGTTGACAGGGAACTAGCCGTAAGCCTAAATCCTGACCCAGACGGTCTTCTCCCGGCAAAGGGAGGAGCCAAGAGGGAATGCGGTGCGGGCCAAAACCCAAATCCGCGGCTGTCCCCGCAACTGTAAGCGACGAGCCTCTGCCGAAAACCACTGGGATGTTCCCGGGAAGGCGGCATTCAGGGCGACGACCCGCGAGCCAGGAGACCTGCCGTCTGAGACTTTAAGTATCCGAATGCCCGGCGGGTTTTCCGGGCAAGGAGCGTGGTTTTGGATCGCAACGGCAGTTTCCCGGCAAACAGTGCGGACGTTCCGTCCGAGCCCGACGCTTTGGCCGGCATCACCGTCATCGTCTGCTCATCCTGCCGCGACGAGACCGGGTCGGATGGGCATCCGCGCGCCGGCGCGCTGCTTGCCGAAGACACGCGTCGGGCGGCTTGCGGCGAAAAGATCGACATCCGTACTGTCGAATGCCTCGGCAACTGCAAGCGCCGGCTAAGCGCGGCGCTGCTGCGCGACGGCTGCTGGAGCTACGTCTTCGGCGATCTGGACACCGCCAGCGGCGCCGATCTCGTCGCCGGCGCGAAACTCTTCGCCACCTCGACCGATGGCCTGATCCCCTGGCGCGGCCGGCCCGATTCCCTCAAGCGCGGCCTGGTTGCCCGCATCCCTCCTCTCGACATGCTGAAGGACCGACCATGAACGCATCCGTTTCCCGTGTGCCCTGCACCGTCGTCACCGGCTTCCTCGGCGCCGGCAAGACGACGCTGATCCGCAACCTACTCGAGAACGCCAAGGGCAAGCGGCTGGCGATCATCGTCAACGAGTTCGGCGATGTCGGCATAGACGGCGAGATTCTCAAAGGTTGCGGCATCGACTCTTGTCCGGAGGAGAACATCGTCGAGCTCGCCAATGGCTGCATCTGCTGCACCGTCGCCGACGATTTCGTGCCGGCGCTCGACCGGATTCTGTCGCTCAACCCGAAGGTCGACCACATTCTGATCGAGACCTCGGGCCTCGCTCTGCCGAAGCCGCTGGTGCAGGCATTCCAGTGGCCGAGCGTGAAGAGCCGCGTCACCGTCGATGGCGTCATCGCCGTGGTCGACGGCCCGGCGCTCGCCGACGGCCGGGTCGCTTCCGATATGGATGCGCTGCAGGCGCAGCGTGCGGCGGACGATTCCCTTGACCATGACGATCCGGTCGAGGAGGTGTTCGAGGACCAGATCGCCTGCGCCGACCTGATCATCCTGTCGAAGAGCGACCTGATGGATGCGGCAGGCTCCGCCCGTGCCAACACCGTCATCGGCGATCATGTCGCGCGTGCCGTTAAGATCGTGCCGACAGCGCAGGGCAAGGTCGATCCCTCCGTGTTGCTCGGCCTTGGCCTTGCGGTGGAGGACGACATTGAGAACCGCAAGACCCATCATGACGACGAGCTCGACCACGAGCATGACGATTTCGATTCCTTCGTCATCGATATCCCCTCGATCGCCAATCCCGACGAGTTGGCCAAGCGCGTCGCCATTGCCGCCGAGCAGGAAAACGTGCTGCGCGTCAAAGGCTTCGTCGAGGTCGGCGGCAAGCCGATGCGGCTCCTGCTCCAAGCCGTCGGCCCGCGCGTCAATCACTATTACGACCGCGCCTGGACGGCCGAGGACGATCGCCGCTCGCGGCTGGTCGTCATCGGCCTCAAGGGGCTGAACCGCCCGGCGATCGAGCGTATCCTCGCCGGCTGAGGCCAACACGAAAAAGCGATGCACATCCTCGCCACCACATCCGCTTCGCTCGACGATCTCGCCGAGCCGATCGACCTCAGGCAGGCGCCTGCGGATGTCGTGGCACTGTCCTTCACTGACAGCGATCTCGCCGGCCTGGCCACCGCCTGGAAGGCCGATGCGGAGCGGCTGCCATCGATGCGGCTGGCGGCGCTGCGCGACCTTCGCCACCCGATGTCGGTGGACCTGTGGATCGACAGCGTCGCCCGCCACGCCAGGGTGGTGCTGGTGCGCATCCTCGGCGGCTATGACTGGTGGCGCTACGGCTGCGACCAACTCGCCGCGGTCGCGCGCGAGCGCGGCATCAAGCTGGCGCTGCTGCCCGGCGAAAGCCATGACGAGGACCTGCGGCTGATCGAAGCCTCGACCCTGCCGCGCGCCGAGCTCGACGCCCTGCTCGGCTATTTCCGCGAAGGCGGACCTGAGAATATGGCTGCCCTGGTGCAGAGGCTGGCAAAGCTGGCCGGATCGGATGCGGCCGTGGCCGAACCGGTCAGCGTACCGAAGGCGGGGTATTATCTGCCTAGAGTTGGCGTCGTCGAGAAGCCGAACCTTTTAAAGGTCGGCGTTCCGTCGCCCCCCCCTCTGTCCTGCCGGCCCCCGCAAGGGGGGAGATCAGCCGTCATCGACCCTGGCGCCTCTTCCGCTAACTCAGCAATAGAACACCTCGCAGCATCCGCGATTGGCGAAACCATCGACGGCAGCTCAATCTCCCCCCTTGAGGGGGAGATGTCCGGCAGGACAGAGGGGGGGGCGACAGAACTCGACGCCACCAACTTCAGCGCCCCGGTTATTCCCATCCTCTTCTACCGCTCGATGCTGCTGGCCGCCGACGTGGCGCCGATCGACGTTCTCGTGGAAGCGTTGAAGCTGCAAGGGCTCACCCCGGTACCGATCTTCGTGTCCAGCCTCAAAGACGCGGCATCCCTGGCCTTCGTAGAAAACGCCCTCAGCTCCCTGAACCCGGCCGCCATCGTCACCGCCACGGCTTTCGCCTCCGGTGCGGAACCCGGCGCCGAAACCCTCTTCGACCGCGCCGGCGTGCCCGTCTTCCAGGTCATCGTCGCCACCACCAGGCGCGAGGTCTGGCAAAAGAACCAGCGCGGCCTGGCTCCTGCCGACCTTGCCATGCATGTGGTCCTGCCCGAGCTCGACGGCCGCATCCTGGCCGGCGCGATCTCGTTCAAGGGCGAGGTCGAGACCGATCCGGCGCTCGCCTTCCGCGCCTTCGCCAACCGGCCGGAGGCGGACCGCGTCGCGCAGGTCGCCAAGCGGGTGGCGGCGTTTGTCCGCCTGCAGCGTACCGAGCGGGCCAAACGCAAGCTTGCCATCCTGATCCCTGATTATCCGAGCGCGCCAGGGCGAACCGGTTACGCCGTTGGGCTCGATGTGCCCTCCAGTGTGCTTGCGATGCTGCATGACCTGAAGGAACAGGGCTATGCGGTTGAGGGGATTCCGCAATCGCCGCGGAGATTGCTGGATGCGCTGGAGGTGGGTGGGCTTGGCCTTGCCTTGATGGATTATCTCGCCCTTTCGGCAGATCTGCCCGAGGGAGCGCGCGATGCCGTAAAGGCCGCATGGGGTGACGAGATAGGGCTGCGCGAGCCCCCCCTCTCTGTCCTGCCGGACATCTCCCCCTCAGGGGGGGAGATTGCCCTGTCGCCACCGCTTTCGCCAATCGCCAGCGTTGCAGGTGGAGCGCCGGCGCCCGAACTGCCAATCTCCCCCCTAGCGGGGGAGATGTCCGGTAGGACAGAGGGGGGCGCGACAGAACGCCAGCCTTCGCAGCTAGCGGGCGAAACAACCTTCCCCTTCCGCGCCGCCACCTTCGGCAACGTCACCGTGGCGCTGGCACCCGACCGCGGCCGCTCCGCCGACCGCCGCGCCGACTACCACGACCCGACGCTGCCCCCGCGCCACGAGTTGATCGCTTTCGGCCTCTGGCTGCAAAAATCGCTCGGCGTCCACGCCATCATCCATGTCGGCGCGCATGGCACGCTCGAATGGCTACCGGGCAAGACGGTGGCCCTCTCCGGAACCTGCTTCCCCGAGATCGTCACCGGATCGCTGCCCGTCATCTATCCCTTCATCGTCTCCAATCCGGGCGAGGCGGCGCAGGCCAAGCGCCGCATTTCGGCCGTCACCCTCGGCCATCTGCCGCCGCCGCTGACCGGCGCCGGCCTCGACGAGGCGCAACAAAAGCTCGAAAGGCTGGTCGACGAATATGCTCAGGCCGACGGCCTCGACCGCCGCCGCCGCGACCAGCTTGCAAAGCTGATTGTCGAGACAGCGCAAAAGACCGGCCTTGCCTCCGAAGCCGGCGTTGCCGGCACAGACGCTCCGGACGAAGCGCTGCGCCGCATCGACGCCTGGCTCTGCGACCTCAAGGATTTCGCCGTCAAGGACGGGCTGCATGTCTATGGCCGCGCGCCGGAGGGCGAGGCCGATCCGCTGCGCCGGCAAAGCGCCGAGGCGGAACGGGCAGCTCTGCTTGCCGCGCTCGACGGCCGTCACGTCAAGGCAGGACCTGCCGGTGCGCCGGCGCGCGGCCGCTCCGATGTGCTGCCCACCGGCCGCAATCTCTTCACCTCCGATCCGCGCGCCATGCCGACACCGACCGCCTATGACCTCGGCCAGGCGGCGGCGGAGGAAGTGGTGCGCAGCTATATGCAAAGCCATGGCGACTGGCCGCGCTCGCTGGTCATCGACCTTTGGGGCTCGGCCTCGCTACGCACCGGCGGCGAGGAAATCGCGCAAGGCCTGGCGCTGATGGGCTGCCGGCCGCAATGGGATGGTGCCACCGGCCGCGTCACCGGCATCGAGGTGCTGCCGCCGGCCGCGCTCGGCCGCCCGCGCGTCGACGTCACCTGGCGCATCTCAGGCCTGTTCCGCGACATGTTTCCGACCCAGATCGCGTTGATCGACGCCGCTGCCAACGCGGTCGCCAGTCGCGACGAGGACGATACCGAGAACCCGCTCGCCGCGGCGACCCGCGCGGAGGGCAAGGTCGGACCTCGCATTTTCGGCACCTCGCCGGGAACTTATGGCGCCGGCGTCGAGGACTTGCTGTCGCGCGGTGAATGGGGCGCGCGCGAAGAGATCGGCCGCGCCTATCTCGACGCCACCTCCCATGCCTATGGCGGCGCCGATGGCGAAGCGATCTCGGCGCCCGGCGCTTTCGAAGGCCGGATCGCCGAAGCCGATCTTCTCGTTCACACCGGCGACGATCCGGGCCGCGACATCCTCGAAGGCTCGGCCGACGTCGCCTTCATCGGCGGCTTTTCGGCCGCCCTTGCAGCACTTGGCCGGAATGCCGACGTCATCGTGCTCGACACGACCGACCCGAAGAAGCCAAAGCCGCGTTCGGTCGGCGAAGCCGTGTCCCGTGTGGTTCGCGCCCGCGCGGTCAACCCGCGCTTCATCGCCGGTCAGATGCGCCACGGACCGCGCGGCGCCTCCGAATTCGCCGAAACGGTCGACCGTCTGGTCGGCTTCGCCGAAACCACCCATGCCATTCCGGGCGCGCTGATCGAGGCTGTCCATGATGCCTATGTTGGCGACCCGGACGTCCGTGCCTTCCTGCTGCGCGAGAATCCGGCGGCTGCCAAGGTCATCGCCGAACGGTTCCTCGCCGCGCGTCGGCGCGGTCTCTGGCATCCGCTCAGGAATTCCATCGACGACGATCTCGCGGCCTTGATCGCCGAGGCCCAGGCAAGCGAGGTGGCGGCATGAACGCCTTCTCGCGGCGCGGCGCCTGCCCGGCCCTCAGCGCGCCGATGCAGACCGGCGACGGGCTGCTCGTGCGGCTCAATCCGGTCGCAGGAGGACTCGCGCCCAAGTCGCTGATCGGACTCGGCGAATCCGCCTTGCGCCACGGCAACGGCATCATGGAGGTGACGGCGCGCGGCAGCCTGCAGATCCGCGGGCTGACGGCCGAAAGCGCCCGGCTGCTGGCGGACGAAGTGGATGCGCTGGGCATCGAAGTACGGACGGGGGTGCCGGTCGAGACGGGGCCGTTGGCTGGGATCGATCCGGAAGAGAACGCCGATCCGCGTCCGCTGGCTGAGCGGATAAGCGCGGCGATTGAAGCGGCCGGGCTGACGACAAGGGTGGGACCGAAGGTGTCGGTGGTAGTCGATGGAGGTGGGCAGCTGACGATGAATGCGCTGACGGCCGACGTTCGGCTGAAAGCGATGCGGGCCGGCGAGGATGTTCGTTGGGGCGTATCGGTTGCCGACGACGGACGCAGTGCAAGGTGGCTTGCGACAGTCGATGCGGATGCTGCACGTGATATCGCTGTTGCAGCGTTGAGGATGGTCGCTGAGCGAGGTCGTGAGGCTCACACAAGAGATTTGTCGGAGCGGCAGTTGGCCTCTCTCGCAGGCTGGCATTCCTTCGCGCCCCCCTCTGTCCTGCCGGACATCTCCCCCACAAGGGGGGAGATTGAGCCGTCGCCGCCGGTTTCACCAATCATCAAGGTCGAGCCGAGCAGCAAGGTTGCAGGCAGGGCGCCATCGGCGGAGCTGCCAATCTCCCCCCTTGTGGGGGAGATGTCCGGTAGGACAGAGGGGGGCGCCGTAGAGCGCCCTCGCTTGCCGATTGGATTTTTCAAAATGAACGTCGGCCAGACCCTAGGCATCGCCCTGCCCTACGGCAGCATGCCGGCGCAGTCCCTCATCGATCTCGCCACCCAAGCCGCAAACCTCGGCGCCTCCGAAATCCGCCTTGCCCCAGGCCGCGCCTTGCTCTTCCTCGGCCTCTCCGTGCCCTCCTCGCTTCAATCCTCAGCCGCCGCTCTCGGCTTCGTCACCGACCCCGCCGATCCGCGCACCCGCATAGCCGCCTGCCCCGGCACGCCGGCTTGCGCGTCCGGCCGCATCGCCACCCGCGCCATCGCCGAAACCATCGCAAAGGAAAGCGCGGACCTTCTCGACACCTCGCTGACCCTGCACATCTCCGGCTGCGCCAAGGGCTGCGCGCATCCCGGCACCGCCGCGCTCACCCTGGTCGGCGGCGAAAACGGAGCCGGACTTGTCGTGGACGGGACTGCGAAGGCTCTTCCTGCCGCGTACAGGCCGGGCTATGACGCCGCGCGCGGGGTCGCCGGCATCCTTGCCGCGATCCGCGACGGACGACATCAGGGCGAAACCGCCGCCGCCTGCCTGGCAAGGCTTGGCGCTGCCGGCATCGCCGAACTCTATCGACGGAACCAGTGAATGGCCGCCTACGACTATATCCACGACGGGACGGCGATCTACGAGCGCTCTTTCGCCATCATCCGCGCCGAGGCGGACCTGTCTCGCTTCTCGGAAGCGGAGGCCGATGTCGCGATCCGCATGATCCATGCCTGCGGCCAGGTCGAAGCCGCCAGCCATTTCGTCTTCTCGAACAATTTCGTTGCCGCCGCCCGGACCGCGCTCGCCGCTGGCGCGCCGATCTTCTGCGATGCCGAGATGGTGGCGCACGGCGTCACCCGCGCCCGGCTGCCGGCCGGCAACGAGGTGATATGCACGCTGCGCGATCCGCGCACGCACGACATCGCCAGGGAAATCGGCAACACCCGTTCGGCTGCCGCGATCGACCTCTGGGGCGAGCGCATGGCCGGCTCTGTCGTCGCCATCGGCAATGCGCCGACCGCGCTCTTCTATCTCTTGGAGAAGCTGCGCGACGGCGCGCCGAAGCCGGCCGCGATCATCGGCATGCCTGTGGGTTTCGTCGGTGCTGCCGAATCCAAGGATGCGCTGGCCGAGAATTCCTATGGTGTGCCCTATGCCATCGTGCGCGGCAGGCTCGGCGGCAGCGCCATGACCGCCGCCGCGCTCAATTCTTTGGCGAGGCCCGGCCTGTGAACGCGATCATGAAAGGCCGTCTCGTCGGCGTCGGCACCGGCCCTGGCGATCCGGAGCTTCTGACGCTGAAGGCGGCGCGCGTGCTGGCCGAGGCCGACGTCGTCGCGTATTTCGCCAAGCGCGGCAACAACAGCAACGCGCGTGCCATCGTCGAGGCGCGCTTCCGGCCGGACATGATCGAGCTGCCGCTGCTCTATCCGGTGACGACGGAGATCGACAAAGATCACGACGACTACCGCGCGCAGATCGCCGATTTCTACGAGCAATCGGCCGAACAGGTCGCCGGGCATCTCGGCGCCGGCAGGATGGTGGCGGTGCTGTCGGAGGGCGACCCGCTGTTCTATGGCTCCTACATGCATCTGCATGTGCGCCTGGCGCACCGCTTCCCGACCGAGGTCATTCCTGGCATCACCGCCATGTCGGGCTGCTGGTCGAGCACGGGCCTGCCGATCGTCCAGGGTGACGACGTGCTGAGTGTGCTGCCGGGCACCATGAGCGAGTTCGAGCTGACGCGTCGGCTGGCCGACACCGACGCCGCCGTCATCATGAAGGTCGGCCGCAACCTGCCAAAAATCCGCCGCGCGCTGGAAGCGACCGGCAAGCTGGCGAAGGCCGTCTATGTCGAGCGCGGCACCATGCCGGGCAGCGTCTCGATGCGGCTGGCCGAAAAATTGGACGACAAGGCGCCCTATTTCGCCATCGTGCTGGTTGCCGGCTGGTCGGCTCGCCCGGGTGCCAAGGCATGAGCGGCCGTCTTACCGTCATCGGTCTCGGACCCGGCAATGCCGACCAGGTCACGCCGCAGGCTGCCAATGCTGTGGCCGAGGCTTCCTTCTTCTATGGCTACAAGCCCTATCTCGACCGGCTGGAGCTGCGGCCGGACCAGACCCGCATCGCTTCGGACAATCGCGAGGAGCTCGCCCGCTCCAACGAAGCGCTGGCCAAGGCGGCCGAGGGCCACAATGTCGCCGTCGTTTCCGGCGGCGATCCCGGCGTCTTCGCCATGGCGGCGGCGGTTTGCGAGGCGATCGAAGCAGGCCCGGCCGAATGGCGCGCCATCGACCTGTCGGTCGTCCCCGGCGTCACCGCCATGCTTGCTGTTGCCGCCCGCATCGGCGCGCCGCTCGGCCATGATTTCTGCGCCATCTCGCTCTCCGACAATCTGAAGCCTTGGGAGCTGATCGAGCTGCGCCTGTTGGCGGCGGCCGGGGCCGGCTTCGTCATCGCGCTCTACAATCCCATCAGCAAGGCTCGCCCCTGGCAGCTCGGCCGCGCCTTCGAATGCCTGAAGGCGATCCTGCCCGGCACCACGCCGGTGATCTTCGGCCGCGCCGCCGGCCGGCCCGACGAGCGTATCGAGGTTTTCCTGCTGGCAGATGCCGATGCGGCAAAGGCCGACATGGCGACCTGCATCATCATCGGCTCGCCCGAGACCCGCATCATCAAGCGCGGCGAAAAACCCGCGCTGGTCTACACGCCGCGTTCGGCAACGGGGTCGAAAAGATGATCGACTTTTGCCGCCAGCGCATCGACGGTTTCGGCCGAAGGAACGTCCGGCAAAGGCGGTCGGCGGATCATGACCACGTCGATGCCGAGCGCCCGCGCAGCGGCGATCTTGCCATAGGTCGCCTGGCCGCCGCTGTTCTTGGAAACGACGACATCGATGCCGTATTTTTCGAGCAGCGCCCGTTCATCCGCTTCCGGAAACGGTCCGCGCGCCAGGAGGTAAAACGCATCGGGCACGCCAAGCTTCGGCTCGACCGGATCCACGCTGCGGATGATGTAGCGGTGCTGCGGAGCGGCTTCGAAGCCGCCTGCCTCCTGCCGGCCGATCGCCAGGAAAACGCGGCGCGGCGCCGTGCCGAGCGCACGTGCCGCCTCGGTGACATTGTCCACCAGCGTCCAGCGATCGCCGGCCACGGGCTCCCAGCCGGGACGGCGCAGCACAAGGATCGGCACGCCGGATTTCGTTGCCGCTTCGGCGGCATTGGCCGAAATACGCGCGGCGTATGGATGCGTGGCGTCGATCAGCAGATCGACGTGTTCTTCGCGAAGATAGGCAGCCAGCCCGTCGGCACCGCCAAAGCCGCCGACACGCACCGGCACGCTTTGCGCGACCGGGCTTTCAGTGCGGCCGGCAAGCGACAGTGTGACCGACAAATCCGAGCGACGGACGAGCTTCCCGGCCAGCTGCCGGGCTTCCGTCGTTCCGCCGAGGATCAGGATACGGTGGGTCATCATGCCTGCTAAGGGTCCGCGCGCCGCCAAGCCAGCCTCAAAATGGCTCACCATCGTCGGCATCGGCGAGGACGGTGTAGCGGGTCTCGGCGACGAGGCCAAGCAGCGGATTGCCGAGGCCGAGATCGTCTTCGGCGGCAAGCGGCATCTCGGCCTTGTTGCGTCGCTGGCCAAGGGCGAAGCGCGCCCGTGGCCGACGCCCTTCGATGCTGAAATGCGCGACGTGCTGGCACTCAAGGGTAAAAAAATCTGCGTGCTCGCGTCCGGCGACCCATTTTTCCATGGTGTCGGCGTAACGCTGGCCCGCAAGGTCAAGCCGGAGCAAATGCTCGTCCTGCCGGCGCCCTCGTCTCTGTCGCTGGCCGCCTCCCGCCTCGGCTGGGCTTTGCAGGACGTGGAGACCATCTCGCTGCACGGCCATTCGATCGACCTGATCCGGCCCCTGCTCCATCCCGGCGCGCGCATCCTGGCGCTCACCTCCGACGCCGACACTCCGGCGGCTATCGCTGCACTGCTCGACGAGCTCGGTTTCGGCCCTTCGCGGTTGACGGTCCTCGAAGCGCTCGGCGGTATGGATGAGGCACGCCGCACCGTTCGCGCCGAAGCCTTCGATCTCGAAAACGTCAACCCGCTCAACGTGCTGGCGATTGAAATTGAATCGACACCGGATGCCCGCGTCCTGCCTCTGACCGCCGGCCTTGCCGATCATCTGTTCGAGCATGACGGCCAGATCACCAAGCGCGAGATCCGCGCCATCACGCTGTCGGCGCTGGCGCCGCGGCGCGGCGAGCTGCTGTGGGACATCGGCGCCGGTTCCGGCTCGATCGGCATCGAGTGGATGCTGGCTCATTCCTCCCTGCGCGCCATCGCCATCGAAGCCAATAGCGAGCGCGCCGCCCGCATCCACCGCAACGCCGCGCATTGCGGCGTGCCCGGCCTCGTCGTGATCGAAGGAGCCGCGCCGAAGGCGCTGGCAAAATTGGAGACGCCCGATGCGATCTTCATCGGCGGCGGCGGCAGCGATGCCGGCGTGCTGGAGAAGGCGATCAAGGCGCTGCGTCCCGACGGCCGGCTGGTCGCCAATGCGGTAACGCTGGAGATGGAGGCGCTGTTGCTCGACCAGCACAACAGGCGTGGCGGCGACCTCACCCGAATTGCGCTGTCGCGCGCAGCGCCTGTCGGCTCGATGCAGGCATGGCGACCGGCCATGCCGGTCACGCAGTGGAGCTGGGTCAAGCCATGATGGTCGCAGGCATCGGTAGCCGCAAAGGCGTGAGCGTCGAAGAAGTGCTGGCGGCGATCGAGACCGCGCTCGAAGCGCATGGCCTGACCATAACGGCATTGTCCGCCTTGGCGACAACCGAATTCAAACGCAACGAAGAAGCCATTTTTGCCGCCGGTCGTAGGCTCAGCCTCCCGGTGATAGTGGTGGATGCCGCTGGCTCCGAACCACCGCTCCCCCTCACCCAGCCTCCGCTTCGCTCGGCTGACCTCTCCCCGAGGGGAGAGGAGGCTACCAGCGCTGGCGCCAGTCTCTTCTCCCCACCGGGGAGAAGGTGGCCCGAAGGGCCGGATGAGGGGGCCGCCTCACGCAACCTTTCGCAAGAACTCGCCGGCACACCGTCGGTTTCGGAGGCGTCGGCGCTCGCGGTTGCCGGGGCCGGCGCGAGACTGCTCGGGCCCCGCACGGTGCTCGGTCCGGTCACCTGCGCCATCGCCATCAGCGGAGATGCGCCATGACGGTCCATTTCATCGGCGCCGGCCCGGGCGCGGCCGACCTCATCACCTTGCGCGGCAGCCGGCTGCTGGCATCCTGCCCGGTGTGCCTCTATGCCGGCTCGATCGTCGCGCCGGAGCTGCTCGAGCATTGCGCGCCAGGCACCAGATTGATCGACACCGCGCCGATGTCGCTCGACGAGATCGAGGCCGAATATGTCGCCGCGCACAAGGCCGGCCAGGATGTCTCCCGCCTGCATTCCGGCGACCTTTCGGTGTGGAGCGCGGTGGCCGAACAGATCAGGCGGCTGGAAAAGCACGGCATCCCCTACACGCTGACACCTGGCGTGCCCTCCTTCGCGGCGGCGGCGGCCGCACTTCGCCGCGAGCTCACCATTCCCGAGCTCGCGCAAAGCCTGGTGCTGACCCGCGTCTCCGGCCGCGCCTCGAAAATGCCGCCGGGCGAGACGCTGGCCGGCTTCGGCCGCACCGGCGCCACGCTTGCCATTCATCTTGCCATCCATGCCATCGACCGCATAGTCGCGGATCTGACGCCGCTCTACGGCGCCGAATGCCCGGTCGCGGTCGTTTTTCGCGCCTCCTGGCCGGACGAGCGCATTCTGACCGGCACGCTGGGCACCATCGAAGCACAGCTGGCGGAAAACCCGATGGAGCGCACGGCGATCATTTTCGTCGGCAGCGCGCTCGCAGCGCAGGATTTCGGCGAAAGCTCATTGTACGACGCCCACTACCAGCGGCGTTTTCGCGGACGGGACGGATTGTGAACGGCAGCGCCAATACGAACGGACGGGCAAATGTGGAGCAGGCGCTGGCGCGGCTGAACTTCAAGCCGCGCGTGCTGGAACCCGGCCATGTCTGGCTGGCCGGCGCCGGCCCCGGCGACCCCGGCTGCCTGACGCTGGAAGTGCTGGCCGCGCTCGGGCAATGCGACGCGCTGGTCTATGACGCGCTGGTCTCGCCCGACGTCGTGGCGGTCGCTCAAGGTGCCGAGCTTTTCTACGCCGGAAAACGCGGCGGCCAGCCTTCGATGAAGCAGGACGACATCAACGCCCTTCTCGTGCGCCTGGCGCGCGAAGGCCGCCGCGTCGTGCGCCTGAAGGGCGGCGATCCTTATATTTTCGGCCGCGGCGGCGAAGAGGCTCTGGCGCTCGCCGGCGAAAGAATTCCGTTCCGGGTGCTCTCCGGCCTCACCTCGGGCCTCAGTGCGCTGGCCGCCACCGGCATTCCGGCCACCATGCGCGGCATCAACAAGGCGGTCATCCTCGCCACCGGCCACGCGGCGGGCACTGATGACGACATAGACTGGGCCGCGCTCGCCCGCACCGGACAGCCGGTCGTTATCTATATGGGCATGGCCAATCTGCCGGTCATCGCGGCGAAGCTGCTCGAGGGCGGCCTTGCGCCATCGACCCCAGCCGCCGTGATCGTGGCGGCAACCACGCCGCAGGAGCGCATCGTCGTCGCCACGCTCGCGACAATTGCCGAGCAGGCCGCGGCCGCCGGGCTCGCTTCGCCGGCGCTGATTGTGGTCGGCGGCATCGTCGCCATGCGCGCGGCACTGGCGGGCGAGGCATGACGGCGCGCGCGATCATCATCGGCGCGCCCCGCTCCGGCTCAGGCAAGACCAGCGTCACGATCGGCTTGTTGCGCGCGCTTACCCGGCGCGGCCTGAAGGTGCGCGGCGCAAAGTCCGGACCGGACTATATCGACCCCGGCTTCCACGCCGCCGCGACCGGCCTTTCCGGCGTCAACCTCGACAGCTGGGCGATGTCGCCTTGCCTGCTCAACGCGCTGGCCAGCCAAGCATCCGACGACGCCGAATACATCATTCTCGAAAGCGCGATGGGCCTGTTCGACGGCATCCCCGCGCCGGAAGGCCGCTCCGGCTCGGCCGCCGATCTCGCCCGGCTCTACGGCCTGCCTGTGCTCCTGGTGCTCGACGTTTCCGGCCAATCGACCACGGCGGCGGCGGTGGCCAAGGGTTTCGCGACCTATGACCCGGATGTCCGCATGGCAGGCGTCGTGCTCAACCGGCTCGGCAGCGAACGCCATCGCCGCCTGTCCGGCGACGCTATCGAGGCGATCGGCCTGCCCGTGGTCGGCGCCATCCTGCGCGATCCGACACTCAACCTGCCGGAGCGGCATCTCGGCCTCGTCCAGGCCGGCGAATACGAGAACCTGATGGCGCATCTCGACCGGCTGGCCGACATGGTCGAGAAGTCGCTCGACATCGACGCCATCCTGGCGCTGGCATGCCCGCTGGAGCCGGCGGCCGGCGACTTCGGCGATGCCTTGCAGCCGCCCGGGCAGCGCATTGCGCTGGCCGAGGACGCCGCCTTCACCTTCCTCTATCCGCATGTCGCCATGCATTGGCGCAAGGCCGGCGCCGAGATCGTGCCCTTCTCGCCGCTTACCGACGAGGCGCCCTCGCCGGACTGCGATGTCTGCTGGCTGCCGGGCGGCTATCCCGAATTGCATGCCGGCAAGCTCGCGGCCGCGACCAACTTCCAGGCCGGAATGGTGCGGTTCGCGGCGACGAAGCCGGTTCACGGCGAGTGCGGCGGCTTCATGGTGCTGGGTGAGGTGCTGGAAGACGCGGAGGGCCAGAGCCACAAGATGCTTGGCCTGCTTGGCCATTCGACCAGCTTCGCCAAACGCAAGATGAACCTCGGCTATCGCGAGGCGCGGCTGCGTGCCGCCTGCCCATTGGGGCCGGAGGGCACGTTGATCCGCGGTCACGAATTCCACTACGCGCAGATGCTTGCTGCCGGCAATGACGAGCCGTTGGCCGACCTCGCCGACGGCCAGGGCAGTCCGCTCGGCGCCTCCGGCTACTGGCGCGGCCATGTCAGCGGCACCTTCTTCCATGCCATTGCGAGGGGCGCATGAGCGGCCCTTCCGCGCCCCGGCAAGTGCTTGACGATATCGGCCTCAGCCTCGTCTTCTTCACCCGGCTGAGGTTGCCCTCGAGCGACTTCGGCGGCCGCAGCCTGGCGGATGCAATCTGGGCGGCGCCCTTCGCCGGCCTCGCGGTGGCGATCATCGGCGCGCTTGTCTATGCGATCGCCGCCGTCTTCGGCCTCGCCACAGCACCGGCCGCGGCGCTCACGCTCGCCGCGACGATGCTCGTCACCGGCTGCCTGCACGAGGACGGGCTTTCCGATATCGCCGATGGTTTTTGGGGCGGCAGGACGCGCGACAGGAAATTGGAGATCATGCGCGACAGCCGCATCGGCGCCTATGGCGCCGCCGCGCTTGGGCTGTCTCTGCTCATCCGCTGGAGCGCGCTTTCCGAACTCGCCGGTCCAGGGCACGTGTTCCTGGCGCTGCTTGCTGCGCATGCCGGCTCGCGTGGCCTGTTCGGCGCCTTCATGCATCTTCTGCCGCCGGCACGCAGCGACGGCCTGTCGGCGGGCGCCGGCACCGTCACCACCGAAACCGCAGTCATCGGCGCCGCGCTCGGCGCGGTGGCGCTGCTGGCGCTCGGCCTTGGCGGCGCGATAGCGGCGCTCATCCTGCTCGGCCTGGTCTTCATGGCGTTCCGCGCGCTTTGCCTCAGCCAGATCGGCGGCCAGACCGGCGACACGATCGGCGCGCTGCAGCAGCTCGGCGAGATCGCCGTGCTGCTCGTCGCATCCGTTTGCCTTTCCTGATTCACTTTCGGAGACCTTGCCCCCATGAGCTTCAAATCCCTCGAAGACCTTCGCGCCGCCTGCCTTGAACTCCCCACCGGCAGCGATGCGGCCGCCAGCGCCGTCGCGAGGCGCCAGGACACGCTGACCAAACCGCAGGGCAGTCTCGGACGGCTGGAAACGATCGCCGCCTGGCTCGGCCGCTGGCAGGCCCGCGACATGCCGAAACTCGACCATGTGAAGGTCGTCGTCTTCGCCGGCAATCACGGCGTCACCGCGCAGGGCGTGTCGGCCTATCCTTCGGAAGTCACGGTACAGATGGTGGCGAACTTCGCCGGCGGCGGCGCGGCCATCAACCAGCTTGCCCGCATTGCCGGCGCCAAGCTCGACGTCATCCCGCTCGATCTCGACCATCCGACCGGCGATTTCACGATAGTGCCGGCGATGGACGAAAAGGCGTTCCTCGCCGCCGTCTCGGCCGGTTACGACACGGCGACCAAGGATCTCGACCTCGTCTGCTTCGGCGAGATGGGCATCGGCAACACCACGCCGGCGGCGGCGATCTCGACGGCGCTTTTCGGCGGCGGCGCGGAAAAATGGACCGGCCGCGGCACCGGCGTCGACGATGCCGGGCTGCTGCGCAAGGTCGTGGCCATCGAGGCCGGCCTCAAGCGCCATGCCGATGCGCTCTCCGACCCGCTGAAGATCGCTGCCGCCCTTGGCGGGCGCGAGCTGGCGGCAATCCTCGGCGCCACACTCGCCGCGCGCAAGAACAACGTGCCGGTGCTGCTCGACGGCTTCGTCTGCACCGCGGCCGCAGCACCGCTGGCCAGGCTGCATCCGACCGGGCTGGCCCACACCATCGCCGCCCATGTCTCGGCCGAAGCCGGCCACCGCCGCCTGCTCGAAGCGCTCGGCCTGCCGCCGCTGCTCGATCTCGGCATGCGGCTCGGCGAAGGCTCCGGCGCCTGCCTTGCCGTCAACATCGTTCGTTCGGCACTGGAATGCCACGCGAAGATGGCGAGCTTTGCCGAGGCCGGCGTTTCTGAAAAATAAAATCGGTCGAAATTTCAACACTGTTGAAGCATCGAAATAACGTCATCTTGATTATTCCATGAGACGTAGAAGTCTCACGGGAGATCACTCGATGTATTTGAAATATCTAATATCTGCTGCGATTCTTGTTGCCGCAGCTTCGCCGGCCGTATCTCAGGACCAATATGTTCGGCCGCTCCGTCCGGGCGAAGACGGGTCGGCCAGGATCCAATCGTCCATCTCGATGACCTTTCCGGTCAAGGATGACGACGACGCCGCCGCGCAGCAGCAAGTCGCGCTTCGCTCCCGAACTGCGGAAATTTCCGCCGGTACTGCGGAAATTCCGAACTGGAAGCGCTGCGCCATGTCTGTTTGATAGCCCTATCTTCATTGTAACTATCGTACGTTCATTAGAGACTCCTCATGTTTGCTCTCGCCACGAACGCATATAAGGCGTACGTTTGTAGATCGCCGGCTGGCACCTGAGGGATCCGGCGACTGAGAGCGGGAGACTCCGCCTTAAAATACGTCGCATTTCCAACTCGCGCTGCTCCGCGTGCTCTCAAGATTGCCTGCTTCGGCCGGGCCTCTCCTTTGCGCGATTCCGGCCCAGTGCCTTTATGACTGGAGGAGTAATCAGTTTTTCATCGGAGGAGAAATCATCATGCATCACCTTCCGCGACGCGAATTCATCGGTCAAGGTAGCGCGGCCCTAGCGGCGCTGGCGGTCTTCCATTCACGGTTTGCCTACGCCTTTCCAAGCCGGGCGGGTGAAACCGTAATCCCGTGGGTGGACCAGCCGCCGCCCAATCCTGTCCCAGCCGTCATCCAGACCCAGCTCGTCTGGGAGGATATGGATTCGTGGGTGACGCCCAATGAGAAATTCTTCAGCATCGCGCATTTTGATCGGCCAACCATCGATGCGAATGCCTGGAAGCTGGAAATCGACGGGTTGGTCAAGAAGCCCCTGAGCCTGTCGCTTGCCGACCTCAAGGGGCGGCCGCGCCAGGAGGTGGCTTTCACCGTAGAGTGTTCAGGCAATCACGGTTTTCCATTTTTCACTGGCGGCATTGGCAACGCCCGTTGGGCTGGCACTCCGCTCGCCGCCATCCTTGAAGAGGCAGGCGTGAAAGAAAATGGCATCGAAGTTGTTTTTTGGGGCACTGATGTCGGCGACATCGCCCTCAAAGACGACACCCGCGACGTCAAGATGCATCAGAATTTCGCCCGCAGTATGTCGCTCGCCGATGCGATGAGCCCCAACAACATCCTCTGTTACGAGATGAATGGGACCGCCCTGCCGCAACCCAACGGTTTCCCCGTGCGGCTCATTGCACCTGGCTGGTATGGTATCGCCAACGTCAAGTGGCTTAAGCGCATCGAGATACGCAACACGCGCTTCATGAACCTGCTGATGGGACGAAACTACGTTACCATCCGCGAGGAAGAGCACAATGGCGAGACGGTGTGGGCCGAGACCTCGGTCGGCCGTGCATTGCTGAAGTCCGCGCCTGCAAGAGTGACGCGCAGCGATGCCGGATACCGGATCAGCGGTGCGGCCTGGGGTGCTCCATTCGCCAAGGTCGAAGTGAAAGTTGATGATGGCCCCTGGGTCGAAGCGACAATCGACCATGCTGAAGAAGCTGAATTCGCCTGGAAGGTGTGGTATCTCGACTGGAAAGACCCATCAAAGGGCGAACACACGATCACCTCGCGCGCCACTGACATGACCGGGAAAATCCAACCCGCGATGGACGATCCTTGGATTACCAAGAAACATACTTACTGGGAAAGCAACGGTCAGGTCACGCGCCGCATAAGCATTGCTTGAGAAGGCCTACCTTCCGGCCGTACCACCTCACCGAGCATCGATTTGACCTCATGCAGAACATGAGGTCATTTCGTCATTGCTGTCTAGCAAGCGTATTCCACGAGCGCTGGACGAGCTGTCTGTGAGCTTCTCGATAGGCAGTTACCAACGCCGATCTGTCAGAGCTGTCGCGCGGGGAGTCTCATGTCGGCTTTTCGAGCAACATCTGCCCAAGGTAAACGTACGGCAGCTTTCAGGATTGGCGCGCGGGTCGGTGTACGGCGACAGTGAGTGCGCCAAGCCGCCATCTGCCATTGACGTCACTATCTGGCGTCAAAATTGGACTCGAACTGCCTTCACTTTCGATCAACGCGCGGCATCTGGCGTCAGCTACAAGCTCGGATGTGCATCTTGCCTTTGCCCGCCTGCGGCGCACAGGCTGGAGAGACCGTCGCGGAAATTCCCTCAATATGTCGAGAGAAGTCAGACTCAACCCCGCTGATATCGCCTTCAATGCGGTAAGAAATATCGAAGATTTTGAGGGACTAGCGGATAGGTGAAAAGAAGAGACCGTTTGGTGGGTGTGCACAGGATCGAACTGTGGACCCGCTGATTAAGAGTCAGCTGCTCTACCAACTGAGCTACACACCCACACCGCCGGAAAACTCAGCGTCGGCGGCGCATATAGCCGCCGCTTTCGGCTGTGTCTAGGCCCTGCCGGATCATTTCCCGACAAATCGCTGAATTGCCGCACCCGTCAGATAAAAAGCTTGCCTTCAGCCACTTTGACCGCGTGGCCGCCGATGCGCGCGGAGGCCAGTTTCCCGCCATCGACATTGAGCTCGAGCCGGATGCGCGAAGGCCGGCCCATTTCCAGCCCCTGCTCGATCCAGAGCTGCGAGATGCCGTCGGTCGGGGCGTCGAAATGCATGACGGCGCCGGCAAAGGCGGCGGCGGCAGAACCCGTTGCCGGGTCCTCATAGGACGGCGTGCCAGGCACGATCATGCGGACATGGAAGGCGCTGTCGTGGTGGACCCGCTCGCGGCAATAGACATAGGGGCTGGCGAAGGCCCATTCGCTCTTGCGCGGCGCCAATTCCGACCACGCCTGGTTGTCGAGCCGGATCTTGGCCGCCTCCTCCAGCCCGGCAACGGGAATCGTCACATAAGGCACGCCGGCCGACCAGAAAGCGACGCGGTGATTCTCGAAGCCGATCTCGTGCGGGGCAAGGCCGAGCGCGGCGCCGATCGCTTCCGGGTCGGCCTTGAGCTCCAGCGGTTCCGGCAGTTTCGCCAGGTCGAACTCGGCGAAGGTCGAGCCGTCATGCTTGCTCACCGCGCAGCGCACCGGCCCGATATTTTCCTCCAGCACGAAGATGCCGGTCGCCTCGCCGGCGAGTTCGGCCAGCGCGATCGCCGAGCCGACCGTCGGATGGCCTGCGAAAGGCATTTCATAGTCGGGCGTGAAGATGCGTATGCGGTTGCGATGCTTCGGATTGTCGGGAGGCAGCACGAACACCGTCTCGGACAGATTGAATTCGCGCGCGATCGCCTGCATGCCGCCAGTGTCGAGCCCATCGCTGTCGAGCACCACCGCAAGCGGATTTCCGGCCAGCCCTTCGGTAGTAAACACATCGTAAAGCAAGTAATTGCGCGCCATGGAGAAAACCTTTCGCCTCGCCCCGAATTTCTGCCTCAATCCCAACATGAGGGAAATTTAATTTGAAATTCGAACCTTAAGGCCTGATTTGTGGACGGATAGGGACATCCATTTTCAGCATAGGGGTCCGGCGTGGACCAGCTTGTCAATCCGCCAAACGCGGAATCCGGTACTTCCATAGAGGCAGCGCTCGGGCTCGACCGCAAGGGCGCAAGCCGCAAGCGTCGCCGCTTCTGGTTCTACGCGCTGCTGACGATAGCGATCATCGCGGCCGGCATTGCCGTCTATCGGTCGTATGCCGCAGCACCTCCCAGGATCGAATACACCACCGTGCCCGCGGCGATCGCCGACCTCACCGTCGCGGTATCGGCCACCGGCACGCTGCAGCCGCTGACCCAGGTCGACATCTCCAGCGAGCTTTCCGGCATCGTCCGATCGGTCGCGGTCAATGAGAATCAGCAGGTCAAGAGGGGCGACGTGCTGGCGAGGCTCGACACCGCCAAGCTGGAGGTCCAGATCGAGCGCGCCACCGCCTCCGCCAAGGCGGCGGCAGCCGCCGTCGAGAACGCCAAGGTTACCTTGCAGGAGAACGAGAACGCGGTTGTGCGCGCAAGTGCGCTGACCAAGCGCGGCATGGCGACGGACCAGTCGCTCGAAGCGGCGACCGCGACGCGCGATCGTTCGAAGGCCGCGCTCGACAGCGCCGAAGCCAATCTCGCCATTGCTCAGGCCGATCTCAAGGCGCAGCAGACCGATCTCGCCAAGAGCACCATCTATGCGCCGATCGACGGCATCGTGTTGACGCGCTCGGTCGATCCCGGCCAGACGGTCGCGTCCTCGCTGCAGGCGCCCGTGCTCTTCGTCATCGCCGCCGACCTTCGCAACATGGAATTGCAGGCTGCGGTCGACGAGGCCGATATCGGCGAGGTCAAGCCCGGCCAGCATGCCCGCTTCACCGTCGACGCTTTCCCGGACCGCCCGTTCGACGCCGAGATCCGCGACATCTCCTACGCCTCGGTCACCACCGACGGCGTCGTCACCTATAAAGCGCGGCTCGAAGTCGACAATGGCGAGCTGCTCTTGCGGCCCGGCATGACGGCGACCGTCTCGGTCGTCACCCGGCAGGCCAAAGGCGTGCTTACCGTCCCGTCGACCGCCTTCCGCTACCGCCCGATGCAACAGCAGGCACGCGGCTGGAGCCTGCGCGACCTCTTCACCGGCCGAATGGGCCGCCCCAACCGGCAAGCCGAGGCAACGAAGGCGCCGACCGACGGCTCGCGCACGCTTTATGTGCTGGAGAACGGCCGGCCGCATCCGGTCAATGTCAGAATCGGCTCGACCGACGGCGAGTTGACCGAGATCACATCCGGCCTCGATGAGGGCGCTGAGGTCGTCACCGGCGCGCAGCAGCGGAGCTGACGAAATGTCGGCTCCTCTTCTCATCAGTTTCGACAAGGTCTGGAAGAGCTACGGCGAGGGCGAGGCCCGCGTGCACGCGCTGGCCGGCGTCGATCTCGCCATCCGCAGAAGTGAATTCGTCGCCATCATGGGTCCTTCCGGCTCGGGCAAGTCGACGGCGATGAACATCATCGGCTGCCTCGACACGCCGACGGCCGGAACCTACTGTTTCATGGGCATCGATGCGGGCCGCCTCGACCGCAACCGCCGCGCGCTTTTGCGCAACCTCTATGTCGGCTTCGTCTTCCAGGGCTACAATCTGCTGCCGCGCACCACCGCGGCGGAAAATGTCGAGCTGCCGCTGATCTATCGCGGCGTTGCCGCGCGCGAGCGCCGCGATCTCGCCATGCAGGCGCTGGCCGAGGTCGGACTTATCGGGCGCGAGCACCACACGCCGGCCGAGCTTTCCGGCGGCCAGCAGCAGCGCGTGGCGATCGCCCGCGCCATCGTCACCAGGCCGACGCTGCTCGTTGCCGACGAGCCAACCGGCAACCTCGACACCGCGCGCACGCACGAGATCATGGAGCTGTTGACCAGGCTCAATGCCGAGCTCGGGCTCTCCATCGTCATGGTCACGCATGAGGCCGACGTCGCGAACTATGCCGGCCGCACCATCCGTTTCCTCGACGGCCATGTCGCCTCCGACACCTTAGCGGAGCAAGCGGCATGATCTGGGAGACCGTACGCCTCTCGCTGCGCTCAATCCGCCGCAACGTATTGCGCTCGTTCCTGACGCTGCTTGGCATCGTCATCGGCGTCGCGGCCGTCATCGCCATGCTCACCATCGGCTCCGGCACGACGGAGAAGGTCAAGGCGGATATTTCCAAGCTCGGCAGCAACCTGCTTGTCGTTCGCGCCGGTCGGCCGGCGGGACCCGGCGGACCGGGAGGGCTCGACCAGGCGGTGCGGCCGCTGGCCGAAAAGGATGTCGCCGCGCTCGTCGCGCATCTGAGCGGCGCCCGCGCGATTTCGCCGGCCTCGCAAAAGCAGGTCCGCGTCATCTTCGGCACCGAAAGCCTGACCTCTGGCGTGACCGGCACCGACAGCGCCTATCTCGACGCCCGCGACTGGAAACTGGTGTCCGGACGATCCTTTAGCGATTCCGAAACGCGCGCCGGCGCGGGTGTGTGCCTGATCGGCGAAACCGTGCGCCAGCAATTCTTCGGCGCCGGCGATCCGGAAGGCGAGATCATCCGCGTCAACCGCACCTCCTGCAAGATCATCGGCCTGCTCGAGCCCAAGGGCTATACCGGCTTCGGCCAGGACCAGGACAATGTCGTGCTGACGCCGCTGCACGCCTTTCAACGGCGCATCGCCGGCAACCGCGACATCGACAACATCTATATCGCCGCCGACGACCGCACCCCGACCACCGAGCTGCAGCCGCGCGTCGAGGATATCTTGCGCGACACACGCCGTATCACGCCCGACCGCGATCCCGATTTCGCCATCCGCGACATGACCCAGATCGCCGATGCGATGACCAGCGCCACCACCACAATGACCGGCATGCTGGGCGCCGTCGCCGGCGTCAGCCTGCTGGTCGGCGGCATCGGCATCATGAACATCATGCTGGTCTCGGTCACCGAACGCACGCGCGAGATCGGCATCAGGCTGGCCATCGGCGCGCATGAAAAACATATCCTCATCCAATTCCTGGTCGAGGCGACGGTGCTGTCGCTCTTTGGCGGTATCATCGGCATCCTGACCGGGCTTTCGCTGGCCGGCCTTGCCTCGATGACGCTGACGATACCGTTCGCGCCAAGCCCCGCCGTCATCATGCTCGCCGTCGGCTTCTCGGCGCTGATCGGCATGGTGTTCGGCTTCTTCCCGGCGCTGCGCGGCGCAAGGCTCGACCCGATCGACGCGCTCAGGCACGAATAGTCAGAGGCAGCGTTCTGCAGCTGTGCCCCCCGATCTTGCGGTGACGAAGCGCTGAAAGAGCAGACGGGTGCTGCTAACGATCGCCGGCGAAATGCCACTCGACCAGCGGCTTCATGTGCGGCATCAGGCCGTCGGGCAGATCGGCGGCATTGCGGATGATGACCGGCCCTTCGATCTCCGGCTCTGTCTCGGCGGCGACGAAGGCACTGATGCGGCGCGCCAGCTCGTCGGCCGGCTCGGCCACCCGGTAGCGGCGGAAGATCACCGTGCCGCTTGCTATCGATAGCGCGTGATAGCGCTGTCCGCGCTCGGCCGCAGAAAGATCGAGCCCGGTCTCCTCTCTCACCTCGCGGATCATGTTGAAGTCGACATCGGCCAGCCCGTCGCGGAAATCGATCGGCTCGAACGAGCCGGCGGCGAAATAGACGCGGCCGGCATTGACCGTATGCGGCCCCATGCGGATCGCGACCAGCGCATTGTCGCCGGCGACCAGCACGGCATGCGCGTAGGCGTGCTCGGCGCCGGAATTCTCGCGCCGCTTGCGCCACAGCATGAAGGTCGAATAGTTCACCGCATGGCAGCGGCCGACGAGGCGGCCGTCGCGGTAGGCAAGCTCGGAAAGCAGCACCACGGCGCCGTCGAACAATGCCGGATTGGCGGCGATCTCCCGCCGCCAGTTCTCGGCGATGGCTGCCGCATTGCTCAGCGCGAAGGGATGCGGGCCGGGATCGAGGCGGACAGCGACCGCATCGACCGGAAGGATGACGTTGCGCGGCAGGTCGAACCTCAACAGCGTCATGCCATGTCCAGTGTGATCGCCACCGGGCAATGGTCCGACGCTTTCGGCCTGTCCCAGCCCGCGCGCGGGAAACGTTCGACCTCCTGTCCGGGCGGAAATATGGTGCGCCAGGGCTGGCCGTTGCGGATGATGTCGGGAACGGCGGTGGCGTTCTTCGCGGCCAGCGCCTTCGACAGCAGGATATAGTCGAGCTGGCAAAGGTGCCGCTCCTCCGGGCCGCGCGTATGGTAGAAGCTCCAGCGGTCCATCTCCGGACGCCGCTCGACGACATTCTCGCAAAAGCCCCCTGCGGTGAGCACATCGATCGAGGATAGGGTTTCGTCGACAACCTCGAAATGGTAGCCGTCAATGGCGTCGCCATCGATCTTCACGCGCTGCCGGTAATCGTTCATGTCGCCGCAGATCGCCCAGCGTTTGTCGGCGGCATGGTCCTTGCCGAAACGCTCCTCGACGATGCGGCGCACCGCTTGCGCTTCCGCGATGCGCAGCGGCATCGATGCCTGGCGGCCATCCAGCCCGTTGCGCGGCGGCCCCATCGATTTGAAATGCACCAGATAGAGCGTTAACGGCACGCCGCCGACCCTCAGGTCGATCTCCAGGCAGTCGCGGCGAAAGACACGCTCATTGGCGAGATAGCCGAGCGCGGCGAGCTCCGGCGTGAACAGGCCGAACTGTTCGAAGGTGACATAGGCATGGCTGGTCATGCGCACGAAGTCGATCGGCTGCCCTTGCGCTGTTTCGTTGCGCATCATAACCGCGACATCGATGCCGCGCGTATCGTTGCCGGCGGTGGTGTATTTCTGCCGGTAGCCCTGGCCGATCATCTTGAACAGATAGCCATATTCGAAAGCCTTCAGCGCCTCGATATTGTCGACCTCCTGCATGCAGATGATGTCGGCGCGGGTGGCTGCTATGGCGAGCGCCGTCAGCTGGCGCGTGTCGTCGGACTGGGCGATGGCACGGGCCTGCTCGAGAAACCGGTATTCGGCCTCGCTCTGGATATCGAACAGGGCCAGCGTGCGGTCTTCATTGAGCTGGTTGCGATAGCCCGAGAAATCGAACCTGCTCATCAGGTTCTCGACGTTGAAGGTGGCAAGCCGCAGCGACATGGCCGTGACCTTTGCCCGCAAGCGGGAACGAAAACAAGAGCCAGGCGCGATACTCGTTATGGTTGATGGAACCTTTCCGTTCATCCTCCGTTCAGACGGAAAGTTCCAACAATGGGCCTCTTCCCGAGTTGTGCTGGGCGTGGGGCCTTTGCTCCTTGGAGAGTGAAATGAAACCGCTTTTTTCTTCCCTGAGATCCGGCCTCCTGGTCCTGGGCCTCGTTACCGGCGTGACGGCGCCATCGGTCGCTGGACCGATCCTGCAACCCGATCTGTCGACCGCAACCAGCACGGCGGCAACCATCATACCCATCCGCGACAGCTGGGCCGGCGGCAACGACCGGCGGGGGATGTATGATTGGCGCTGGCGGCGCGGTGGCGACTGGCGGGGCCGGGATTTCAGATGGCGCGGCGACGACTTCCGCTCCCGTCATTTCTCCCGCAACTGGGACGGCGGCGGCGACTGGCGCTGGCGGCATCATCGCCATCATCGGGGTTTCGACAATGGTGACGCCGCCCTTCTGGGGCTGGGCCTAGGCCTGGGCCTGGGTAGCCTCGCCTACAACAACTACTACGATCCATACTATTACGACCCTTACCCGCGCTACGTTCAGCCGCGGCGCATCTACCGGACCGAGCGGCTTTCCAGGGCCCATGTCCAATGGTGCTACGACCGCTACCGGTCCTATCGGGCCTGGGACAACACGTTCCAGCCCAACTACGGCCCGCGCCGGCAGTGCATCTCGCCCTACATCTGAGCCCTTCGGCATGAAGGATGAGACGGCGCCCTTCGCGGCGCCGTTTTATTTTGCCGAACCTGTGCCCGCCATCGGCCGATAACCCTAAATTCATCGGCGGCGGCTATTCATCCATGCCGTTGTCCCCCAATATGACGATTCGCGCGAACGGGGTGCGAGACGTGCACGCCATGGCCGAAAACGAACACAGAAACCAACACAGGCAACGCGTGCTCAAAGGCGCGGCGATCCTGACCGGCATCAACAATTCCGAGGTCAGATGCACGGTGCGCAACATGCATGCTAACGGCGCAGAGTTGAAAGTGCCGATCGATGCGCGCGTGCCGGACGAATTTCTGCTCTATGTGCCGGTCGACGGCATCGGCTACAGGGCCGTGGTGCGTTGGCGCCGCGAGGACCGCATCGGCGTCGAGTTCACCGGCACCGAGCCCAAGCCGCACTGGCACTACGGCTAAATTCCCGGACCCGACCAGCTTGCTTGGCAAAGAAAGGCCGGCGGATCGCTCCGCCGGCTTTGATATCTGACACGAAAACTCGCCTTAGTTCTTCGCCTTGTCGACCAGCTTGTTCTTGGCGATCCACGGCATCATGGCGCGCAGCTTGGCGCCGACTTCCTCGATCTGGTGGCTGTCGTTGCCACGACGGATGCCCTTGAAGCGCGACAGGCCGGCGCGATATTCCTGCATCCATTCCGAGGTGAACTTGCCGGTCTGGATGTCCTTCAGGATGCGCTTCATCTCGGCCTTGGTCTCGGCGGTGATGATGCGCGGACCCGAGACATATTCGCCCCATTCGGCGGTGTTCGAGATCGAATAATTCATGTTGGCGATGCCGCCTTCATAGATCAAGTCGACGATCAGCTTCACCTCGTGCAGGCACTCGAAATAGGCCATTTCCGGCGCGTAGCCGGCTTCCACCAACGTCTCGAAACCAGCGCGGATCAGCTCGACCAGGCCGCCGCACAACACCACCTGCTCGCCGAACAGGTCGGTCTCGCATTCCTCGCGGAAATTGGTCTCGATGATGCCCGAACGGCCGCCGCCGACGCCGCAGGCGTAGGAGAGCGCGAGGTCGAGCGCGTTGCCCGAAGCGTCCTGGTTGACGGCCACCAGGCACGGCACGCCGCCGCCCTTCTGGTATTCGCCGCGCACCGTGTGGCCCGGGCCCTTCGGCGCGATCATGACGACGTCGACCGACGCCTTCGGCTCGATCAGGCCGAAATGCACGTTGAGGCCGTGCGCGAAGGCGATCGCGGCGCCGTCGCGGATGTTCGGCGCGATCTCGTTTTTGTAGATGTCGGCCTGCAATTCGTCGGGCGTGGCCATCATCATCAGGTCGGCCCATTTGGCGGCGTCGGCCACGGTCATCACCTTGAGCCCGTCGGCCTCGACCTTCTTGGCGGTCGCCGAGCCGGCCTTCAGGCCGATGGCGATTTCCTTGACGCCGGAATCCTTGAGATTGAGCGCATGCGCCCGGCCCTGGCTGCCATAGCCGATGATGGCGACCTTCTTGCCCTTGATCAGATTGAGATCGGCATCACGATCGTAATAGACACGCATTGTGGTCTTCCTTCCCGTTTGAAGATCAGAGGGCCTGCGGCCCGGTTTTTGCTCCGAAAAGAGCGAGAAACTGCTGCGTCGCGCGGCGGGCATCGCCGCCGATCGTCGCCCCAGTCAATTCCACCCGATCGCCGAGCAGCAGACGTATCTGCACGTCGCGGCCGACCAGGCCGAAAAAGGTCCGGAACGCCGTCTCGGCGTCCTCGAAATCGAGCAGTCCTGCCTGGCGCCCGGCTTCGAGCACAGGCTTCAGGCGCTTCGCCAAGGCAAAGCGGCCGTTCTGCAGCACGACGGCGCCGAGATCGTCCTTGCCCGAGCCGGCATGGCTGACCGCGACACGGTTGAGCGCGATCGAGGTGTCGCTGGAAATTACCTTGAGCCAGTCGGATGCGAAGCGTTCGAGGCTCATGGTCAGCGAAGCAAGGTCGAGCCCTTTGCGATCGACCGGCGCCACGCGCACTTTGGACGCCTGCCACTGCACTGTTGCCGTCAGCAGCCCGTCGCGGTCGCCGAACCATTTGTAGAGCGTTTCCTTGGAGCAGCTTGCCCGCCGCGCCACTGCGGTCATGGTCAGGTTGTCGCCCTCCTCGACCAGCAGGCGAAGCGCCGCATCCAGAACGGCCTGCTGGCGCTCGGTGAGCGTTTCGCTGTTGTCGATATTCTGCACGCTATGCAACACGTTTGCCCTCGGCTACGTCAACAAGACCGGTGCGTACCGTACGTTACGGTTCGGTTCTATGCCGTATTGCCGGACGTCATGCAAGCCCTATTTTCCATTTCCTTGCGAGGGATACGATGCTGGTCGGTCTGCTCGCCCTGGCTGTGGCCGCCGCTTTCACCGGTGCCGCTGTCTATGTCAGCGTCGCGGAGCAGCCTGCGCGGCTTGGCCTCGATGACCAGGCGTTGCTGCGCGAATGGCAGCCCTCCTATAAGCGCGGCGCCGCCATGCAGGCCTCGATTGCCATGGTCGCCTGCGTTCTCGGCTTGATCGCCTGGTGGCTGACGGGCGCGTCGGCCTACCTGGCCGGTGCGCTGTTCATCATTCTGCCTTGGCCATGGACGCTGCTGGTGATGATGCCGACGAACCGGATGCTGGAGGCGATGGATGCCGAGGCCGCCAATTCTCAGGCGAGGTCATTGATCGTCAGGTGGGGCGAGATGCATCTGGTCCGTGTCGCGCTGGGCGGGCTGGCGACGATCGCATTTCTATGGGCCTTGCGCCTGCCCTGAAAGATCGTCGGCTCATGGATTTCAGTCCGGGACCGGCGGATCGCGCAGCCGCCCGAGCAACGCCCCAAGCATCTCCAGCTCTTTGGCTGACAGCCTGTCGCCCATCAGTTCCGCGATCGAAGCGCCATAGACGGCCCAGATGCGGCGGCGCATCTCCCGGCCCCTTGCCGTGATGCGCACGGTCTGGCCCCGGCCGTCATCGGAGACCGGCAGCTTTTCGACGAGGCCATCCACTTCCAGCCGGGCCAGCAGCCTTGAAACGCCGTACTGCGCCAACAGAACGCGATCGATCAGCTCGAACGGCCGCAGCCCTCCCTCGCCCGCTTCCGCCAGCTCGTGCAGCACATCATACCAGCCTAGCGGCGGCAGCCCGCTGGCCTTCAGCGCGTCCTCGGTCTTTTCGACCAGTTGGCGCGAGACGCGCATGAGGCGCGCCCAGGCGGTGACGGCTTCGGGCGATGGGGATTTCGTCGTCATCGGCGCAGCCTAGCGGATAGATGCAAATGCATCAAGCTTGACGATCGATGCAAATGCATCCATGTATAGATGCAAACGCATCGATAAGGAGTTCTCCGATGAAACATAAAATCTGCAAGATCGCCGATATCCCGCAAACCGGCAGCCTGATCGCGCCGTTCTTCGGCCGCGAGGTCCATGTCTGGCGCAGCGGCGAGCGCATCCGCGCCGCGGCCAATGCCTGCCTGCATTTCGGCGGGCCGCTGGAATGCAAGGACGGCTCATTTGTCTGCCAATGGCATGGCGCGAAGTTCGACATGGCAAGCGGCGAACACCTGGAAGGCCCGGCGCCGAAGGGCTCCCGCCTGATATTCCTGTCGACCCGCGTCGAAGACGGCGCGCTGAACTACGTCTGGGGGGAATAGATGACCGCCAGGCTCACCCTCGTCAGCCATCACCTCTGCCCCTACGTACAGCGCGCCGCGATCTCGCTTGCCGAGAAAGGCGTGCCGTTCGAACGGGTCGATGTCGACCTTGCCAACAAGCCCGGCTGGTTCAAGGCGGTCTCGCCGCTTGGCAAGGTGCCGCTGCTGCGCGTCCGGCATGGCGACGCGCAGGAAATCATCTTCGAATCCGCCGTTATCCTCGAATTTCTCGAGGATACGGAGGCCAATCCCTTGCACCCTGCCGATCCGCTGCTGCGGGCCAGGCATCGCGCCTGGATCGAATTCGGCTCGGCGATCCTCAATGCCATCGGCCGTTTCTATTCCGCTGCCGATGAAGCCGCTTTCCTCCATGAAAGCGGAGGCTTGTCCGGGATGTTCGCGCTTGTGGAAGCAGAACTCGCGGCAAGGCAAGGCGGTCCGTGGTTTGCCGGAGATCGTTTCTCGCTGGTCGACGCCGTCTACGGACCGGTCTTCCGCTATTTCGACACGTTCGACAGCATCGGCGATTTCGGCATTCTGGACGGCAAGCCGCTCGTCCAAGCATGGCGCTCGGCCTTGAGCAAACGCCGGTCGGTGAAGGAAGCCGTCGGCCTGGACTATCCGCAGCGGCTGCATGCCTTCCTAGGGGCAAAAAGATCTTATCTGTCCGAGATCATCCGAGAGCAGGCCATTGCAACTCCGCAAGCCCGATCCGCCTGAACGGATCGATTACCGTACCAGCGACCATGGCCGCAAGGAGTTGCGGCCCTGGCGGAACTCTTGCCAGCGCCGCGACCACACGGTCGCGGACAAAGGGCAAGGCCGCGGAGTCCGATTGGTAGAACGGCGTCAGCGACAGCGACAGCGCCTGGAAGACGCGCACATGCCAGCGCCTCGCTTTCGCGTAGGTGTCGAGCGCGTCGTCGAGACCTTTCGCGTGCGCCAGCGCATGGCTGAGCGCCGCCGCGTCGAGCAGCGCCATGTTCGCGCCTTGCCCGAGCTGCGGGCTGGTCGAATGCGCGGCATCGCCGATGACGGCAAGCCGCCGGCTGGCGGGCAGTGTCATTGTGTGGTGGCCATAACGGGCGAGCGAGAGCTGCTCGAAACTGTCGATCTGGCTGGTGAAAGCCTCGCACTCTGGCCACACAGAGACCACCCTCGCTTTCCAGGCATCGAGGCCCTTCGCCTTTATCTGTTCGGCATCGGCCGGCTTGAGGCTCCAGAAGAAGGCCGCCATCTCTTGCGCGCCGAGCTCCGGCCGGCCGATGGGCAGCACGCCGACCATGACGCTCGCCTTGTCATAGCGCTGCAGCAGCGCCCGCTTGTCAAAGCCGCCCCGCCAGCCGAGCGACGCCCAGAATGCCCCATAGGCGAGCGGCCGCGGCATGGCGGCATCGCCGAGATAGCGCCGCAGTGTTGAGCGCGCGCCGCTGGCATCGACAATGAGGTCGAAGGGGCCGAGCCGCCTGCCGTTGCCGCAGACCAGCGTCGCCCGTTCGCCGACTTTCAGCGTTTCGATCTCGACATTGGTTTCGATGGCGATCGCTTCGCGCAAGGCGGCGCGGTAGAGCACCCCGAACAGCGCCGCCCGATGCACCGCGAGGCCGAAGCGGCGACCGCGCCGCGCGTCATAGCGGACTTCGAGAACCGTGCGCCCGCTGCCGGAGTCGGTGCCGTGCAGCCGCTCGATGCGGCTGCCAAGTGAAAGGGTCTCGTCGAGCAGGCTGAGATCGGCGAGCACGGTCAGCCCGGTCGGCTGCAGGATGAGGCCGGAACCGACGGGCTTCGGCGCATCGAAGCGCTCGAAAATGGTGACCTTGTGCCCGGCTCGCTTGAGGTAAAGCGCTGCCGCCAGCCCGGCCGGACCAGCGCCAGCAATCGCGATCTCGTAAGACTTGCCCATCGTCCCCCAACCCGACCCTACGGGGACAATCCCGCTTGGAACGCGCCGGATCAATCGGGCGCTTTGACGCTTGTATCGAGAGATCAGCCTTGGGCGGCGTCGAAGGCGGCGCGCGCATCGCGCACCGCGTCATGATTGAGTTCGGCCCATTGAACGAGCTGTTGCAGGGGCAGGAACATCGAGCGTCCAAGATCGGTCAGGCTGTATTCGACGCTCGGCGGCTTGGTCGGGAACACTTCGCGGTGCACATAGCCGTCCCGCTGCAGATCGTGGAGCGTCTGCGTGAGCATGCGCTGCGAGATGTCGGGAACCAACCGGCGCAGCTCGCCAAAGCGATAGGGCTTCTCGGCCAGCGCCATCACCAGCAGCGAGCTCCATTTGCCGCTGATGCCCTGGATCACGTCGCGGACCGGACAGTCGGCGAAATTGGCGCCGTTCGTCATGGCCTTGTAGACCTCGAGCTTGGCTTTCAGATTGAGGATCTTGCTGTCCATCGCGACACCCTTTGGTCGAAACGTGGCCGGGCGGGGTGGTTCCCTCGCAGTGCCTACCTCCCGAAAAACTGCCTTCTTTACGGCCTGCGGTCAATTCCTATTTTAGCGCTGGTCTCTTTTTGAGACCACCAACCAGACCCGCCATTGGCAATTTCAAGGGATACCCGATGACCGAAACCCTTCTCGTAACCGGTGCTTCCGGCCATCTTGGCCGCGCCGTCATCAATCATCTGCTTGGCGAACGGAAAGTCGCGCCAGCCAATATCATCGCCACCACACGCAACCCGGAAAATCTCGCCGATCTGGCTGCGCGGGGCGTCGCTGTGAGAGTCGCCGACTTCGACGACAAGGC
The DNA here is from genome assembly GCF_006440615.1 of Mesorhizobium sp. B2-6-2. Taxonomy (NCBI): domain Bacteria; kingdom Pseudomonadati; phylum Pseudomonadota; class Alphaproteobacteria; order Hyphomicrobiales; family Phyllobacteriaceae; genus Mesorhizobium; species Mesorhizobium sp. B2-6-2. The sequence goes on along the minus strand of NZ_VFUG01000003.1, from coordinate 91,320 downwards.
TTCGCTGGAAGAAGCGTTCACGGGCGCCGACCGGGTGCTTGTCATCTCGACCGGCGAGCTCGACCTGAAAAGCGACCGGCGCCTGAAGCAGCACCAGGCAGCGGTGGCGGCGGCCAAGGCGGCCAAGGTCTCGCACCTGCTCTACACCTCGATGCCCAATCCCGAGCCCGGCTCGCCGGTGCTGTTTGCTGGCGACCATTACGGTACCGAGGAGGCGATCAAGGCGAGCGGCATCCCCTACACTATCTTCCGCAACGGCTGGTACCAGGAGAACCTGTTCATGTCGCTGCCGCACGCGATTGCTTCGGGCAAGTGGTACAGCTCGGCCGCCGACGGGCGCGTCGCCCACGGCGCGCGCGACGATATGGCGGCCGCCATCGCCGCCGGCCTCGCTTCCGGCTCGAAGCAGAGCGAAATCCATACCCTGACCGGCCCGGAGGCCTACACGACAAGCGAGATAGCCGCGCTGGTGAGCGAAGTCATCGGCAAGCCGCTGGAGGTCATCCAGTTGCCGGACGAGGCGCTGACCGAAGGCGTCAAGGCGGCAGGCGTGCCCGAGGACTTCGCCCGCATCATCGTCTCCTTCGATGCCAACACCCGCGCCGGCCGCATAGGCGAGGTGACCGATGCCGTCGAAAGACTCTCGGGCCGCAAGCCGCGGACGTTGAAGCAGTTCCTCGAAGCGAACAAGGCCGCATTGCTCGGCTGAAGTCTGGCGCGCCTGGGAGGTCGTCCCCCCGGCGCGCTTCACTTCGATTTCTTGGGCATCCGAGCCGGATCGGGCTTTCACCGGTCGCGACAAGCGCGCCTTTCCGAGATGCGGTGTCCAGCCGAGGCCGGCACGGCCCATCCTCTCAGATCGCGACCTGCGTGCCAATCTCCACCACGCGTCCGGTGGGAATCTGGAAATACTCGGTCGCGTCCGACGCCGTCTTCGCCAGGCCGATAAACAGCCGGTCCTGCCAGATCGGCATGCCGGAATTGGGCGAGGCCTTCAGAGAACGACGCGACAGGAAGAAAGACGTCGTCATGATGTCGAACTTCCAGCCCTGCTTGCGGCAGATGGCCAGGGCGCGCGGAATGTTCGGCTGCTCCATGTAGCCGAAGGTCAGCGTCACGCGCATGAACAGCTCGTTGACCGTCTCCAACTTCACGCGCTCGCTGTCGGGCACGACCGGCTGCGGCGCCGTCACCACCGACAGGATCACGTTCTTTTCGTGCAGCACCTTGTAGTGCTTCAGGCTGTGCATGAGAGACGTAGGGGCGCTCAGCGGATCGCTGGTCAGGAACACGGCGGTGCCCGAGACGAGCTGCGGCTTTTTCTTCAACAGGTTCGCCGCCAGGAAATCGAGCGGAATCTCGTTGCGGCGGGTCTTGTCGAAGAGGTAGCGGCTGCCGCGCACCCAGGTCCACATCCCGAGGATGATGGCGAAGGCGACCGCGAGCGAGGCCCAGCCGCCCTCGAACACCTTGACGACGTTCGAGGCGAAGAAGCCAATGTCGATCAGGGCGAACAGCGCCGTCAAGCCGATCGCCGGCCAGATATTCCATTTCCAGATGCGCGTCATGATGATGAACAGCAGCGTCGTCGTCACCAGCATGTTGCCGGTGACGGAAATGCCGTAGGCCGAGGCGAGCCTGCTGGATTCGCCGAAGCCAACCACCAGCAGCATCACCACCAGCGCCAGGAGCATGTTGACGCGCGGCATATAAACCTGGCCGGACTGCTTCTCCGACGTATGCAGGATTTCAAGCCGCGGCAGCATGTTGAGCTGCACCGCCTGTCTGGTCAGCGAATAGGCGCCGGAGATGACAGCCTGGCTGGCAATCACGGTCGCCGCGGTCGCAAGGACCACCATGGGGATGAGCGCCCAGCCCTCGTTCATCTCGAAAAACGGGTGGCCGACCGTGCCTCCCTTGGCAAGCACATAGGCGCCCTGCCCGGCATAGTTCAAAAGCAGGCAGGGAAACACGATCGCAAGCCAGGCCAGCACGATCGGTTTGCGGCCGAAATGGCCGAGGTCGGCATAGAGCGCCTCGGCGCCGGTGACGGCCAGGAAGACGGCGCCGACCGTGACGAAAGACACGTCGGGCGAGTTGATGAAGAAGGCCACGATGTAGTGCGGGCTTATGGCCCACAGGATTTCCGGGTCCGAGATGATGTGCTTCAGCCCGGAAACGCCAATGGCAAGGAACCATATGGCGGTGACCGGCCCGAACACCAGGCCGACACCGCCCGTGCCGAAACGCTGCACGGCAAACACGGCGGCGAGAATGAGCAATGTCAGCGGCACCACATAGGGTTGGAAGGCGGGGGTGACGACGTTCATGCCCTCGACCGCCGACAGCACCGAGATGGCCGGCGTGATGACGGCATCGCCGAAGAACAGCGACGCGCCGACGATGCCGATGCCGAGCACGATCGCCGAGCGTGTCGGAAAAGTGCCGCGCGCCAGCGCCATCAGCGACAGCACGCCGCCCTCGCCGCGGTTGTCGGCGCGCAGCACGAACATGATGTATTTTACCGTCACCGTGATGGTGAGCGACCAGATGATCAACGACAGCACGCCGAGAATGTCGGCGCGGTTGGCCACGTCGCCGCCCGACGAGGCGTGCAGCGCCTCGCGGAAGGCGTAGATCGGGCTCGTGCCGATATCGCCATAGACGACGCCCAGCGCCCCCAGCATCAACACCTTGGTGCTGTGCTGTTCGATCTCTGGATGGCTCGATTGGTCGACGGGTTCTGCCTCAGCACCATTGGCAAGGGCCATGGACGACACTCCGATAAAATGCGCGGTGCTCTACGCTTGCTGCAGTGCAATATCAAGTGCCCTAGCGTGAGGGCTCCCATGCCGCCGACGCACGGCTTCACTGCGTACGGAGCGCGTTGGCATCGTCATCCGATAGAAACGTCAGATAGCGACCTGCGTGCCGATCTCGACCACGCGTCCGGTGGGAATCTGGAAATACTCCGTTGCATCCGCAGCCGTCCGCGCAAGGCCGATGAACAGGCGGTCCTGCCAGACCGGCATGCCGGAATTGGGCGAGGCCTTAAGCGAGCGTCGCGACAGGAAGAAGGACGTCGTCATGATGTCGAACTTCCAGCCCTGCTTGCGGCAGATGGCCAAGGCGCGCGGAATGTTGGGCTGCTCCATGTAGCCGAAGGTCAGCGTCACCCGCATGAACAGCTCGTTGACCGTCTCCAGCTTCACGCGCTCGCTGTCGGGCACGACCGGCTGCGGCGCCGTCACCACCGACAGGATGACGTTCTTTTCGTGCAGCACCTTGTAGTGCTTAAGGCTGTGCATCAGCGCCGTGGGGGCGCTCAGCGGATCGCTGGTCAGGAACACGGCGGTGCCCGAGACGAGCTGCGGCTTCTTCTTCAACAGGTTCCCCGCCAGGAAATCGAGCGGGATCTCGTTGCGGCGCGTCTTGTCGAAAAGGTAGCGGGTTCCGCGGATCCAGGTCCACATGATCAGGCCCATGAGGCAGGCAACGGTGATCGACACCCAGCCGCCTTCGACGATCTTGACGACGTTGGCTGAGAAGAAGCCGAGATCGATGACGCCGAACAGCAATGCCAGCGCTAGTGCGGCCGCAACCTGCCATTTCCAGAGCCAGCGCATGACGACGAACAAAAGGATCGTCGTCATCAGCATCTCGCCGGTCACCGAAATGCCATAGGCCGAGGCGAGCGCGCTCGAGCTGCCGAAACCGACGACCAGAAGCATCACGCCAAGCGCCACCAGGAGATTGACCCTCGGCATATAGATCTGGCCGCTCTGCATCTCGGAGGTGTGCTGCACCTCGATACGGGGCAGAAGGTTGAGCTGCACCGCCTGCCTTGTCAGCGAGAAGGCGCCGGAAATGACGGCCTGGCTGGCGATGACGGTGGCCGCGGTCGCCAGGCCCACCATCGGCATCAGCGCCCATTCGGGCAGCATCTGGAAGAACGGGTTGGTGGGCTTGCCGCCATGCGAGAGCACGAAGGCGCCCTGCCCGAAATAATTCAGGAGCAGGCAAGGGAAAACGATTGCGAACCAGGCCATCACGATCGGCTTGCGGCCGAAATGGCCGAGGTCGACATAGAGCGCCTCGGCGCCAGTGACGGCCAGGAACACGGCGCCCACGGTGACGAAGGCGCCTGTCGGCGTGGTGGCGAGATAATAGATCGCGTAATAGGGATTGATCGCCAGGAAGACGGACGGGTCGTCGATGATATGATAGACGCCGGCCGCTCCGATCGCCACGAACCATGTCGCCGTCACGGGTCCGAACACCGCCGCCACCTTGCCGGTGCCGAAGCGTTGCACGGCGAAAAGCACGGCCAGGATGACCAGCGTGATCGGGACCACATAGGCATCGAGCGCCGGGGTGATGACTTTCAGGCCCTCAACCGCCGAAAGCACCGAGATCGCCGGCGTGATGATCGAATCGCCGAAGAACAATGCCGCGCCGCAAAGGCCGATCACCAGGATGAAACGCGAGCCCGGGGGATAGGCGCTGCGCGCCAGCGACATCAGCGACAGCGTGCCGCCTTCGCCCTTGTTGTCGGCCCTGAGCACGAAGGCGACATATTTTATCGTGACGATGATGGTGAGCGCCCAGACGATCAGCGACAGCACGCCGAGCACGTCATAGCGGGCGACCGAGCTCGACGAGGCATGCAGCGCCTCGCGGAAGGCGTAGATCGGGCTCGTGCCGATATCGCCGTAGACGACGCCCAGCGCGCCAAGCATGAGAACCTTGGTGCTGTGCTGCCGCTCGGTTTCGGCATGGCCCGAGCGTTCGAGGGATTCCGTCTCGCTGGCGTTGGCTAGCACCATGAACCCCATTTCATCAGATTCGCCACGCTTCGACGTCGCCGCAACGCGCGGGACGCACCGAAACTGCCGGAGTTACGCAAGGCGCCCTACCATCCGCAGGCCTTCAAGAACCGCCCGACAGTGCCGGCCATGCCATACTCCAGCGCATCCGCTGTCAACCCATGTCCGATCGATACTTCGGCTAATGCCGGAATGCGTTTGGCCAGCGGCGGCAGGTTCTTCACGGTCAGATCGTGGCCGGCATTGACACCGAGCCCGGCCGCGAACGCCGCATCAGCGGTTTTTCCCAATCTTTCCAGTTCTTTCGCCGCCTTTTCGGAATCGGAATGGAAGCCGCCATAGGGGCCGGTATAGAGTTCAATGCGGTCGGCGCCAGTATCGCGCGCCGCGTTCACGCCATCAGGATCGGCGTCGGAGAACAAAGACACGCGAAACCCGCCCTTCTTCAACCGCTTGACGATCGGAGTGAGGAACGCCGCCTGGGCGACGAAGTTCCAGCCATGGTCAGATGTCGCCTGCGCAGGGTCGTCCGGCACCAGCGTCACTTGCTCGGGCTGGTTCTTTTCGACAAGCGCCAGGAAATCCTCGGTCGGATAGCCCTCGATGTTGAACTCCGCGCCCGGAAACTCGTCATCGATCAACGCCCTGATCTCCGGCAGGTCGGAATGCCTGGTGTGCCGCTCGTCAGGGCGCGGATGCACCGTCAGCCCGTGCGCGCCGGCGGCAAGTGCTATGCGGCCAAGTCCGGTCACGCTCGGCCATGGCAAGTCGCGACGGTTGCGCAGCATGGCGACGGCGTTGAGATTGACCGAAAGCTTGGCGGGCATGAGCTGGGGTCCAGTGGATCGGCGGGCATCTATAGCGCCTTTGACGGGAACAGATAGAGGGTTTCGCGTGTTCCAGGGGATAGATGGAGGCTAAGATAAGGATTTGCCAGTGAATTTCCTCGAAGCCGTGCCGGCGATCCGCCGCATCGAGACCAACCGCGATGCGCTTTTCGCCATCGACGTCGTCGGCGATGTCTCGCCGGCCGATGCGGAAAATCTGTGCGGCCTGCTGGAGGCCGCCTACGCGCTGCATCCCAGGATCGACGTGCTGGTCAGGTTGACCGACGAGGAAAGCGTCGACTGGGCCAATATCAAGCAAGACACGCTCAAGCAGGGCGTGGCCGACGCGATGCAACATGTCGTACGCTGCGCGGCCATCGGCGAGCCGAGTTGGGCCCCCCTCGTCGCCGGCCTTTTCCCCAAGACGCTGCCTTTCGAATTCAGGCGCTTTGGCGTCGACGACGAGGAAGCCGCCTGGCAATGGCTTGGCGCAAGACCAACGGACTAGCGCACCACCGTCAGTCGCTCCGCGGCCCGGGTGATGGCGGTGTAGAGCCAGCGCTGCCTGGTTTCCTTGAACGCCCAGCTCTCGTCGAACAGCACCACGTCGTTCCATTGCGAGCCCTGCGCCTTGTGCACGGTCAGCGCATAGCCGTAGTCGAAATCGTCGAAGCGCTTCTTCTGCTGCCAGGGGATCTCGGCATCCGGATCCTCGAATGCCGCCTTGAGCAGCTTGATCTTGGCGACGCCGCGGTCGGGGTCGTCCTCTTCCGGCGAGACCAGAAGATTGATGCCAGGTTTCACCGTTTCGCGCGACGAGGTCATCACCTTCCACAGCGAACCGTTGAGCAGTCCCTTGGCCGGATCGTTGCGCAGGCAGACCAGCTTGTCGCCGGCTTGCGGGAAGTCGGCGACAAACCCCTTCAGCTCGCGCAGCCTTTGATTGTAGCGCCGGCGCGTGCGGTTGGTGCCGACCAGCACCTGGTCGGCCTTGAGAACCAGCTCCTGGTTGACTGCTTCCCTGCCGATCACCTGCGCCGTGCCGTAGTCGCCATGCATGAATTCGCGGCCCTCGCGCACGTCGAGCGCCAGCCGGATGATCGGATTGTCGCGCGCCTGGCGGTGGATTTCCGTCAACAGAACATCCGGCTCATGCTCGGTAAAGAAGCCGCCGCCCGAGATCGGCGGCAGCTGCGCCGGGTCGCCAAGCACCAGGATCGGCGTGCCGAAACTCTGCAGGTCGCGGCCGAGCTGCTCGTCGACCATCGAGCATTCGTCGATGACGACAAGCTTGGCGCGCGAAATCGGGCTTTGCCGGTTGAGCGAAAAGGTCGGCGACATCGATGTCTTGCCGGTCACCTCGTCCTCGACCGATTCCTCGCCTTTCGGCCTGTAGATCAGCGAATGGATGGTGCGGGCGTTGGTCGCGCCTTTCGAGCGCAGCACCTGCGCCGCCTTGCCGGTGAAGGCGGCGAACTGCACCTGGCCGTCGACATGCTCGGCGAAATAGCGAGCCAGCGTCGTCTTGCCGGTGCCGGCATAGCCGAACAGCCGAAAGACCTGCGGCCGGCCCTCCTTGAGCCAGCGCCCGACCGCCTTCAGAGCCTCGTCCTGTTGGGGAGAAAATTCCATCAGTGCGACAGACCGGATTCGCTGACGAAAGACAAGATTGGCCGCCATATCGATCGTTGTCGGCTGCGAGCGCGAGCCTCGTCAACTCAGGCTATCAGGCGCCAACCGGAACGTAAAGAGAACAAAGACGATCTATCGGACTGCGCCTGGATCATTCTCCAACAGGATCGGCTTGCCATGCGGGGTCGCATGCGCGGCGCGTTCCCAGGCGGCGGCGAGCTCGTCCACCTCGCCCTTGCCGGCGACCCCTTTTCGCGACAAAAGCTTCTCCAGCGCCGCCAGCCAATGCTCGTAGTAGTCATGCCCGTCGCTCGCCGCGCCAGGCTTCTTCACCTCGGCGGACAGGGCCTCCGCCCATTCGCTCCACGAGAACAGGCCCTTGCCGTGCAGCGCAACGGTCAGGGCGAAGGCTTCGGCCTGCCACGGCTCGGCAAAGACCGGCTCATCGAAACCAGCCGGCAACGCACCTTCATGCCGGCTCAAGATAGCTCTCCCAGGCATCGATCGAGATGCTGAGCGTCGGATCGGCGCCCTCGCCCCAGATTTCGGCCCCGTCGAACACCACGGTATAGACCCATTGCGGGCTCTCGCCCTTGCCATGCGCATTGCTGTCGGGGAAGACGAAGCCGTCGCGCACCGCCTCGATCCTGCCGTGCTTACCGCGCGCATAACGCGGCAGGCGCGTATGGCCGGCCGGGTTGAAAATCTTTGTGCGCACCCGATCGCCCGGCTGAAAACGCGCCGGCGTGGCGACCGGCCGGTTGCAAGGTCCGCCCTTGGCGAGCACCGCCGGCACATCCGCCGCTTTCAGCACTCTCTTCGGCGTCGTGGCCGCATCCACGGCCTTGCCGGCGGCAAGGTCGCGCTCGGTGATGAAGCCGTGGCGTTTCAGGAGCGTTTCCAGCGCCTTGATCCAAATCTGATAGTAGCTCGACGAATAATAATCGGCCGGATGCAGCGATTCCCGCGCGTGCCGGCTTTCGTCAATGTTCCAGGCGCCCATGGCACCGGCCGTCAGCGTCACACCCAGCGCCCGCCGCTCCCACTCCGCGTGGAAATAGGGCTCGTCCGTCTCGGGCGCGACCGACCCGAAGCCCATCTGCCCGCCGAGATCCTGCGGTCCGTTCATGCCGGTTCCCCTTCCGGCTCTTTTGCAAGCGCGGTGCCGATCATCGCGTCGCGGCTGACCAGTCCGGCGAGCTGCTCTTCGCACCAGCCCTCGGTCCCCTTGGGACGCATCGGCACCACCAGGTAGCGAAGCTCGGCGGTGGAATCCCAGACGCGGATTTTCTTCTCCGCCGGCAGTGTCAGTCCGAACTCCTCCAGCACGCCGCGCGGATCGATGACCGCCCGCGAGCGGTAAGGCGGCGCCTTGTACCACACCGGCGGCAGGCCGAGCACCGACCACGGATAGCAGGAGCAGAGCGTGCAAACGACGAGATTGTGCGTCTCCTCGGTGTTGAACACGGCCTGCATGTGCTCGCCCTGGCGGCCGGTGTAGCCCAGCGAGGCGACCGCCGCCGTCGCGTCGCGCTTGAGCCACTCGGCATAGTCAGGATCGTTCCAGGCCTTCGCCACCACCCGCGCCCCGTTGCGCGGGCCGATCTTCGTCTCATAGGTGTCGACGATGACGTCGATGGCCGCCGGATCGATCAGGCCCTTTTGGGTCAGGATCGTCTCCAGCGCGCGCACGCGCGCCGCGAACGGATCGAGCTCGTTGTCGTGGTCATGATCATGGGCCATGGCCACAGACTAGGATCGGCTGCGGCCGGCGGCAAGCGCCACGGCTTGGGCCAGTCGGAGCGATCTACTCGGCTGCTGTCTTCTGCGGCTCGGGTTCGCCATCGAACAGCGAGCGTTGCTCGCCGCTTTCCACCACATGCAGCGCCGGCCGGCTCTTCTTCGACGAGAAGCCGAGCAGCCAGCCCGAGAGATTCTCGAAATAGACGTAGATCACCGGCGTGACGAACAGCGTCAGCGCCTGCGAGGCGAGCAGGCCGCCGACCACCGCGACGCCGAGCGGCTGGCGCAATTCGGCGCTGGCGCCGGTGCCGAGCGCGATCGGGAACGTGCCCATCAACGCGGCCAGCGTCGTCATCATGATCGGCCGGAAGCGCATCAGGCAGGCTTTGTGGATGGAGTCCCTTGCCGACATGCCTTGCCGCCTGAGCTCCAGCGCGACGTCGACCATCATGATGCCGTTCTTCTTGACGATGCCGATCAGCATCAGGATGCCGATCACCGCGATCACCGACAGATCCATGCCGGCGAAGCGCAGCGCCACCACGGCGCCCAGCACCGCCGACGGCAGGCCGGTGAGGATGGTGAGCGGGTGGATGAAGCTCTCATAGAGCATGCCGAGCACGATATAGATCGTCAGGATCGCACCGCCGATCAGCAGCCCCTGATTGGCAAGCGAATCCTGGAAGGTCTTGGCCGTGCCGGCAAAGCTCGTCGAGATCTCCTTCGGCATGCCGATCTGTTCTTTGAGCTGGTCGATGCGGGTCACCGTGTCGCCGAGCGAGACGCCCTGCGGCAGGTTGTAGGAGATCGTCACCGCCGGAAGCTGGCCGAGCTGATTGATCGTCAGCGCGCCGGCCGTGCGATCGACGTGGGCGAAGGCGCCGAGAGGCACAAGGCTGCCGCTCGCCGTGCGCATCTGGATGGCGAGCATCCGCTCGGGCGACCACTCGATCTTGGGATCGAGCTCGGTGATGACCTCGTAGCTGTCGGCCGAACCGAAGATCGTCGAAACCTGGTCGGTGCCGAAGCCGCCATAGAGGGCGGAACGCAGCGTGTTGGTGTCGATGCCGAGCTGGGCGGCCTTGTCGCGGTCGATCACCAGCGAGGCCTGCGATGCGTTGTTCTGCAGGTCGCTGGTGACATCGGTGAATTTCGTATGGTCCGCGGCCATCGCGTCGTTCAGCTTCTGCGCCCAGATATCCGTCTGGCCGGTGTCGAGCCCCTGCACCACGAGCTGATAGGCGCTGGCCGACGACCGCGAGCCGAGCCGCAGGTTCTGCACGGGCTGCATATAGGTCTCGATGCCCGCCACGCCCGCCAGCTGGCGTCTCAGATCGGAGAGCACTTTCTCGATGTTGGGTCGCTGGTCCTTGCCCTTGAGCTGGACGAAGAGCTGGCCCTGGTTGAGCGCGTTGTCGCCGCTGCCCGCCGACCAGGCCACATGGTCGACATAGGGCGACTTCGAAAACACGCTGGCCACCTGCCCTTGCAGCTTCGCCATGGCGTCGAACGAGATGTCCTGGCGCGCGATCGTGCTCACCGATATTTGGCCGATATCCTCCTGCGGAAAGAAGCCCTTCGGGGAGACCTGGATCACCCACACCGACGCCGCGGCGGTCGCGATGAAGACGAGGAACACCAGGAAAGTGTTTCGCAGGCAGAAGCCCAGGATCCGGTCGTAGCCGCGCGTGATGAGGTCCGGCTCATGACCGGGGGCATGCTTTTCGCGATCGGCCTTGGTCACCGACAACAGACGCGAGCAGAGCATCGGCGTCAGCGTCAGCGACACGAACATCGAGGCCAGGATGGCGACGGTCACCACGACGGCGAATTCGTTGAAGATGCGGCCGATGACGCCGCCCATCAGAAGCACCGGAATGAACACCGCCACCAGCGAGATCGAGATCGAGATGATGGTGAAGCCGATTTCGCGCGCCCCCTTCAACGAAGCGTCGAAGGCGGACAGCCCGTCCTCTTCCATATGGCGGAAGATGTTTTCCAGCATGACGATGGCGTCGTCGACGACAAGACCGACGGCCAAAGTCAATCCCATCAGCGAGATGTTGTCGATCGAGAAGCCAAACAGGAACATCGCGCCAAGCGTGGCGATCAGCGAGATCGGCACCGCCACCGCCGGGATGATCGTCGCCGTCACCCGGCGCAGGAACACGAAGATCACCAGCACCACCAGGGCGATGGTCAGGAGCAGCGTGAACTGAACGTCGTCGACGGCCTGACGGATCGATGTCGAGCGGTCATTGAGCAGCTTGATCTGGGCGGCGGCCGGCATCTGGTCCTGGAAGGACGGCAGCATCGTCTTGACCTTGTCGACGACATCGACGGTGTTGGCGTCGGGCTGGCGCTGCACGGCCATGATGATCGCGCGCGTGCCGTCATACCAGCTCGCCGTCGTCGTGGTCTGCACGGAATCGACGACGCGCGTCACGTCGCCCAGCCGCACCGGACGGCCGTTCTTGGTGGCGATGATGAGGTTGGAGAAGCCTGCGGCGTCGGTAAGCTGCGTGTTGGCGGTAATCGTCAGCTGCTGCTTGTTGTTCTGCAAAACACCGAGCGGGGTGTTGCTGTTGGCCGAGGTTATCGCGGCCTGCAGCTGATCGATCGAGATGCCGCGCGCGGCGAGCGCGGTCGGATCGATCTGGATGCGCACGGCGTATTTCTGCTGGCCGAAGATCGAGACCTGGGCCACGCCGTCGATGGTCGACAGCGACGGAGAGATGACGTTCTCGGCGAAGGCGTCGAGATCGGTCAGCGGGACGGTGTCGCTGACCAGCGACATCAGGAGGATCGGCGCGTCGGCCGGATTGACCTTGCGATAGCTTGGCGGCGAGGTCATTTCCGGCGGCAGCGATCTTTGCGTGCGCGCGATCGCCGCCTGGACGTCCGCGGCCGCGGCATCGATGTCGCGGTTGAGCACGAACTGGATGGCGATCGAGGTCTGGCCGAGCGAATTGGTGGTCGAGATCGAATCGATGCCGGCGATCGTCGCGAATTGCTTGATCAGCGGCGTCGCCACCGATGTCGCCATCGTCTCCGGCGAAGCACCGGGAAGGCTGGCCGAAACGTTGACCACCGGGAATTCGGCGCTGGGCAGCGCCGCCACCGGCAGGAACTTGTAGGCAAAAATACCGCCCAGAATGAGGGCGAACGACATCAAAAGGGTGGCGACAGGCTTGCGGATGCAGAATTCGGAGATCATTGGCTCGCCCCGCCCGCCTTGTCGGCCTCCGCAACCTTGGGCGATGCCTGACCGCCGGATCCGGCCGCGGCTTTGCCTTCATGCACGGCCGCGCCATTTTTCAACCGCGTCTGGCCTTCGACGACGACCTTCTCGCCACTCTTGAGACCATCGCTGATGGCGCTGTTTTGGCCTTCCGTCAGCGCCACCTGCACCGGCCGCATCTCGACGGTGTTGTCCGGCTTGACGACATAGACGAACGGCCCCTTCTGGCTGGGCTGGACCGCGACCGTCGGAACCGAGGTCATCTGCGGCATCATGCCGGCCTCGAGCACCACGTTCACATACTGCCCAGGCCACAGCGAAAGATCCGCATTCGGTATGCTCGCCCGCGTGGCGATGGTGCCGGAGGCCGTATCGACGCTGGAATCGACGAAATCGAGCGTGCCCTTGCCGATCGGTCTGGGATCGCCGGTCTTGGTCAGCGTCACGTCGCCTTGCTGTGGATCGGAGAGCGCCTTGTGCAGCAGGGCAAGGTTGCTCTCGGGCAGCGTGAAGTTCACCTGCAGCGGGTCCATCTGCGTGATGGTGACCAGCGGCGTCGAGCTGCTCGAGTTGCCGTTGCTAGTGGTGACGAGATCGCCGACCGAGACGTTGACCGCGCCGAGCCGGCCCGAGATCGGCGCCGTAATCGCTGCATAGCTCAATTGCACGGTGTCGGCATCGATGGTCGCCTTGTCGGCGTCGATGGTGGCGGCCGCGGCCTTCTGCGCCGCCAGCGCCTGATCGTAGGTCTGCTGCGTGCCGGCCTGCTTGGCGACGAGGTCCTTGGCGCGCTGCAGATCGGCCTGGGCGCTCACCAGCATCGCCTGGTCCTTGGCGAGCTGCGCCTGATCCTTGGCGAGCTGCGCCTTCAGTGCGCGGTCATCGAGCGAAATGAGCAGATCGCCGGCCTTGACCATCTGCCCATCCTTGACCGCAATCGAGACGATCTGGCTGGAAACTCGGGCATTGATATTGACCACCTCCGGTGACGAGACGAAGCCGATGGCATAGCGGCGGATCGGAAAATCGGCCGTCGTCGCGGTGGCGGAGACGATCGAGGCCGAACGCGGACCACTGCCCTTCGCATTGTCGCCTTTTGCGTTGTCCGGGGCACCGGCCGCTTTATCGCCGCTCGACGTCTTGTCCGCGGTGGCCGTGCTTGACTGCTTGCCCGAAATCAGCTGCTCGACCTTGGCCAACGTCGTGGGCGAAAGATAGAGCCCGGCGCCCGCCAGGCAGGCGACCGCAACAACTGCAAAGGCAATTTTTCCGCGCATCGACAAATAAGCCTTCTACCCGACACGCCGATCCCGGTGGTCCATTCTAGCTCGCTTCACGACCTCGTGCCGCGATTTTCGTGGAGTAGATAGGACAAGGCTTTGGCCGAAAAGGGCCAAAACGGGGCATTACGAAGATTTAATGTGCACTGCACAATAGCTAAGCAGCCGGCTAACTTGCCGCCGCGGATACTCCCATCAGCGCAAAATGCCTCAGCCGAGCATCGGCCACAGAGTCGCCGCCAAGAGCACGCCCATGGCGATATTGAACCATTTCAGCCGCACCGGGTCCGACAGGAAGCCGCGCAGCGCCGTGCCGAAGCCGGCCCATACCGAAACGCTGGGCAGGTTGACGATGGTGAAGGCGATCGAGATGAGCGCCACCGAGACGAACGGGTGATCGGCATTGGCGTAGACGGCCATCGCGGTGATCGCCATCACCCAGGCCTTGGGGTTGACCCACTGGAATGCGGCGGCGTCGATGAAGCGCATCGGCCGGCCCTGCGCCCCTTTTCCGTCGCTTATCGAGCGCGACATGGCGATCTTCCAGGCGAGGTAGAGCAGGTAGGCGGCGCCGGCGATCTTCAGCGCCGTATGCAGCGCAGGGAACGCCGTCAGCACCGCGCCGAGCCCAAAGCCGACGGCCAGCAGCAGGATCAGGAAGCCGATGCTGATGCCCAGCATGTGCGGAACCGTCCTGGCGATACCGAAATTGACGCCGGAAGCCAGCAGCATGAGGTTGTTCGGCCCCGGCGTGATCGAAGTCACGAAAGCATAGACCAATAGCGCAAGGAATGTGTCGAGCGACATGTTATCCTCCCGGATATGTCAGCCTTACTGTCCTTTAGCGAATGCGCAAAAGCCAGAACCGGGCAACCGCCGGGCCAAAGCTTGAAAACAGGACGGTCGTCCTGTTCACATTCCCTGTGGACCGCGGTTCATCGCGGCGACGCCGGTGCGGCAGATCTCGACCAGGCCAAGCGGCTTCATGATGGCGATGAACTGGTCGAGCTTGGACCCCTTGCCGGTGATCTCGAAGATGAAATGCTCGGTGTTGGCGTCGATCACGCTGGCGCGGAACGCGTCGGCGAGCCTCAGCGCCTCGACCCGGGCGTCACCGGTGCCGGCGACCTTGACCAGCGCGAGCTCGCGTTCCAGCGGCCGCTCCTGCCCAAGCTCATGCGAGCGCACGGTCAGGTCGACCACCCTGTGCACCGGCACGATGCGCTCGAGCTGATGCTTGATCTGCTCCATCACATGCGGCGTGCCGCGCGTCACGATGGTGATGCGCGACAGATGCTTCTCATGCTCGGTCTCGGAAACGGTAAGGCTCTCGATGTTGTAGCCGCGACCAGAAAACAGGCCGATGACGCGGGCAAGCACGCCCGGCTCGTTGTCGACCAGCACGGAAAGCGTGTGCGTTTCCGGCTTCTCGGTTTCCTTGGCGATGAAGTAGGCGGAGCCGGTCGGTTGAAGGTGCTGTGCGTTCATGACGTGAATCTCGATTTCAGACTTTTGAGCTAATTCTCTGTTTGCGCACGGCTTTCTCGCGACAGCCCCGCCTTGATGGCTGGTGTTATGGATGGAGCATGATGTTGCCCGAAAACCGCTTCTCACTTTTCGGCATCATGCTCTAAACCAGTTCCCTGCCCTTGGCGTCGATGGCGTTGGCCACCGCCTCGTCGGTCGCCTCGTCGGGCAGGAGCATCTCATTATGCGCCTTGCCCGACGGGATCATCGGAAAGCAGTTGGCCAAGGTCGCCACGCGGCAGTCGAACAGCACCGGCTTCTTGACCGAGATCATCTCGCGGATCGCGTCGTCGAGCTCGTCCGGCTTGTCGCAGCGAATGCCGTGGCCGCCATAGGCTTCCGCCAGCTTGACGAAGTCCGGCATCGCCTCGGTATAGGAATGCGACAGCCGGTTGCCGTGCAGCAGCTGCTGCCATTGGCGCACCATGCCCATATACTGGTTGTTGAGGATGAAGATCTTGATCGGCGCTTCATACTGCACCGCCGAGCTCATCTCCTGCATGGTCATCTGCACCGAAGCGTCGCCGGCGATGTCGATGACCAGCGCGTCGGGATGCGCGATCTGCACGCCGAGCGCCGCCGGCAGGCCGTAGCCCATCGTGCCGAGGCCGCCCGACGTCATCCAGCGGTTCGGCTTGTCGAAATGATAGTGCTGCGCCGCCCACATCTGGTGCTGGCCGACCTCGGTGGTGATGTAGGTGTCCTTATCTTTGGTCAGTTCGTAGAGCCGCTGGATCGCATATTGCGGCATGATCACGTCGTTGTTCATCTTGTAGGCGAGCGAATCCCGCGCCCGCCATTTCGCGATCTGCTCCCACCACGGATAGAGCGCCTTCTTGTCGACCTTGGCGGTCGCCCGCCA
Source organism: Mesorhizobium sp. B2-6-2 (assembly GCF_006440615.1). NCBI lineage: Bacteria > Pseudomonadati > Pseudomonadota > Alphaproteobacteria > Hyphomicrobiales > Phyllobacteriaceae > Mesorhizobium > Mesorhizobium sp. B2-6-2. The sequence continues at coordinate 75,382 of NZ_VFUG01000003.1, read as the reverse complement.
CAGCCGCACCATGTCTTCGAGCACCCGGCCGACATCGCCGATGATCGGCACCTCGGTGTGAACGTTTTTGTTGATCGACGACGGGTCGATATCGATGTGGATCTTCTTCGAGTTCGGCGAGAATGCGTTGAGCCGGCCGGTGATGCGGTCATCGAAGCGCGCGCCGATACAGATCATCACGTCGCAGTCATGCATGGCCATATTGGCTTCGTAGGTGCCGTGCATGCCGAGCATCCCGACCCAGTTCTTGCCGGAAGCCGGATAGGCGCCCAGCCCCATCAGCGTCGAAGTGATCGGAAAGCCGGTGAGATCGACCAGCTCGCGCAGCAGATGGCTGGCTTCCGCGCCGGAGTTGATCACGCCGCCGCCCGAATAGATGATCGGCCTCTTCGCGCCCACCATCAGCTCGACGGCGGCCTTCACCTTTTCCAGGTCGCCCTGGACCTTCGGCTGATAGCTGGTGCGCGGCGCCGTCTGCGGCGGCACGTAGATGCCCTTGGCGAACTGCACGTCCTTCGGAATATCGACCACGACCGGGCCGGGTCGGCCGGTCGTCGCGACATGGAACGCCTCATGGATGGTGGCGGCGAGCTCGTTGACGTCCTTCACCAGCCAATTGTGCTTGGTGCAGGGTCGCGTGATGCCGACCGTGTCGCATTCCTGGAAGGCATCGGAACCGATCAGCGAGGTCGGCACCTGGCCAGTCAGGCAGACCAGCGGGATCGAATCCATCAGCGCGTCCTGCAACGGCGTCACCGCGTTGGTGGCGCCCGGGCCCGACGTCACCAGCATGACGCCGGCCTTGCCGGTCGAGCGCGCATAGCCTTCGGCCGCATGGCCGGCGCCCTGCTCGTGCCGCACCAGAATGTGCTCGACGTCGTCCTGCTGGAAAATCTCGTCGTAGATCGGAAGCACGGCGCCGCCCGGATAGCCGAACACATGCTTGACGCCGTTGTCCTTCAGCGCCTGCACCACCATTTCGGCGCCGGTCATTTCGCGCCGCTCGTTCTGTCCGTTGCTCATCGGTCTGGTCCCGTAATGTTCGCCGCCTGGCGATTTGCTGGTCGTTTAGTCGTGTTCAAGGCAATAAAAAAGGCCCCCGAGGGAGCCTGTGTGATGCGCATGGGAGGTTTTCGCCCGGCGGTTACACCGCCTTGCCCACGCGCCAGCCTACGAGAATGAGTGCCGTTTTCATGGGCGCGGACAATAAGGGCCAAAACGCGGGCTCGTCAATGGGGTCCAGCGCGAATTCACTCGCCTGTGAGAGATGGCGCCTGCGCGCTACCACCCCACAGCTACCATAGTACAGTTGAGCGTGCCTCTCCGACGCACCACTATACGCTGGCAAAAGACGTGCGAGGAGGACGCATGGCTGGCGAGCACATACGCGAGATCGAGCAGGTCCTGTCCGGCGTGCGATCGTCTCGCGACGATGTCATAGTTCAATCCTGGCTGCGCTGCATCGGTACCCATCGACTCGACCCGGCACGGCCGATCGAAGCCCATATCGTCCTAACAGATTGATTTCATTGCAATCGCTCATGAGCGTCGCGGTTGGCAGGCTGCTTGTTGCTCATGCCGGATTCTAGCAAAGTGGAGGAGAACAAATGCTCGAGAGAACACCCACCACCAAGGCGCAGGCGCTGCTCGACAAGTTCGGCAAGGCGCTGGAAGCCGGCGACATCGACAGCGCCGTCAACTGCTTCCAGGCCGATTGCTACTGGCGCGACCTCGTCACCTTCACCTGGAACCTGAAGACGATGGAGGGCCAGGACCAGATCCGCGACATGCTGCAGGCGACGCTGGCCAGCACCAGGCCGACCGGATGGGCGGTGGCCAAGGGCGAGGAAGCGAGCGAGGACGGCGGCGTCACCACCGCCTGGATCACCTTCGAGACGAGCGTTGCGCGCGGCTTTGGCCTCGTGCGGTTCAAGGGCGACCTGATCTGGACCCTGCTCACCACCATGGCGGAGCTCAAGGGCCATGAGGAGAAAGCGGGCTTCACCCGCCCTCTCGGCGCCAAGCACGGCCACGGCAAGGGCCGCAAGACGTGGCGTGAGGAGCGCGACGACGAGATCGCCGAGCTCGGCCACACCAAGCAACCCTATGTCGTTATCATCGGCGGCGGCCAGGGCGGTATCGCGCTCGGCGCCCGGCTGAAGCAGCTCGGCGTGCCGGCCATCATCGTCGAGAAGAACGAGCGTCCGGGCGACTCCTGGCGCAAACGCTACAAGTCGCTCTGCCTGCATGACCCGGTCTGGTACGATCACCTGCCCTATATCGACTTCCCGAAGAACTGGCCGGTCTTCGCGCCGAAGGACAAGATCGGCGACTGGCTGGAAATGTACACCAAGGTGATGGAGCTGAACTATTGGTCTTCCACCACCGCCAAATCCGCCAAATACGACGAGAAGGCCAAGGAATGGACGATCGTCGTCGAGCGCGGCGGCAAGGAGATCGTGCTCAAGCCGAAGCAACTGGTGCTGGCGACCGGCATGTCGGGCAAGGCGAACTGGCCGAAATACAAAGGCCAGGACATCTTCAAGGGCGAGCAACAGCACTCCTCGACCCATCCCGGACCGGACAAATACCGCGGCAAGAAGGTGGTGGTCATCGGCTCCAACAACTCGGCCCACGACATCTGCGCGGCGCTGTGGGAAGGCGGCGCCGACGTGACCATGGTGCAGCGCTCGTCGACCCACATCGTCAAGTCCGACACGCTGATGGATATCGGTCTTGGCGCGCTCTACTCCGAGCAGGCAGTGGAGAACGGCATGACGACGGGCAAGGCCGACATGATCTTCGCTTCGTTGCCCTACCGCATCCTGCATGAGTTCCAGATCCCGCTTTACCGGCAGATGAGGGAGCGCGACGCAAAATTCTACGACGACCTGGAAAAGGCTGGCTTCATGCTCGACTGGGGCGACGACGGCTCGGGCCTGTTCATGAAATATCTGCGCCGTGGCTCCGGCTATTATATCGATGTCGGCGCCTGCGACCTCGTCATCGACGGCTCGATCAAATTGAAGAGCGGACCGGGCGCGGCGGTGCAGGAACTCACCGAAGCCGGCGTCAAATTCGTCGACGGCACCGAATTGCCGGCTGACTTGGTGATCTATGCCACCGGCTACGGCTCGATGAACGGCTGGGCCGCCGACCTCATCTCGCAGGAGGTGGCGGACAAGGTCGGCAAGGTCTGGGGCCTCGGCTCCGCCACCGTCAAGGATCCCGGACCGTGGGAAGGCGAGCAGCGCAACATGTGGAAGCCGACGCAGCAAGAAGCGCTCTGGTTCCACGGCGGCAACCTGCACCAGTCGCGCCACTATTCGCAGTATCTGTCGCTGCAGCTGAAGGCGCGCCAAGTTGGCCTGCCGACGCCCGTCTACGGGCTGCAGGAGGTCTACCACAAGAGCTGACCCAGGGCGCTCTCGCGGATGGCAGAAAGCCGGCCGACCGGGCTTCTGCCATCTAGGCCGCGTTTTCAGCCGCGAACTTCTTCACCACCCGCTCGAGCAACGGCACGTAGTCGCGAAAGGCCCGCGTCTTCATGTTGGCGACTTTGCCGCCCTCGTCCCAGATGCGCACGCGCACCGCTTCGTCGTGGAAGGGATTGCAGCGGAACTCAGCCACCTCCTCCGCGCTCATCGGCCCGCCCTGCAGCGACAGCGTATGCACCGAGGCAGGTGACAGCTTGCTGAAATAGGCCGGATCGGTGGCGCAGAGATAGCGTTTGGCAGAGACATGCAGCCTGACGCATTCGACGATGACCGGCGGGAAGAACGGCGCCAGCACCTCGCCGCCCGCCTCGTCATGATGCTTGTCTTCCACGTCGTCGGGCGAATAGGTGCCGAACTCGCTGGTGTAGTGGCCGATGTCGTGCAGCAGCGCCGCCGCCACAAGCTCCTCCGGCGCGCCGTCCTGCTCGGCCAGCCACGCGCCCTGCAGCATATGCTCCGACATGGTGACCGGCTCGCCGAGATAGGATTCGGCGCCGCGACGCTCGAAAATATCGGCGATGAACTCGACGATGTTGCCTGCGTTCAATTCGTTCGGCTTCATTCCGCCGCCTCCTTGAAACCATGCTCGATCGCGGCAAGCGTCGACAGCAGGCCGTCCTTGTCGGCGTAGCAGCCCTGCAGCCAGCGCTTGCCGCTGCCGGAAAACGCCTTGCGCGCATGCATGACGCGGGTGTTGTCGACGATAAAGGATTGCCCCGCCTCGAGCTTGAACGTGACCTCGAAGGCAGGATCCTCGATCAGCTCGGCGAACCGGCGATAGGCCGCATAATATTTGTCCATCTCAGCGAAGGGCACATCGACGGTCGGGGCCAGCGAGCGGTTGTTGAAGCGGATGCAGATGAGCTCGCCATCGGGCCCGAGCTCGATCATCGGCCGCTTGGACTGGAGCCGCACACCCGACGAGCCGGCATATTCGAAACGCGCCGGATAGGAAGAAAGCAGCCGGAAGCCGTCCGGGTTTTCCGACTCAAGTGCGGCAGCCACCGCGAACCCGTCCACGACGCTGGATTCGCCGCCTTCCACCGTGTTCTCGATGCAGGCCAGGATCTGCAGCGTCGGCACCGGATCGCGATAGGGATTGTCGGTATGCGCCTGCAAACCGAGATTGGTGTAGGCGAGATTGTTCGGATTGACCTCGGCGCGCACCTCGAACCAGCGCCCGTAATTGGTCTCCCTTATATAGCCGAAAAGGTCGACCACCTTGCACAGCGCGCCGGATTCGGCAGGCAGGCCGTCCATCACGGCAAAGCCCAAGCTGCGGACCGCGGCCAGCCACTGCCGCAGGACATCGCTGTCGCGGCTGGCCTCCGCATAGGCCGCGCGCGGCACGGAATTCTGCATCGTGGCTTTCGTCCAGCGCTCTATATCGCTTGCCGTCCAGCCAGGCTCGCGCGCCTGCTGGCGATCATAGGCATGGCTGCGCAGCCAGCCGGCGGGAAAGCCGACGGTCTTGTCATCGGGAACGAACGTGACTTCGAGCAGCTCGCCCTTGATCTCAGCCGCGCCGATCCGCGTCTCAGCCGGAATATCGAGGATGGTGATCAGCCGCTGTCCGTTGCCGGCGCTGCGCGTCTTGTCGTCCAGCGCGTTGTCGCGCAGCCATATGGCATGAAACCGGCTCACCGTTCCGTCTTTCCAGCCAAGCTCGATCACTCGTCCGTCGTCGGCTAGCGTTACCGTCCTCAACATATCCCGAAAGCTCCCATCCTTTACCCGCCACTAGGGGCACGGATTGCATGCTGGCTTCATCCAAGGCATAAATCCAATTATTGTTTTGCGGGCATTGGCGCTAAACTTCTGATGGCTGGAAGAACTTTCGATGCGATTCCTCCGCTCGACTGGCTGCGCAGTTTCGAGGCTGCCGCCCGCCTGTCGAACTTCACCGCCGCGGCCGCCGAGCTCGGGCTCACCCAAGCCGCCGTCAGCCAGCACATCCGTTTTCTGGAGGAGCGGCTCAAGACGCGATTGTTTGCGCGCCTGGCGCGCGGCGTGGCATTGTCGCCGGAAGGCGCAGCCTATCTCCCGCACATCCAGTCGGCGTTCGCGACCATCGGCAACAGCACGAACGAGCTGTTCGAGCCGCGTGCCGTGCAGATCGTCAGCATCCGCGTCCCCATCTCCTTCGCGATGCTGGTGCTGGTCCCGGCTCTTCCGGATCTGGCAAAGGTGCTGCCGCAGATCCGGCTCGATCTGGTGACCATCCATCGGCCGACCGACTACGACCAGCCGGGCTCGGCGCTCGACATACGCTTCGGCAATGGATCCTTTCCCGGGCGTGAGGCCGACCGGCTGACCGTCGAGCGGCTTGTCCCGGTCGCGGCTCCGCCGCTTGCCCGAGGTGGCGAGTGGACGTCGTTGCCGCTTCTCCTGGTGGCCGGCGCGCGCGAAATGTGGGCGGAATGGTTTGCCGCCGCGGGGCTTGCCGGCCATTCCCGGCGCTCGCATCGCTTCGACAGTTTCGTCGCCGCGTTGGAAGCCGCGAAGGTCGGCGCCGGGGCGCTGCTCGGCTCGCGGCCACTGATCGACGCGGCCCTCAAGGACAAGGTTCTGGTCAGGCTTTCGGATTTCGAGCTTTCGAGCCCGTCGGGCCATTTCCTGACGAGACCCTCATCGTCGCGGCTCTCCGGCGCCGAGCAGGATTTTCGCCGCTGGCTTCTGTCGCGTATCGCCAGGATTTCAGGATAGCCTGTCGGCCGCTGCCCCGATCCGTTTCCAGTAGATAAGGGTGCCGGTGAGCCCGCCCTGTGGCTTGAGCGCGAAATCGGGGATCTCACCGGCCAAGGTGAAACCAAGTTTCTCATAAAGCCCGGCCGCGCCCTCTTCGCTGGCCGTGTCCAGCACCAGCAACGTACGGCCTTTGTCGACGGCCAGGTTCTCCGCTGCCCGCATCAGCGCGGTCGCGATGCCTTTGCCGCGATGGTTCCGGCCAGTCATCAGCTTGGCGATCTCGGCGCGGTGCGGTTGGTTGGGCGGGAAGTCGAGCAACAGCGTGACGGTGCCGGCAAGCACCTCGCCCTGCCATAGGCCCAGCACCGCCCTTTCGCCGCGCGCAGCCGCGGCGAGCGACTTGCGCCAGAATTCCCGCGCGTCCTCCGCCGACAATGGATGCATGAAGCTCACCGATCCGCCGGCGGCGACCGTCTCGATCAACAGATCGGTGAGCATCGCAATGGTCGCCGCATCGTCGCGCAACGCCCGGATTTCAAGGGAATTCATGCTGGTGCTCTCCAGGTGACGAAACATCGGGGACAGGTCATTCGAAATGGCTGATGCGTTTGCGTCGGCGCGCCCGCCGGATTTCGGCGATACGGTCGGCGTCGTCCTCGCTGAGATGGCGGCCACGCTCCAGGACCTCGAGCGTATATTCCTCATAGGTCAGACCGAGCCGCTCGGCCCGTTCCAGCCGCATCAGCATGACGGCGTGACTTGGCGCCTTCCAAGCCTTGTCGTGGGCGGCGCGCCAGGCGAGGAAAATGTAGGCATCGCCCTTGCCCCAGGGCGGGCCGTCATAGTCGTCGAGCGGCGGCCCGCCATTGTGCGAGCGTCTTGGCCGGCGAGACATCGGAGTCAGTCCCTGACCAGCGCCACGAGATACTCCGCCACATCCGGTCCGGGAGCATGAAAGACGCAATCCGAGGGCGCGCCCAGCGCCAGGCAGTCGCCGGGCTCGAGCCGATGCACCACATCGCCCTCGGTGAAATCCAGCCTTCCGTCGATTAGCCATATCTGCTGTTTGATGAAGGCGTAGGACGCCGCCGGCAGACTGACCTTGGCACCGGCTGGAAGGCTGACCCTGACCAGTTCCAGCGGCATCTGCGATGCCGGCGATAGATGCCGCCTGATGTACCTGGTTGCCGGATCCTGCCAGATCGGCTGCTCGTCCCGGCGCGAAATACCGCCGCCTTGCATCTCGGCCCGTGCGATCAGCGTCGACAGCGTCATGCCGAAGGCCACCGCGATGCGCACCAGAAGCGCCGCGGTCGGACTGGTCGTGCCGCGTTCGATGGCGCTCAGCATCGCCTTCGAAACGTCCGAGCGCTCAGCCAATTCGGCGAGCGACCAGCCCCTCACCGTTCTTTCGGAGCGTATCCGCCTGCCGATCGTGGCGGTAATAACATTCGATATATCATCCATTCGTCCAATATATCGGATTTTTTCGGCCTGGAAAGAGGCCAGTTGATCGAATTGTCGCGCCAGGCTTAACGCTGCCTACACCATCCGACCTCACCTGACTTTAACCCCGATTGGGTAGGGTCGAGGCTCCAGGGGAATGGGATCGGGTAAGCCATGTTTGTCGAACGCGAAGCCTCCGTTGGCGAACCGACTTCGCAGGAGCGCCGCAACATCCAACAGAACGACAAGCGGATTCTGGGCAATGTCGTGCAATGCGACGGCGCGCGCGCCACCATCAGTGCCCATGCCGAAGACACCGAAGGCGCGATCAGCGGCCTTTGGACCGTCGGTAAGATGATCTCAATCAATCTCGGATCGACACGAACGGTCGGCCTTGTCTATGCCATCGGCAAATCGGATCGCGCCTGGAATCACGAAGGGCAGAATCCGATCGAGGTCAGCGTCGAACTGGTCGGAGAGGTGCGCGACGGCGTCGACCCCGGCGCCAAGCCGGTGTTCGACCGTGGCATCACCACCTACCCGCATATCGGCGCCATTGCTCACCGCATCCGAACCCGCGACCTGCAGGCGGTCTACGATCTGGCCGGGCGCCATTCGGTGACCATCGGTACCCTGTCGCAGGATGAATCGATCGATGCCAACATTGCTATCGACGACACGCTGGCGCGTCATTTCGCCATCGTGGGCACCACCGGTGTCGGCAAGTCGACAGCTGTCTCGCTGCTGTTGCGCAAGACGATCGAAGCGCGTCCGGATCTGCGCGTGCTCATCCTCGACCCGCATAACGAGTTCGCCGCCTCGCTGCCGGAATATTGCGTGAAGGTCGATTCCAAGACGCTCGACCTGCCGTTCTGGATGTTCAGGCTGGAGGAGTTCGCCGAAGTGCTGTTTCGCGGCCGCGAGACGGTGCCCGAGGAAGTGGATGTCCTGCGCGACCTGATCCCCGCCGCCAAGAACCTTTACCGCAACCCGAATTCCGGCACCTATGTCAGGCGCGGCAGCGACGCGCTGACGGCGGACACGCCGGTGCCTTATCGCATTGCCGATCTCATCAAGCAGATCGACGAGCGCATGGGCATGCTTGAGGCCAAGAACGACCGCCCGACCCTGAAGTCGCTGAAAACGCGCATCGAATCGGCGGCGGCTGATCCGCGCTACCGCTTCATGTTCAATTCGCGGCTGATCGAGGACACCATCCACGAAACGATCGGCAACATTTTCCGCGTCCCCAACCATGGCCGCCCGGTCACCTGCTTCGAGATGGCGGGCATGCCTTCGGAAGTCGTCAACTCGGTCTGCTCGGTGCTGGCACGCCTGGCCTTCGACCTGGCGCTGTGGAGCGAGGGCCGGCTGAAGCTGCTGCTGCTTTGCGAGGAGGCCCATCGCTACATGCCGGCCGATCCGCGTCTCGGCTTCGCGCCGACAAGACACGCGCTGTCGCGCATCGCCAAGGAAGGCCGCAAATACGGCTGCTATCTCGGCGTCGTCACCCAGCGTCCGGGCGAGCTCGACCCGACCATCCTGTCGCAGTGCTCGACCTTCTTCGCCATGCGGCTTGCCAACGAGCAGGACCAGGCCATCATCCGCTCGGCGATCGCCGATTCCTCGGCCTCGACCCTGGCGTTCCTCTCCTCGATGGGGCAGCGCGAAGCCATCGCCTTCGGCGAAGGCGTGGCGACCACCATGCGGCTGAAGTTCGAGAAGCTGCCGCAGGAGTTCATCCCGGGCACCGCGAAGGGCGAGAAGATCGAGCCCTCCGTGGACGGCAACGACGTCGATCTCGCCATGATCGTCGAGCGGCTGCGCAACGTGCCGAAGCCGCAGCAGGCCATGGCCTTCGCCGAGGCTGTGGATTCCTCCCGCCAGGCCGGCGACCCGGACTACAAGAAGCCGGCCACCGCCGCACGCGTGCAGCCGGACGACGACTTCGACACTCGCTACGGCCTGAAGCCCTCGACCTTCGGCATGCGCCAGCTCAACGATTAAGCCTGCGATCGTGAAAAGCAGGGGTAAATCCCGCCAGGAAATTCGTCAGGCTGAGTCGGCTGAAGTTGCCTTCGAGAACCGGAGCGGAGCGGACATAAAGTCCGTGAGCACCGGAAGCGCAGAAGGAAGCTTCAGACGGCCAGCCTCACGAATTTAGTGGCGGGATTTTAGGCGCAGACGCGGTTGCGGCCTTGCTTCTTCGCCTCATAGAGCTGGCGGTCGGCGCGGCGATAGAAATCCTCCGCGCTCTCCTTGTGGTCCCAGACGGCAAGGCCGACGCTGGTGGTGACCTTCAGCCGCACATTGCCCGACATGATCGACATGTTGGCGACCGCCTTGCGGATGCGCTCGGCGAACCTGGCCAGCAATTCGACATCCATGTTGGGGGTGACGACGGCAAACTCCTCGCCGCCCAGCCGCGCCACCACGTCGTGATAGCGCGTCATGCCCCGCAGGCAGGTAGCGACGGCCCTCAGCACCTCGTCGCCGACGTCATGGCCATGCGTATCGTTGACCTGCTTGAAATGGTCGAGATCGAGGATCATCAGCCCGACCGGCCTGTCGATGCGGCGAAACTCGTGCAGATATTCGCGCAGCGCGTCATCGAAATAGCGGCGGTTCTGCATTCCGGTGAGACTGTCGGTGAGCGCCGCCTGCTCGAGCGTCTGCGAGCGGGCGCTGAGCGAAACCGTCATGGCCCTGAGCTTGCCCTCTTCCCGTACCTGACCGCGGATCAGCGGGTAGATGAAGAAGGTGCCGAAGAACAGCGCGGTTGCCAGCAGTGCCCCGGTGACGAACAGCAGTTTGTTGAGATAGACAATTCTGTCGACGCGCGAAGCGGTGTCGAGGTCGGCGGCGATGTCCTGCAATTGGCCATAGGCGTGGTAGGTCACCAGGCCCGCGGCCAGGATCACGAAAATAAAGACGAAAAATGCGGATTCCGCCTTATGGAAACGCATCTACTCCCCGCGCACTGTAGCCCCGAGGTTATGGCATGGCCGACCTTACGGACCGTTAACCCGAGCAACCTTTGCGAGAATTAGAGCCGGGGATTTTAAGGCGCTGATTGAAAAAGCTTTTAGTCAGTCCTGAACAGCCGGTTCGTCGCCCGGCCGCAGCCTGCGCCACTCCGCGCCCAGCTGATGCCTGAACCAGGTCGACTGACGCTTGGCATATTGCCGGGTCGCGATCTTGGCGCGCTCAATGGCTTCGGGAAAATCCGATTGTCCGGCCATCGCCGCCTGCAGCTCCCGCACGCCGATCGCTTTCATCGCCGGCAGGTCCGGGTCGAGGCCGAGCGCGGTGAGTCGACGCACTTCGTCGAGAGCGCCCTTGTCGAGCATCTGGTCGAAACGCGCCTCGATGCGCCGGACCAGTTGCTCGCGGTCCGGCTCGATGACCAAGAAGCGCGCGCTGTCGCGATCGATCAGCGGCCGGCCGCGCACCGCCTGCCATTCGAGGATCGAGCGCCCGGAAGCGTCGAGCACTTCGAGTGCCCGCACGATACGCTGGCCGTCGGTCGGCCTGAGTTGCATGGCCATAGCCGAATCCTCGTGCATCAGCAGGCGATGCAGCCTTTCGGCCCCTTGTTCCTTGAGCTCGTAGCGCCAGCGGTCGCGGACTGACGCCGGAATGTCCGGCATATCCGAGATGCCTTCGGCCAGCGCGCGGAAGTAGAGCCCGGTGCCGCCGACGAAAGCGACCGGACGGCCCGACAGCACGCCGTCGTCGATCAGCTTTGTCACGTCGCGCAGCCAGGCGCCGGTGGAATAGGCGGTGGCGGGATGGACATGGCCGTAAAGGAAATGCGGAACGCGTGCCATTTCGGCGGCGCTCGGCCGCGCCGTCAGGACATCGAGCACCGAATAGCCTTGCATGGAATCGGTGTTGACGATGACGCCGCCATGGCGCTCGGCGAGATCGAGCGCCAGCGCCGACTTGCCGCTGGCTGTCGGCCCGGCTATCAGGATCGCGTTCTTGATGCGGCCTTCGCCCGCCTGCCTGCCGGAATTCTCAATGCCGCTGATCGCCACTTTAGTGTCCCGTCCAGAAGCCCGCGCCGTGCCGGCCTCGCTTGCGAATATGGCCTTGCGGGCCGCCGGCGCAAGCGCCGTTCATTGGCTGGCCGAGGACGTCGCCTGCGATCTCGTTTTGCCGCAGACGCCGGATATCGGCGAAATGACCGCCAATCTGCGCGCAGCATTGGCTTCCGAGCCGGTCGACGTCATCGTCCAACCAGCCGAAGGCAGGCGCAAGAAGATCCTGCTCGCCGATATGGATTCGACCATGATCGACCAGGAATGCATCGACGAGCTAGCCGACGAGATCGGCGTCAAGGACCATGTGGCGGCGATCACCGCGCGCTCGATGAATGGCGAGATCGCCTTCGAGCCCGCCTTGCGCGAGCGCGTCGCCTTGCTGAAAGGCCTCGACACAGCCGTGGTCGACCGCATCATCGCCAACCGGCTGACGCTCGCCTCCGGCGGTCGCGCCTTGGTGCAAACGATGCGCGCCCATGGCGCCTGGACGGCGCTGGTCTCTGGCGGCTTCGACGTCTTCACCAGCCGCATCGCCGCCATGCTGGGCTTCCAGGAAAACCGCGCCAACCGCCTGATCGAAAAAGACGGCACGTTCACCGGCATGGTGGCCGAGCCGATCCTCGGCCGCGCCGCCAAGGCCGAAGCATTGCTCGACATCGCGGCACGGCTCGGGCTGACGACCGAGGATGCCATCGCGGTCGGCGACGGCGCCAACGATCTCGATATGATCCGTCTTGCCGGCACCGGCATCGCGCTTCACGCCAAGCCGACGGTGGCCGAGCAGGCCCGCATCCGCATCGATCACGGCGATCTGACCGCGCTGCTCTATCTCCAAGGCTACCGCCGGGATGAGTTCGTCGAATGAAGCCGATCCGCACCGAGCGCCTGATCCTGCGCAACTGGGAGGAGCGCGACCGCGAGCTTTTCCACCGCGTCAACTCCGACGAGCGCGTGATGGAGTTCTTCCCGTTCCGCCGCGACCGTGCGACCGCGGATGCCAAGATGGACGAATTCCGCGCCTGGATCGATGAGGATGGCTACGGCTTCGCCGCGGCCGAGATCGCGGCCACCGGCGAATGCATCGGCTTCGTCGGCCTCCTGGATACGGATGATGTGCCATCGCTACCGGACGGCACGATCGAGATCGGCTGGCGGCTGGCGCCGGAATTCTGGGGCAAGGGCTATGTCACCGAAGCGGCTGAAGCCTGGCTCGCCTTCGGCTTCGAAACGCTTGGCGTCGACGAAATCGTATCGTTCGCGGTCGCCGACAATCATCGTTCGGTCGCAGTCATGAAGCGACTCGGCATGCAAGCCGATGCGGGCGCCGATTTCGATCATCCCGCCGTGCCGGACACCCACCCGCATCTCAAGCGGCATGTCCTCTACAGGCTGTCGCGTGAGGACTGGCGGGCGCGACGGCGCTGATCGCTTTCGGAGGGCTGCTCGTCGCCAGGCTGTGGCGCCGCATCTGCGACCCTGTCTAGAACCTTGGCAAAATCCCAGGCAGATGCGTTGCCCGCTTGCCGGCGCAGGAAGTCGGCCGCGGTCTCCATCGCTCTCAATCCATCCGGATCGTCACGAAGCGCAGTTCGCCGGTCTTCGACGCCAGCATCAAGAGCGCGTTCTTGCGGCCCTGCTCCTTCAATGCGCCGATCCGGTCCATGACGTCCTTGGGCGTGCCGACCGATTCCTGCGCGATCTCGGTGATCACCTCGCCGGGTTGGATGCCGCGCTCGGCCGCCGCCGAATCCTTGGCGACATCGGTGATGACCACGCCCGACACATCCGCCGCGATGCCGAACTTCTGCCGTGTCTGGTCGTTGAGCTCGCCGACCGTCATGCCGAGCACCGAGGCCGTCGATACCGGAGGCGTCGCCTTGTCGCCCTTGTCCTGGTCGGTGTTGCCGTTCTCGCCGCTGGCCAGCTTCTCGCCGTCCTCCAGCCGTCCGAGCGTCACCTTGACGGTCTGCTCGACGCCCTTGCGTACGATGACGACGTCGACCGCCTTGCCGACCGGGCTTTCGGCCACAACACGCGGCAGGTCGCGCATTTCATGGATATCCTTGCCGTCGAATTTGATGATGACGTCGCCGGCCTGCACCGACCCGTTGTCGACCGGCCCGCCCTTGATGACACCGGCCACCAGCGCGCCCTTTGCGGTCGCCATGCCGAGGCTTTCGGCGATGTCCGCCGTCACCGGCTGGATGCGCACGCCAAGCCAGCCGCGCCGCGTCTCGCCATACTGGCGAAGCTGGTCGACGACGCCGGCGGCAAGCTGCGAGGGGATGGAGAAACCGATGCCGATCGAGCCACCCGACGGTGAGATGATCGCCGTATTGATGCCGATGACCTCGCCCTCGGCGTTGAACAGCGGGCCGCCGGAATTGCCGCGGTTGATGGCGGCGTCGGTCTGGATGAAGTCGTCATAGGGGCCGGAATTGATGTCACGGTTGCGCGCCGAGACGATGCCGACCGTCACCGTGCCGCCCAGGCCGAACGGATTGCCGATCGCCATCACCCAGTCGCCGACACGCATCTTGGTGGAATCGCCGAATTTCACCGCCGTCAGCTTGTGGCCCTTGGGATCGACCTTCAGCACAGCGACATCGGTCTTGGTGTCGGTGCCGACGAGCGTCGCCTTCAGCGTGATGCCGTCGGAGAAATTGACCTCGATATCGTCGGCATCGGCGATGACGTGGTTGTTGGTCACCACGATACCCTGCTCGGCATCGACGACGAAGCCGGAGCCGAGCGACTGCACCTTCTGCCCGGCGCCGCCCTTGTCGCCGCCGCGATTCTTGAAGAAATCGTCGAAGAAGTCCTGGAACGGGGAGCCCTCGGGCAGCTGCGGCATCGGCACCGCGCCTGGCCCTTCTGTGCCTTTCACCGTCTGCGAGGTCGAGATGTTGACCACCGCGCCAAGCAGGCGCTCGGCGAGGTCGGCGACCGAGGGCGGCCCGTCGGAGGCGATCGTCGGTGTGACGAAGGACGGGACGGCAACAATGCCGACCGCGAATGCGGTGGCGCCGGCGAAGACCATGCGCCGCGCCGCGCGCAACAGGGTGTCGGATATCATCGTGGCCTCCCGGTGTGTCTGAAAAGGACAGGCGTTTTCCGCAAAGACGCCTGTCCGGTTCATGTTGGCAAGAAATACGGCACGTTTGCGGCTATGCCCGTCTTCTCAGGATAAATCGTCCGTCGCCGCGGCACCAATGAATTTCATCAGCCGCGAACCAGCCACACAATGGCGACGCCAACCGCGATTGCCGCCAGCCCTCCGAACCGCAGCGCGTTCTCGGGCATCGACTGCATTTCCGTCGCCAGTTTCCGGGCAAGGCCCGGAAACCCGCCATAGACCAGGCCCTCTATCACCAGGACCAGCCCGATCGCCGCGACAAAGTCCTGCACCGCCGCTACTGGGCGGTGCCGGGTTGCGCGGCCGGTGCGGCAGGCGGCGTCGCGGGCGCGGCCGGCTGCCCGGGCTGAGGCTTGCTGTCCGGATCGCGGAAGTAGCGGAAGAACTCGGATTCGGGCGAGAGCACCATCGTCGTTCCGGTGCTGTCCAGCGCCGTGCCGTAGGCATTCATCGAGCGATAGAAATCGAAGAAGGCCGGATCGCGCTTGTAGGCGTCCGCGAAGGTCGCGCTGCGCTGCGCCTCGCCCTCGCCGCGCAGGATTTCCGATTCCTTCTGCGCCTCGGCGACGATCTCGACGACCTCGCGGTCGGCCCGCGCCCTGATGCGCTGCGCCGCCTCGTTGCCGCGCGCCCTCAGACGCTCGGCTTCCGCCAGGCGCTCGGCCTTCATGCGGTCATAGGTCTGCTGCGAGACCTCCGCCGTCAGGTCGGTCCGGCGGATGCGCACATCCTCGATGTCGAGGCCGAGCGAGGTCGCATCGGGGCGAAGCTGATCGCGCACCTCGCGCATCATCACGCCGCGCTCTTCCGAAAGCGCGGCCTCGAAGTCGCGCAGGCCGTAGACACGGCGAAGCGCCGCATCGAGACGCGTCCGCAGCCGTGCCTCGGCCAGTTCAACCTGACCGGACACCGCCGCGCGGAACGTGCGCGGATCCGAGATGCGATAGGCGATGAAGGCGTCGACCTCGTAGAACTTGCCGCCCGAGACCTGGACGCGGATGTTGTCGAGATCGAAGCGCATCACCCGCTTCTCGACCATCTGCACGCTGTCGGCATCGAAGAAGGCGAATGGCGCCTTGAAGTAGATGCCGGGCTCGCTCTTGACGTCGATGATCTCGCCGAACCTGAGCACGATCGCCTGCTGGCCGGCATTGACCACGAACACCGAGGAATAGAGCAGGAACAGAAGGACAGCCGCAATGACGGCGATGATGGGAAGACGGTTGGCCATCACTGGTTGCCTCCCGTCGTGACGCCGCCCAGCGGGGCCGGCGCCGGCTGCGCTTTCGGCTGCAATGCCGGCAGCGGCAGGTAAGGCAGCACGCCCTGACCGTTGCCCTGCTCGACGACGACCTTGTTGGAGTCCTTCAGGATCTTCTCCATGGTTTCGAGGTAGAGGCGCTTGCGCGTGACGTCGGGCGCCTTGGCATATTCGTCGTAGACGGAGATGAAGCGCTGCGCCTCGCCTTCCGCCTCCTGCACGACGCGATTCTTGTAGGCGGCGGCGTCCTCGCGGACCTGAGCCGCCTGGCCGCGCGCCTGGCCGAGCTTCTGGTTGGAATACTGGTTGGCCTGCTCGACGAACTTATCCTCGTCCTGCTCGGCGCGCTGCACCTCGTCGAACGCGTCGGCCACCTCACGCGGTGGTGCCGCGTCCTCGATCGAGACTGCGTTGACCTGGAGACCGGTCTTGTAGCCGTCGAGCGTGCCCTGGATGATCTCGCGCACCCCGGTTGCGATACCCTGGCGGTCGTCGCGGAAGATGTCCTGCGCCGGCCGCCGGCCGACGACTTCGCGCATGGCGCTCTCGGCGACCTGGGTCAGCATGCCGTCGGGATCCGAAACATCGAACAGATAGGCTCTGGGATCGGAGACCTGGTAGGCCACCGAGAACTGCACGTTGACGATGTTCTGGTCGCCGGAGAGCATCAGCCCGGAGCCGCTGCTCGACCCGCCGCCGATGCTGACGAGCTGCTCGGAGATCTTGGCGGTCTCGACCGTTTCGATCGGCCACCAGTGGAAATGCAGGCCTGGCTGCGAAAGCTCGGTCTTCGGCTGGCCGAAGCGCAGTTCGACGGCAACCTCGTCGGGCTGCACGGTATAGATCGCCTTGAAGGCCCACAGCACGATGAGGGCCAGCGCGATCAGCCCGAGCACGGCCGGACTGGCGCCGCCGCCGCCCGGAAGCGCACGCCGCAGCCTGTCCTGGCCGCGGCGGATGATGTCCTCGAGATCGGGGGGCGAACCCTGCGGGCCGCTTGGCCCTTTCGGTCCCTGCCCCCAGGGCCCCTGATTGCCGCCGCCGCCCCATGGGCCGCCGCCACCGCTCTTGTCGTTCCAGGGCATGAATGTCCTTTCGCTTCGGTTCCCTCGGGCCTTGCGGCGCAATCCTAGCGCATGACCACGAAAACCCATATCGGTTTTCGAAAAGGAATCATGCCCCAAAATCAAAGTATTACGGCGGCCTCTTGCGCGTCCGGTTGGACGCGCGCCGCTGCAACACCGTTCTTCTATAGGGACGCCTTGACCCGCTTTCAACGCAATGTGCCATCGTCCCCGTGCGATTTGGACGGGTAGCGACCCTTTGTCGTCGTCAACGATCGTCGCGCCGGCGCTCGTAAACCGTGTAACGCGTGGCGTGGCTGTCTTTCTCGCCGGCAGGAAAATCCTCGGCGCTGACGACCTGCCAGGCGCTTGGATCGATCGGCGGGAAATAGGCGTCGCCATCGACGCTGGCCAGCACATGGGTCACATGCAGCCGGTCGGCAAACGCCAAGGCCTGGGCATAGATCTCGCCGCCGCCGACCACGCAGATCTCCTCCGCTCCCGCCATGCAGCGGCCGCGCACCTTGGCCAGAGCGATAGCGTCCTCCAGCGAGTGGGCCACCTCGATGCCTTCGGCGCACCAGGCCTTGTCGCGAGTCACCACGATGTTGAGCCGGCCGGGCAGCGGCCGACCGATGCCTTCATAGGTCTTGCGGCCCATGATGATCGGCTTGCCCATCGTGTCTGCCTTGAAGCGCTTGAGATCGGTGGAAAGCCGCCACGGCAGGCCGCCTTCGCGGCCGATCACGCCGTTTTCGGCGATGGCGACATAGATCGCGATGTCCATCAGCCGCCGTTCCCGCCATTGTCCGACGGCTCGAGCAGAAGGATGTCGATATCGTGCTCGGGATAATAATCCTTGGCGGTGACCTCGAACGTCGTCGGCCCGACCTTTTTGACATTGTCGCCGCAGAAGGAGACGAGGTTTTTGGGGCTGCCCTTGTCGATGGTGAGCTTGAAATTGCCGATCGTCCCGGCCGCCCAGTTGCCGCCGGTGGTCAGGATATAGGCGATCCGGCTCTCGTAATATTTCGGATAACCGTCCGGATTTGCCTTTGCCGCCTTGCGCACCGCGTTCTCGAACGTCTGATCCATGCAATAGCGGGACTTGTAGGCCGCATACTGGCCCTGGAACTGCCCATCATAGAAGAAGCTGACCGAGGACGTGCCACCGACGCTGGGCTTGTAGCGGTGCGAGACATGGACCTCCTTGTTGGCCGGGAAGGTCGAGCGCCACCAATAGGTCGAGCGTAGCTGCCAGAACGGCGCAAAGGCGGTTTGCATGCCCGAGCCGTTATCGGCCGTATCTTCGATGATGATGCCGCGGTCTTCCCAGTCCTTGGCGACATCCTTGGGCAGCTTCGCCAGCGCCGTCTTTGCGGCGTCGCCGAACGGATAGAGCGGCACGTTCTGCGTCTTGAGATCGGCGGTGATATCGATGCCGAGCGCCAGCGCCCTTTGCTCGAGCTGAGGCTTCGCGTCGACGCCATCGATCGTCACCTCGAAGCCGAGGAAATTATCGCTCTGCGCTTCCGGGATCGCCGGCATCTCGTTCGGATCGCCCTCGATGTCGGGCATCGGGAACGCGACGATGGAGCTGACATCCTTGTCGGTGTTGTTGCGGAACACATAGTCGACCGTCACCTTCTCCGGCGAGATGAAAAGGTCCTCGCCTTGCATCGCCACCGCGTCGCTGCGCGACAGGATCAGCCCGCCGGTGCCGAGCTCGGCGACGGAATCATTGGCGAAGGCCGGGGCAGCCACGAGCGCCAGCGCTGCGGTCAGTACGGTGCGTAACATGGACCCTCCTCTGTGCGGCGATACCGGGATCAGCCGAATGCGCAGTTCCATCTAGCCGTTTCAGGACGGCGTTTCAAAGCCCTTCGTAGGCCGATGCGGGTACTTCTGGACACCGCGCCGCCGATCGGGCAGGAGATCGCCATGCGCAAGCTTCTCGTCATCGGCATCGGCGCCGGCAATCCCGACCACATGACGGTCCAGGCCATCGCCGGCCTGAACCGCGCCGACGTGCTGTTCATTCCCGACAAGGGAGCGAAGAAGAACGATCTTGCCGATTTGCGCCGGCAGATCTGCGACCGCTTCGTCACCAATCCAAAATCGCGCCGGGTCGAGTTCGATGTGCCGGTTCGGGCCGAGCCGACATCGTCCTATCGTGTGACGGTCGACGACTGGCACGAGGCGATCGCCGAGATCTATGAAACCCTGATCCGCGACGAGCTTGCCGACGATGGCTGCGGCGCGTTCCTGATCTGGGGCGATCCGTCGCTCTATGACAGCGCGCTGCGTATTCTCGAGCGCGTGCGCCTGAGAGGCAATGTCGGTTTCGAGCTCGAAGTCATCCCGGGCATCACCGCGATCCAGGCGCTGGCCGCCGCCCACGCGACTGCGCTCAACCGCATCGGCGATTCGATCCTGGTGACGACCGGCCGCCGGCTAACCGAAGAAGGGCTGCCCGCGAACGCCGGCTCCACCGTCGTCATGCTCGACGGCAAATGCGCCTTCAACACGCTTGCCGACCAAGACGTCCTCATCCAGTGGGGCGCCTATCTCGGCACGCCCGACGAGATCGTCATCTCCGGTCGCTTAGGCGACGTGGGTGCCGAAATCGAAATGGTTCGTGAAGACGCCAAACGAAAGAAGGGCTGGATCATGGACATTTATCTGTTGAGGAAATTAGGGCAGTAGGCAGTAGGGAATAGGCAGTAAAATAATGGGCGATTGGAGGCCTCGATTTTCAAGCATCCAGGACATCTTGTCCTACTGCCTACTGCCTACTGCCTACTGCCTACTGCCTACTGCCTACTGCCTACCGCCTACTGCCTACTGCCTCATCCAGCATCGATCTCCGCCTGCAGGGCCAGCATATGGACGGCGGCGGCCGATGAAGCGGCGCGCTCTATGGCGCGAAATCGGCTGACGACCGCCAAACCCGCCGATGTCAGTTGCGCGCCACCGCCTTTGCGGCCGCCGGTCTGCGCCGCGACCAGCGGCTTGCCGAACACGCGGTTCATGTCCTCGACCAGATCCCAGGCATGCTTGTAGGACATCTCCATGCCGCGCGCCGCGGCCGAGATCGAGCCGAAGGCGGCGATCTGCTCCAGCAATTCGATCTTACCCGGGCCGATCCGGCCATCGGGGTCGAGATTTATCCGCAGGCTGAGCGACGGCATTTCATCTCCTCGGATTCCACGGCACGACAATAGTCCCGATGGGAAGGAAGCGCTATTCCAAATATACATAGCGACATGATCGAGATCCTCAAACGCCGACTTCGGCCGGCAGGCCGGCGCCGGTGTTTGCGCGATCGAAGCTCACCGTCTTGATGACCGCGAAGACCTGGCTTCCCAGCTTGAGGCCAAGCGCCTGCCGCGATTGCTCGGTGATCCGCGCGATCACAACCGCGCCATGGCAATCGATGCCGATCTCGACCTCGGGCCCCTCGCCCGGCTTCATGCCGACGATCGTTCCCGACAGGATATTGAGCGCGCTGAGGCCGGCGGGTTTCTCGGTGGCGACCATCACGTCGCGGGCGCGGATGCGAATGCGCACCGGAGCGCCCGCCGCCCGCGCCAGTTTCGGCACGCGGATTTCGCCGGCCTGCGAGGCAAGCACCGTCATGCCGAAGGCCTCGTCGTGACGCAGCACCTTGGTATCGAGCACCGCACCGCCCTCGCCGCGCTCCTCCGCCGGCAACAGGTCGAGCCGCCGCATGATCGCCTCGGTCGGCCCCGCGGCCGCGACCTTGCCCTGCGAAAGCACCACGACGTCGCTCGCCAGCCGCGCCACCTCGGCGACGGAATGGCTGACATAGACGATCGGTATCTTCGTCTCGTCCCGCAGCCGTTCGATGTAAGGCAGGATCTCGGCCTTGCGCGCTTCGTCGAGCGAGGCAAGCGGTTCGTCCATCAGAAGCAGTTTCGGGCTGGCAAGCAGCGCGCGACCGATCGCGACGCGCTGCCTTTCGCCGCCCGACAGTTTCGCCGGCTGCCGGTCGAGCAGGTGATCGATGCCGAGCAGCTCGACCACCGCATCCATCTTGGCGTAGCGCTCGGAAGACGGCGTGAACCAGCGACCGTAGCGCAGATTGCCGGCGACGCTCATATGCGGGAACAGCCGCGCATCCTGGAACACCATGCCGATGCGCCGCTTGTGCATGGGCACGAAGATACGCGCGGCGGTGTCGACCAGCACATTGCCGTCGACCGAGATACGCCCCTTGCCCGGACGGACCAGGCCGGCGATCAGGTTGATCAGCGTCGACTTGCCCGAGCCCGACGGCCCGAACAGCGCCGTCAGCCGGCCGGCGCTCTCGAAACGGGCTTCCACGGCGAAATCGCCGAGTCGATGGCTGACGTCGGCCGAGAGCGTCATTCGATGTCCATCCGCCGGCCGACCCGCCGCGCCAGCACTTCCGAGGCGATGAGCGCGGCCATCGAGATGACGATCGAGATCAGCGTCAGCCTGAGCGCGCCTTCATCGCCACCCGGCACCTGTGTGAAGGTGTAGATCGCCGAGGGCAGCGTCTGCGTTTCGTTGGGGATGTTGGAGACGAAGGTGATGGTGGCGCCGAATTCGCCCATCGCCTTGGCGAAGGAAAGGATCGCTCCCGCGATCAGGCCGGGCAGGATCAGCGGCAGCGTGATGGTGGCGAACACCCAGAGCGGGTTGGCGCCGAGCGTGCCGGCCGCCGCTTCAATTTTGCGGTCGACAGCCTCGATCGAGAGCCGGATGGCCCGCACCATCAGCGGAAAGCCCATGACCCCGCAGGCCAGTGCCGCGCCCGTCCAGCGGAACGAGAAGATGATGCCGAGATGCTCGGCAAGGAAGGCGCCGGCCGGGCCGCGCCGGCCGAAGGTGAGCAAGAGCAGATAGCCGGTCACCACCGGCGGCAGGATCAGAGGCAGATGCACCAGCCCGTTGAGCAGCGTCTTGCCCCAGAAACGCCCCCGCGCGAGCAGGAGCGCGATCAGGACGCCCGGCGGCAAGCTGGCGATCATCGCCACCGTTGCCACCTTGATCGACAGCCGGACCGCATTCCATTCGTCGGGAGTGAGGTCCAGCAGCCAGTTCATGATTGTGTTTGCGCGGTCTTTCTCAGTTGCTCGGTGCGAGGACCGTGAAGCCCTGCTCCTTGAACAGGTCGGCGGCCTTGGCCGACTCGACGCATTTCAGGAAGGCCGCCGCATCCTTGTCCTTCGAATCGGCGGTCTGGGCAATCGGGTAGATGATCGGCGGATGCGAATCTTCCGGGAAGGTGCCGACCACCTTGACGCCCTTTTCGGCATGCGCGTCGGTGGCGTAGACGATGCCCAGAGCCGCCTCGCCGGTCGACACCAGCTTGAGAGCTGCACGCACATTCTCGGCCTGCGCGATCTTGCCCTCGACCGACGACCAGACGCCCAGCGATTCCAGCGCCGCCTTGCCGTATTTGCCGGCCGGCACGGCCTTGAAATCGCCCATGGCAAGCCTGCCGTCGCCGATCAGCCTGGCAAGGTCGAAGCCCTTCTCGACCTTGGTCTCGACCGCGGAATCCTTCGGCGCCACCAGCACGATCTGGTTGCCGAGCAGCTTCACTTCGGTATCAGGCTTGGTCAGCTTCTTGTCGGAGAGATATTTCATCCAGTCGAGGTCGGCCGAGACGAAGATGTCGGCCGGCGCGCCGCCTTCGATCTGCTTGGCGAGCGCCGAACTCGCCGCGTAGGAAATGGTCGCTGCTTCGCCGACTTCCGGCTCGCAGGCCTTGTTGACCGCGTCGAGCGCTTCCTTGAGGCTGGCCGCGGCAAACACGACCACCTTGTCGTCGGCATGGGCCGCCGGCACCGCCGTCATCAGCATTGCCGCCAGACCGCCAATGGCGATCGTCTTCAACCCGAAACCCTTGCCCGTCATGAAGTCTCTCCCTGGTTTCAAATCCGTACCGCCAAAAGCCTTTGACCGATATATCCGTATGAACATAACAAGGGAAGGCCTTTCACCTGTCGCGGCATTGTGCGCCGGCGCGATCTCAGCCTACGGTGAATGCGAAACGGAAGGGGCGAAGCTCAAGCAGAGACGCATGAAGATCAGCGCCTGCAACACCTCAAGGGTAAGGTGACCGAGATCGTCAAGGGAAGCCACCGCTTCGCATGTCAGATCGACATCGGCGGCGACGCGTCAGTCACCGCGTCGATCACCAAGCGGTCGCCGACCTCGCGCTCGAGAAGGGCAAGCAGGCCTATGCGGTGATCAAGGCCTCGGACGTCATGGTCGGCATCGATTGAGCCGAAGCTGGCTCATACCGCGATAGGCGCCTTGATATTCGCGTCCGCGAAATAATTCTCGAGGCGGAAATCCTCGAAGCGGAAGGCGAAGAGGTCCTTCACCTCCGGATTGATCCACATCGTCGGCAAGGCCTTGGGCGTGCGCCGCAGCTGCTCGCGCGCCTGCTCGAAATGGTTCGAATAAAGATGCGCATCGCCCAGCGTGTGGACGAAGTCGCCGGGCTTCAGCCCGGTCACCTGCGCCACCATCAGGGTGAGCAAGGCATAGGAAGCGATATTGAACGGCACGCCGAGGAAGACGTCGCCCGAGCGCTGGTAAAGCTGGCACGAGAGCCGGCCTTCCGAAACATAGAACTGGAACAGGCAGTGGCAGGGCGGCAGCGCCATCGCCTCGACTTCGGCCGGGTTCCAGGCCGAGACGATCAGCCGGCGCGAGTTGGGATTCTTGCGTATCTCCTTCAAAAGGCCCGCAATCTGGTCGATACCGCCGCCATGCCCGTCCGGCCATGAGCGCCATTGCTTGCCATAGACCGGTCCGAGATCGCCGTTCTCGTCTGCCCATTCGTCCCAGATGGTGACGCCGTTGTCGTTGAGATATTTGATGTTGGTGTCGCCGGCCAGAAACCACAGAAGCTCGTGGATGATCGACTTCAGATGCAGCTTCTTGGTTGTCGTGACCGGAAAGCCGCGCGAAAGGTCGAAGCGCATCTGGTAGCCGAACACCGAGCGCGTGCCGGTACCCGTACGGTCGCCGCGATCGATGCCATTCTCCAGCACATGCTTCAACAGGTCGAGATATTGGCGCATCGGCTCTGCCTCGATTCGGGTAATAGCCAATAATAACCGATAGCCAGGTGTCCGGACACACCAAAACGCGCCACTAGCGCCTGTGCACCACTACACTTCCAACGTTTGCGCCCGCCCCTCATTGCCCTGCCGGGCATTTCTCCCCGTATAGTGACGGGGAGAAAGGGCTGGCTGCCGCGCTGCAGCGTTTCTTGCAACGCTGACGGTTGGCGAAACCGCCTAAGGCAGCGCCCTTCTCCCCGTCACTATACGGGGAGAAGATGGCGGCAGCCAGATGAGGGGCAGCGCCGACGCCCCGTGACGTAAATTCAAATCCGACGCGACAGCCTTGCCGCGGCAATCTTCGCAAACCGAAGCGCGACCTGTCAAAGAGAGCCGAGTTTGCCGAGATCCTTGGCAACCAGATAGTAGAAGGTCACGCGGCTCTTGGTGTTGTCGGCCTGCATGGCCTTGCAGGTTTTCTCGATCGAGGCGTTGGCCTTTGCGGCATCGGCGATGCCGAGCTTCTTGCCGATCCAGTTCTCCCGCACGCGATCGAGTTCCTTCGGGTCGGTGCAGGACACCAGCGAGGAATCGCGGTTCCTGAGCGCAATGCCCAGATGCTTGACGATCTTATCGACCGCGTCGGCGCTAGCGCCGGCATCATATTTCTTCACATCCGCAAGATAGTCGGCCATCAAACTTCCCCTCGTCGGCGCCACGGATCCGGTCGATGAGGGTTGTGGCGCGCCGCGCAACCTGTGCGCTAGGTCAGAGACTCCTCACCGGGAGCGAGATTTGATTGAGTAGGCGCGCAAGTCAACCCTTGGCTGCCGTTTGGCACGACCGGATAAGCGCCGGTTTTGGCCTTTATTTTTCCTTCGCCGCTCCCTATATACGGTTCGTCGGCTTGACCGACTATGGCGATAAACAGGCGATGAAATAAGCCGTTCGGACCCGGGGGCGGTACCCGGCGCCTCCACCAAAAACCGCTCTGGTTGACGGAGCGGCTTTTGCTGGGGGCGAAATAGGATCGACGAAGGTGTAAAGATCGTACTTTTGCCCGGCATTGTACCACCGTTATCGGGCTAAACTTATAGTTGCCAACGACAACTATGCGGAAGCTCGTCTCGCTGCTTAATGCGGCGCGAACGCTTCAAATCAAGCCCTAGGGGTTCGCACTTCTAGGCGGGGTTCGGAGGTACCTGGCAACAGAAACCTCCACCTTCCCCCTCCTTGCTTCTTCCCAATCAACCGAACGCCAAGGGTCGTCCGGCGCCTGATGCGCGGGCACAGCCTTGCCGCCCATCATCCATCGACAGGCGATGCAAAACGATACCGATCGATTTTTCGTGCTGACCGCTATGCGTAGCTCGGCTACGACCTGGTGCCGTTGCCTCTCGCTCCGGTCGATGAACGGGTGCGCTTCGTCCTCGATCAAACAGCTTCGCCAGGAACATGAAAAAGGCTGAGAGCGACCCGGTCTTCTATCTTCTCAACGGCTGTCCTACTCCGCCGGCGCTTCGACCGCTTCGCGCACGCGGCCGAGTGTCAGCTTGGCCAGAGTGAAGGAGATCACGGCGCACAGCGCGATGCCGGCCACCATCGGCAGCGGCGTGCCGTCGAAGAAGATGCCGGCGACACCCATCGCCAGCGCGCCGATGGCGAAGTGCAGCGTGCCCATCAGCGCC
Organism: Mesorhizobium sp. B2-6-2; assembly: GCF_006440615.1. Lineage (NCBI taxonomy): Bacteria > Pseudomonadati > Pseudomonadota > Alphaproteobacteria > Hyphomicrobiales > Phyllobacteriaceae > Mesorhizobium > Mesorhizobium sp. B2-6-2. The sequence continues at coordinate 49,486 of NZ_VFUG01000003.1, read as the reverse complement.
GAGGCCGTGCCGGCGATCTCGCCATGCTCTTCCATCGCCAGCACCGAGGTGGTGGGGATGACGAGGCCAAGGAAACCGTAGCCGACAAAAAGCAGCGCGGCCATCACGTCGAGCCGGTCGACGCCGGACGCCATGATCGCGAACAGCGCCACCATCACCGTGGCATAGCCGGTGACCGCCACCCAGACGACGCGCTTCAACCCGAAGCGGTCGGCCAGCAAGCCGGTCAGCTGCGACATGCCGATGAAGGCGACCGCGTTGATTGAGAAGAACACACTGTAGACCGACGGCGACAGCCCGTAATGGTCGATCAGGATGAAGGACGAGCTCGACAGGTAGACGAAGAAGCTCGCAATGCCGAAGCCGGCGATCGCCACGAGGCCGAGGAAGTTGCGGTCGCCCATCAGGTAGCGGTAGCCGGCAAGCGCCGTGCCGAAGGATGAGCCGGCGCGCTCTTCGACCGGCCGCGTCTCCTTGAGCGAGGTGGCAAGCAGGATGGTGGCCAAAGCGGCCGCGCCCGTTACCGTCCAGAACACGGCGCGCCAGCCGAAGCTCTCGATGATCTGGCTGCCGGTCAGCGGCGCCAGGATCGGCGACACCGAGAAGACCAGCATCAAGAGCGACATCAGCTTGGCGGCCTCGTTGCCGGTATGCAGGTCGCGCACGATGGCGCGCGGCACCGCCATGCCGGCGCTGGCGCCAAGCCCTTGCAGGAAGCGGAAGGCGATCAGCCACTCGATGCTCGGCGCCATCGCCGAGCCGACGCCGCCGACCATGAACAGCGCCAGGCCGGCATAAAGCGGCGCCTTGCGGCCGACCATGTCGGAGATCGGGCCGACGACGATCTGCCCAAAACCCATCGACAGGAAGAAGATCAGAAGGCTCATCTGCACGGCGGCGGTGCCGGCATGCAGGTCCTGGCCGATCGAAGGCAGCGCGGGAAGATACATATCGATCGCAAATGGGCCGATCGCGGACAACAAGCCGAGCACGACCGCGATGCGGAGGAATTTGGGACTCATGATAAGGCTCTTTCGGATCTGGTTGCCGCCGCAAAATGCCGGCGTCTGAACCCAGGACGTTCCATCCCGCGGAAATCCTACGTCTGAGGGCAGATTTCTTCGCCCCTTCAGTGCGGACTTCCTTTATTGTGTCCACAAATTTAGACAGGCTTGTCCAATTCGTCAATCACCGCTATATAGATTTTCATGAAGCCCGGTGTTTCTCCTGACACTTTCCCGCCACGCAGCCACAAGGCCAAGCGCGTATCGGTGGTCGACGCTGCCGCTTCCGTCTTCTGCCGCGAAGGCTATGCCGGCGCCAATATCGACCTGATCGCGGCCGAGGCCGGCGTTTCGCGGCAGACCGTCTACAACCATCACGGCGACAAGGAAAAGCTGTTCGTCGCCGTCGTGCGCGACCTGACGGAGCGCTGCAATGCCGGCATCTTCGCCACCATCGCCAGCTTCCCCGACCAGCCGACGGACCTGGAAGCCGACCTGGTCGCCTTCGCCGTGCGCATGAACCGCAACTGCATCTGCAACCGCGATGGCCGTTTCCTGCGCAAGCTGATCCAGGCCGAAGGCGAGCGTTGTCCGGAGCTGTTTGCCGAATGGCGCGAGCAAGGCCCGGGCCGTACCTGGTCGGCGCTTGCCGCGCGCTTTGCCCGGCTTGCCTTCGCCGGCCACCTGTCGATCGGCGACCCCGACGTCGCGGCGCGTCAGTTCTTCGCCCTCGTCAACGCCGAGCTTCAGATCACTTTCATGCTGGGCGGCGTGCCCACCGAGGAAGAGGTGCTGCGCTCGGCCACGAACGGCGTGCGGACCTTTCTCGGCGCCTTCGCCAGAAGGAAATCGCCAGCCGGCAAACAGGCTGCGCTCGCTCACGCCTGAGCCATCAAATCGCCGGCACCCCTCTTGGCCTCACGGCTTTGCGCCTATATGCGGTTTACGCCGCGCTCAAGCTTGATTACAGCTATGCGGACGATTCAACGGAACCCGACCATCAGATGGCCGACGACCACATCCGCTACGACATTCTGGCCCAGGAGGCTCTGCGCGGCGTCATGCGCAAGGTCCTGGCCGAGGTCGCGCGCACCGGCCTTCCGGGCAATCATCATTTCTTCATCACCTTCCTGACCGGAGCGCCGGGCGTGCGCATCTCGTCCAGGCTGCGCGAGCGCTATCCGGAGCAGATGACCATCGTCATCCAGTTCCAGTACTGGGACCTCAAGGTGACGGATGCCGGCTTCGAGGTCGGGCTTTCCTTCTCCGACGTGCCGGAAAAGCTCGAAATCCCCTTCTCCGCCGTGCGCGGCTTCTACGATCCGTCGGTCAATTTCGAGCTCGAATTCGACGTCAAGACGGAAAGCGCCGAAGACGAGGCCGTCGCTCCGGCCCCCGAGCCGGTCGCTGTCGTCCCCGAGAAGAAGGCGGAAACCAAGAAGAAGGCCGCCGAGGCCGAAAAGAAGCAGGCGGTCGCCGAGACCGGCGCCAAGGGCGCCGACGTCGTTTCGCTCGACGCCTTCCGCAAGAAGTAGCCCGACGCCATGGGCGAGGTCGTCAATCTCCGCCAGGCCCGCAAGCAGAAAGCGCGCACCGAGAAGGAACGCCGGGCCGGCGAGAACCGGGCGCTGCACGGCCGCTCGAACACAGAGCGCGAGCGTGATAGGCTGACATCGCAGAAGGCCGAGAAATTCGTGGCCGGCCATCGCCGGGAAAAACCCGACGACCCTGGCGAGCGCTGAGTCCTGCAATGGCCGCGGTCGAGAAACGTTCGGTAACGATCCGCGGTCACCGCACCAGCTTTTCCCTGGAACAGCCCTTCTATGACGACCTCATCGCCATCGCCGCCGAGCGCTCGCTGTCGCTCGCGGCCTTGGTCGCGGAGATCGACGAGACTCGGACCCGCGACGCAAACCTGTCATCCGCGCTGAGGCTCTATGTGCTGGCCTGGGCCAAACGCGGCGCCGCCGCGCCCTAGACCGCGTTGTCGCTGACGCTTTGTTGCGTCTTGCGCCTTGCGCCAAAGCTCAGCAATGCGGTGCGGTCGCGCTCCTCCGCCTGCTTTTTCGACCTTACCCGCATCATGTCTTTCCAGCCGATATAGCCGACGAGCCGTTCATCCTCGCGTGAGACGACCGGCAGATGCGAGACATTGGCGGTGAGCAGCTTATCGGAAAGCGCCTCCAGATACTCGTCCGGATAGGCGAGCGTGATCTTGCTGCCGGCGAGCAGTTCGCCGAGCGTCGCCTTGCGGTGCTTGCCGTTACGGCGCCAGCGCAGGATCGCCGGCGGATCGATGACGCCGAGCACATGCCCCGCTTGATCGATAACCGGGAAGCTCGGATGCCGCGTGTCCGGAGCGGTCAGGAAGGTTGCCGCGCCATGCAGCGTCATCGTTCCCGGCACGCTCTCGACCTTGGTCGTCATCACTTCCTTGACCCTGGTCAGGGCGAAAGGATCGACCCGGTATTCGCGCACGAGGTGATGCCCGCGCCGCGCGACTTTCTCGGTCAGGATCGAACGCTTCATCAACAGCACGGTGACCGCATGCGCGGTGGCGCAGGCCGCGATCAGCGGCACCAGCACATGCGTGTTGCCGGTGAGCTCGGTGGCGAAAAAGGTCGCGGTCAGCGGCGCGCGCATGGTGCCGCCCATCGTCGCCGCCATCGCCAGCAGCGGCCAGAAGCCGGGGCTTGCCTCGGGCAGGATGCCCGAGAGCACCGCTCCCATCGCGCCACCCATGATGAGCAGCGGCGCCAGCACGCCGCCCGAGGTCCCGGACCCCAGCGCGACCGACCAGATGACGGCCTTTACCACCAGAAGCAGCAGCGCGGCGGTGGCGACGGTTCGGCCGTCGAGCATGTTGGCGATGTTGTCATAGCCGACGCCGAGCGCGTGCGGCTCGATAAGTCCGCCGATGCCGACCACCAGGCCGCCGATCATCGGCCACCACATCCAGTGTATCGGCAGCTTCAGGAAGGCGTCCTCGCAGGCATAGACCAATTGCGTCAGCAGGCCTGAAAGAAGTCCGGCGGCAATGCCGATCAGCACCCAGCCGCCCAGCCCGGCGATCGATGGATCCATGCTGCCCGAGAACGGAAAGATCGGGCTCGGCAGGTGAAGCAGGCTGCGTTCGACTTCCGCAACAATTGCCGCGACGGCAACCGGGATGAAGCTGCGCGGGGTCCATTCGAACAAGAGCAGTTCGACCGCAAGCATGATGGCGGCGATCGGCGTGCCGAACACGGTCGTCATGCCGGCCGCGGCACCCGCCACCAGCAGCGTCTTGCGCTCATTGTCGCTGACCGGCAGCATCTGCGCGATCAGCGAGCCGATGGCGCCGCCGGTCATGATGATCGGGCCTTCGGCGCCGAACGGTCCGCCTGAGCCGATCGAGATTGCCGACGACAGCGGCTTCAGCACCGCGACCTTGGCGTCGAGCCGCGAGCGTCCGAGCAGGATCGCCTCGATGGCTTCGGGAATGCCGTGGCCGCGGATCTTCTCGCTGCCGAAGCGCGCCATCAGGCCGATGATCAGCGCGCCGATCACCGGCACGATCACCGCGGCGAGACCAAGCGGGGTGTCCTCGAGCCTTAGCTCGGCCAGCGAGAACTGGCCGAAATAGGCGATGTTGGTGGCAAGCCGGATGAGCTTCAAGAGCGCGATGCCGGCAAAAAGCCCGGCGGTCGCCACCACCACGGCGATGGCTGCAATAAACAGCACGCGCGGATCGGTCGTGAAGTCGCGAAGATGGCCGTTGCCGGCACGAGCGGATTTCATTTTGGGAGCCTGAACTTTCTGACGGCACGAAGACCGCACGGTTTCAGGTGGCCTCATATCGTAACACGATATAAATCTGCAAGGCTGTTTTCAATCGCTGCGCCGCGTCATTTTGGACAGGGATCGCGACGGCCGGTTGAGCTTTTGCAGGAAAAGACCATAAGTCGGGAAATGACGCCGCCGAAACCACGCTCCGCCATCAGCCAGGCCGACTACCAGCGGCTGTCGCAGTTCCGTTATCTGATCCGCCGCTTCCTCGAATTCAGCCAGGTCCAGGCCAACGAGGCGGGCCTCACGCCGCGCCAGCACCAGGCGCTGCTGGCGATCAAGGGGTTTCCAGGCGGCGGACCGGTGGCAGTGGGCGATCTCGCCGAGCGGCTGCGCATCCGCCACCACAGCGCCGTGGAATTGGTGAACCGCCTTGCCGAGGCCGGCCTGGTCATACGCGATCAGGACAAGGCCGATCACCGCCGCGTCCTGCTGCAGCTCACCCCCTTGGCCGACGATCGCCTGGCCGACTTGTCGGCCGCGCATCTCGACGAGCTTTCGCGCATCGAGCCGATGCTGCGGCGTCTGCTCTCGCGCCAGGAAGAATGCTAGGCGCTAAGATATTCAACTGGTTCCCGACATAGGGATTTTGAACGGTTGTTGAAACCGCCTCAACCTCGTCATTCTATGGCGGAGCAAGGAGCGAAGCGACGCGGCGCAGACCATAGAATCCTGTGACTTGGAAGCGACGCGACGGTGCAGAATTCTGTTCCGTTGCATTCCTTGGCGAAGGTAACGGCATGGATTCCAGGGTCTTCGCGACGGAGCTTCGCTCCTGCTCCGCCCTGGAATGACGATCGCGATGGGCGTCTCGGCCAATCTCCAACGCGTGCCACCTGCCAACGCAAAACAGAGCCGACCGGTCAAATCCGAGTGCTGGGAACTAGATCCGCCCCGTGTGCGGCGTAAAGCTCAGCCGCCGTCGAGCGATTTCAACAGATTGTCGATCGTGAACGGGTTGGCCTTCGGCTTCGCCGGCGCCGGCGCCGAACCGTCGTTGACGCCCGGCAGCGACCCGTCGACCTTGCGCGTTTGCTCGGCCGCCTTGCGCGCTGCGTCCAGCTTCGCCTGCTCCGCCTTCTTGCGATCGGCCTCGGCCTGCGCCTTGGCCGCCTCGTCCGCGGCCCGCTGCTCGGCCTCGGCCTTCGCCTGTGCATCGGCCTTGGCCTTGGCGTCCGCTTCGGCCTGCGCCTTGGCGTCGGCCTCCGCCTTGGCCCTCGCCTCTTCGTCGGCCTTGGCTTTTGCCTCGGCTTCCGCCTGTGCCTGCGCTTCAGCCTCGGCTTTTGCCTTGGCTTCCGCCTCGGCCTTCTGCCGCGCCTCTTCCTCTTGCCGGCGCACCTCCTCGGCCGCCTTGTCGCGCTCCGTCTGCAGCGCCGCGTAATAGCGCACCTCGCGCCGCAGGCGCTGCTTCTCCAGCAGCGCCGCCTGCATCGCCTCGACCCGCTGCTGTTCCTTCTCCAGCGCGCGCTGCGTCAGGAACTGTGCCAGAGGGCCGCTGTCGAACTGGGGCGCGGCCCCGAGCGGACCGGCCAGGCTGAAATTGACGGCCGGCTCGGAACCGACCAGTGCCTCGTCGCCGGGACGATAGGTCAGCGTCCCCTTTGCCGTGACGGTGCTCGTGTTGAGATCGGCGGTCACGTCGGCGGACAAGGTCGCGCCGGGATTGTCGAGGCTGATCGGCGGCACGCGCAGTGTCCCATTGGCGATGGTGAAGGCCACATCGGTGTCGCCAGCGGCGAAGCTGCCGTCGTCTGCGATCTGCGGCGCGAACTCCGCGGTCTTGGCCGTGTCAATATCGCGTCCGATCGCATCGGCCTTGGCGATGATGGCGCCGAAGCCGTCCGGATTGACGCCATCCACTTTCAATCCCTTCAGCGCCGCGGTGCCGGAACCGGACAGGGCGGCAATCATGGCATCGACGGATTTGCCGCTGGTCGACAACGCGGCCGAAAGATCGCCGCTGCCGCCGATGCCGGCGCCTGGCAGGACCGCGGAAAGATCGCTGCCGGCCAGCCTCATTTGGCCGGAGAACAGGCCGGTGCCCTCCGTGTTCTTCAGGTCGAACAGGCCGGTCAGCTCGCCGCCATGGAGCTTCGCCTTGAGGTCGGAAACATGGATGCCTTCGCGGTCGAGCTTCAGCGAGAATGAAGCGTCATGCGCCGTCGCGAAGGGCCCGATGGCGAGCGCCGAGGTGTTGAGATCGAGGTCGGCGTTGAACGGCAGGGTCGACTTCTGGCTGAATGGCGTCGTCGGCCAGCCGCCCTTGGCGGCAGCGAAGGACTGGTCGCCAAACAGCGAGACCGCCAGCGGATCGAGGTCGAGCTCGTCGAGCGCCAGCGCCCCGGCAAGATGCGGCAGACCATCCTTGGCGTCGACGTTGATGTCGCCGGACACCGCCGCCTTGTCGATCGAGCCGGTGAGACCGCTCAGCACCAGCAGCCCATTGCCGAAATCGGCATCGGCCGCCAGCGACGTCGACGTCCCCGTTCCCATGCCGGGCAGGCCTATCCCCGTCGTCATCAGCCACGGCTCGATATCGGCGGCATCGAGATTGACCTTGCCTTTGGCGGTGGGGCCTTGCGCCGTCGAGGCGACTGTTCCGTCGAAGCTTGCCTTGAAATCATCAGCCGTCAGGTTGAAGCTTGTCGCGAGACCGCCGGCGACCGAGCCCTTCGCCGAGACGTCGGTGTTGGCGTGGCCGAGCATGCCGAGCGGCAACGCCGGCAGGCCGTAAAGCGCAAGCAGCGTGGTGGCATTGTCGTTGTGGGCGTTGAAGGTGATCGCCACCGGCGCCTCGGAGAGCCTGCCGACGGTTCCCTTGCCGGAAAGCGAAGCCGAAAAGGCCGAGCCGCCGGCCTTGCCCTGGGCCGAGAGCGCCAGGCCCGTGGTGCCGTCGCCATTGTCGGCGGCGCTGGTCAAGAGATCGATGCGCGCGTCCTGGAACAGTTCGGGATAGGCCGCAGCACGGCTGGCCAGCCCCTTGAGCATGGCATTGTCGGAATAATGCTGGGCCGCGACATCGATCAGGGGCTTGAGGTCCACCGCCACCACGGAAGCGTTGAGCTTGCCGGTCGGGCTCTGCGGGAAATCCTTGACCCGGCCCGTGGCGCTGATCGAGGCGCCGGCCAGGCCGCCGATCGAAAGCCGGTCGATCTCGAGCAGGCCCTCGCGCAGCCGCAGCGCCGTGTCGACGGTGTCGGCGCTGAGCCTGGCAGCGCTGACCGGACCCGCCTTGATCTGGAAATCGAGATCGCGATCCGAAAAGCGGTTGGCGCCCTTGTCGCTGATGAAGATCGAGGCGAACGCCGCGAGCCCGTCCAGATCCATCTCGCCGCCCGTCAGCCGCATCAGCACCGATGGCCTGGCGCCGTCCGGCTGGCTGGAATCGATGCTGCCCGAAAATTTCGCCTTGCCGAGGATGAGCTCGAGATCGCTGAACGACTGCCGGTTCTCGCTGAGATCGACCTTGGCCTTGAAACCTGCCGCGGGCAGCCGGCGGATGGCCTCGTCGACATCCTTCGACAGCCAGGCGGCAAAGCCGGAAGGCTGTCCGACGGCCAGCAGCAACGAGCCGGTGAAGCCGAAATGGTCTTCGACGCTCAACATGCCGTCGGCTTCGAGCGTTGTGCGGCCCGGCAGCGTCGCGGCAAGCGACTTGACCGACCAGCCGCCTTCGGCCGGCTCGGCCGACAGCCGCACGTCGCGCACCGTCGTGTCGCCCGCCACGACCGCCGGCAGCCTGACCTCGACCTTGCCCGGTATGGTCGGCTTCGGCATGTGCTGCAGCGTCCGCTCGAACGCCGCAATGCGCTGGTCGAGCGTGAAACCGGCGCCGGCCCCGCCGACGGCCTCGTCGAACTGCACCTGCGCCCCGCTGGCCTCGACCGAGAAATGCGGCTTCAGGCCGAGATCGACCGATGCCTTGCCGTCGGCGGTATAGGGATTGTCGAGCGGCCCGGTCTCGAAGCGGAACTCGTCGAAATTGAGCTTCTGGTGGTCGAGCGCGAACTTGCCGTTCAGCCGGAAGCCCGGATCGGGCTTGCCGGTGCTGACCTTGACCGGTTCGCCCCCGTTGCCGCGCAGCTCGGCCGAATTTCTGTCGTCACCCGAAATCTTGAACTGGCCGGAATAGACCGCGGCGCCCTTGACGATGCCAGCATTGCCGTCGGCTTCGATGATCAGCGGATAGGCATCGGGGTCCGCTTTCAGCCGGAGCCGCATCTGGCCGTCCGGCTCCACCTTGCCGGTGGAAGCCGAGACGTCGGCTCGCAGGCCGTCGAAGCGCAGCGTTCCGTCCATGCGCCATGGGCCGGTGAGCGCCTTGGCCGAAATCGTCGTGTTGATCTCCGAGATCAGGTGGCTGCGCCCGCCGGCGGCATGGCGCAGTTCGATCTCCCCTTCGGTCACCGACAGCTTCTCGATCGCGATCTGGCCCGGATCGAAGGGAGCCGAGGGCCGGAGGGTCCAGTCGACGGTGCCGTCACCGGCGATATTGATGACGGCTTTCGGGTGTACAAGCCGCATGTCGAAGATCAGCACCTCGCCGCGCAGGAACGGCGCGAGCTCCGCATCCATGGAGAAGGTCTCGACCGTCATCGCCGGCTGGCCCTCCGGCCCGCCCGCGACCTCGACATTCGAGAAGGTCACCGACGGAAACGGCAACAGCCGCGCCGTCGCGTCGCCCTTCACCGTCACCTTGCGGCCGAGGACGGCGCTCGCCTCGCGCTCGAAATCGCCCCGGTAACCCGTCCAGTCGATGAAATACGGCACCACCAGCGCCGCGCACAGCACCAGCACGAACAGGCCACCGAAGATCACGAACAGGCGGGCGAGCATCTGTTTCCCGGGTTGAAAGTCAGCTGCACTCTACCCGCATCCGCGTGTCGATAAAGAGGCAATTCAACGCGCGGCAACGGCCAACGTCTCCAGTTGCGCGACGGCTCGCGGTCGCGATATCTCTTTTGCAGTTTCCCCCCTTCCGGTCACGTCCTTGGCCGCGACAAATCTGAACCCAACACGGAGCGTTCCCGATGTCAGGCAAGAATTGGGACACAGCGCCGATCGACGTGCAGATTTCTCAACGCCGCACACCGGCACGGCCTTCTTCGCGCCGACGCAGCTGATGCTGCAGAAGCTGGCCGAAAGGCTGGGAGGACAGCCGCAGTCCGGCGGATCAGCCCGCCGCGGGCAGGATCTTGCCCGGGTTCATGATGTTGAGCGGATCGAGCGCCTGCTTGATCGTGCGCATGACATCGACGCCATGGCCGAGCTCGTGGCGCAGGAAGCCGACCTTGCCCTGACCGATGCCGTGCTCGCCGGTGCAGGTGCCTTCCATGGCGATCGCGCGCATGTTGAGCCGGGCGACGAATTTCTCGGCAAGCGCGATCTCGTCCGGATTGTCGACATCCATCAGCACCAGCACATGGAAATTGCCGTCGCCGGCATGGCCGACGATCGGGGCGACAAGCCCCATCTCGGCAATATCGGCTTCGGTCTCCGTGACGCATTCGGCAAGCCGCGAGATCGGCACGCAGACGTCGGTCGACAGCCCCTTGGCGCCGGGGCGCAGCGTCAGCGACGACCAATAGGCGTCGTGCCGCGCCTTCCAGAGTTTTGTTCGCTCCTCCGCGACGCTGGTCCACAGGAACGGCCCCCCTCCATTCTCCTCGGCGATCATGCCGAACGTCTCGGCCTGCTCGGCCACGCCCGCGTCGCTGCCGTGGAACTCGACGAACAGGCACGGGCTCTCCGGATAGTCGAGCTTGGAATAGTTTTTCATCGCCCGCATCTGCAGCGCGTTGACCAGCTCGATGCGCGCCACCGGTATGCCCATCTGGATGGTTGCGATCACCGTGTTGCAGGCGGCCTCCAGGCTCGGAAACGGGCAGACGCCACCGGAGATCGCCTGCGGAATGCCCTGCAGCCTCAGCGTCAGCGAGGTGATGACGCCGAGCGTGCCTTCGGAGCCGACCAAAAGCCGCGTCAGGTCGTAGCCGGCCGAGCTTTTCTTCGCCCGCTTGCCGGTCGTCACCGTCTCGCCGTCGGCCATGACGGCGGTCAGCGACAGCACGTTTTCGCGCATTGTGCCGTAGCGCACCGCGTTGGTGCCGGAAGCCCTGGTCGCTGCCATGCCGCCCAGCGACGCATTGGCGCCCGGATCGATCGGAAAGAAGAGGCCGGTGTCGCGCAGGTGCCGGTTGAGGTCCTCGCGCGTCACGCCGGGCTCGACTGTGCAGTCGAGGTCCTGCGGATTGACGGCCAAGATCCGGTTCATGCGCGACGTATCGATGGAAATGCCGCCGCCTGGCGCGTTGGTGTGGCCCTCGAGCGAGGAGCCGACGCCGAAGGCGATCACCGGCACCCGGTGGTCGGCGCAGGCGCGCACGATCTCCTGCACGTCCGCGGTCGTCTCGACGAAAGCGACGCCGTCCGGCGCCTGGGTCGGAATATAGGTGGTGGTGTGCGCGTGCTGGCCGCGTATCGCCTCGCCGGTCTGGAAGCGCTCGCCGAAGCGCTGCTTGAGGATGCCGAGCACCGCGGCGATGCCTTCCTCATTGCGTTCGACGGGGTTGAGGTCGCTCAAAGCCATGAATTCCTCCGCGAATGGACCAGCAGCCACGCTTGTAGTGCAGCTATGAATGATGCCTAAAGCAATCCTAGGAAAAGTGCCAAGCGATTAGGCTCGGCGACTTCACCGTAGCCTTCCGTCCGCCTTGTCCAGCGACCATCGAGGAAAACCAAAATGACGATCCCCGCACCGATCATTTCCGGCCCAATGGCGATCGAGAAGGAATGGATCGACTATAACGGCCATCTCAACATGGCCTACTACAACGTGCTGTTCGACCGCTGCTCGGACCAGGCGTTCGAGCTGATGGGCATGGGGCCGAACTACGCCAAGGAGCGACGCCTTACCATCTACACGGCCGAAGTTCACGTCTGCTACGTGCAGGAGTTGCACCTCGACCACAAGGTCAACGTCTCGTTCCAGCTGATCGATCATGACGAGAAGCGGCTGCGTGCCTATCAGGAAATCCGCCACGTCGAGGGCTGGCTGGCGGCGACGTCCGAATCGCTATCGCTGCATGTCGACATGGAAGGACCGAAGGTCGCTCCCTTTCCCGCCGACGTGATGGCCCAGGTCGAGGCCATGCGCGCCGCTCATGCCGGACTGCCGATGCCGGAGCGCGCCGGCCGCTCGATCGGCATCAAGCGCAAGAGCGCTTGAAAACCCGCTCGCCCGCGTTAACCTTACCAAGGTTTTAACGTGAACAAGTCGGTTGAGTCCGTTGAACGACTCACTGGCGCGTTCGAAAACCGCCGTACCGGGTTTGCGCGGGGGCGGCTGGCGGAATGCGGTGCGAGGATAGTGCATGAAAACCGACATCAACGTCGAAGTGGAGCGCTTGGCGGCCGATCCACGCATCACCGACTATGATTTCTGGCGATCGCTGAAGAACGTCAACAACGAGATCTTCCACATCGCCAACAACAACGAACCCATCCCGTTCGACATGATCCGCTGGCGCGTGATTCTGAAGCAGGCGCGCATGAAGCGCGGCCACGCTTGATCCCTCGTCGCTGCCTCATCCTTCCTGACCAGTCATAGCTGCCGAGTCATAACCGCCGAATCATGGCTGCTTGAACCCGCACAGCGGCGAGCGCGGCTCGACCGGTGACGACTGGATGATCGCGGTGTTGGTCATAGCATAGGGAATGATCCGGTCGATCACCCGCTCGAGCTCGCTCACCGAGCCGACATGGGCGAGCGCAATGAAGCAGTCCTCGCCGGTCACGCGGTCGCATTGCGCGATTTCCGGCAGCTCGCGGATGATGTCCGCCACCACGGAAAGCTGTCCCGGCACCGGCCTGATCCTCAGCCATGCGGACAGCTTCATGCCGAGAGCGGCCGGATTGATCCTGACCGTATAGGACTCGATCACGCCGTTGTCCTGCAGCTTGCGGATGCGCTCCGCCACGCTCGGCGCCGACAGCCCGACCGCGCGCGCTAGCTCCGCCGTGCTGATGCGCGCATCCTTTTCCAGGAGCCGCAGGAGCTTCAGATCGATCGCGTCCAGATCGACATTTTCACTTCGAAGGTTTTTCAAACCAAACCTCTTCCATCAGAAAGAAAAGCGTCAATCACGCCATTCATCACACATGTAATCCGCGGGTTTCGCCTGCGATAATGCTCGCATGAAAACGCAAACGCAAATTCCTGCTGCAAACCGGGCGGCCGCCGATGCGCACGCCGCCCTCGCCGGCCCCACCATGCTTGCTGGAATGGCCAACGCGTTGCCGCCGCATGTCTGGTTCTGCGTCAGCGCCGTGTTCCATTATCTCGGGCCGGCTTTCGCCGTGCTGCTTTTCGCTCAGGTCGGCGTGCTCGGCATGGCCTGGCTGCGCATCGCCACCGCCGCCCTTGTCTTTGCTCCCCTGACCAGGCCCTGGCGCGTTTTCGCCCGCGCCGATCGCCCTCAGCGACTTCTGCTGCTGGCTTTCGGCGGCTGCCTGGCGGTGATGAACTGCTCGTTCTACCTGGCGCTCGACCGGCTGCCGATCTCGCTGGTGGCGGCGATCGAATTCGTCGGCACGATCGCGGTCGCGCTGGTTGGCCTGCGCAGCCGGCGCAACTTTGCCGCGCTCGCCATTGCCGTTGTCGGCACCTTGCTTCTCATCGACGTGAAATGGTCCAGCGATCCGGTCGGCTTGTTCTGGGCCTTTTTGAACGGCGCCCTGTTCGTCGGCTACATCGTGATCGGTCACCGCGTCGCCCAGGCAGGCATCGGCATCGCCGGCCTCGGCGCCGCCATGGCGGTCGCCTTCCTCATCGTGTTGCCCATCGGCTTTCGCGAGGCGCTGCCCGCCTTCGCGTTGCCGCAACTGCTCGGCGCCGCGATCGGTGTCGGCATCTGCTCCTCGGTCATCCCCTACATCTGCGACCAGCTCGCCATGGCGAGGTTGCCGCGCGCGAGCTTCGCATTGATGCTCTCGCTCCTGCCGCTCACCGCAACGCTGATCGGCGTCATCGTGCTGCGCCAGGTGCCAAGCGTTACCGACTGCATCGGCATTTCGCTGGTGATCACAGGGGTGGCCTTCCACAAGCCGGCGGCAAACGCCTAGTAGCACTGCGCAGGACCTTGACCGGTCGGCTCTGTTTGCGTTGGCAGGCGGCATGCCTTGGAGATTGGCCGAAACGCCCATCGCGAATCGTCGTTCCAGGGCGGAGCAGGAGCGAAGCTCCGTCGCGAAGATCCTGGAATCCATTCCGTTACTTTCGCCAAGGCGTGCAACGGAGCAGAATTCTGCACCGTGGCGGCGCTTCCAAGTCACGGAATTCTATGGTCTGCGCCGCGTCGCTTCGCTCCTTGCTCCGCCATAGAATGACGAGGTTGGGGCGGCTTCAACCAATCCTCGGCGCCGTTTCCGTGAAACAGTGAAACGCCCTGGTTCTCCGACACATGGATTTTGAAAGGTTGCCGTTTGTCACTCTTCCTGGAATTGCTCTGGACCGCTCGGCTAGGCCAGCTTCTCCTTCAGGAAAGCCACCGTCCGGCCCCAGGCGAGGTCGGCGGCCTTCTTGTCATAGCGCGCGGCCGAGGTGTCGTTGTTGAAGGCGTGGTTGGCACCCTCATAGACATAGACCTTGTATTCGACATGGGCGGCGTCGAGCGCCTTCTTATAGGCGTCGATGCCGGCATTGGTGCGTTCGTCCAACCCGGCATAGTGCAGCAGCAGCGGCGCCTTGATCTTTTGAGCGTCCTCGGCCTTGGGCTGCATGCCGTAATAGGCGACGGCGGCGCTGAGATCGGGCGCATGGACGGCGAGTTGGTTCACCGCGCCGCCGCCCCAACAGAAGCCGACCGCCGCGACCTTGCCGTTGCCATCCTTGATGCTCTTGAGGTAGGCGATCGTCGCAACGCCGTCGGCGGCGACTCTGGCCACGTCGAGCTTGGTGAACATGTCGCGGGCCTTGTCCTCGTCGGAGGGCGTTCCGCCAAGCGGCGACAGGAAGTCCGGCGCCAACGCGATGAATCCCTCCAGCGCCACGCGCCGGGCGACATCGCGGATATGCGGGTTCAGCCCCCGGTTCTCGTGGACGACGATGACGCAGCCGAGCTTGCCTGACTGGTTCGCGGGCTTGACCAGATAGCCCTTCATCTCGCCGCTTGAGCCGGGATAGGTGATGTCCTCGCCCTTAACGCGGCTGTCGTCCTCGGCGACGATCGCTGCCTGGGCGGAATTGGCCGCCAACATCGGCGCGATCGCGGCCGCCGCGGCACCCGAGCCCGCCAGCTTCGTCAACTGCTCCATGAAGCGGCGGCGGTCGAGCGTCAGATGCGTGTATTCGTCATAGGCGTCGATCATCGCCTGGGTGATGACGGGCTGCGTGATGGCGGGCTTGGCAACGGGTTCGGTCATGGCTGTCCTCGACGACGATTGGCAGATCGATCCGCAAGATAGGGTCGAGAATCGCACGATCCAGTCACGCCCCGGTGACGATCCCTGTAGAGGTCTGGCGCCGACCCGTCGCTCAGCCGACAAGCCCGGCTGATTCATCACATTTTGGTCATTTCCGAAAGGCTTGATGGTGCTGTCACATTAGGACGTGAAGTTGCCGGATCGGCTTCACCGATACGAATGACGAAAAGGGGAATGCCATGAACGTCCAGGATATCATCGACACCGTTTCCTCGAAGGCCGGCCTCGATGAGCCGACCACCGAGAAGGTTGTCGGCACCATTTTTTCCGTGCTCGAGCATGAGGCTGAGGGCACCAGCGTTTCGTCCTTCTTCGACCAGATCCCCGGCGCCGATGCGTTGGCCCAGAAATATGACGTGATGGCCGCCGGCGCGACGGCCAATTCGGGCGGCGGACTTCTGTCGTCGCTGCAGGGCGCGCTTGGCGGCGTGCTGGGCGAAAAGGCCGGCGCGCTGATCAACGGCATCGCCGCGCTCAAGGCGTCCGGCCTCGACATGGCGCAAATCCGTCAGGCCGGCGAGACCTTGATCAAGCAGGCCGAGCTTGCCGCCGGCCCCGACCTGACCAATCAGGTGCTGGACCAGGTGCCCAGCTTGCGCGGTCATCTCGGGCTTTGAGGCCTGACACCGCCCTGTCCTATTTTGGCAGCGTGTAGGCCATCACGTAATCACCCGGCTTCGTGCCGACCGAGCCGTGCCCGCCGGCGACGATGACGACGAACTGGCGGCCGTCGGCCACCGTATAGGTCATCGGCGTCGACTGGCCGCCCGCCGGCAGCCTCGCCCGCCAGAGCTGCCTGCCGGTGGTGAGGTCGTAGGCCCGAAGATAATCGTCGACCGCGGCGCCCAGGAAAGCGACGCCGCCAGCCGTGATCATCGGCCCGCCTATGCCTGGAACGCCGACCTTGAGCGGCAAAGGCAGCGGCGTCATGTCGTAGACGGTGCCGTTGCGGTGCTTGTAGGCGATGTTTCCCGTCTTGAGATCGACGCCGGCGACATAGCCCCAGGGCGGCGCCTGGCAGGGAATGCCGAGCGGCGACAGGAACGGTCCCATCACCACCGCGTAAGGCGCGCCCTCGTTGCGGTTCAGCCCCTGCTCGCTGCCCTTGGTGTCGCCCGGCGGCGGCACGTCCGCGCGCGGGATGAGCTTCGAGGTGAAGGCGAGGTAGGTCGGCATGCCGAACATCACCTGCCGCACCGGATCGACCGCGACGCCGCCCCAGTTGAAGACGCCGAAATTGCCGGGATAGATCAGCGAGCCTTGCAGCGACGGCGGCGTGTAGCGTCCCTCATAGCGCAGCTTCTTCAATTCGATCCGGCACGCCAGCTGGTCGAACATGGTGATGCCCCACATATCCGCACCGGTCAGCGGCCTGGGATTGAAGGACAGGTCCGAGGCCGGCTGCGTCGGCGAGGCATGATCGCCCTCGATCGCGCCGCCGGGCGCCGGCACGTCCTTCACCGGGATGATCGGCTCGCCGGTGCGCCGGTCGAGCACGTAGAGATCGCCCTGCTTGGTCGGTCCGACCAGCGCCGGCACGACGCCGCTCGCCGTGGTGATGTCGACCAGCGACGGCTGCGCCGGCACGTCCATATCCCACAGATCGTGATGCACAGTCTGCCGTACCCAGCGCAATTGTCCGGTGTTGAGGTCGAGCGCGGTGATCGAGGAGGAGAATTTCTCGACATTGGCGCTGCGGCCCATGCCGAGTTGGTCCGGCGTCTGGTTGCCGAGCGGAACGTAGAGCAGTCCCAGCTTCTCGTCGGCGCTCGCCGTCGACCACATATTGGGCGAGTTGTGAGTGTAGGTTTGCCCGGCGGGCAGCGGCGTCGTCACATCGGGATTGCCGGAATCCCAGTTCCACAACAGCGCGCCGGTGCTGGCGTCAAAGGCGCGGATGACGCCGGACGGTTCCTCGGTCGAATAATTGTCGTTGACCGCGCCGCCGACGATGATCTTGCCGCCGACGATCAGCGGCGCCGACGTCGAATAATAATAGCCCGACTTCGGATAGGGCATGTTGGCCATCAGGTTCAGCGTGCCGCCCTCGGCGAAGGACGGACACACCTGCCCGTTCGCGGCGTCGAGCGCGATCAGCCGGGCGTCGGAGGTCGGCAGGTAGATGCGCGCGGCGCAAGGCTGGCCGGAGGCGATCTTGGCGTCGGCATAATAGGACACGCCGCGGCAGGTCTGATGCTGGCGGTTGGGGTCGAGCTTGATCTTCGGATCGTAGCGCCACTTCTCCTTGCCGCTCGCGGCATCGATGGCGATGGCGAAATTATGCGGCGTGCAGATGAACAGCGCGTCGCCCACCTTCAGCGGCGTCACCTGATAGGTCGTCTCGCCGATATCGTCGGGGCCTTTCACGTCGCCGGTGCGATAGGTCCAAGCAGGCTGCAGCTTGGCGACGTTGTCAGGCGTGATCTGGTCGAGCGGCGAATAGCGCTGGCCGAAGGGCGTGCGGCCGTAGAACTGCCACTCGCCGGCCGGCATGTCGCCGCCGAGATTGGCGGCCGTCGCCGCCTTTTCGGTGCCCAGCGTGCCGCCGATATCCATGGGATCGGCGGTCATCGAATAACCGGCGACCGCGAGCGAGGCAAGCACGGCCAGGATCAGCGGCGCGCGTCCGTCCGGCCCGAGCAGCCCCCGCCTTGCCCACGGCGTCAGCAGCCACAGGGCGATGAGCACGATGACGCCGCCGCGCGGGCTGAGCTGCCACCAGTCGAAGCCGATTTCCCAGACCGCCCAGGATAGCGTGGCCAGTACGAACAGCGCGTAGAGCCAGAGCGAGGTCGACCTGCGCCTGAACAGCAGCCAGGCGGTGATCAGGAAGACCAGGCCGGCGATCAGGTAGTACCAACTGCCGCCCAGCGCGATGAGCCAGATGCCGCCGCCGCCGAGAATGAGACCGATGAGGAAGAGGACGAGGGAGGTGATGGTGACAGCCAAGACGGTGCTCCTTCGACTGTTGCGCCTTCGCGGCCGCTTTCAGGCGACGGCGAGCCGTCCCTGCCCTGCCGGCAGCTTTCCCTCACCCGCTCCGGCTGTCAAGTTGCGGCCAGACACGCGAAAACTAGAACAAAACGTAGACAGTTCTGGTCTTTCGCTGCCGAATCACTACATTCGGGAGCGATGTCGGGCTTTTCCGAGGACATGCCTTTTTTCGATGAACCGAATGCGCGGCCCGCTGCGGCCCCATCCGGCATAGCCGCGCGCGCCATGGCCGCCCGCAGCGGCCAGAACGGCGTGCCCGATTATCTCAAGGGCCTGAACCCGGAGCAGCGGCTCGCCGTCGAGACGACCGAAGGCCCGGTTCTGGTGCTGGCCGGCGCGGGCACCGGCAAGACGCGGGTGCTCACCACGCGCATTGCCCATCTCCTTGCCACCGGCAGGGCCTTTCCCTCGCAGATCCTGGCCGTCACCTTCACCAACAAGGCCGCGCGCGAGATGAAGCAGCGCATCGGCATCCTGATCGGCGAAGGCAATGTCGAGGGCATGCCTTGGCTCGGCACCTTCCACTCGATCGGCGTGAAGCTGCTTCGCCGCCACGCCGAGCTTGCCGGGCTGAAATCGGATTTCACCATTCTCGACACCGATGACGTGGTGCGGCTGATCAAGCAACTGATCCAGGCTGAGGGGCTGGACGACAAGCGCTGGCCGGCCAAGACCTTCGCCCAGATGCTCGACAACTGGAAGAACAAGGGCCTTGGCCCCGATGAAATCGCGGAAGGCGATGCGCGCAGCTTCGGCAACGGCAAGGGCCGCCAGCTCTACAAGGCCTACCAGGAACGGCTGCAGACGCTGAACTCCTGCGACTTCGGCGACCTGCTCTACCATCCGATCCGCATCTTCCGCGCCTATCCGGATGTGCTGAAGGACTACCACCGCAAGTTCAAATACATCCTCGTCGACGAATACCAGGACACCAACACCGCGCAGTACATGTGGCTGCGGCTTCTGGCGCAGAGGCCCAATTCTGGGCGCAAAGGCGCTGACGCCGGCGGCAGGCCAATCTCCCCCCAAGTGGGGGAGATTGGAGCCAGTGCCGTAAATATTTGCTGCGTCGGCGACGACGACCAGTCGATCTATGGCTGGCGCGGCGCCGAGGTCGACAACATCCTGCGCTTCGACAAGGATTTCCCGGGCGCCACCATCATCCGGCTGGAACGCAACTATCGCTCCACCGCGCATATTTTGGGCGCCGCCTCGCACCTCATCGCCCATAATGAGGGCCGCTTCGGCAAGACGCTGTTCACCGACCGCGACGACCCCGAGGACGACAAGGTGCATGTCCACGCCGCCTGGGACTCGGAGGAAGAGGCCCGGGCCATCGGCGACGCCATCGAGGCCTATCAGCGGCAGAAGCATAATCTCAACGACATGGCGATCCTGGTGCGCGCCTCCTTCCAGATGCGCGCCTTCGAAGACCGCTTCATCACGCTGGGCTTGAACTACCGCGTCATCGGCGGCCCGCGCTTCTACGAGCGCCTGGAAATCCGCGATGCATTGGCCTTCTTCCGCGTCGTCGCCAATGGCGGCGACGACCTCGCCTTCGAGCGCATCGTCAACGTGCCGAAGCGTGGGCTCGGCGAAGCCACCATCCGCCAGATCCACGACACGGCGCGCGCCATGCGCATCCCCATGCTGGAGGCTGCCGCAACGCTCGCCGAAAGCGACGAGCTGAAGCCGAAGCCGCGCGCGGCGCTGCGCGAGGTCGCGGCCAATTTCGAGCGCTGGCAGAAGGCGCTGGAAACCACCCCGCACACCGAGCTCGCCGAGACCATCCTGGAGGAAAGCGGCTACACCGACATGTGGAAGAACGACCGTTCGGCGGAGGCGCCCGGGCGGCTGGAAAACCTCAAGGAGCTGATCCGCTCCATGGAGGAGTATGAATCGCTGCGTTCCTTCCTCGAGCACGTCGCGCTGGTGATGGAGGCCGAGCAAGGCGAATCGCAAGATGCGGTCTCGATCATGACGCTGCATTCGGCCAAGGGCCTCGAATTCGAGACCGTCTTCCTGCCTGGTTGGGAGGAAGGCCTGTTCCCGCATCAGCGCGCGCTGGACGAAGGCGGACGCTCCGGCCTCGAGGAAGAGCGCCGGCTCGCCTATGTCGGCCTGACGCGCGCCAAGAAGAACCTGCATATCTGGTTCGTCTCCAACCGCCAGATTCACGGCCTGTGGCAATCGACGATCCCGTCGCGCTTCGTCGACGAATTGCCCGAAACCCATATCGATATCGCCGACAGCGGCAACAGCTACGGCGGCTACGGCAATCCCTATGGCGGCGGCTCGTTCGCTTCCGGGCGCGGCGGCGGCCGGCAGAACCCCTACGGCGCCTCGCGCTTCGACAATATCGGCGCCAAGGACCAGGGCAGCTTCTCCAACACCTATGCGACGCCCGGCTGGCAGCGCGCGCAGGCGAACCGCACCGAGGCGACCGACCGCAACTGGGGCACCCGCTCCGGCCACCAGGTCGAGCGTATCGGCTATGGCGAAACCGACTCAGGCTACGGCGCCGGCCGCACCTCGGTGAAGGGCCGCACCATCGAGGGCGAGCTGGTCGCCAAATCCGTGGCCGACACGCCATCCGCCTTCAATGTCGGCGACCGCGTCTTCCACCAGAAATTCGGCAACGGCAACATCGCGGCCATCGACGGCAACAAGCTCACCATCGACTTCGACAAGGCCGGCCAGAAACGCGTGCTGGACGGGTTCGTCGCGCCGGTGTGACCGGCCTCCTCACCTGTACCGCGCCTGGTTCCACTTATGCCCGAGCAGCGACAGGATGATGATCAGCCCGTTGAAGAACTGCACGTAGAAGCCGCTCAGGCCCGCCGCGACCACGCCGGTCTGGATGAACGACACGGTGACCGCGCCGATCGCGCCACCCACCACGGTGCCGATGCCGCCCCAGGTCGGCGTGCCGCCGACGAACACCGAGGCCAGCACGGGCAGCAGATAGCCGTCGCCCGCCGTCGGCCACCAGGTGAAATTGATCATCACCGAGAAGGTGCCGGCGATCGCCGCGCCGATGCCGACGAAGACGAACACCTTCACCCGAACCCATTTGACGTCGATGCCCATCTGTCTTGCGCTGTCAGGATTGTCGCCGACCACTTTCACCTGCGCGCCGAAGCGATGCCGGTTGTAGAGCAGCGCCGAGAAGACGACGAAGACGATCGCCCAGAAGATCTGCACCGGGATGCCCCAGATCTGGCTGGAGAATATCTTGTACGCCGAGCTGTCGGCAAGGCCGGTCAGCGCCGTCGACCTGCCTTCGTTGATGATCTGGATCAGGCCGCGCAGCAGGAAGTTCATGCCGAGCGTGGCGATCAGCGACGACAGGCCGCCATAGACAACCAGCGAGCCGACCAGGAAGCCGAGCAGCGTGCCGGTGACGAGCGCCGCCGCGATGCCGATAAACGGATCGTAGCCGGCCTGCACGACCAGCGCGAAGACCCAGGAGGCAAAGCCCATTGTCGCGGGAAACGACAGGTCGATCTCGCCGCAGGTAACGACGAAGACCAGCGGCACGACCACGAACAGCGCCACGGGAAGCGTCGTCAACACCGAGCTGTAGAGATACCAGGTGGTGAAAACGGTCGGGTTGGCGATCATGAACACCGCCATCATGACAATGAACACCGCGAGCGTGCCGAGCGAGGCGCGATTGTCGAGGACGAAGCCGCGCAGCCAGTGATTGGACGGATGGCTCCATTCCTTGGCCGGTCCCTTGGCTATCTTGCCGCTTGCCGTTCCCAGAGGCGTTTGCAGATCGGGTTCCATCGCCTTGCTCATTGCGCTCCCTGCTCCGCGTCCTCATGCAGTCCCGGCAATCCGCCGGGGTGTGCTACGTCTTCCATGAAGTTGATGAGATCTTCTGCCGACTTGACCTCGTTGCGGTCGGCCGCGAGCGCCACCTTGCCGCGGTCGAGCACGACGAAGCGGTCGGCAATGTCGAAGACATGGTGAATGTTGTGCCCGATGAACAGGATCGACCGGCCGCTTGCCCGAACCTGGCGCACGAAATGGAAGACCTTGGCGGTCTCGGTCAGCGACAGCGCCGTCGTCGGCTCGTCGAGGATGATCAGTTCCGCCTGCTTGTAGATGGCGCGGGCGATCGCCACGCCCTGGCGCTCGCCGCCGGAAAGCTGGCCGACGATCGAGTGCGGCGTGAACACCTTCGAGGTGAAGCCGATCTCGCGCATCAGCCGGCTCGCCTCCTCGATCTCCTTGTCGACCTTCAGCCAGCCCATGAAGCTGGTCAGTTCGCGGCCCATGAAGATGTTGCGCACGATCGTCTGCTGCACGGCCAGCGCACGGTCCTGGAACACCGTCTCGATGCCGGCGTCGCGCGAGCGCGCCGCGCTCCACCCGGTGACCGGCTTGTCGCGCACCAGGATCTCGCCGCTGGTCGGCTTGACCACACCGGACAGGATCTTGATCAGCGTCGACTTGCCGGCGCCGTTGTCACCGATAAGGCCGACCACTTCGCCGCGGTCGACGCTGAGGTTGACCCCGCCCAGCGCATAGACCTGGCCGTAGGATTTCTTGATGTCGCGCAGTTCGATGATGCGTTCGCCCATGCGATCCTCGCTTGCAATGTCTGTTCGGCGGCCTCGTCGCCGGCGGTCCAGCCGGCCGGGGCAAGCCCGGCCGGCTGCCTGGGAGGTCAGCGCAACGCCTGCTTGGCGAGCTCTGAGACGATCTCGTAGTTCTGCGGCGTCACGAAGCCCGCGCCGGTGTCGACATTCATCGGCGCCAGCCCCAGCACCACCTGCTGGCAGAGGCTGAGAATCGGCAGGTAGCCCTGCAGGAACGGCTGCTGGTCGGCCGTCAGCTGCACCCAGCCGCCCTTGAAGCCCTCGACGATCTGCGGACTGGTGTCGAAGCCGAAATTGAAGATGTCGCCGGGCTTGCGGCCCGCCGCCTGCATATAGGTGGCGACATTGCCGAGCATCTGGCCGCCGGGATAGCCGACCGCCTTGACGTCGGGGTGGTTGAGCAGCGCCGCGGTGATCACCGGAATGGCGAGGTTGGGATCGGACGCCCATTCTCCGCTCGGCGGCGAGGAGAGCTGGATCACCTCGACGCCGGCCTCCTTCAGCGCCGCCACGGTGCCGCGCTCGCGTGCCCCGCGGCTTTCATTCTCGAACGGACCGATCATGATCGCCTTGTCGCCGGACTTGAGCTTGCCCAGCTTGAACGCCTCGACGCCCAGCGCGCGGCCCTGCTGCTCCTGCTGCGCGCCGACATAGCCGCCGCCGAACGCCGCCACCACCTTCGGCACCGGCACGTTCTGGTACATCATCTTGATGCCGTCCTTATGCGCCTGCTCGGCCAAAGGCATGATCGCGGCGTCGCCCGGATGGCCCATCATGGCGATGCCCTGCGGCTTGACCGCGACCGCCTCGCGCAATTGCTGCACCATCTTCTCGACGTCCCACTGCGAGAAGATGTAGTCGACCTTCGGCCCGAGATCGGCCGCCGCCTGCTTGGCGCCATTATAGACGATGGTGCCGAAGGCGTCGCCCTCGGCGCCGCCGACGAAGAAGCGGATGTGTACGTCCTTGCACCATTGCGCGTCGAGCGCGTGCGCCGGCAAGGCAGAGATCGAGGCGCAGAGCGCCGTGGCAGCCGCCACGACGGTCGAGCGCAGAACAGTCCTTCTGGTCGTCATGCACGTTCCTCCCTTTTTAGACCCCTCCCGATGGAGGGTTTCGAATTGTCTGCGTCCTCGGTCGGCCGGCTCCTCCCGCCGGCCAATCCTCACATCGAATCTGGCCTCAAGCCGGATTGGGCAGGTAGCTGTTCCCTCCCCGGCATTGCTTCAGATAGTCGAGCGCGCGCACCTGTCCGGTGATCTCGAGGTCGCCGCGATAGACCGGATCGTGCCAGCCCTCGATGTCGATGGCGCCCTTGTAGCCGGCCAGCCGCAACTCGCTGATCACCCGCGTCCAGTCGCTGTCGCCGAAGCCCGGCGTGCGCATCTGCACGAAAGGCAGTCGGCCGAACACGCCATGCTCGCGGATGACGTCCCAGCGCACCGTCGCGTCCTTGCCGTGGACGTGGAAGATGCGCGACGCCCATTTGCGGATCTGCGGGATTGGGTCGATGAGATAAACGAGCTGATGGCAAGGCTCCCATTCCAGCCCGAGATTGTCGTCTGGCAACTCGTTGAACATCAGCTCCCAGGCGTCCGGGTTATGCGCGATATTCCAGTCGCCGCTCGCCCAGTTGCCGTCCATCGCGCAATTCTCGAAAGCGATGCGCACGCCCTTGTCGGCGGCACGCTTAGCCAGCGGCCCCCACACCTCGCGGAAGCGCGGCAGGCTGTCGGTCAGCTTCTTGCCGCGGATGCGGCCGGTGAAGCCGCTGACCGTCGAAGCGCCGAACAGATGCGCATTGTCGATCACCGTCTCCCAGGCCGCCAGCACACCGCGATCGACCTCTCCATTCTCGAGCGGATTGCCGAACACCCCGATCGAGGACACGGTCACATCGGCGTCGCCGATCGCCTCGCGGATCTCGCCCGCCAGGCGCTTCAGGTCCTTGCCGCCCAGCGTCTGCCAGAAGAAAGGCTGGATGCTCTCGAACCCGAGCGGCAGGATCTGCCTGATATAGGCCGCCGGATCGTCGAGATTGGCCCGCACCATGGTGCCGATCCTGATATCGAGAAGCGGGTTTGCCATTACTGTGCTTCCTTGGCGATTGTCACGCGCCGCCCGCTCTCCGCGCTCTCGATGGCGCCGAAGACCATGGCCAGGCTTTTGATGTTGTCGGCGCCGCGCGTCTCCGGCTCGATGCCGGTCTCGACCGCGTGCATGAAATCCCGGATGATGCCGAGATGGCCGTCGACACGGTCGGCGGGATCGAGCGGCGGCACTTCGATGGGCTGGGTCTTGTCGATGATCCCGTCGCGGCCGGACGCAACCACCTCCGCCTTCAGCGCGTCATGGCCGTCCCACAAGAGGCTGCCGCGCTCGGCGACGATGCGCCAGCTTCCCTCCCAGCTCGTGCGGCAACCGTCGGCGCACCAAGAGCCGGCATAGGTGAGGATCTTGCCGCCACCGAGGTCGAAGACGGCGCTGGCCGACGACCCCTGCCGATACCAGGAATTCACGGGTTCCCATTCCTGGCAGTAGACACTGGCCGGCTCGCCGGCGACCATGTAACGCGCGGCATCGAACGTGTGGATCGCCATGTCGAGCAGGAGCACATGGGCCATCTCCTCGCGAAAACCGCCGAAATGCGGTGCGACGAAGAAGTCGGCGTGGATGCTGGTCGGCTTGCCGATGACGCCGGAGTCCAGAAAGCGCCTGATGCGCCTGACATTGGCGACATAGCGGCGGTTCTGGACGACGGCGTGGATGCGCCCCGCGCGGCGCGCTGCCTCGACGATGGCGCGCGCATTGTCCGGGCTGTCGGCCAGCGGCTTCTCGGTGAGCAGATGGCAATTGTGCGCGAAGGCCGAAAGCGCGACCTCGCGGCGCGCGGCGGGAACCACGACGTCGAACACGGCATCCGGCTTGGTCTGGTCGAGGACGGCGTCAAGGTCGGTGCCGATGATGGCGTTGGACAGCGCGTATTCGCGCGCCCTCGCCTGGGCCCGCTCGACGTCGAGGTCGACGAGGCCGACAATGGCGAGCCCGTCGATCTGCTTCACGGCATCGAGCCAGTGCTTGCTCATCGCTCCGCACCCGGCCAGGACGACCTTCATCATCCAGCGTTCCTCCTCCGCCGGTCCCTCCAGACCGGATGTCACGGCGTCCACGGCGTCACCGTAAACGTTTTTCCGTAAACGTTTACGAGAACACACCCGATGGCGTAGAATGTCAACCGGCTGCCTGCAAAAATCGTCCCGAAGCCTTGGCCTGAGCGGCAGCCGGTGCTAGCCAAGGCAGGGGGAGAATCCGTCCTTGGCGTCCAGCATCCACGATCTCGCGCGTCACCTGAACATCTCGATCGGCACGGTGTCGCGCGCGCTGAACGGCCGGGCCGACGTCAATGCCGACACACGCCAGCGTGTGCTCGAAGCGGCCAGGAAGCTGAACTATTCGCCCAATCAGTCAGGCCGCAGCCTGCGCCAGGGCGCCACCCGTTCCATCGCCTTCATGCTGCAGCCGCATCCCGGCGACCAGCAATATGGCGAGCCGTTCTTCATCCCATTCCTGACCGGCCTGCAGGCGCGGCTCGCCGAGCATGACCTAGATCTGATGGTCGTCATGGGTGAGCCGGGCCAATATCAGCAGGAGCGGTTGCGCCGCGTGGTCGAGACGCGCCGGGCCGACGCGGTCGTGTTGGCCAATACGCGAAGGGAAGACGATCGGATCGACTATCTCAGCAAGGCCGGCTTTCCCTTCGCCACGCTTGGCCGAAGTCAGTCCGGCGGCGACACGTATCCGTCACTCGATATCGATTTCGAGAGGGCGGGTGATGAAGCCGTCGACCGGCTGGTCGCGCGCGGCCACCGCCGCATTGCCGCCATCCGCCCTTCGCTTGATCTCAACTTCGGCTATCTGTTCCTCGACGGCTACCGCAAGGCGCTGAAGCGGCACGGTATCGAGGTCGACCCCGATCTGATCGCCGACGGCTTCATCAACGAGACCGGCGGCTACCAGGTGACGCCGCAAGTAATGCGCTCCAAAAACCCGCCGACGGCGATCATCTTCAACAATGACGCGATGGCGCTCGGCGGCTGCAAGGCGCTGGCCGAGATGGGTATCAAGCCGGGCCATGACATGGCCGTGATCGTCATCGTAGACACGCCGCTCTGCCGCTACTTCTCGCCGACGCTGACCGCCTTCCGTCCGTCGCTGGAGCCCATGGGCCGGCGGCTGGCCGAGATGCTGCTCGCCTCGCTTCCCGCCTTCGCCGGTCCCGAAGGCACGCGCATCATCCACGAGGTTTGGCCGCTGGAGCTGATCGCAAGAGAGAGCGATTGACGGGCTTCTCCTTCTCCCCTTGTGGGTGTCGCCGAAGGCGACTGATGAGGGGTGCTCCAGAAGACACCAGCCTCTCACTCCGCTGGAACACCCCTCATCCGTCTCGGCGCTACGCGCCGATCCACCTTCTCCCACAAGGGGAGAAGGAAACTGTCATGCAACCATCACGTTCACGTCCTAGACCGCTCGACGGGAACCGGCTCGCCGCATCGCCGATGCGCGTTCCTTCCAGGCCGCTCTGCTCGTCAAGAAGGGGATATCGATGAAACATCTCAACCGAACCGTCGCGCTCGGCGCGGCACTTGCCCTGTTTACCGCCATGACGCCGGCGCTCGCCGACGGCGTCGCTTACGTCAACAAGGGGCTCGTCGGCATCGGCCGCATCCCGGCCAACCAGAAGGACAAGTTCGGCGAGACCTTCGGTTCAGGTTCCGGCATGGCGATCGACACCAAATCCTGGACGCGTGAAGGGGCCACCTACAAGGGTTCGCTCTGGCTGCTGCCGGACCGCGGCTACAATGTCGTCGGCACCACTGACTATCGCCCGCGCCTCAACACCGTCTCGATCGAACTGGCCCCGACCGCTCCTGGCGCGGCGCCCGCCGCCGGACAGGAACAGTCGGGCGTCAAAGCGACGCTCGCCGACACGATGCTTCTGACCGACGACAAGGGCGCCGACGCCACCGGCCTCGATCCGTCGAACGGCGAGCGCGCCGCCGCCGGCGACATGCCGATCCTGCCCGAAGCCAATGGCAAGCTGGCGCTCGATGACGAAGCGATCGTGCGCCTGCCGGACGGCACGATGTTCATCTCCGACGAATATGGTCCCAACATCTACCGCTTCTCGGCCGAAGGCCGTCTGATGTCGGCGACCCAACCGCCCGCGGCGCTGGTGCCGATGCGCCACGGCAAGCCGAACTTCGCGTCCGACAACCCGGGCCCGGGCGCTGCCGAGCCCGATCCGAAGGATCCCGAAACCGGCCGCCAGAACAACCAGGGCCTCGAAGGCATGTCGATGACGCCGGACGGCAGGTTCCTGATCGCCGTGCTGCAGTCGGCGCCCCGCCAGGACGGCGGCGATTCCGGCTCGACCCGCCAGAACACCCGCGCGCTGGTTTACGACGCTTCCGATCTCGCCCACCTCAAGCTGGCGCATGAATATGTCGTGCCGCTGCCGGTGTTCAAGGATGCCAAGGGCAAGACCAAGGTGGCCGCGCAGAGCGAGATCGTCGCGCTCTCCGACAAGAGCTTTCTGATGCTGGCGCGCGACTCAGGCAACGGCCAGGGCGTCAAGGGCGACGAGTCGCTCTACCGCAAAATCGAGATCGTCGACCTCTCCGCCGCCACCGATATCGCCAACGGCCCGTTCGACGCCGCCGACAAGCCGGTCGCGCCGAAGGGCATGCTCGATGCGTCGGTGACGCCGGCGAAGCTGACGCCGTTTATCGACATCAACGACAAGGGCGAGCTCGGCCGTTTCGGCCTGCACAATGGCGCGCCGAACGACAAGGACAACCTCTCGGAGAAGTGGGAGGCGATGTCGCTGGTGCCGGTGCTCGATCCGAAGCTGCCCGACGACTATTTCCTGTTCGTCGCCAACGACAACGACTTTCTCACCCAGGACGGCTTCCAGGTCGGCGCTGCGTACAAAGCCGAGGACGGCGCCGATGTCGACACCACCTTCCTGGTCTATCAGGTCACCCTGCCCGGCCTTTCTGGAAACACCACTCAGTAATGGGATAGGATCGGCTGCCGCGGCAGCCGACCCTCTTCTGAAGGGATGCATGAACATCAGGCCTGCGATAGCATCGCGGGCCTGATTTAGTTTCGGCCCCCCACCATGGGTAACAACATGGATGACAAACAGCCAACCCGCCGGCGGACCGGCGACCTGACCAGCGGCCCCATTCCGCGCACGCTGCTGCTGTTCGCGCTGCCGGTGCTGGGCTCCAACGTGTTGCAGTCGCTCAACGGCTCGATCAATGCGGTCTGGGTCGGCCGCTTCCTCGGCGAGGCGGCGCTGACGGCGACCTCCAACGCCAATCTGGTGCTGTTCCTCATCCTCGGCACCGTCTTCGGCATCGGCATGGCGGCGACCATCCTGGTGGCGCAATCGGTCGGCGCCCACGACCTGCCCGAGGCGAAGCGCATCGTCGGCACCAGCGCCACCTTCTTCTTTCTCGTCTCGGTGGTGTTCGCCGTCTGCGGCTGGATCTGGGTCGACGCTATCCTGACCGGGCTCGGCACGCCGGCCGATGCCTTGCCTTTGGCGCGCGCCTATTTGCGCATCATCTTCGTCGCCGTGCCGATGATGAACCTTTTATCCTTCGTCATGACCGTGCTGCGCGGCGCCGGCGACTCGCGAACCCCGTTCGTCTTCATGGCGCTGGCGGTCGTGCTCGACGTCGTGCTCAATCCGCTGCTGATCCGCGGCATCGGCCCCTTCCCCGAGCTCGGCATTGCCGGCTCGGCGACATCGACGCTCATAGGCCAGACCGTGAGCGTGGTTGCCATCCTGATCGTGCTTTATGTGCGCAAACATCCGCTGCGGCTGGCGGGCAGCGATCTCGCACTGCTGCGGCCCGACCCGACATTGCTGCGCATCGTCGTCTCCAAGGGCATTCCGATGGGGCTGCAGATGATCGTCATCTCGGCCGCGGCGCTCACCGTGATGGGCATCGTCAATTCCTACGGCTCCCAGGTCGCCGCCGCCTACGGCATCGCCGCGCAGCTCTGGACCTATATCCAGATGCCGGCTCTGGCGATCGGCGCCGCCGTCTCCTCGATGGCGGCGCAGAATGTCGGCGCCGGGCGCTGGGACCGCATCGGCAGGGTCGCAGCCTCAGGCGTCGGTTTCAACCTGGTGCTGACCGGCGCGCTGGTGGCGCTGCTTTTCGTCTTCGATCGCGCGGTGCTCGGCCTCTTCCTCAGCACCGACAGCGCCGCGATCGACATTGCCGCCCACATCAACAAGGTGGCGTCATGGTCGTTCATCCTGTTCGGCATCACGATCGTGCTGTTCGCCACGGTGCGCGCGACCGGCGCCGTCATGCCGCCGCTGATTATCCTGATCATCTCGGTGTTGATCATTCGCACCGGCTTTGCCTATTCCATGCGCAGCGTCATCGGCCAGGAGGCGCTGTGGTGGAGCTTTCCGGCAGGTTCGGTCGCCTCGCTGGCGCTCGCCGCCGCCTATTACCGCTTCGGCCGCTGGCGCACGATGCACATGATCGAGGACCGGCCGGCCGCCGGCGAGCCGCCCGACACCGGCCTCGGCGTGCCGCGCCAGCGCGCGCAGCTCCTGTCGGAGACGCCGAACGGCTAAAATCCGCGACGACAGGAAAACGTGAAAATCCGCTACCGCGCGTATTTGGCGCCGAAGCCAAGCGCCACCAGCGAAAAGACGACGATCATGCCGGCAAAGGCCAGGCTTGCGATGGTTGCGTTTGCCAGGCTCGACAAGATGCCGATGCCGATCACCGGCAGGGCGTTGCCGCAGAAGCAACAGATGAAGAAGGCCGAGACCACCTCGGCGCGGCGGTCGGCGGGCGCGATCTGATTCACCACTTGCAGGCCGCCGCGATAGCCGAGCGCCGCCGCCACGCCGCAGACCGCCGTCGCGGCGATCATCAGCGCCATCGAGGCATAGACCTGCGCCGCCACGATCAGCGCCACGGTCGGGATCATCAGCACCAACGCGGCAAGCATGGTGGAGCGGCTGGAGAGCCATGTGGTGGCGACGATGGTGATGGCCGCCACAATCGACAGCTCGAAGAAAAGCCCGCCGGCTTCGGCATGATTGGTCACATGCAGCTGCTGCGCCAGGATGCTCGGCGCCAGCGCCGCGTAGAAGCCGACCAGCGCCATGGCGCCGAAGCCGGTCACCGCCGGCGCCACGAACTGCGCGCGGATGTTGTCCGGAACCGAAAGCCGCGGCCGCAGCGAGACCTCGGAAAACCGTCCAGGCCGGGAGACGGTTTCCCGGGTGCGCCAGATCAGCAGGGTCACCAGCGCAAGCAGGACAAGATAGACGGCGAATGTCAGCCTGAGCGGCCAGGGCGCATATTGGGCGAGCAGCCCCGACATGAGCGCGCCGGCTCCGAGACCGACAAAGTTGGTGCTGGTGGCGATGACGGCGGCGCGTGACTTGTCCTTGCCCTCGATCAGCTCGGCCAGCCAGGCGGAGCCCGCCCCTGCGCCGACACCGATGCCGAGCCCGCTGAGGATGCGGGCGATGTCGAGCCAGGCGAGGTTTTCGGCGAAGAGGAAAAACAACGCGCTGACCACGGCAACGCCCATTGCCGCTAGCGCGGCGGGGCGGCGGCCGACGACATCCGACAGGCGGCCGAACAACAGTAACGCCGCCAGATTGCCGACCACATAGACGGCATACACCAGCGTCAGCGTGACCTGCGAGAAGCCGAAGGCCTGCTTGTAGATCACATAAAGCGGCGTCAGCGCAGTGCTGCCGGCAAAAAGCGCTGCGATCATGGCGGCGACGACGGCCATTGCGGCGCCGCCGCCAAGCTCATTGTCACGCGTCATGGTTTGAGCGTAGCTGGTCATGACAACCTCCGGGGGTTGCAAGCCCAACGCCTATATAATGGCGCTGTTCCAGCCACCGAATGTCCTCCTGACAATCCTGACAGGATGGTCTTGTGCGAAATCCTCGCGTAGCTTTTGTCGGCCGACGAGGAGGAACCATGGGCAAGGGACGGGTCGAGGCATTCACCGATGGCGTCGTCGCCATCATCATCACCATCATGGTGCTGGAGCTGAAAGTACCGCACGGCGAAGATTTCTCAGCGCTTCTGCCGCTGTGGCCGGTCTTCTTCTGCTATGTGCTGTCCTTCATCAATATCGGCATCTACTGGAACAACCTGCACAACATGTTTCACACCGTGCAGCGCGTCGACGGACGCGTGCTGTGGGCCAACCTGAACCTTTTGTTCTGGCTGTCGCTGATGCCGGTGACCACCGCGTTCATGGGAGAGAATCACTTCGCGCCCGTACCGGTCGCCGTCTATGGCATCGACCTCGCGCTTTGCGCCGTCGCCTACACTATCCTGGTCCTCAAGCTACGCCATCTGCACGGCGCCGACACGACCTTTGCCAAGGCCGTCGGCCGTGACAACAAAGGCAAGATCTCGCTGGCGCTCTACATCGCCGCCGTCCTGCTCAGCTTCCTCAACCAGTGGATCAGCGTGGCGATCTATGTGCTTGTAGCGACCATCTGGTTCGTGCCGGACAAGCGCTTCGAACGGTTGGTCGAGAAATAACGCTTACTTCCGCATCGTTTTCAGCTTTTCCGCCGCCGAGGCGGCAAGGTCGGCATAGCGCTCCTCCAGCCTCTCGGCCGCCTTGATGATCGGAAAGTCATGGCCGAATTTCTCCAGCGCCAGCCTTAGCTTCTCGGCGAAATCCGCCTGCTCCTCCAGCGCCGCAAACAGCGTCTTCACCTGCGTCTCGCTGATGTCGGGATTGGCGAGCATCTTCGGCACCTCGCGGCTCATCTGGTCGCCGTTGACGGTTTGCTCCTTCAGGATTCCGATCCAGTCGGTCAAATGCCGAACTCCTTTTTTGGGACAACATGCGCGGCGAGCGCTGCGATGGTCAACCCGTTGCGGCTCTTGCCGTCAACCCGTTGCGGCTATTGCCGCCAACCCGTTGCGGGTCTTACCGTCAATGATGGGACTAACCGGCCTTGCCTCGGCGGCGCCCGGCGTTAAGTTCGGCCCGACCCGAACAAGGATGGAAATCATGACCAGCGACGCCCAGATCCAGACCGCCCTGCCCGCCTTCGCCTCCGGCAATGTCGCCGTCGTCACCGGCGGCGCCAGCGGCATCGGCCTTGCCGCCGCAAAACGGTTCGTGGCAATGGGCATGAAGGTGGTGCTTGCCGACATCGGCGGCATGCGCCTCGACCAGGCGAAGCAGGCGGTCGCCGCGATCGCCGGCGAGGATGCCGTCCTCCCGATCCCGACCGATGTCTCCAGGGCGGAAGAGGTCGACCGGCTGGCGGACCTCGCTTACGGCGCCTTCGGCGCGGTGTCGGTGCTGATGAACAATGCCGGCGTCGGCAACAATCCGGGCAAACCGTGGGAGAACCGCGATGCCTGGAAGCGGCTCCTGGACATCAATTTCTGGGGCGTCGTGCACGGCGTCGAAGCCTTCGCGCCGCGCATGCTCGCCGCCGGAAAGCCGGGCCTGATCATCAACACCGGGTCCAAGCAGGGCATCACCACGCCGCCCGGCAACCTCGCCTACAACGTCTCCAAGGCCGGCGTGAAGACTTTTACCGAAGGGCTGGCGCATGCGCTGCGCAACGAGCCGGGAGCCAAGGTGTCGGCCCATCTGCTGATCCCGGGCTTCACCTATACCGGCCTGACCGAAGGCGCGACGGAAAAGCCCGCCGGCGCCTGGACCGGCGAACAGGTGATCGACTTCATGCTGGCATCGCTGATCGACGACGACTTCTACATCCTGTGCCCCGACAACGAGGTGGCGCGGCCGACGGATGAAAAACGCATGGCCTGGGCGATCGGCGACGTCATCGAGAACCGCCCTGCCCTGTCGCGCTGGCATCCCGACCATAAGGAGGCCTTCGCGGCCTTCATGAATCGCTGACGGCAGTCTCAAGCCGCCGCTTTCTTCTTGGGGCCGTTCTTCCCGGTCTTCTTTGTGACCGCGCCGGCGGCCTTGGGCGCATGCCTGGTAGCGTTCTTTCTGGCTACGGCCTTGTCGGCCGCCTTTTCGGCGATCTCGCGGTCATGTCGTTTTGCCGCCGCCTCGCATTTGGCGCGGATTTCCTCGACCTCCGTTTCCGTCAGGTGCTCGATGCCGATGAAACGGTTGTGGGCCCGGCTGACCCTGATCAGCTCGTCCAGCTTGGCCTGGATCGCCGCGCCGTCGCGATTCTGCGTGTTCTGGATCAGGAACACCATCAGGAAGGTGACAATGGTGGTGCCGGTGTTGATGACCAGTTGCCAGGTGTCCGAGAACCCGAAGAACGGTCCACTCGACGCCCACATAACCACGATCAGCACACAGACGGCAAAGGTGGGCGGCAGACCCGCCAGATGGGCCACATGGTTGGCTATCCTCGTAAAAACCTTCTCGATCATGTAATTCCCTGGACCGTGGATGCTCAAGCATTTGCGAAGAAACAAGCTGCCGCCTTCTCCGGTTCCCAGGAACTGAACTTTCGTTTTCGCTCAGCACAATCGTATACACGCAGAAAGCGCGGGCGCGCGAAGAAACACCTTATCCGATTGTCTGTCATAGTGCGGTTGCAGGCCGAAAGCCTGTTCCTTCCGCTTCACGGCGGTTTACCTCCAGCCCCTTCCGCTGCGCCACCCCCGCATGGCGGAAGGGGCATTTGATTCCCGGAAGGGGACCGGTCAGACAGCGCCGGTCATGTGCTCGACGGCGTTCTGCCCGTGTCAGTGAGCGTTTCTTCCCAACGATCGAGAAAGGCTTCGATCGGCATGGCCTGCATGTCGGGGATTGCGCTCGCCAGTTTCTCGGGCGCCCAGTCCCACCAGGCGAGGGCTTCGATGCGCGCCGCGACGGTGGCCGAGAACCGCTGGCGCAGCGGCTTTGCCGGAACGCCTGCTACGATCGTGTAGGGCGCGACATCGTGTGTCACCACCGCATTGGCGCCGATGATCGCGCCGTTGCCGATCGCGACACCCGGCATGATCACCGCGCCGTGGCCGATCCAGACATCATGGCCGATGCTGACCGATTTTGCCTGGCGCCGCGCGCGGAACTCGGTGTCGACGCCCAGCCAGCGAAAATACTCGTTCGGCCGGTAGCTGACCTTGTGCTGCGTCAGCCGCTCGATCGGATGCTCTAGCGCGTTGATGCGGCTGTTCGCAGCGATCGAGCAGAACTTGCCGATCGTCGTGTAGATCGCCTCGCAATGGCGTTCGAAATAGGAAAAATCGCCGACGCTCACCTCGCGCAGGGTCACCCGCTCGCCGATCGAGGCATAGCGGCCGAGCTTGCATGCCTTCAGCTCCGCGGTCGGATGGATGCGCGGCTCGGGATCCTTGAGGACGAGGTTTTCGGGACGGTCCATGAGGGGGCTTTACGCCGGCGGGGACGGCCCCGCAAGCGCGGCCTGCCCCCGCCAAGCCTATCGCCTATTGCGGCTTGCCCTTGGACCACACCACGTTCTGGCCGTAAAGCGGCACGGTGGTGACCGACATCTTCGCCGAGCCGTTCTGCACCTGGCGCGAGTGCGACAGATAGATCAGCGTCTCGTTCTTCTTGTCGTAGATGCGGTTCACCACCTGCTTTTTCCAAATCAGGCTGAGGCCCTGCTTGAACACCTCCTCGCCGCTCTCGCCCATATCGATGTCGCCGATCGTGATCGGCCCGGTCTGGCGGCAGGAGATCGACGAATCGGAAGGATCCTCGAACCAGTTGCCCTTATGCAGCCGGTCGATGATGCTGCGGTCGAAATAGGCGACATGGCAGGTGACGCCGTCGACCTTCGGGTCCTTGATCGCGTCGACCATGATGTCGTTGCCGACCCAGTCGACACCCACTTTACCCACTTCGTCAGCCATGGCCGCGCCGGCGCTCAGGGCAAGACAGGCGGCGAACAAGCCGATCAGTTTTCGCAAGGAAGCCTCCTCGGTTCACGTTTGCCGATGTCAGGTGGGACAGGATCGTGGCGTTTGCAAGCCGATCGGCCTGCCCGGCGGCTTGCGGCAACGCGACATCTTTGCGCGCCCGGCGCCGACCCGCTAAGACTGTCGCCAAACTGGCTTCCAGCCAAAGCAACGGACATTCACTGATGATGCGCTCAATCCTGGTCGGCATTCTCGTCCTGATGGCGGCGGGCATCGGCTGGCTGACATTCGACTGGTATCGGGGCCACTATGGCGGCGAGCCCTTCGGCGCGCCCTTCACGCTGGTCGACCAGAAAGGCGCGCCGATCACCGAAGCTGCCTTCAGGGGACACCCCAGCGTCGTGTTCTTCGGCTTCACCCATTGCCCTGAAGTCTGCCCGACGACACTGTTTGAGCTCGCCGGCTGGCTGAAGACGATGGGCGACAGCGGCAAGGACCTCAACGCCTATTTCGTCACCGTCGATCCGGAACGCGACACGCCGGAGACGATGAACACCTATGTCAGCAACTTCTCCGACCGGATCACCGGCATCACCGGCGATCCGGACAAGGTGCACGCCATGGCCAAGGCCTTCGGTATCTATTGGAAGAAGGTCGACACCGGCGACGGCGACTACACGATGGACCATACGGCCTCGGTGCTGCTGCTCAACGCCAAGGGCGATTTCGCCGGCACCATCGCCTATGGGGAGAGCGCCGACACCGCGATAGCCAAGCTGAAGCGGCTGGCTGCGGGTGGGCAGACCTGATGGGCCAGACTAGGCTCCACTTCACCGCCAACAAGCTTGAGGCCGACCGCATCTTTGCCGCGCTGGACGCCGCCTTCGAGGATGACGGCCTGCCGATCGCCGTGCTGGAGCTCGACGAGGAAAAAGATATCCACGAAGTGTCGCTCTATGCCGATGGCGAGGTCGATCCCGTCGAGGCGCGGGTCAGGGATGTCCTAGCCGGTCTCGGCCTGCCGAAGCCTGTCGAGCGTGAGGTCCTTCCCGACGTCGACTGGGTGTCGCGCTCGCTGGAAGGCTTGAAGCCGGTCCGCGCCGGACGCTTCTTCGTCCACGGCTCGCACGACCGGGCCAAGCGACGCAGTGGCGACCTCGCCATCGAGATCGAGGCGGGCCTTGCCTTCGGTACCGGCCATCACGGCACCACCGCCGGCTGCCTCGAAGTGCTGGAGCAGGTGGTGCTGCGCGAGCGGCCGCGCAATGCGCTGGACCTCGGCACCGGCAGCGCCGTGCTTGCGATTGCGCTGGCCAAGCTCGCGCATATCCCGGTGCTGGCGACCGATATCGATCCGGTCGCCGTCCGCGTCGCCGCCGCCAATGCCCGCCTCAACCACGTCAAGGCGCTGGTCGAGACGGTGACGGCGCCCGGCTTCCATCATCCGATCTTCGCCAGGCGCGCGCCTTTCGACCTCATCGTCGCCAACATCCTGGCCCGGCCGCTGATGCGGCTCGCGCCCGAAATGGCCAAGCACATCAGCCTCGGCGGTTCGCTGGTGCTCTCCGGCATCCTCGACCGGCAGCGCGACGCGGTGATCTCGGCCTATGTCGGCCAGGCCTTCCGCCACGTGCGCACCTTGCATCGCGAGGGCTGGGTGACCATCCACCTCAAGCACTGAGGCCGGGTCGCATCCAGCCGATCTGGCCCTGCCGAAATCGATTCCGATTTCCGGGGTCATGCGCTACGCTCGCAACAAGCATCGACGAGAGGCCAAAAATGTTCCAGACCTTTGATTCCGCTGGTGATCCTGCCGTCGGTAAGCCGCGTGTGGCGCTGCTGCGGCAATGGCTGGCTGAGAATGGTTTGGATGGCTTCCTTGTTCCCCGCGCGGACGAGCACCAGGGCGAATACGTCGCCGACCGCTCGGCGCGGCTGAAGTGGCTGACCGGTTTTTCGGGTTCGGCCGGCGTCGCCATCGTGCTGCGCGACCGCGCCTTCATCTTCGTCGACGGCCGCTACACGCTGCAGGTGCGGGGCGAGGTCGATCTTTCGATCTTCACCGTCGAAAGCCTCATCGACAATCCGCCGGCGAGCTGGATCAAGGACAATCTCGGCAAGGGCGCAAGGCTCGGCTTCGACCCCTGGCTGCACACGATTGGTGAGATCAAGGCGCTGAAGGCATCGGCCGAGCAATCCGGCGCGACATTGGTGCCGCTCGACAGGAATCCCATCGACATCATCTGGACGGATCAGCCGGAACCGCCCCGCGCGCCTGTCGAGATCCATCCGCAAAACCTCGCCGGCGAGCTAGCCAAGGACAAGCTCAAACGGCTGGCAGGCGCGATCGAAAAGGAAGGCGCCACCCATGCGGTCCTGACCGATCCTTCCTCGATTGCCTGGGCCTTCAACATCCGGGGCGGCGACGTGCCGCATACGCCGCTGGCGCTCGGCTTCGCCATCCTCGCCGCCGACGGCAAGCATCAGCTGTTCATGGACCAGCGCAAATTCCCGCGCCAGGTCGCGGCCTATCTCACCCAGCTTGCCGATCCGCATGACCCGGGCGAGTTCGAAGCCGCCATCGTCGCGCTCGCCAAGGACGGCGCGAAAATCGCGCTCGATCCGGTGCTGGCGGCGGAGAAGCTCCGCATGCTGGTCGAGGACAATGGCGGCACGGTCGTCCTGGCCGCCGACCCGGCGCGTATTCCGCGCGCGACCAAGAACCAGGCCGAGATCGCCGGCAGCCGCGCCGCGCATCGCCGCGACGGCGCCGCGGTCGCCAGGCTGCTGTGCTGGCTCGACCGCCAACCGCCTGGCTCACTCGACGAGATCGCCGTCGTCACCAAGCTGGAGGAGGTGCGCCGGCAGACCGGCGAGGGAACGCAGATGCCGCTGCGCGACGTTTCCTTCGACACGATTTCCGGCGCCGGCCCGAACGGCGCGATCATGCACTATCGCGTCTCGCGCGCCACCAGCCGCAAGCTTGAGAGCGGCGAGCTGTTCCTGCTCGATTCCGGCGGCCAGTATCAGGATGGCACCACCGACATCACCCGCACCGTGCCGATCGGCCAGCCGAGCGAGGAGATGCGCGAGCGCTTCACCCTCGTGCTGAAGGGCATGATCGGCATCTCGACGCTGCGTTTCCCCGCCGGCACGCGCGGTTCGGAGATCGACGCCGTTGCCCGCGTGGCGCTGTGGAAGCATGGCTGCGACTTCGCCCACGGCACCGGCCACGGAGTCGGCTCCTATCTCGCCGTGCATGAAGGGCCGCAGCGCATCGCCCGCACCGGCACAGAAAAGCTGCTGGCCGGCATGATGCTGTCGAACGAACCGGGCTACTACAAGGAAGGCGCCTACGGCATCCGCATCGAGAACCTGATCCTGGTCACGCCGGCGGAACAGATCGAAGGCGGCGACATCGCCATGCACGGCTTCGAGACGCTGACGCTGGCGCCGATCGACAAGCGGCTCATCCGCACCGATCTGCTGCACCGGGACGAGTTGCAGTGGCTCGACCGCTATCACGCCCGGGTGCTGGCCGAGATCGGCCCGACGGTCGACGGCGAGACGCTGGCCTGGCTGGAGATAGCCACCGCGCCGCTGCCGCATGACGCGAAGATTTGAGGTGAGCGTCTTTCTCTCCGTTTACGGGGAGAAATGCCCGGCAGGGCAATGAGGGGCAGTGCCGACGATCCGAAACGATCGCGCTGGCAGAGTCCTAACCCACAAACTGGCGTGCCAGAATCAGCACAGCCGCGCCGGCCAAGAACATCGCCATCAGGCCGCCGCGCAGCGACACCAGCACGGTGACGATCAGCGCAGCCCACTCAGCGGGCCCGGCATGCAATAGCTCGGGCGCCACCAAGGTCGTCAGCACGGCGGCAGGCACAGCGTTGAGGCCGGCTTCGACGCGCGGATGGATGGTCTCGAAGCGCGAGATGACGAGGTGGCCGCCGACGCGGGTCAGATAGGTGGCGGCGGCGCCGGCCAGGATGATCCAGAAGGTTGTGCTCATGGCCGCTTGCCCACGCCGCTGTGATGCGGCGGCAGGATCACCGCCAGGAGGATGCCGGCGACTGCGCCGATCGAGATATGCCAGGGTGAGCCCACGGTTCGATAGGCGATGATCGAGGCGACGGCGCTGGCGGCGACGACGGGCGCCCAGAGCGGCCGCTTGCGGAAGCCGAGCACCAGGCCGAGGAAATAGATCGGCAAAAGGAAATCGATGCCCAGCGCATGCGTGTCCGGGATCAGCTTGCCGAACACCGCGCCCAATCCGCTTTCGACCACCCAGAACACATAGACCGGCAGGCCGAGCCCCAGATACCAGACGAAGCCGACGGGACGGCCGGACTCGGCCCTTGCCTCGGCGATGGCGAATTGCGGATCCGTCAGGATAAAATAGCCGAGCGCCTGCTGCAGCAGCGGCCAATGCGCGATGCGCCGGCCGATGCCGGCCGAATAGAGCACGTGGCGGAAATTCACCGCAAAGATCGACAGCACGATCAGCCATGGCGCGACATGCTGGCCGAACAGCTCGATGCCGACCATCTGGCTGGCGCCGCCATAGATCATAGCGCTCATCAGGAAGGCTTCGAGGACGGAAAACCCATTGTCGACGGCGATCGTGCCGAACAGGATCGCGAACGGCGCGGAGGCGACGACGACCGGCATGCTCAACCGAACGCCGTCCCAGAAATCGCTTCCCGTTCTGCCCTCGGAGATTGCTTCCGCTGCCATGCACCGCTCCTCGTGCATGTCGCCCAGAAGTGCGCAGCGGTTCTGGGACAACGACATGCATCAACAAAAAGACTTAAAGCGCGTCGCCTGGATTCGTTCAGCGCGACGCGCGTTAAGAGCGGTTTCATTTAGGGAGCGTCGCTTTCAATGTCACACCAATTCGCCTGACCCAATGATCAGCGGAACTGATCGCCGGCGTTGCAAAGCGTTGGAAGTTCTCCACTGCTCAGCTGACGAAATAGCGCTGCCATTCGAAGTCCCTGATGTGCGACGCCTGCCTGGCATCGGATGGGATTTTTTGCCCGCCCCTATTGTCGAACGATCGCGCCTTGGCGCAGAGATAGCGCCGCGCCTTGCAGCAAAAACCGAGGGGAAATGAATGGTCGTCTATGATTTCACGGGCCGGCATGCGGTCGTCACCGGAGCCGGCGGCGGGATGGGCGAAGCGATCGCGCTGGCGCTGCTCGATGCCGGCGCCTCCGTCACCGCCATCGACATCAAGCCGCGTCCGGCCTCCCTCGCCTCGTACGACGACCGGCTCACCTTCGCCCAGGGCGATTTGACCGACGCGGCCTTCGTGGAGCGGACCATCGGTGCGGCGGGCCGCGAGCGCGGCGGCATCGATTATCTCGCCAATGTCGCCGGCGTATTGTGGTTCGGTCGCGACAAATCGGCGCTCGAAATGGATCTGGAGGTCTGGGATCAGGTCTTCAACATCAATTTG
Organism: Mesorhizobium sp. B2-6-2; assembly: GCF_006440615.1. Taxonomy (NCBI): domain Bacteria; kingdom Pseudomonadati; phylum Pseudomonadota; class Alphaproteobacteria; order Hyphomicrobiales; family Phyllobacteriaceae; genus Mesorhizobium; species Mesorhizobium sp. B2-6-2. The sequence continues at coordinate 8,181 of NZ_VFUG01000003.1, read as the reverse complement.
AAATCCTTCGTGCACACCGCACGCGCGGTCGTTCCGCAGATGCGCGCCGGCGGCCGCGGCGGCGCCATGGTGCATTTCTCGACCATTCAATGGTATCGCGGCGACCCGAAGCCGCAGGATGCCTATCAGGCCTCGAAGGCAGGCGTCTGCGCGCTGTCGAAGTCGCTCGCCATGCAGCTTGCCGGCGACGGCATCCGCTCCAACGCGATCTGCCCCGGCATGGCGCTGACGCCGCTGCAGGCGCGCTGGGACACTGAAGAAAAGCGCGCCGCCGTGGCGAATTATACGCCGCTCGGCCGCATCGGCACGCCGCAGGACATGGCAAACGCCGCGCTCTTCCTGCTCTCGGACGCTGCGAGCTATATCACCGGCATCGAGCTTGCCGTCGACGGCGGCCTCTTGATGCGGATGTAAGCCCGGCGACAGCCGAAGGCGGCGTCAGGCCGCGACGGCCGTCCCCTGGATCGCCCGGCCCCAGTCAAGCAACGGCTTGGCGCCAAGCGTGAAGCCGACGAGATCGTCGACCAGCGCCGGCGAATGGATCGTCGCCGGATCGATGTCGTGCCGGACCACGAAATGCCGGTTGCGCACCGCCTCGGCGAGATCCTCGTCGCCGACATCCTCGAAACCGCGTGGCGCCCGCTTCAGGCGGTCTTCCGCATCGAGCGCGAGGCCGGCCTTCTTGAGCGATGCGACCATGCCGCGGAACGCGGCCGGCTTGGTCACGATCGCCTTGCGCATCGCCTGCAGCAGTTCAGGCGCCGGCTGCCACCAGGCCACACCGGCAAAGCAGCGCTCCAGACCGATATGCACATAGAAGACCCCCTGCTCCATCTTGGTGCCGTCGGGCGACAGGATCGCCGAGAGATGCCGGTTGTAGGGCCGCTTGTCCTTGGAAAAGCGCACGTCGCGATTGATGCGGAACAGCGATTTCTTGCGGTCGCCGCGCAAGCCGAGCTTGGCCGCCTCGAAACGCTCTGTGAGCGTCTCGACCAGATCGCAGAACGGCCCGTGCAGCTCGCTGTCGTAAAGGTCGCGGTTTTCCTGGAACCACTCGCGGCTCTGGTGGAAGTCGAGCGCCTTCAGGAACGGAATGGCCTTCGGCCCAAAACCCTTGAACGCGCCCGCCATCAACCCGCCCTGCCGATGCGCTGCAGCCAGGTATCCTCGTCGATCACCTCGATGCCGAGGTCGCTCGCGACTTTCAGCTTCGAGCCGGCGCCAGGACCCGCCACCACCAGGTCGGTCTTGGCCGAAACCGAGCCCGCGACCTTGGCGCCGAGCCGCTCCGCCATCGCCTTGGCTTCCGAACGCGTCATCTTTTCCAGCGAGCCGGTGAACACCACCGTCTTGCCCGAGACTTCGCTGCCGGCCGAGATTTCCACGACATAAGGCTTCGGATGAACCTGCGCCAGCAAGGCGTCCAGCACATCGTCATTGCGCTCATTGCCGAAGAAGTCGCGCAACGCGTTGATCACCGTATCGCCGATGCCGTTGATCGACGGGAAGACGCTGTGCGGATCCTCCGCTTTCGCCGTCTCCTTGCCGACACGGATCAGTTCCTCGATGGTCGAGAATTGGCGGGCAAGCACGGCCGCCGTGGTCTCGCCGATATGGCGGATGCCGAGCGCGAAGATGAAACGGTCGAGCTCCGGCTCGCGGCGTGCGTCGATGGCCGAAAACAGCTTGTCGAGACCTTCATAATTGCGCTCCTCGACGCTGCGCACGTTCTTGCGCGCCTTGCCCGAGGCTTCCTCGCGCAGCCTCGCCTGCTCCTCGCGTCGCTCGGCCAGCGCCCTAGTGACGGCGAGCCTTCGGTCCTTCAGCGTGAAGATATCGGCGGCGGTCTTCACCAGCCCCGAATTGAAGAACAGGTCGATGTTTTCGGCACCGAGGCCTTCGATGTCGAGCGCGCCGCGCGACACGAAGTGACGCAGCCTTTCGACCGCCTGCGCGGCGCAGATCATCTCGCCGGTGCAGCGCCGGCGCGAATCCTCCTTGCCTGTCTTCTCGTTGATCTCGCGCGTCGCCGGCGAGCCGCAGACCGGGCAGGTATGCGGGAATTCGTAAGGCACTGCATTGGCTGGCCGCTTGTCGATGACGACGCTGACGATCTGCGGGATGACATCCCCTGCCCGCTGGATGACCACCGTGTCGCCGATGCGCACGTCGATGCCGTCGCGGATCGGCTGGCCGTTGCTGTCGAAACCCTTGATGTAGTCTTCATTGTGCAGCGTGACATTCTCGACCACCACGCCGCCGACCGTGACCGGCGCTAGCCGCGCCACGGGCGCCAGCGTGCCGGTACGGCCGACCTGGATGTCGATCCTCTCGACCGTCGTCATCGCCTGCTCGGCCGGGAATTTATGGGCGACCGCCCAGCGCGGCTCGCCGGTGACGAAACCCCAGCGGCGCTGCAGCTCGAGCTGGTCGACCTTGTAGACGACGCCGTCTATGTCGTAGCCGAGCGAGGACCGCTGTTCCTCGATGCGGTGGTAATGCGCGATCAGGTCGTCGATCGACTTCGCCCGCACCATCAGCGGGCTGACCTTGAAGCCCCATTCCTTGAACTTCTGTACGGAATCGAACTGCGTCGGTGCGGGGTCCGCTGTCGTATAGCCCCAGGCATAGGCAAAGAATTTCAGATTGCGGCTGGCGGTGACCGATGGATCCTTCTGGCGCAGCGACCCTGCAGCCGTGTTGCGCGGATTGACGTAGTCCTGGCCGCCGACCGCCGCTGAACGCTGCTTCAAAGCTTCGAATTCGGCATAGGTCATGTAGACCTCGCCGCGGACCTCGATGATTTCCGGCCAGCCCGAACCCTGCAGCTTCTTCGGGATGTCGGCAATCGTCTTCAGATTGGCGGTGATGTCCTCGCCGACCGTGCCGTCGCCACGCGTCGCGCCCTGCACGAACACGCCGCTCTCGTAGCGCAGCGAGGCCGACAGCCCGTCGATCTTCGGTTCGGCGGTGAAGGCGATGTCGAGGTCCTTGTCGCGGTCGAAGAAGCGCCTTCCGCGCTCGATGAAATCGGCGACGTCCCGGTCGGTATAGGCCTTGGCGAGGCTCAGCATCGGCACCGCGTGCCGCACCTTGGTAAAGCCCTCCGCGGGCGGGGCGCCCACCCGCCGCGTCGGCGAATCCTCGCGCACGAGATCGGGGAAGCGCTCTTCGATGGCGAGGTTGCGCCGGCGCAGCGCATCGTACTCGGCATCGGTGATCGTCGGCGCGTCCTCGGTGTGATAACGCCGGTCATGCTCGGCTATCTCCGCCGCCAGTTGCTTCAGCTCATCCGCGGCTTCGCCTTCGCTCAACGAATCGACGGGTTTTTCCGACATGAAACGCGGTCCTCGAATTATGGCGGGCCACTATAAATCAGGATTCGCCGCGAGGGAGTCGGATTGCGAAGAAATCATTGCTGAACAGCGGGATGCAGCCATCTGCTGACTCTCCCTGCCAGCATACGGAAATCTGGTCGTTCACCTGCGCCAAGCAGAAGAACGTCGCGACGGCCAAGGCTGCCCCGGAAGGCGCGGGCGACACTTGGACGTGGACCGCCATCGATGCCGACACCAAGCTGGTCATGTCGTGGCTTGGTCGGCGGGCGCGACAGTGAAATGCGCGACGGCTTTCACGGACGATCTGTCGCGCCGCCACGTCGCCAGATAGCGCCAAGGGCCGCTTCACCATCGAAGGCAATCCCGATGCCAAGCACGTCAGCACGTCTTTTGCGGATCGGCAGAACCTTACCATGCGGATGCGCATGCGCCGCTTCAGGCGCCTGACCAACGGCTTTTCAAAGAAGGTCGAAGCTCACGCCAACGCGGTTGCGCTGCACTTCATGTGATATTATTTCGTCCGCATTCATGCTTCTCTGCGGATGAACCCCCGGCAATGGCCGCTGGCGTCACCGACAAGCTTCGGGAAATCGGCGACATCGTTGCGCTTATCGAGGCGAAGGAGGCCGAGAGGCCGCCGGTTCGCGGTCCGTATAAGAAGCGCGCTTGGTGATGAAGTGGTAAAAAGAGGAAGGGCCACTTAAACGTTCGGTGGCCCAAGTAAATAACCTTTCAGGCGGGTATCAGCACGGTGATCCGGTGAATCCCGACTTCTTTGCTTATGTTCGTGGCATGGTCGGTCTTGCCTTTGCCGCAGGTATAGTACTCCCCTTTCTTCACGGTAAATTCCTTGTCGGGGTTCGTCTTCTTTATGGTGAACTCACCGGAAGTGATAAAACAGACCATGTCGTTGTCCATCACGGATTCTTTGTCTGTAGCCCCGGGTTGGAATACGGCATCGAGTATCTGAACGCTTTTGACGCCTGTCATATCCGACGGCCAAGTGCCTACTTCCACTATGCGAACGCCGGGGGCGATCTCCGTACCGTCATTTGGGCTATATTTCGGGACGATCTCTGCGGCTCTTGCGGGCGACGCCAAAGCGAAAAGAGGCGTTGCCGCAGCTGACGCTAAACCGATCGCCAGTGCAGATCGACGATTAATCTCTTCCATGATCGGGTCTCCTCCCATCGAACGTGCGCGAATGCGCACAGAAGGACTCGGCGCTCGGGATGGCCTACTGTCAAATCACTTCTGGCCCAAGCTATCTTGCGGCCTCCGTCGCCGACCGCATGACGGGGTGATTTCAAACTGACCCACTACCGGAAATCTTAAGCCGCCGCGGTGTTCTCGCGCAGCAACCGCTCCGCTGCCGCGCGCGCTTCGTCGGTGATGGTGGCGCCGGCCAGCATCCGCGCGATTTCCTCCTGGCGCGCGGCGCGGTCCATTTCGGCAATGCCGGTGGCGACACGGTCCTTGCCGCCGGATTTCGAGATCAGGAAATGCGTGGCGGCGCGTGCCGCAACCTGCGGCGCATGCGTGACCGAAAGCACTTGCACCCGCTTCGACAGCCGCGCCAACCGCTGGCCGATGGCGTCGGCCACCGCGCCGCCGACGCCGGTGTCGATCTCGTCGAACACCAGGGTCGGCGCCGAGCCGCGATCGGCCAGCGCCACCTTCAGCGCCAAAAGGAAGCGCGAGAGCTCACCGCCGGAAGCGACCTTCATCATCGGTCCCGGCCGCGTGCCTGGATTGGTGCGCACCCAGAATTCGACCTGGTCGATGCCTTCTTCCATGCGGCTTTCGGCATCGCTTCCCATCTCGACGATAAACTCGGCCCGTTCGAGCTTGAGCGCCGGCAGTTCCGCCATGACAGCCTTGGTCAGGCCCGCCGCCGCCGCATGGCGCAGCGACGACAGCTGCGCCGCGGAAATATCGTAGGCCTCGCGCGCCGCGGCGGCCTGCTTGGCCAGCGCGTGCAGCCGCTCCTCGCCGGCATCGAGATCGGCAAGATCGGCCACCATCGTGTCGCGCAGCTGCGCCAGATCGTCGACCGCGACACTGTGCTTGCGCGAGGCGGCGCGCAGCGCAAACAGACGCTCTTCCGCCTTCTCCAGACGCTGCGGATCATATTCGGTGGCGCGAAGCGCTGCTTCCACGCCGGACTGCGCGGCGTCGAGCGACATCATCGCTTCGTCGAGCGATTTCACCACGTCGTCGAGCAGGCCGGGCGCTTCGCTGGACTTGCGCTGCAGCCGCCGCAACAGGCTGGCGAGCTGCGGCAAGGGCGAGGACGGCCCCGACAGCACATCCTGCGCATCATGGATTTCGGCGGCGATCTTTTCGACGCGCATCATCGTCGCGCGCAATTCCGCAAGCTCCGTTTCCTCGCCCGGTTGCGGGTCGAGTCTTGCGAGCTCGGCCGCGGAAGCGCGCAGATAATCGGCTTCGCGCGCCGCCGCCTCGACCTTGGCGCGATGCCGGGAAAGCTCCTGCTCGCAGTTTCGCCAGTACCGCCAGGCTTCGCCCGTGCCGCGCACGGCGCCCAGATGGCCGCCGAAACTGTCCAGCAATTCGCGATGCGCGCCGGGATCGACCAGCGCCCGCTCGTCATGCTGGCCATGGATCTCGACCAGGGCGCGGCCGACATCGCGCATCAGGGTGACGCTGGAGGGCTGGTCGTTGACGAAGACGCGGGTTCGGCCATCGGCGGTCTGCACGCGGCGCAGGATGATGTCGCCATCGTCCTCGATGTCGTTTCCCGCGAGCAACGCGCGTGCCGGATGGTTGCGCGGCACGTCGAACACGGCAATGACCTGGCCTTGCGCGACGCCATGGCGGACGAGCGAGGCATCGCCGCGCGCGCCAAGCGCCAGCGACAACGCATCGAGCAGGATGGATTTGCCGGCGCCGGTTTCGCCGGTCAGCACCGAAAGCCCAGGCAGGAAGTCGATGTCCAGCTTCTCGATCAGGACGATATCGCGGATCGACAGTCTGGACAGCATCGCAAGCTTCAGGCGCCGGTGATCAGCTTCCCGGCCTTGGAAATCCACGATCCGGCATTTTCGCGGGGTTCAAGCCCGTTGCTCTGCAGGAGCTTGTAGGAATCCTTGTACCACGGGCTGTCCGGATAATTGTGACCAAGCACCGCCGCGGCCGTCTGTGCTTCCGAGGTCAGGCCCATCGCATAGTAGGACTCGGTCAGGCGCGCGAGCGCCTCCTCGACATGGCGGGTATTGGAATAGTTCTCGACCACGGTGCGGAAACGCTTCACGGCGGCGATGTATTCGCGGCGCTCGAGATAGTAGCGGCCGACCTGCATCTCCTTGCCGGCGAGCTGGTCGCTGGCGAAGCGGATCTTGTCCTTGGCGTCGCCGACATATTCGGAGTTCGGCCAGCGCGTCACCAGATCCTGCATGGTCTGGATGGTCTGGCGCGCTTCCTTCTGGTCCTGGGTGACGTCCTTGATCTGCCGATAGTAGGAGAGGCCGATGATGTACTGCGCGTAAGCCGCGTCGTCTGTCGAGGGATAGAGGGTCAGGTAGCGCTTGGCCGAACCGATCGCCTCGTCGTAATTGCCGGCGCGGTAGTCGGCGAAAGCGCCCATCACCATCGATTTGCGCGCGAATTCGGAATAGGGATGCTGGCGGTCGACCGCGTCGAACTTCTTGCTCGCCTCATCGAGGCGGCCGGCATTCATGTTGGCCAGGCCCTGGTTGTAGAGAACGTCGGCCGGCTCGGTCTGGTCGACATAGGTCGCCAGGTTGACATCCTTCTCGGAGGACATGCAGGCCGACAGCACGAGCGCGGGAGCAACCACCGACAGCGCCAGCAAAACACCCCGACGCGGCGTTACCGATTGACCAACTCGCGAAAAAAACATGTTTGGATTCCGCCCCTTCGGCGTCGTTTCGGTCCCGGGCCGAAGCCATAAACCATTATCCCCTTGCCCGGCAACGCTATGTCCGGCCAATCGCACATTTTTGTGGCAGGCCGACGCGATGGCCAAAGCCGCGCGTTTTGACGGCCCTGTGATGCAGCCATGCAACACAAGCCTGACCACAAAGCCAGAAAACGGTTAAGAATCAGATCACCCAGGGCGCGTAGACCGGCCCGCTGACGGCGATCATCTCGGCGACGCGGCCGCGCTCGCGACGTCTCGTCTCGACGATCTCGAAGGCCGTCCGGTCGGAAAGCAGCCGGCGCAATGCCGAGGCATTCATCCGGTGGCCGCCGCGATAGGAGCGAAAGCAGCCGATGAAGCGCGCGCCGGCCAGCGCCAGATCGCCCATCGCGTCGAGCGTCTTGTGGCGGGCGAACTCGTTGGGATAGCGCAGCCCGCCGACATTGATGACGCGATTGTCGTCGCCGATGACAAGCGAGTTTTCGAGCGACGAGCCGAGCGCGTAGCCGGCGGCCCAAAGCCTCTCGACGTCCTTCATGAAGCCGAATGTGCGAGCGCGCGCGATGTCGCGGCGGAAGATGTCGGGATTGATGTCGGAGGCGAATTGCTGGCGGCCGATCGCCGGGCTCTCGAAATCGATCTCGACCTCGAACCGCGTGCCGTCATAGGGGCGGAACTCCGCCCAGGACGCGCCGGCTTCCACGCGCACCGGCTTGACGACACGGATGTAGCGACGCCTCACCGCCAGCGTCTCGATGCCGGCTTGGTCGATGGCCTCGACGAAGGCCATGGCGCTGCCGTCGAGAATGGGGACTTCCGAACCGTCGATCTCGATGATCAGGTTGTCTATGCCGAGACCGAACACCGTGGCCATCAGATGCTCGACGGTGCCGATATGATCGCCTGCCGGATCGCCAAGCATGGTGCAGAGATCGGTGG